>JAEUGX010000010.1 GCA_016795545.1 Opitutaceae bacterium
ACGCATTCTTGAAATCGCTGGGTACGCCCGTTCTCGCGGAAGCCCCGTCCCCCTCCCCTGCCGGACGCCGTTGGGCGCCCGTTACGTCATCGTCAGGTCGTCGACGATCCGGCCGCTCTCCTGACGGCTCAGCGCACGCAGGCTGCTTTCCATCAGCTCCCGCAGGTGACCTTCCATCGCCATCCGGGCCGCGGGGGCGTCGCCCCGCGCGATGGCTTGGTAGATGGATTCGTGGACCGACAGGACAAACCGCATGCGGCGGTTGCGCTCCACCTTGCTCGGGGTCGGCTGCCCCTCGCCCGAAGGCAGCGCGACCACGCGGTTCACCAGGTGCAGCCGCAGGATCTCGCGCTGCATCAGCTCGCTGTGGGCGGCGGCGATGATGGCGAGGTGGAAGCGGACATCGTCGCGCGCCAGCTCGTTGCTCCACTTCACGTCCTTGTCCGCGGCGATGGTCTCCTCGGTGAGCTTGGCCATCGCGTCCAGCGGCGCGCGGATGTCCCGCAGGTCCGCCGCCGTCCGGTTCTGCGCCGCGAGCCCGGCCGCGTAACATTCCAGCGCCAGCCGCAGGTCGCAAACCTCCCGGAATTCCTTCGCGGTCATCTCCTTCACGCTGGCGCCCTGCCGCGCGCGGATCCGCACCAGCCCGTCCGCCTCGAGCAGGCGGAGCGCGTCGCGCACAGGGGCGCGGCTCACGCCGATCTGCTTCGCCAGCACCTCCGTCGGCAACCCCTGGCCGGGAGGAAACTCGCCGTTGAGTATCCTTTTCCGGATGTAGCTGTAGGCGACGTCGGAATAGACGGACTTCACGGCCAGCGCCGATACAGTCCCGATCGGCGCGCGTAAACTCAAATGTCGGGCCGGGCGCGAACTTTTACATCACCCCGGCCGCGCGAATTGACGGAACCCCGCCCGCCGCCCACGTTCTGCATTCTCCGTCCGCGCATGTCCGCCCTCCGCCTCGCCGCCGCCCTTGCCTGCCTCGTCCCGGCCGCGTTCGCCGCCGACCCCGCGGCCTACGCCGCCGCCGTGGAACTCTACGCGCAGCGCAAGCCGGTCGAGGCCCAGGCGGCCTTCGCCGCCCTCGCCGCGGCCGATCCCGCCAATGCCGACGTCCATTTCTACCTCGGCCGCCTGGCGCTGCAGCGCGACGACCACGAGGAGGCGCGGCGGCACCTGGAAAGGGCCGTGGCCCTGGCGCCGACCAACAGCCGGATGCAGCACCGGCTCGGCGACGCCTACGGCCGCGCCGCGCAGAAGGCCGGGCTCTTCGCGAAGCTGGGCTGGGCCGCGAAATGCCTCGCCGCCTACGAACGCGCCGTGGCGCTCGATCCCGCCAACGTCGACGCCCGCTTCAGCCTCATGGGTTTTTACCTGCAGGCCCCCGCCCTCGCCGGCGGCAGCCCCGAGAAGGCGCTCGCGCAGGCCGCCGCGATCAAGGAACTCGATTCCTACCGGGGCGCGCTGGCCGCCGCGTCGGCCCACGCCGCCAGCCAGCGGTTCGACCTGGCTTTTGCCGAATACGAGGCCGCGCTGCGGATCCGTCCCGGCGACTATGCGGCCCTTTTCCAGCTGGGCCGTCTCGCGGCCGTCTCGGGCCAGCAGGCGGACCGCGGCCTCGCCGCCTTGCGCGCCTGCCTCGCGCAGCCGACGCCCGAAGGCCAGCCGGGCCATGCCCAAGCTCAGTGGCGGCTCGGGGCCATCCTCGAGCGCCAGGGCGACGCCGCCGGTGCCCGCGCCGCCTACGAGGCGGCGCGGCAGCTCGATCCGGGCTTCGCGCCGGCCGCCGAATCGCTGCGCGCCCTCGCCCGCTGACCGCGGCCGACCCGCGCCGGCGCGAGCAGACTTGCCGGCGGCCCGCCACCCGGGCCACACTCGGCCATGCCCGCCTCCCCCCTTCGCGTCGCCTCGCCGCCCACCGGCCGGCCGCTGCTGCTGTGGGACGGCGACTGCCGCTTCTGCCGGCTCTGGGCCGACCGCTGGCGGGAGGAGTACGGCGCCCGCGTCGATTTCGCCCCGGCCCGGTCGCAGGCCGGGCGCTTTCCCGAGATCCCCGCGGCCGCCTTTGACGAGGCGGTGCAGTTCGTCACCCCCGACGGCCGCGTCTTCGCCGGTGCCGCCGCGCTCCTCCACGCCCGGGCCCACGGCACCGGCCGGCCCGGGCTGCTGGGCCGGATCTACGCCCGGGTGCCCGGGGGAGCGTGGCTGCTCGAGGCGGCCTACCGCCTGGTGGCCCGCCGCCGCGGCCGGCTCTACGCGCTCACCCGCGCCGTCTGCGGCCCCAGCCTGGCCCCGCTGTCCTACTCGTTCGGCCCCGCGCTCTTCATCCGGGCGCTGGCGGTCATCTACGCCCTCGCCTTCGCCTCGCTCTGGTGGCAGCTGCCCGGCCTGATCGGCCCCGAGGGCCTGCTGCCGGCGCAGCCGTTTCTGGACGCGGAGGCCCGACAGCTGGGCGCGGCCCGCTGGTGGGAACTCCCCACGCTCAGCTGGATCTTCGGCGGCGGCGCGTTCCTGCACGTCCTCTGCGGCGGCGGCCTCCTGCTGTCCGGCGCGCTCTTCGCCCGCCTCGCACCCCCGCTCTGCCTGCTGCTGCTGTGGGCCGCTTACCTTTCGCTCGTCGTCGCCGGCCAGGAATTCCTCGGTTTCCAATGGGACCTGCTGCTCCTGGAAACCGGCCTGCTCACGGTGCTCCTGGTTCCCTGGCGCTGGCGCGCCCCGGCCCGCTTCGAGCCTCCGCGGATCGCGCGCTGGCTGCTCGGCTGGCTGCTTTTCCGGCTCATGTTCATGTCGGCGTACGTCAAGCTGGCCAGCGGCGACCCGACCTGGCGCGACCTGACCGCCCTGACCCACCACTACCAGACCCAGCCGCTGCCGACCTGGCTCGGCTGGTGGATGCACCAGCTGCCGGCCGGCGTGCAGCGCGCCAGCTGCGCGGCGATGTTCCTGGTCGAGTTCACCGCCCCGTTCCTGCTGTTCGGCCCGCGCCGGCTCCGCCGGCTCGGCGCGCTGGCGCTGGCCGGACTCCAGCTGGTCATCGCGGCGACCGGCAACTACACCTTCTTCAACCTGCTGACCATCGCCCTGTGCCTGCCCCTCCTCGACGACGCCTGGTGGGCGCGCGGGTTCGGCGTGGCGCCCCGCCCGCAGGCGGAAAGCGCCGGCGAGCGCCGGCCGGCGGGACCGGCCCGGCGCGCCGCCGCCGCCCTGCTGCTCGCCGCCTCGCTGGTGATCACCCTGCCCGGGCTCCTCCGGGAAGTCGATTGGCCCGGCTGGTACGCGTCGGCCTACCGCGCGGTCGCGCTGACGCGCAGCGTCAACCGCTACGGGCTGTTCGCGGTGATGACCACCCGCCGACCCGAGATCGTGATCGAAGGCAGCCGGGACGGGCGCACCTGGATCCCCTACGAGTTCCGCTGGAAGGCCGGGGATCTGCGGCGCGCCCCCGGCTGGGTGGCGCCGCACCAGCCGCGTCTCGACTGGCAGATGTGGTTTGCCGCCCTCGGCCATCCCCGGCAGGAACCGTGGATGGCCGCGCTTTTCCGCGGCCTCGCCCGCAATTCGCCACCCATCCTGCGCCTCCTCGCCGCCAACCCCTTCCCCGACCAACCGCCCGCCTACCTGCGCGCGATCGTCTACGACTACGCGTTCACCACCCCCGCCGAGCTCCGCCGCACCGGCGCGTGGTGGCGGCGCACCGCCGTCGACTACCACCTCCCGCCCACCCGTGTCCCCTGATCCGCTGCCCCCGCCCGAAGCCTTCCTCGCCGCCGTCGCCGCCGCCGCCCGCGAGGGCCGCCTCGTCAAGCTGACCCTCGGCAAGCCGCGCGGCGTCGACCCCACCCTGCGCCAGTTGCTCGTCCGGCCCGTGCGGCTCCGCGGCGCCGACCAGCTGACGTTCGTGTGGCGGCACGAGCGGCGCGACGTGACCAAGAATCTTCCGCTGGCCGAGGGCCTGCGCCGGCTGGCCCCGCTCGTGGGCGCCGAGTTCCACAGCGGACACCTGTTCACCCCGGAATTCGTGCTCCAGCTCGAGTACAACCGCCGCGGCGCCCCCCGCCTGACCCGGGGCCCCGGCACCGGCGCCCCGCCCGACACCGCGCACGACCGCGCCAAACGCCGGCTGCTGCCCGCCGCCAGCCAGGACTGGCTGCAGCGCCTCGGCGTCACCACCCCGTCGGGCGCCGTGCGCGAGGGCCTGGCCGACAAGCACCGCCAGATTCACCGTTTCGTCGAAATCCTCCACCACCTGGTTTCCGCCGGAGCCGGGGCGGCGGACGCGCTGCCCACGCACCGGCCGGTCGAGGTCGCCGACATGGGCTGCGGCAAGGGCTACCTGACGTTCGCCGCCCACGACTACTTCCGGCATGTCGCCGGCCGGCCCGCCCGGGTGCGCGGCATCGAGGCCCGCCCCGACCTCGTGGCGCAGTGCCAGCAGGCGGCCGCGGAGACCGGGCGCGACCAGCTGACGTTCGCCGAGGGCACGATCGCCTCCGCCTCCCTGCCGGCCCTCGACGTGCTCGTCGCGCTGCACGCGTGCGACACCGCCACCGACGACGCGCTGGCCCGGGGCGTGCAGGCCGGGGCCGCGCTCCTCCTCGTGGCGCCGTGCTGCCAGCACGAGCTCCGCGCCGGCCTGCAGGCGCCGCCCGGACTCGGGGCCGCCCTCCGGCACGGGATCTTCCAGGAACGCCACGCCGAGTTCGTCACCGACGCCCTCCGCGCGCTCCTGCTCGAGTGGGCCGGCTATGACACCAAGGTCTTCGAGTTCATCTCCACCGAGCACACGGCGAAGAACCTGATGATCACCGCCCGCCGCCGGAGCGGCCCCGCGCGGACGGAGGCCGCCGCGCAGGACGTCCGCGCGCTCGCGTCCGCCTACGGCATCCGCACCCACACGCTCGCCCGCCACCTCACCTTCCCGCTCGCCTGAACCGCCCCATGGATTGGGAACAACTCGACTGGGAGGCGCTCGACCGCCTCCGCGCCCACTTCCTCTCCGGCCGCGCCGCCGCCGGGCCCTACTGGCACACGGTCACCGACCTGGAGTGCTACCACGCCACCTTCGGCGAGCGCATCGGCTGGAAATGGGACGCCGTCCTGTCCGAGCTGCGGCGGCGCGGCTGGGCGCCCGCACCCGGAGGCGACGTGCTCGACTGGGGCTGCGGCAGCGGCGTCGCGGGCCAGCGGGTGCTCGCCGCCTTCGGCCCCGGCGCGTTCCGCCGGCTCCGCGTGCACGACCACTCCGGATTGGCCGAGGAGTTCGCGCTGCACTGCGCCCGCCGGGCGTTTCCGGAACTGGACGCCGCCCGCGCCGGCCCGGCCGAGCTGGCCGGCGAAGCGCCGATCGGCCTCCTGGTCGTCAGCCACGTGCTGAACGAGCTCGACGACGACGCCCGCGCGGCGCTCGGGCGCCTCGCGGCGCGCGCCGCCGCCGTCCTCTGGGTCGAGCCCGGGACGCACGCCGTGAGCCGGGCCCTCGGCCGCTGGCGCGAGACGCTGGCGGCCGGCGGGCTGCACGTGGTCGCGCCCTGCACCCACCGCGCCCCCTGCGGCATGCTCACGCCCGGGAACGAGCGCCACTGGTGCCACTTCTTCGCCCCGTGCCCCGCCGGCATCCAGGCCGAGGCGGGCTGGGTGCGCTTCGCCCAGCGCGCCGGCATCGACCTGCGCGCCCTGCCCTACTCCTTCCTCGCGCTGGACCGCCGGCCCGCCGCGCTGCCCGAGGGCGCCAGCCGCGTCATCGGCGAACCGCGGCTCTACAAGGGATTCGCCCGCGTGTTCGGCTGCGACGCCGGCGGCGTGGCCGAGCTCACGCTCCAGAAGCGCGACGCCCCGGAAATGTTCAAGCTCATGAAGCAGGGCCGCACGCCGCCGGTCTGCCGCTGGACGCTCGCCGACGGCCGCATCACCGGCCCCACCCCCGCCTGAGCACCCGCCTTGCGCCGCCCGCCGCCCCGCGCTAGCGTCACCCGCACATTCCCGCCGCCATGATCACGCTCCGCCACGTCGAGAAAGTCTACCCGCTGCGAGGCGGCGTCTTCTACGCCCTCCGCCAGATCAGCCTCACCGTCCAGGAGGGCGAGTTCGTCTCGATCATGGGCAACTCCGGCTCCGGCAAGTCGACCCTCCTGCACATCCTCGGCCTGCATGACGGCGCCTGGAGCGGCGAATACACCCTGCGCGGCGAGGCGGTGCACCGCCTCGACCAGGCCGGGCGACTCGCGCTGCAGAAGCGGCACATCGGATTCGTTTTCCAGAGTTACCACCTGCTCGACGACCTCACCGTCTATGAGAACCTCGAGATCCCGCTCTCCTACCGCGAAATGCCGCGCAAGGAACGCGAGGCCGTGGTCTGCGACGCGCTCGATCGCTTCGGCATCGTCGGCAAGAAGGACCTCTATCCCAGCCAGCTTTCCGGCGGCCAGCAGCAACTCGTCGGCGTCGCGCGCGCGCTCATCGCGCGGCCCTCGCTGCTCCTCGCCGACGAACCCACCGGCAACCTGCATTCCGACCAGGGCCGGGAGATCATGGCGCTCTTCCGCCAGCTGAACCGCGCCGGCACGACCATCGTGCAGGTCACGCACTCGGCGGAAAACGCCGCCTGCGGCACCC
Organism: Opitutaceae bacterium; assembly: GCA_016795545.1. Classification (GTDB taxonomy): domain Bacteria; phylum Verrucomicrobiota; class Verrucomicrobiia; order Opitutales; family Opitutaceae; genus Lacunisphaera. The sequence goes on from JAEUGX010000010.1 coordinate 6,613, forward strand.
GCGTCATCCGGCTCGCCGACGGGATGCTCGTCCCCTGACTGCGGCCGGCCTTGCCCCGGCCGCCGGAACCGCCTATCCCGTCGGGCATGAATCCCCTCTTCGGCTTCGCGCTCCTCGGCCTGGTGGCCGGCTTCGCCAGCGGCTGCTTCGGCATCGGCGGCGGCATCATCATGGTCCCGGTGCTGGTGCTGCTCTTCAAGATCGATTACCATGTCGCCGTCGGCACCTCGCTCGCCCTCATCCTGCCCATCTCCCTCGCGGGCAGCGCGACCAACTTCTCCCTCGGCAAGATCAACTGGTCCATCTTCTGGGCCTGCGCCCTCGCCGGCGCGGTCGGCGCCGTCGTCGGCGCGCTGCTCATCCAGAAGATTCCCGCCCTCTACGCCAAACGCAGCTTCGCCGTGCTCCTCGTCTACGCCGCCGCGCGCCTCTGGATAAAATGAACCGGCGCGCCGCGCCGCGGGAACAGAATAATCCTTGTCTCGGGTTCGCGGGTGCCGATGATCGGCGCCGGGCCAAAGGTCGCTGGCAGTCAACCCAGAACCGTGAACCCTTCGCGTCCACTTTATTTCGTCCTCCTCCGCCCCGGCTCGCCCGACTCCCCGCCGGCCTGCGAATGTCTCTCATAGTCTATTGAGCGGAATGTTATCATTGGCGCGCAAGTGGCAAAACAACAGAAAGTTCCGAAACACGAGCTGGCCCTGCAGGCCCAGCTGGGCGCCTCGATCCGCACGTTCCGCCGCCAGCTTGGCCTCACGCAGGAGGAGCTGGCCTGGCGCGCCGACATGCACCGCACCTACATCGCGGACATCGAGCGCGGCGCCCGGAACATCACGCTGCGCAGCGCCGCCAACCTGGCGAGCGCGCTCCAGCTCACCGTCGACGCGCTGCTGGCGCATTCGCGTCAGCCGGCCGGCGCCCCCGCCCCCGCCGGCGCCCTGGCCGAGGTGCTGCTGATCGAGGATGATTCCGCCGACGAGGAAATGACGCTCCGCGCGTTCCGCCGCGCCCGCCTCTCCAACCCGGTGCGGGTCCTGCGCGACGGCGCCGAGGCGCTCGACTACCTCTTCCAGGTCGGCCGCGACGGCCGCCGGCCCATCCCGCCCCAGCTTGTGCTGCTCGACCTCCAGCTGCCCAAGGTCCCGGGCCTCGAGGTGCTCCGGCAGCTGAAGGCCGATCCCGGCACGCGCGACCTGCCCGTCGTCATCCTCACCGCCTCGCAGCGCGAGGCCGACTTCGCCGAGTGCAGCCGGCTGGGCGCCGAGCTCTACCTCGTGAAACCCGTGGCTTTCGAGGGTTTCGCGCGGATCACGCCCCAGCTCAATTTCAGCTGGGCCCTGCTGCGCCCCGTCGCCGAGCCGAAGTCCGCCTGACCCGCCCTTCCCCGGGCCCCTCCTTCCCCCGATCCCCTCCGCCCGCCTCCCGCGCCGCCGTCCCGTCGCGTCCGCCACCGGCCATGCCGTCCGACCGCCAACTGGAGTCCTCCCTCAAGGAGATCAACGACCTCCGCGCCGCGCTCGACGAGCACGCCATCGTGGCCATCACCGACCCGCAGGGGCGCATCACCTACGTCAACGACAAGTTCTGCGCAATCTCGCAGTACCGCCGCGACGAGCTCCTTGGGCAGGACCACCGGCTGATCAATTCCGGCCACCATCCGCCGGAGTTCTTCCGGCAGCTGTGGACGACCATCGCCCGCGGCCGAGTGTGGAAGGGCGAGATCCGGAACCGCGCCAAGGACGGCTCGTGCTACTGGGTCGACACCACCATCGTGCCGTTTCTCGACGACGCCGGCCGGCCGCGGCAGTACGTCGCGATCCGCGCCGACATCACGGAGCGCAAGCGCGCCGAGGAGACGCTCCGCGAGAGCGAGAGCCGCTTCCGGACGATGGCCGACACCGCGCCGGTCCTCATCTGGGTCAGCGGCACCGACCAGCGCTGCACCTGGTTCAACCGCCCCTGGCTCGACTTCGTCGGCCGCCCGCTGGAGCAGGAGATCGGCGAGGGCTGGATCGAGAACGTGCATGCCGACGACCGGGCCGGCTGCCTCGCCACCTACCAGGCCGCCTTCGCGGCGCGCCGGCCTTTCACCATGGAATACCGCCTGCGGCGGCACGACGGCGCCTGGCGCTGGGTCTCCGACACCGGCGTGCCGCGGCTCGGCCCCGCGCAGGAGTTCTCGGGCTACATCGGCTCGTGCATCGACGTCACCGAGCGCAAGCAGGCCGGGGAGGAGATCCGCCGCCTCAACGCCGAGCTCGAGCGCCGCGTGGCCCAGCGCACGGGCCAGCTCGAGGCCGCCAACCGCGAGCTCGAGGCCTTCTCCTACTCGGTCTCCCACGACCTGCGCGCGCCGCTGCGGGCGATCGACGGCTTCTCCCAGGCGCTGCTTGAGGATTTCGGCGGCCAGCTGCCCGCGGAGGGCCGGCACCAGCTGCTCACCGTCCGGGCCGGCGCGCAGCGCATGGGCGCGCTGATCGACGACCTGCTGACCTTCTCGCGCTTCAGCCGCCAGCCGCTCAAGAAGCAGCCGGTCGACATGGCCCGCCTCGTCCGCTCCGCCCTGGAGGAGCTCGAGCCCCAGCGCCGGGGCCGGACCTTCGAGCACCGGGTGGACCCCCTGCCGCCCGTCGAGGGCGATCCCGCCCTCCTCCGCCAGGTCTGGGTCAACCTCCTCGGCAACGCCCACAAGTACACCCGCCTCCGTCCGGTCGCCGTCATCGAGGTCGGCGGCCGCCGCGAGGGGGCGGAGATCGTCTACCACGTCCGCGACAACGGCACGGGCTTCGACCCGCGCTACGCGGCGCGGCTCTTCGGCGTCTTCCAGCGCCTCCACCGTCTCGAGGAGTTCGAGGGCACCGGCGTGGGCCTGGCCATCGTGCAGCGCATCGTCCAGCGCCACGGCGGCCGCGTCTGGGCGGAGGCCGCCGTCGACCGGGGCGCCACCTTCCACTTCACGCTCCCTCCCGCCGCCCATGCCTGACCCGCTGAAGCTGCTGATCGCCGAGGACCACGCCGCGGACGCCGAGCTGATGGTGCGCGCGCTGCGCGGCGGGGGCTTCGCGCCGGAGTGGCGCCGCGTCGACACGGAACCGGACTACCGGGCGCACCTCGGGCCGGACCTCGACCTCGTGCTCGCCGATTTCCGCATGCCGCAGTTCAGCGCGCGGCGCGCGCTCGAGGTGCTGCAGGAGCTCGGGCTGGACATCCCCTTCATCATCGTCTCGGGCACCATCGGCGAGGAAACCGCCGTGGCGGCCATGAAGGACGGCGCCACGGACTACCTGCTGAAGGACCGGCTGGCCCGGCTGCCCCAGTGCGCCCGCCAGGCGCTGGCGCAGCGCCGGCTGCGCCGGGAGCGACAGCAGGCGCTCGCCGCCCTGCAACTCAGCGAGGAGCGGTTCCGCCGCACCATCGACAACCTCATGGAGGGCTGCCAGATCATCGGCCGCGACTGGCGCTACCTGTACGTCAACCAGGCCGCCACCCGCCACGGCCAGCGGCCCGCGGCCGAACTGATCGGGCGCACGATGATGGAGTGCTACCCCGGCATCGACGGCACCGCCATGTTCGCCACGCTGCGCCGCTGCCTCGAGGACGGGCAGGCCCGCCAGATCGAAAACGAGTTCCCCTACGCCGACGGCAGCGCCGCCTGGTTCCAACTCGTCATCCAGCCCGTGCCCGACGGCCTCTTCATCCTCTCGCTCGACATCACCGCGCGCAAGCGGGCCGAGGAGCGGATCCGCGGCCAGCTCGACGAGCTGCAGCGCTGGCAGGACGTCATGCTCAACCGCGAGGAGCGCATCACCTCCCTGAAGACCGAGGTCAACGAACTCCTCGCCCGCCTGGGCGAGCCGCCGCGCTACGCCGCGCCGCCCGCGCCGTGAACCCGCCCCGTCCCGCATGAAGGCGCCCCTGCCCGCCAACGAGGCCGCCCGGCTCGCCGCCCTGCGGAGCCACGCGATCCTCGACACGCCGGCCGAGGCGGCCTTCGACGACCTCGCCCTCCTCGCGGCGCACGTCTGCCAGACGCCCGTCGCCCTGGTCTCCCTGATCGACGAGGACCGCCAGTGGTTCAAGGCGCGCATCGGCTTCACCGCCCCGCAAACGCCCCGCGACATCGCCCTCTGCGCCCACACCCTCCTCGACGCCACCGGCCTGCTCGAGGTGCCCGACACCACCCTCGACCCGCGCTTCGCCGACAACCCGCTCGTGGCCGATCCGGGCTTCCGGTTCTACGCCGGCGTCCCGCTCGTCACCCCCGAGGGCTGCGCGCTCGGCACAGTCTGCGTGATGGACACCGCGCCGCGCTCCCTCTCGCCCGGACAGCGCGACGCCCTCCGGGCCCTGGGCCGCCGGGCCGTGGCCCAGCTGGAGCTGCGCCGCCAGGCCCGCCAGCTCGCCGCCAACGAACGCACCTCCGCCACCCTGCTGGCCCACGCCGAGCAGGCGCGCCGCGCCCTGCTCGGCGTGCTGGAGGACGAGCAGCGGGCGGGCCGCAAGCTCCGCGAGAGCGAGGAGCGCTTCCGGCAGCTCGCCGAGAACATTAACGAGGTCTTCTGGGTCACCGACCTCGCCAAGCAGGCGATGCTCTACATCAGCCCCGCCTACGAGCGGATCTGGGGCCGGACCTGCGCCAGCCTCTACGCCGAACCCCGCACCTGGATCGACGCGATCCATCCCGAGGACCGCGACGCGGTCATCCTCGCCGCCACCGAGAAGCAGGCGCGCGGCGAATACGACGAGGTCTACCGCATCGTGCGGCCCGACGGCGCGATCCGCTGGATCCACGACCGCGCCTACCCCATCGCGGACGCGGCGGGCCGCGTGTACCGGATCGTGGGCACCGCCGAGGACATCACCCGGCATCGCGAGCTCGAGAGCCAGCTCCGCCAGGCGCAGAAGATGGAGGCCCTCGGCACGCTGGCGGGCGGCATCGCCCACGACTTCAACAACATCCTCGGGGGCATCATCGGCTACGCCGAGCTGGCCCGCCTGCGGGTCAAGGGTGACCGCCAGACCGCGGACCACCTCACCGCCCTCCTCCAGGGCGCCCACCGGGCCGCCGCCCTCGTCCGCCAGATCCTCGCGTTCAGCCGCCGCCAGGAGCAGCAGCGGATCCTGGTGCAGCTGCGCCACGTCGTCGACGAGCCGCTGAAGCTCCTGCGCGCATCGCTGCCGTCGTCGATCGAACTCGTGCAGAGCCACGACGCCGACCTGCCCGCCATCCTCGCCGACCCGACCCAGATCCACCAGGTCGTCATGAATCTCGGCACCAACTCCTGGCATGCCATGCGCCACGGGCCCGGCCGCCTCGAGGTCCGGATCGAGCGCCGCCAGGTCGACGCGGCCCGGGCCGCCGCCGTCGCCAATCTCCGCGCGGGCGACTACGTGTGCCTGAGCGTGCGCGACACCGGCCACGGCATGGACCACGCGACCCTCGAGCGGATCTTCGAGCCGTTCTTCACCACCAAGGCGCCGGGCGAGGGCACCGGCCTCGGGCTCTCCGCCGTGCTGGGCATCGTGCAGGGCCACGACGGCGCCATCCAGGTCCAGAGCGCTCCCGACACCGGCACCACCGTCGAGATTTACTTCCCGGTGCAGGCGGGCTCCGCCGCCCCGGACCCCGCCGTGGGCGACACGCCGCGGGGCGCCGGCGAGCACATCCTCTACGTCGACGACGAGCTGCCGCTCCTCCAGCTCGCCCGCTCCCAGCTGGCCGAACTCGGCTACCGCGCGACCGCCGTCGCCAGCCCCAGCGCCGCCCTCGCGGCCGTGCGGCGCGCGCCCGGCGACTTCGCCCTGGTCGTCACCGACCTCACCATGCCCGAAATGACGGGCGTCGATCTCGCCCGCGAACTGCGCGCCATCCGGCCGGACCTGCCCATCGTCCTCGTCACGGGGTACCCGGGCGCCGTCTCCACCGAGCGCACCCGCGAGCTCGGCCTCAGCGAGCTTCTGCTCAAGCCCCACACTTACCACTCGCTTGGCAGCTGCCTCCACCGTATCCTGCATCCCGCTCGGGCTTCCTGATCATGCCTTACATCCTCATCATCGACGATGACGAAGTGCTCCGGCCCATGCTGCGCCTGACCCTCGAACACCTCGGCTACGAGGTCGGCGAGGCGCGCGACGGCAACGAAGGCATCGCGCTCCAACTCCGGCGTCCCGCCGACCTCGTCATCACCGACCTCGTCATGCCGAACAAGGAGGGCATCGAAACCATCGTCGAGCTGCGCCAGCGCTTCCCCGAGCTCCGCATCATCGCGATGTCGGGCGGCAGCCGCGTCACCGCCACCGATTACCTCGGCATCGCCCGCTGGGCCGGCGCCCGGCAGATCCTGTCCAAACCCTTCACCCCCACGGAACTCGCCGCCGCGATCGCCGCCGCCCTCGACCGGGACCCGCCCCCGGCCACCTGAACGAAGGCCGCGAGCCCGGCCTCCGGCTTTCCGACCTGCGGACCCGCCGCCTTCGCCTTCGAGTCCGACCCGGAGCCAACGCGCGCTTCCCTCCGTCCCCCGCCGCAAGGGTGATAACATACTTGGCTCAGTGATCTGGCCCTGCTAGTTTCCTGAGCCGTGGCCATAATTAAAAATTGGCTTTTGCGGGCGCGGGAATGCCGTTTCGAGCAATTCAAGAGGCAACATCGCGAACTGCCGCGTGGACGGCTTCTGGAAATAACTCTAGATCCTCAAAGACAAGAAGATGAGAAGACCGCCGCTCACTTGCGACTGGATGAAATGGATCGCGAAGATAGGATGCGGTCAGAATCGGCGGAAGAAACACGCCATGCGTCACTAATGACTCGCGTTGACTCTATTGAGCGGGTTGCGACGAAGCCCGAGCACAAGAAGTTTGGATTCTGGCTAAGCATAATCAGCTGCATTGTCGCGGTGGTTGCGCTTGTTATTTCTTATTGTGCGTGGAGGTACCCGGCGGCAATTCCCGCCAGTAATCAATCCACTTCGAAGACCATTCCAGCCGCGCCTGATGTTCATTCAGTTCACGCCGAAATTGAAACAAAGTCAGCCCCTGAAATACCGCCGACAAGCCAAGGACAAGAATCGCACCTACCGCCAGATAAAGGCGTCAGCGCAGTTGAGAAATCCGCCACTCCAGCCAGTCCATAGGGGTCATTTTTTATTCCTTGGCTTATCGCCGCCGCCAGCCGTCCCATTAGTGGGATTTCAGAATCCCGCCCGTGATTCGCTCCTTTCCGGCGGTGGATGCGGAAGCACACCCATCCTTTTAAACCGCAGCGCTTTAGATTTAAGGCGATTGCTGGCACGAGGGTTGCAAAGCGGGGGCGCAACCCAAACCCCGATGCCCACCCACCGGCGTATCAGCGCCTTGTTCATCTTTGCCGTCGCCGCAATTGCCGGACTGGCGGAACCCGCGGCTGGGGAGGCCGGAGCGGACGAGATCACGCTCGACGACGCGATCCGGCGGGCGTTGGCCAAGAATTTTTCGATCCAGGTGCAGGGCTTCGACGCCGCCATCGCGGCCGCCCGCGTGACCGAGGCCCTGGGCAAGTTCGACCCCGCGCTGAACGGCAGCTACACCTTCAGCCAGGACCGCAATCCCCTGCTCTCCTTCACTCCCGCCGGCCAGCGCAACACCACGGTCGACCAGGTCGACACCTACGACGTCAGTGTCGGCGGCCTGCTGCCGTGGGGCATGACCTACCGCCTCGGGGCCAGCACGACCAACGCCCGCGGCACGTTCAACGCCTACGCCGACAACTACGAGTCCTTCGCCGGCGCCTCCGGCAGCCTGCCGCTGCTCCGCAACTTCGGCTTCGGCCCCACGCTCGCCTCGATCCGCATCGCCATGGCCAACCGCGGCATCAGCGCCTGGCAGTACCGGGCCGCCGCGATCGACCTGATCACCGCCGTCACCTTCGCCTACCACGACCTGAACCTCGCCTACGCCAACCTCCGCAGTGCCATCCGCTCCCGCGAGCTGGCCGCGAGCCTGCTCGCCGAGAACGAGAAACGCTTCCGCGTGGGCAGCATGTCCGAGTTCGACGTCAACTCTGCCCGCTCCCGGGTCGCCAACCGCGAGGAGGCCATCCTCCTCGCCCAGCGCGCGGTCGGCGTCGCCGAGAACGCGCTCAAGCAGCTCATCACCGACGAGCGCTCCCCCGCCCTGCTCCAGCGCCGCCTCGTCATCGTGCCGCCGCCGACGCCGCCTATCGTGGTCGTCGACGCCGCCGCCGACTTCCGCACCGCCCTCGCCCAGCGTCCGGACTACGCGCAGGCCCGGCTCGCGCTGCAGCGCGACGGCATCAACGCGCGCCTCCAGCGCAACCAGCTGCTGCCCCGCGTCGACCTGGTCGGCAGCTACGGCTACAACGGCTACGATGCCGAGCGCGCGGTGAGCCGGCACCAGGTCCAGGACCAGGAATACAAGTCGTACAGCTGGGGCGTCGTCGTCTCGGTGCCGCTCTCGCTCACCACCGAGCGCGGCCGCTACCGCGCCGCCCGCCTGCAGCAGCGCCAGTCGGAGACCGAGCTGGCGCGGATCGAGCAGGACATCGTCGTCCGCGTCGGCAACGCCGCCGGCCAGATCGAGACCACCCAGCAGCGCATCCAGGCCGCCCGCGAGGCGCGCGCGCTCGCCCAGACCATCCTCGACGCCGAGGTCAAGCGCCTGCGCGCCGGCCAGAGCAGCACCTTCTTCGTCCTCCAGCAGCAGGAGATCGTCTCGAGCCTCGAGGTCAGCGAGTCCCGCGCGCTCTCCGACTACGCCAAGGCGCTCGCCGAGTACGACCGCCAGCTCGGGGTCACGCTCGAGCGGCTCCGCATCACCGTCGAGCCGCCCCGCTAGCCGGCCCCGCCGCCCACGCGGCCGCGCCTTCCGGGCAAAGCCGGCTTGCCGTCCGCGCGTTTTGCCTGAATGAAGGGAGGGACATGCCGCGCATTCCACTCGAGGACAACTTCACCGACGTCATCAACAAGACCCAGCGGGGGCTGCAGCTCAGCGACGCGGATCTCGCGGCGCGGGCCGGCGTCACCGCGGCCGAACTCCAAGCCGTCAAGGGCGGCGAGGTGCGCGACCACGTCATCCGCGCCGCCGCCCAGGCGCTCGCCCTCGGGTCCAACGCCCTCATGGCGCTGGCCCGGCGCGAATGGTACCCGGAGCAGCCCGTCTTCCCGCGCGGCTTCGCCATGTTCAACACCCCGTTCGAGGACATGACGGTGAACAGCTACCTGGTGTGGGACGCCAAGACCCGGCAGGCCGCGGCGTTCGACACCGGCGCCAGCGCGCAGTCGATGCTCGACACCCTCGCCGCCGAGAAGCTCACCCTGCGCTACATCTTCCTGACCCACACCCACCCCGACCACATCGCCGACCTCGACCGCCTCGCCGCCACCGGCGCGGAGGTCTGGGCCAGCGAGCTCGAACCCTCCGACCGCCCCGGCGCCCAGGCCTTCCAGGAAAACGCCCACTTCCACCTCGGCGAGCTCGCGATCAAGACCCTCTTCACCTGGGGACACTCGCCCGGCATGACCACCTACTTCGTCACCGGCCTCTCCTGGCCGCTGGCCGTGGTGGGCGACTCGATCTTCGCCAGCTCGATGGGCGGCAGCCCGACGCACTTCACCACGCAGCTCCGCCACAACCGGCAGAAGATCCTCAAACTCCCGCTGGACACCGTCCTGGCCTGCGGACACGGTCCGCTGACCACGATCAAGCAGGAGAAGGCGCACAACCCGTTTTTCGCCCGCTGACCCCCTTAAACCCCCAAACCTCATTCCCATGTCTGAAAAAATCGCATTTGTCGGTACCGGCCGCATGGGCGGCAACATGGCCCGCCGTCTCAAGGACTGCGGCTATCAGGTCACCGCCGTCTATGACACCAACACCGCCGGCGCCGCCGAGCTCGCCCGGGAGATTGGCGCCCGCGCCTGCACGAAGCTCGCCGAGGTGACGGCCGCCGCCGACCTCATCTTCACCGTGGTGACCAACGACGCCGCGCAGCTCGCCGTGTTTGCCGAACAGGGCGACTCGCTGCTGACCGGCGCCAAGGGGCGGATCTTCGTCAACTGCGCCACCCTCACCCCCAAGGTCCATGTCGAGGTCGAGCGCCGGGCCCGCGCCGCCGGCGCCGTCTCGCTCGAGGGCTGCATGGCCTCCAGCATCCCGCAGGCCCGCAACGGCACCCTGTACCTCATGTGCGGCGGCGACCGCGCGGCCTTCGACAAGGTGAAGCCGGTCCTCGAGAAACTCAGCAGCTCGCTGCGCTACATCGGCACCACCGGCCAGGCCGCGCAGGTCAAGGCCCTCGTCAACATGGTCATGAACTGCAACACCGCCGCCCTCGCCGAAGGCCTGGGCCTCGGCCAGGCCCTCGGCCTCGACCTCGACATGCTCCGCGAGGTCTTCCTCCAAACCGGCGCCAACTCGCAGGTGCTGAAGACCGACGGCGAGGACATGCAGAACCGCGCCCACGACTGCTTCTTCTCCGCCGAGCACGCGGCCAAGGATTCCGGCATCGCCTACCAGCTGGGCGTCGAGGCCGGCCTGAACCTGCCCATCGCCAAGGCCACCAAGGAGCAGTTCGACCGCATGGTCGCGCTCGGCCTCGGCCAGCTCGACAAGTCCGGCATCGCCGAACTGACCTTCAAGGGCCGCCACGCCTGAACCCCTCCCGGGCGGGCGCCGGGCGCCCGCCTGCAAGGTTGACGTTCCCCCGCGGTCGCGGCCTGATAGCGGCCTGTGGCCAAACTGCTCCTGATCGCGCTCCTTTTCCTGGGACTGCCGGGAGTAAGCACCCGGGCAGCCGAACCCGCACGCGCAAGGCTGCGGGTCGGCGTCGAGGCCAACAGCGCCCCGTGCACCTTCGCCGACCGCCAGGGCCAGCCCGCCGGCTTCACCGTCGAGCTCCTGCGCGCCGTCGCGGCCGACCAGCAGCTCGATCTCGAGTATCGGATCCTCAGCTGGCCGGACCTGATGGCCGCGTTCCGCGCCGGCGAACTGGACATCCTCTGCAACGTGGCCGACACGCCCGACCGCGAGGCGTTCATCCTGTTCTCCACCACGACCCTGGTCATGGAGGGGCGATTGTTCCGCCGGCGCGACGCCCCCGAGATCCGCTCGCTGGCCGACCTGGCCGGACGGAAGCTGGCCGTCACCCGCGACTCGCGCGCCCATGAATACGTCCGGGAAAAGGACTGGAACCTCGAGCTCGTCCTCTGCGCGTCCCTGGCGGATTGCCTGCAGGCCGTCGACCAGGGCTCGGCCGACGTCCTGCTCGCCACCCACCTGGTCACGGCCCAGCTCATCCGCACCCACGACTACACCCGGGTGGTCGCGGCCGAGCTCGCCATCCCCGATTTCAGCTACCGCCAGCATTTCGGCGTGCCACCCGGCGCCACCCGCCTGCTGGCCGCGCTGAACGAGGGCCTCGTCGCGGTCCACCGCAACGGCACCTACGACCAGCTCTACGAAAAGTGGGTCGGACCGCTCGAGACGCGCCGCCTGCGCTGGCGCGACCTCCAGCCCTACCTGCCGCCGCTCGTCCTGCTCGCCGCGGCGGCCCTCGGCGTCCTCTTCTGGCAGCGGCACCTCCTGCGCCGCGTCGTGCACCAGGCGCGCGCCCTCCGCGAGAACGAGGAGCGCCTGCAGCTCGTGTTCGAGGGCAGCCAGGACGGGTTCTGGGACTGGGACGTCGCGGGCAACCGGGTCCTGCGCAGCCCGCGCTGGGCCGAGATGCTCGGCTACGCGCCGGAGCAGATCGACGCCGGGCGCGACGCTTTCATCGCGCTCGTCCACCCCGACGACCTGCCGCGGCTGCTCGCCGACGAGCAGCTGATCCGCCAGGGCAAGGACCACTTCAGCCTCGAGTTCCGCATGCGCGCGCGCTCCGGCGAATGGAAATGGATCCTCGACCGCGGCAAGGTCGTGGCCCGCGACCCCGCGACCGGCGAGCCGCGGCGGATCACCGGCACCCACACCGACATCACCGCCCGCAAGCTCGCCGAGGCCGAGTCGGACCGGCTGCAGAACAAGATGCAGGAGACCCAGAAGCTCGAGAGCCTGGGCGTGCTCGCCGGCGGCATCGCCCACGACTTCAACAACCTCCTGACCGTCATCCTCGGCAACGCCGCCCTCGCCCGCATGGACACCGACGCCTCCTCCGCCAACCAGGCGCGGCTCGACGCGGTCGTGACCTCCGCCAACCGCGCCGCCGAACTCTGCCGCCAGCTCCTGGCCTACGCCGGCAAGGGCACCTGCACCATCGTCCGCCTCAACCTCAACGACGTCATCACCGACACCACCCGCCTGCTCGAGCTCTCGATCGGCAAGCACGCCCGGTTGGAATTCGCCCTGGCCCCCGCGCTGCCCCGCATCGAGGCCGACGCCACCCAGCTGCGGCAGGTGGTCATGAACCTGGTCATCAACGCCTCCGAAGCCCTGGGCGAGCGGACGGGCACGATCCGGCTGGCCACGACCGTGATCACGCATCCCGGCCCGGCCGCGGCCGAGGCCGGCCTCGGCTCCGACCTGTCCCCCGGCAGCTACGTGTGTATGGAGGTGAGCGACACCGGCTGCGGCATGCCGCCGGAGGTGCTCGGGCGCATCTTCGATCCGTTCTTCACCACCAAGTTCACCGGCCGCGGCCTCGGCCTCGCCGCCGTGCTGGGCATCGTGCGCACCCATCACGGGGCGATGCGGGTCCGCAGCGAGCCGGGCCAGGGCGCCACTTTCCGCATCTTCCTCCCGGTCTCGCAGGCGCAGACCGCCCACCCCTTCCCGGCCGAGCCGGCCAACGGATGAGCGAGCCCCCCCGCGATCCCTACTCCGCCCTGCGCCACGCCGGCTACCGGCGCTACCTCGCGGGCAACCTCCTGTCCAACGTCGGCCGCCAGGCCCTGAGCGTCGCCGCCGCCTGGCAGATCTACCAGTGGACCAACTCGGCGACCGCCCTCGGCCTCGTCGGGTTCTTCAACGTGCTCCCGCTGCTCGCCCTCATCCTCCCCGCCGGGGCGCTGGCCGACCGCGTCGACCGCCGCCTGATCATCATGCGCTCCATGGTCGTGTCCGCGCTGCTCTCCGCCGCGCTGGTCGCCACCAGCCATTTCCACGCCGCGATCCCGGCGCTGCCCGTCCTCCGCGACGCCAACGCCCTCCTGCACCGGGTCGCCCTGGTGTTCGAGCAGCAGGTCGACCCGGCCTCGCTGCGCTTCGACAACCCGGCGCTGCCGATCATCTACCTGATCCTCTTCCTCCACGCCATCGTCCGCGTGCTGGGCAACCCCGCCCGCGGCGCCATCGTGCCGCAGCTCGTGCCGCTGAGCGCCGTCGGCAACGCCGTGACCTGGAACTCCAGCACCATGGAGCTCTCCACCCTCGTCGGCCCCGCCCTCGGCGGCCTGCTGGTCGCGCTCTGGGGCTACTCCGCGGTCTACCTGCTCGACGTGGTGTTCTCGCTCTGGCTCGGCGCCGCCCTGCTCGGGGTCCACCTCGCGCACGCCCCGCCGCGCACCGCGCCGCCGCCGGCCGGCGCGTTCGCCGGCGCGGCCTTCATCTGGCGCCACAAGCCGGTGCTGGCCGCGATGGCGCTCGACCTCTTCGCCGTCGTCCTCGGCGGCGCCACGGCCCTGCTGCCGATCTACGCCGACAAGATCCTGCACGTCGGCCCCGCCGGCCTGGGCTGGCTCCGGGCGGCGCCGGCCGCCGGCGCCATCGTGATGGCCTTCGTCTCCGCCCACCGCGCGCCCTACCGGCGGCCGGGCGTCGTCATGCTCTGGTCGGTGGCGGGCTTCGGTTTCGCCATCGCCCTCTTCGGGCTTTCCACCAGCCTCTGGCTCTCGCTGTTCGCCCTCTTCCTGACCGGCGTGTTCGACAACGTCAGCGTGGTGGTCCGGCACTCGCTCGTCCAGCTCATGACGCCCGACGCGCTGCGCGGCCGCGTCACCGCAGTCAACCAGCTGTTCGTCGGCTCATCCAACGAGATCTCCGCCCTCCGCGCGGGCCTCTCCGCCGCGCTCTTCGGGCCCGTCGTCGCCGCCGCCGGCGGCGGGGCCGGCACCATCGCCGTCACGCTCCTCGTCGCCCTCCTCATCCCCGCGCTGCGCACGGTGCCGCCGCTCCACACCCTCGCCGAGCAGCGCCGGGATCATGCCGCTGAGGGTTGAGCGCCGCTCTTGCGGCTTGCGCACGGCGGCCCCGGGATTCCGCCCGGGGAGTACCGGGGCCCGCCGAGTCCGGCTCAGCTCCCGGCGCCCGCCGGCGCCTCCGGACCCCGGATGCCGGCCTTGAAAGTCGCGATCTGGTCCGGGCTGCCCAGCACCAGGACCTTGTCGCCGGTGAAGAGCTTGACGTCGCCGCCGGGGTTCAGGATCCGCGCCCCGCCGCGGTTGATGCCCGCCACCTGCAGCCCGTAGTTGCGGCTGAGCGCCAACTCGGAAAGCGTCCGGCCGTGCAGCAACGTGCCGAGCGGCAGCTCGACGGATTCCATGCGCACCTCGTCGAAATTCGAGCTCGTCGGAGCGCCCGACACCCGCTGGAGAAACTCCTTCGCCGCCGCCACCTGCGCCTGGTCGCCGAGCAGCAGCACCTTGTCGCGCGGGTACAGGATCATGTCCGCCGTCGGGTTGCCCACCATCACCCCCTGCCGCTCGACGCCGGCCACGGTGCACCCGAAGCGCGAGCGCAGCGCCAGCTCGCCTAGCGTCCGCCCGCGGCAGTCGGCCAGGTCCGGGAGCGCGCAGTCCGCCAGCGCCAGGTTCCAGTCCCCATGCGGCGCCATGAACGGCGCCGTCGTGCCGGTGAACTTCTGGTCGCCCTGCGCCAGCATCTCCTGCAGCTCCACCTCCAGCACGCTGTGCCAGTAGACCAGGCGCCGCCGCAGGAGGATGAACGCCAGCAACACCAGCAGCATGCCCATCACCGGCAGCCACCGCGCCATGCCGCTGATCGGCAGCAGCGCGCTCAGCCACAGCAGCAGCAGCATGCCCGCCGCACCCTTCAGGCCGGTCTCCACCACCGGCGCCATCTTGGCCGCCTTCGGGTGCCCGGCCGTGGTCACCTGCGCGAACAGCAGGGCGAGCGCCGAGATGTTGCGCCAGATCGCGATGATCGGACCGAGCGTCACCAGCACCAGCGTGCCCCAGAACAGGATCTCGGCCGCGCGCGGGAAGCTGCTCTGCTCCGCCGGCAGGTACTGGCGCACCAGGCCGAACATCTGCTCGGAGAAGACCAGCAGCCCGGTCACGAACAGCATCTCCACCGCCACCTGGATGAAGCGCTTTTTGCTCAGCTGCCACAGCTTGCTCTTGCGCTCGCGCTGCTGCATGCGCTCGAGCCAGCGGTGGTAGTATTCCTCCAGATCCGCCAGCCACTTCGGCTGGCGCGCCGCCAGCCAGCCGCTGATCGCCTCCGACCGCCGCGTCAGCACCGGACAGGCCAGGGTCGTGAGCAGCGACACGCCGACGGCCAGCGCCTGGAACCGCGACGGCACCGCGCCGGCCACCACGCCCATCTGCGCGATGATGAAGGAGAATTCACCCAGGGGCGTCACCGACAGCCCCACCCGCAGCGACTCGCGCGTCGACCCGCCGATCAGCAGGATGCCGGCGGCCACGGCGAGCGGACGCGCCACCAGGACAAACACCGTGATGCCCAGGATCAGCAGCCAGGAATCCACCACCGCCCGAAGGTCGATGAGCATGCCGATCGAGACGAAGAATACCGCGCTGAAAACGTCGCGCATGCCCTCGAACGCCCGCCCCACCTGGGTCCGGTGCGGCGTCTCCGCGACAATCGCGCCGAGCATGAAGGCGCCGAGCGCCAGGGAGAAGCCCGCCCGGTCCGCCAGGAAGGCCATCACAAAAAGCAGCCCCGCCACGACGATCGTCGGCAGCTCCTCGCCGGCCGTCACGCTCAGCTTCCGCAGCAGCCAGGGCACCAGCAGCATGCCGCCGATACCCGCCAGGGCGATGAACGCGCCCAGCAGGCTCAGCGTGAGGCCGATCGAGGCCGTCGCTCCGCCGATCTGCACCAGCGAGTTGAGGATCGTCAGCATCACGATGGCGACCACGTCCTCCAGCACCGACACGCCCATCGCCATCTGCCCCGACTTCTCGTGCGTCGCGCCCGTCTCCTGGAGCACCTTGCTGATGATCGCGGAGCTTGAGACCATCAGCATCGCGGCCAGGAAGGCCGTCTCCACCGGGCTCCAGCCCAGCCCGCCGCCGACCACGCGCGTCAGGTTGTACATGACGATCGCGCCGGTGAACGTGGCCAGCACCAGCGAGAGCCCCAGCCGGCGCAGCTTGCGCAGGCTCAGCCCCATCCCGATCGAGAACATCAGGAAGATCAGGCCCACCTGCGCCAGCGTCTCGATGCTCTCGGCACTCGAGACCAGCGAGAACGGCGGCGTGTACGGCCCGATCACCATGCCGGCCACCAGGAAACCCACGACCACGGAAAGCCCGATCCGGTGACAGGCCCAGCCGACGAGTCCCGCCACGAGCATCACCACCGCCAGATCCTTGATGAAGTCGATACCGTGCATGCGCGCAGCTCCTAACACGGCACATCGGCTCCCGCCGTCAAGCCCGCAGCGCTGGCGGCACCGTGTCCTAACCCCTTTTCGCCAGCGAGTTTGCTTTTGACAATTTTGCCGCCGGGCCGCTTGTATTCCTCCACCCCCGCCACCGCCACAATGTTCAACCAACTGCTGGGACTTTTTTCCAACGACATCGGCATCGACCTGGGCACGGCCAACACCCTCGTCTATGTGAAGGACAAGGGTATCGTGCTGCGCGAGCCGAGCGTCGTGGCGGTCCACACCGCGTCGCGAAAGGTCCTGGCCGTCGGTGACGAGGCGAAGAAGATGCTCGGCCGCACCCCGGGCAACATCACGGCGATCCGGCCGATGAAGGACGGCGTCATCGCCGACTTCGACATCACCGAGGCGATGCTGCGCTATTTCATTAAGAAGGTGCACAACAATTCCAAGGTGGTCTCGCCCCGCGTCGTCGTGGCGATCCCGAGCGGCATCACCGAGGTCGAGAAGCGCGCCGTCAAGGAGTCCGCCACCCACGCCGGCGCCCGCGAGGTCATCACCATCCTCGAGCCCATGGCCGCCGCCCTTGGCGTCGGACTGCCCGTCGACGAGCCGGCCGCCAACATGATCGTCGACATCGGCGGCGGCACCACCGAGATCGCCATCATCTCCCTCCACGGCATCGTGTTTTCCAAGTCCATCCGCGTCGCCGGCGACGAGATCGACCTCGCCATCATGAACTACATGAAGCGGGCCTACAACCTACTGATCGGCGAGCGCACGTCGGAAGAAATCAAGGTCACCATCGGCTCCGCCTACCCGCTGGAGACCGAGCTGGCCATGGAGGTCAAGGGCCGCGACTCGGTGGCCGGCCTGCCGAAGACCATCCACATCACCTCCCAGGAGATCCGCGAGGCCATCGCCGACACCATCGGCGCCATCGTCGAGGCCGTCCGCGCCGCGCTCGAGCGCTGCCCGCCCGAACTCTCCGCCGACCTCGTCGACCGCGGCTTCGTCATGGCCGGCGGCGGCTCCCTCATCCGCGGCATCGACAAGCTCCTTTCCGAGAAGACCGGCCTGCCCGTCACCGTCGCCGACGACCCGCTCTCCGCCGTCGCCAACGGCACCGGCGTCTTCCTCAACAACATCGACGAGCTCTACCGCACCGCCGCGGACTTCTGAGCCGCCAGCGGCGCTTTCCACCCGTCGGCGCCGATCGCGAGAACCGGATTCTCTGCCGGCCGCTGCTTTCCCCGATCCCGCAATCCTTCGATTGCCTGCGCACCAATCAGCGCCCCCTCCCTTCTCCCTCCTCCTTTCTCCCTTCTCCGTACTCCCTCCCCCCACGCCCGTCCCATCCCAAGCGTGTCACCGGCGGCCGATCCCGCCTACCTAACCAACCGGGCTCCCCCAACCC
>JAEUGX010000027.1 GCA_016795545.1 Opitutaceae bacterium
CCGGCAATCGCGCCCTGAAGGCCCCGCACTTCTTCACCCCGCTCGGCGAGAAGAGCTTCGTCTTCCACCGGGCCTACATCACCCAGCCCGTCTGCACCCCGTCGCGCGGCTCGATCGTCACCGGGCTCTGGCCGCACAACCACGGCTGCATCACCAACAACATCCACCTGCGCGACGACTGCCGCTCGATCGCCGAATACCTGCCGGCCGACTACGCCACCGCGTACTACGGCAAGTGGCATCTCGGCGACGAGAACAAGGCCCAGCACGGCTTCCGGGACTGGCGCAGCATCGAGGACCTCTACCGTGAGTACTACAAGGACCCGGCGGACCTGCGGCAGTACTCCAGCTACCACAACTTCCTCCTGGCCCGCGGCTTTCCGCCCGACCAGGCGTCGGAGAACCCGGCCGTGCCCGGCGCGGTCTTCTCCCGCACCATGGCGGCGGCCCTGCCCGAGCGCTACACCAAGGTCTCGTTCCTGGCCGACGAGGCCGTGAAATTCCTCGGCGACCGGCGCGACGGCCAGCCCTTCCTCCTCCACGTCAACTGCCTGGAGCCGCATCCGCCGTCCTACGGCCCGCTCAACGAGCTGCACGATCCCGCGGCCATGCCCGCCGGGCCCGCGTTCGCCCGGCCGCTGGCCGCCGACGCCGCCGCCCTGCCCCGCCGCCAGGACCGGAAGACCCGCCAGGACGGCTACAAAAACCACCCGATCGCCACCGAGCAGGACTGGCGCCGGCTCCGGGCCAACTACTACGGCCTGGTGTCGATGGTCGACAACGCCTACGCCCGCATCATGCGCGCCCTCGAGGAGTCCGGCCAGGCCGACAACACCATCATCGTCTACACCTCCGACCACGGCGACATGTGCGGCGACCACTGCCTCATGCAGAAGGGCAACTTCTACGAAGGCTCCACGCACGTGCCGCTGGCCATCCACGTGCCCTGGCTGTCGCGCTCGCGGGTCGACTTCAACACCCCCGTCAGCACGGTCGACCTCGTGCCGACCCTCCTCGACCTCATGGGCGTCGACGTCGCCGGCTCCGTCGACGGCCGTTCCCGCGCCGCCGCGCTCCGCCGCCCCGCGGCCTGGCAGCCGGAGAACATCACGGTCGAGTGGAACGACACCGAGCTCGCCGCCGTCAGCGGCCGCTCGCGCGTGACCAGCGACGGCTACAAGCTGAACCTCTACCACGACGACCAGCCGGAGCTTTTCGACCTCAACCGCGACCCGGGTGAACTGACCAACCTGGCCGCCCAGCCCACGCACCGGGACCGGGTCCGCCGCCTGACCGACGAGGTCCGCGCCTGGCAGCAGGCCACCCGCGACACGCTCGTCCTGCGCACCTGATCCCGCCGTCTTCCGACCGTCCCGCATGCCTCCCACGCCCGCCCTCGACGGCATCATCGCCGTCCCCGCCACCCCGTTCACCGAAGACAACCGCGTCGACGTCGAGTCGCTGCGCCGCTACGCCCGCCGCTTCCTGGAGAAGGGAGCGGTCGGCTTCCTCGCGCCCGCGGTTGCCGGCGAGGTCGAGACGCTGTCCGAGGCCGAGCGGGAGCAGGTGGTGACGACGCTCCTGGAGGAGTCCGCCGGCCGCGTGCCCGTGATCGGCGGCGCCACCGACCCGGACCCGGCCACCCGCCTCAAGCACGCCCGGCGCTTCCTGGCCCTGGGCTGCACGGGCGTGCTGGCCTACGTGCGCTACGAGGACGACGCCTCCTACGCCGCCGCCATCCACGAGCTCGGCCGGCTGGCCCCGCCGTTCCTCATGATCCAGGACATGGACCTCGGCCCCCGGCCGCTGCCCGTGCCCCTGCTCGCCCGGCTGCACCGCGAGGTCCCGTGCCTCACGTGGGCGAAGGTCGAGACCGGCGACCGCGGCCGCAAGATCACCGCCCTGCGCGAAGCCGCCGGGCCCACGCTGAAGATCGGCACGGCCGGACCGGACGTGATCGAGCTGCTCGACCGCGGAGCCGACGCCTACCTGCCGACGCTCTACCTCGACATCTACGACCGCATCTGGCGCCGACACCGCGCGGGGCGCCGCGAGGAGGCCAGCGACCTGCACCGGCGGCTCCTCCCCTGCCTGTCGTTCATGGCCACCCATCAGAAGATCCAGTGGCACTTCACGAAGGCCCTGCTGCACGCCGAGGGCATCTTCGCGACCACCCGGGTCCGCCTGCCCATCCCCGCGCTCGACCCCTACGAGCAGCGCCTCATCGGCGAGCTCTCCGACTACGCGCTCGCGCTGAGCCGCCGCGTGGCCGCGGAGCGGGCGTAGCCACGGCGACCCGCGGCGCCCGACGCGGCGAATCCCCGTGCCAACGGAAAAACGCCGCGGCGGGTCCGCCAATCCCGCTCCGGGATTGGCGTCCTGAAACGAGAGGGGCGCCGCCCACCCGCGGGCGCCGGGTCAAACGCGTTCCCACCGGCTCGGGGCGATGCCCGGCGCGTCGCCGCGCATGTTGGCCGGCTTGTTCGGGTGGTTGAAGTCGAAGCCGCGGCGGACGTTCGGGTTGTCGAAGAACCGCCGGAGGTGCGGCGGCAGCTTGGCCACCTTGTCCTCGGGCCAGAGCGGGATCTTCTCCTCCGTCGGACCGGCCCAGGCCGGGCGGTAGAGGTACGCCAGCATCGCGCGGTCGCGCTGGCCGACGTTCGGGCAGTTGCCGTGGAAACAGCGGTGGTTCAGCAGCACCGCCGAACCGGCCTTCGCCGGCACGGCCACCTGCTCCGGATGCCCCGTGTAGCGCGTGTAGGGATTGGCGTCGGCGTGCAGCGACAGGTGCGAGCGGGGCACGACCAGGAACGGCGAGACGTCCGTCGTCAGATCGTCGAGGTAGTAGAGCACCCGGATCTGCACCGGGCACGAGCCCGCGTAGCCGAAGATGTGCGAGCCGTACGGCTGGCCGTCCGTGTGGAGGCTGATGCCCGGATGGCCGGGCTTCGACAGGGCGTAGACGCTGCCGAGGAAGACGATGTCCTCGCCCAGGATCTGCTCCAGCAGCTTGATCGTCGGCGGGTGCGCGATCAGCTCGGCGAAGTCCGGGTGATCCCAGTGGATGGCGCGGCGGCCGCGCTGCTTGTCGCTGTAGTCGGTGCCGATCGTTTCGAGCGGCGCCAGCAGCTGCTTGAAGTGCGCGACCTGCGCGGGTGAAAGCAGGTCGGGCACGACCAGGTAACCCTCGAGTTCGAGCTGCTTGATGCGCTGACCGAGGGTCAGCGAGGACCAGTCGGTCTGATCGACGCGCATGGTGGAGGCGGGGGCATTCATGAATGAGGCTGGGGGGGTGGAGGTTGGGAAAGGCCGGCCGGAAGACCGGGTTGACGCCGCAGTGAAGCACCGGGGCCGCCGGCCAACCAGCCCGACAAACTTGTTTAAACTCCACACAACCCGCCGCGATTGACTCGCGGCGCCGCGTGCCCCAGACGGGGGCGTGCAGCCGATACCCCAGCGCGTCAGCCTGTCCGGGCAGGTCGTGGAGATCCTGCGCCGCGAGCTGCGCCGGGGCCGCTGGCCCGCGCAGCTGCCGGGGGAGACCACGCTGGCCGACCTGCTGCAGGTGAGCCGGTCCACGCTGCGCGCCGCCCTCGGGGTGCTGCGGCGCGAGGGCCTCCTGCAGGTGGCCCAGGGCAGCCGCTGGCGTCCCGCCCCCGGCGCGACCGCCCGGGCGCCCGCGCGCTCCCGCACCATCGTCCTCGTCTCGTCGCAGCCCCTGCACCAGCAGTCGTGGTTCTCGATCCTGATCACGGACGAGCTCCGGCGGCACCTGCACCGGGCCGGCTACGAGCTGCAGGTCCGGTTCCTCCCACAGACCGCCCGCCGGGTCGCGGGCCGCCAGGCCGAGCGCCTGACCGCCCAGACCCGCGCCGCCTGCTGGATCCTGTCCTCCTGCTCCCAGGAGCTCCAGCGGTGGTTCCAGCGCCGGCCGGAGCCCGCCCTCGTCCTGGGTTCCTGCCACCAGGGTGTCACCCTGCCCTACCTCCGCCTCGATGTCGCGGCCGCCTGCCGCCACGCCGCCGGCGTGCTGCACCGGCTCGGCCACCGGCGGATCGGCCTGCTGCTGCCCCGCTCGCCCTACGCCGGCGCGGGCGAGGTCGAGCAGGCCCTTCGCGCGGCCTGCGCCGGACGCTCGGCGGAGCCGGTCGTGCGCTATCACGAACCCGGGATCCGGGCCATCGCGCTGGCGGTGGACGCGCTGCGGCGGTCCGCCGCCCGGCCCACCGCGCTCATCGTGATGATGCCCGACGACGCGCTCACCGTGCTCTGCCACCTGCTCGGCCGCGGCTGCCGGCTGCCCGGGGAGCTCTCGCTGGTCTCGCTCTTCGACGACCTTTACCTCACCCGCGCCACCCCGGAGCCCGCGCGCTACACCTGCAATCCCTCCGGCTTCGTGCGGCGCCTCGCGCGGCTGGCCGTGCGGGTCGCCCGCCCCGGCACGCCGCCCCCGTCCGTCTCGGTCTTTCCCGCCTTCATCCCCGGCGCCACGCTCGGCCCGCCCCCGGCGGAGGCGTGACGCTGGCCGGCGGTCCCGCGCCGCGGGAAAGTGGTGCGATCGCTTGACCGGCAAATTAGCATCGCCGGCCCGGCGGCGAGCGTCCATGGATGGGACTCTTCCCGCTTTTCCCATGAATCCTCCCTCCCCCTCATCCGTCCCCGCCGCGGATTTCTCCCTCAAAGGCAAGATCGTCGTCCTGACCGGCGGCGCCGGCATCTACGGCCGCGGCCTGGCCAGCCAGGTGGCGGCCGCCGGCGCCACGCTGGTGCTCGCGTCGCGCAACGTCGCAGCCCTCGAAACCGTCGCCGCCGAGGAGCGCGCGCTCGGCTACGACGTGCACGCCCGCAGCGTGAACCAGGACGACGAGACCTCCATCCTGCGCCTGCGCGACGACGTGGTCGCCAAGTTCGGCCGCGTCGACGGCCTGATCAACAACGCCGTCGCCCGCACCATGAAGACCTTCCAGGCCCCGCTGGCCGACTGGGAGGCCTCGATGAAGACGAACGCCACCGGACTGTTCGCCATCTCGCGGGCCTTCGGCGACGCCATGGCCGGACGCGGCTCCGGGAGCATCGTTAACATCGGGTCGATCCAGGGCATGGTCGGACCCAAGTTCGCGCTCTACGAGGGACTCGGGATGGACGCGCTGCCCGACTATTTCTTCCACAAGGCCGGCATGGTCAACCTGACCCGCTACCTCGCGGCGCGCTACGGCCCGAAGGGCGTGCGGGTGAACTGCCTGTCGCCGGGCGGATTCTACAACGGCCAGCACGAAACGTTCGTCCAGCGTTACGCCAAGGAAACCTTCCTGCGGCGCATGGCTGACGCCCAGGATCTCGGCGGTCCCGTGATCTTCCTGCTGGCGGACGCCGCCCGCTACGTCACCGGCGCCAACCTGGCCGTCGACGGCGGCTACACGGCGCACTGATCGCCCGCCCCGGGCGGCCGCGGCTCAGCCTTCGATGCGCCAGGCCCAGCAGTTTGTCGTCCGCACGCCGCCCATGATCTCGCCGGAGATGACGTACCACTCCTTTCCGGCGAGCATGGCCGGGACGGTTACGACCGAGTCGGGCCAGCGCTCGTTCCACAGCCGCCATTCGTGGCGGACCACGTCGAAATAGAGGATGTCGTCGGGCAGCCGCACGTCGCGCGGCAGCTTGCCCTGCTGGCGACCGTCGACACCGCCGAGCATGAAGACGCGCGGCGGCGACGTCGTCACGGGCGCCGGCGAAGGCGGCGCGATGCAGGACCACGGGGGATCGGGCAGGCGCTCCCAGCCGCGGCCGGGCCGGTAGCGGTAGGCGTCGGCCAGGTAGTTGCCCCGGGTCGTGCCGTCGGGCTGCACGACCATCTCGAGTCCGCTCACCAGGTAAAGCGCCCCGTCGAGGACCGCCATGGCCGCCTGCGCGCGGGCCGGGCCGTCCCAGGCGGGCAGCCGTTCCCAGCCCTGATTCCGCCGGCGGACGTCCAGGCGCCAGAAATGCATCGTGCTGAGCCGCGGCGCGCCCGGGGCGTAGCCGCCCGCGATGTAGACATGGTCGTCGAGCAGTCCGCTCACCGCGGCCGTGACCGGCGCCGGCAGCGCGGGCCCGACGGTCTCGACGCACACCTTGGCGCCGTCCCAGCGCAGCAGGAGCGTGTCCTGGAAGATCCGGTCCGGATTCTCGCCGCCGACCGCCAGGACCCCGTCCGGCAGGGAGACGACCGCCGCATAGGCCCGCGGTTCGGGCAGCCGGCCGGCCGGCCGCCAGGACTGCTCGCCGGGCAGCAGCACGTAGATCGTGTCGTGCGTGACCTTCTTGCCGCCGTCCCACACGGACTTGTCCGGGAAATTGGCTCCGCCGGCCGCGATCACGACCTCGCCGTGCATGCCCGACAGCACGCCGGCCATGCCGGGCGGCTGCGGGTAATCCGGCAACCGGCGCCAGCCCGGCGCCGCCGCGGGCGCCGCCGGCAGGAACTCCATCACCCGGCAAACGCTGCCGGCACCCGTCGCGACCACGTAGGCCGCCGCGGCCCGGCTGCCGTGGCCGGCCAGCGCGGCGCCGGCGACCGCCGCATCGGGCAGGTCGTCGGTGAAGCCGATGTCGGTCCACCCGCCCGGCTCCTGCACCGCCACGACCACCGCCGCGCTCGGAAAGCTCGGCTTGACGCCGATCACCCGGCTGCCCGCCCGCAGCGCCACGCGGCGTCCGCCGATCTCGGCGGACGCCAGCATACGTTCCGGCCCGCCGCCCGGGGCCGCCCCCGCCGCGCGCGGCGCCAGCCTCCAGCCGGCGCGCGCGCCGCCCGAGAGTTCGGCCGCGCCGAGGTCCCCCCGGTAGTCGCCCGCCACCGGCACCGGCGCCGTCCACGCTCCGCCGGCAAACGAGCCCGTCGACACCACCGCAACCCCGGCCGGGTTGCGCCAGGCGGCGGCCCATTGGCCGTCGCCCAGGTGCTGGAGCGTGCAACCGGCGGCGGCGGCGGCGCCGAGGGTGACGGGAGTGGCGGCAAAAAGTCGGTTCATGGCGGTTGGCGGGGGCTCGGCGGAGGAACGCTCCCGGCCGCGCGCCGGAGCGGAACGCGGGCCGGCATGGCACGGTCGGGAAGGTGCGGGGAGGAGCCCGCAGCAAACCCGGCGCCCCCCGGCGCCTCAACCGCATTGGCGTGGTAATTTTGCCTAACCATCCTCGGCCGCGGCGGCGGGCGCACCACGCCGGCGCCGCCTACGGTTTCGGCGCGAAGGGTAGCCGGTCCACGATCTCGCGCGCGATGGCGAGCGAGGCGGTGGCGGCCGGGCTCGGGGCGTTGAGCACGTGCAGCGCCCGCGGCTTCTCCTCGAGCCAGAAATCCTGGATCAGCGTCCCGTCGACGTGCATGGCCTGCGCGCGCACGCCGGCGCCGCCCGGCCGCAGGTGCCGCGGCTCGATCGCCGGCACCAGCCGCTGCAGCGCCCGGCAGGCGAGCCCCTGGCTCGCGGAGCGCAGGATCTCGCCGCCGCACATGGCCGCGTGGCGGCCCAGGAAGCGCCACAGGCCCGGAAACGCCAGCGCGTCGGCCAGGTCGCGCGCCGAGAACCTGGTCCAGGTGTAACCCTCCCGCGCGAAGGCCAGGACCGCGTTCGGCCCGGCCTCCACGCCGCCGTGGATCATGCGCGTGAAGTGCACCCCGAGGAACGGAAACTGGGCGTCGGGCACGGGGTAGATCAGGTTCCGCACGAGCGCCTGCGCCTCCGGCGCCAGCAGGAAATACTCGCCGCGGAACGGCACGATCCGGACCGTCCGCCGGATGCCGGCCAGCTCCGCGATCCGGTCCGAAAACAGGCCCGCGCAGTTGATGAAGTAATCCGCCGGATGCTCGCCCGCGGCGCTCGTGATGACCCATCCCGCCGCCGCCTCGCGAATGGCCGTCACCCGCGCCGACGTCAGCACCCGGCCGCCCGCGGCCGCGATGTCCGCCTGCAGCGCGGCGCAGACCGCCGGGTAGTCCGCGATCCCCTCCTCCGGCACGTGCAGCGCCGCCACGCCCGCCGCGTGCGGCTCGATCTCGCGCAGTTCCTCCGGCCCGAGCCGGCGCAGGCCCCGCAGCCCGTTCTGCTGGCCGCGCTGCCAGAGGTTCTCCAGCGCGGGCAGCTCGCGCTCGCTGGTGGCGACGACCACCTTGCCGCAGATCTCGTGCGGGATCCGGTGCTCGCGGCAGAACTCGGTCATGAGCCGGATGCCGCCGACGGCCAGCCGCGCCTTCAGCGAGCCGGGCTTGTAGTACAGCCCCGCGTGCAGCACGCCGCTGTTGTGCGAGCTCTGGTGCCGGCCGACGCCGGGCTCCTTCTCGAGCACGGTCACCTCGGACCCGGGCAGGCGCCGCAGGAGCTCGCGACCGATCGCGAGCCCGACAATTCCACCGCCGATGACGACGAGCTTCTTCATGGTGTTGGTCCGCCCGCCGGTGCCGGCGCCGCGAACGCGCTCTTATGCTTCGCCCCGCCGGCCGGCCGCAAGCCGCGATATGACCGCAGGCCGGTCGCGGACGCGGCGGGTTCGCCCGTGGGGATCATCGGCGCACCTCCGGGGCCCTGGCTCAGCCGGCCGCGGCGGGCGCCGGCGCCGGCGCCTGGCCGCGGGCCTGGTTGATCAATTGCCGCAGCCGCGAGCGGGGATCCACCAGCCGCCCCGCCGCCACGTCGGCTTCGGTGAAGACGGCGAGCAGTATCTGCTTGTCGGTCTTCCGGTTGTAGTCGTAGACGAGAAAGATCCGGCCGTCGTCCGCCTCGACCGCGTCGGGATACGAGACGACCAGCCGCTCGTCGAGCACCAGCCCGCCCGACCAGGTCCGGCCGTCGTCGTCGGACAGGTACGCGGTCAGGTGCGACCGCCGCTGCCACCCGTTGGGCACGTCGGGCTGGAGCCAGGCCGAGTCCAGGCGCGGATTGTGTTTCACCAGCAGCAGCCGCCCGGAGGCGAGCCGCCGGATGAAGAAGCGGGACGGGATGTGCGGGATCGCCGCCGGCCGGCCGCGCGACCAGGTGCGGCCGCCGTCGGTGGAGAACGTCTCGGCGATCCCGGCGCGGTTCAGCCGCGTGTCGCCCTCCTCGACCGTCGATCCGGCGCGCACCAGCATCCACAGGCTGCCGTCCCGCCGCTCGACGATCATGTGCTCGTCGGAACGGACGTCCGGGACCTCGGCGCTGCCCAGGTGCGCGAACGTGGTGCCGGCATCGCGGCTGCCATAGACGTGCGTGCCGGTCCGCGCCGGGTCCCACTTCAGGTAACGCTCCGCGATGCGCACCGCGGGATCCCACGGCACCTCCGCCGTCGGCCGGTGGCGCCAGACGGCGATCGGCAGCAGCCAGTCGCCGTTGCCGCGCACGGTCGGCTTGTTCATCATGACGCCGTCCGCGATCCGCCGCGGCGCCGACCAGCGGGGGGCGGGAGCGTCGGGGTTGTCGGTCACCACCGCCCAGACGCCGCCGCGGCCGTCCCACCAGCCGTAAGCCTGCCCGTAGAACAGCCACACCCGGCCGCGCGGGTCGGTCCACAACGCGGGATCGAAGGCCCGGACGTAGCCCGGCGGATCGATCACGACCTGGAGCTCCGACCAGGTGCGGCCGTCGTCGCCGCTGGTCACGAGGGCGACGTAATTGTCCGGCCCCTCGTTGGTGCCGCCCGTGTACCACGCGGCCCAGAGCCGGCCGCCGGGGGAGCGGGTGATGCCGGGGATGCCCTGGAAGCGCCGCGTGTCGGGCCCGTAGGCGGCTCCCGGCGCCGCGTTCACCGTGGCGGGCTCCAGCGCGGGGTCGTCCGATTCCGCGGCTCCGGCCGCGGCCGCGAGGGCCAGGGCCGCGGCCGCGAGGCGCGCGCCGATCCTCATGGCTTCTCGTCGAGCGAGACCCACCGGCGTTCGGCGGACGAACGCAGCATCGCGAGGCAGGCGGCGACGCCGGCCCGGCCGTCGGCGCCCGAGCCGACGACGGTCGGGGTCTTGCCCTCGACGCGGTCGATGAAGGAGGCGAGCTGGTCGCAGTAGGCCTGCATGCGCACGTCGCCGTAGGCGGTGTTGGCCCCCTCGTGCCCGACGGTCGGCTGGGTCGACATCACGCGCCAGCCCTTGCCGTCGTTCAGGCGCAGTTCGCTGTAGGCGTCGAGGTCGATCAGGCCGGTGGCCCCCACGATGCGGAAGCGGAATTCCTCGCCCGGGAAGGACGGGGTCGGCAGCGCCCGGCTGGAGAAGAGCGAGCAGATGGCGCCGGTGTTGAGCTCGAGCAGCGCCATCGTCGTGTCCTCCACCGGCACGTCGGGCAGCAGCGTGCGGCAGAAGGCCGACACGGTGGCGACCTCGCCGCCGGTGAACCAGCGCAGGATGTCGATGGCGTGCGGCGCGCTGTTGAGCAGGTGGCCGAGGCTCGCCGGATTGTTCCACCACTCCCAGTTGCCGCCGAAGCCGCCCGACTTCACGGCGCCGGCGTACATCGGCATGGAGGCCTGGATCGTCAGCACGCGGCCGATGGCGCCGTCGCGGATGAGGTCGTGGGCGCGCGCGTTGTTGACGCGGAAACGCTGCTGGTAGCCGAGGCCGAGCGCCTTGCCGCTCCGGGCCGCGGCCGCGAGGATGCGGTCGCAGTCGGCCACCGACGTCGCCAGCGGCTTCTCGACCAGCACGTGCTTG
This sequence comes from Opitutaceae bacterium, assembly GCA_016795545.1. Lineage (GTDB taxonomy): Bacteria > Verrucomicrobiota > Verrucomicrobiia > Opitutales > Opitutaceae > Lacunisphaera. Next base: position 10,646 of record JAEUGX010000027.1, read on the forward strand.
CCGGCGGCGAAGGCCTTGACCGCCTCCTCGACGTGCAGGTGGTGGGGCGTGGTGACGATGAGCGCGTCGAGGTCGGGCCGGCGCAGCAGCGCGTCGAGGCTCGGGTCGCACGGCACCCCGTGCTTTTCGGCCAGCGCCGGAGCCCGGCTGCCGCCGGTGAGGGCCACGAGCGTGGCGTTGGGCAGGCGCCGGATGGCCTCGGCGTGCGTGCTGCCCATGAATCCCGAGCCCAGGATGCCGAATCGGATGGTTTTCATAAGAGGGTCTCCCGTTACCGCCGTCCGCCCGCCTGCGGCGCGGGCACGCCGAGCTCCGCGCCCAGCGCGACGAAGCGCGTCCACAGTTTCGTGGGGATCGGAATGCCGCGCTTCGCGCGCACCTGCTCCTCGCGCCATTCCGGTTCTCCCGCGACGAGGACCTCGCGGTAGCCCTTGGCGGGCTTGGACGCCTTGACCAGCCGCTTCAGCCGGTCCATGCGCCGCCGGAACACCGGCCGCGGCAGGAACCGGCCCGGGTCGATGGCGAGGAACATGTGGCTGACCCCGATCGGGTCCCCGCCGGTCCGGTACACGGGGAGGTCGGTCGTCATCGCGCCGCCGCTCAGGCCGGCGCAGAGGATCTCCACCATCATCGCCAGGCCGCTGCCCTTGTAGCCGCCGGTCGGCGTCGGGAACGGCACGCCGTTGACGCCCTTCAGGGCCGCCTCCGTGCTGGTGGTCGGGTTGCCCTTGGCGTCGAGGAAGCCCCACGCCAGCGGGATCGTCGGCCGGTTGAGCTGCGAGGCGTGGCCGATCTTGCCGAGGGCGACCGTGGTGGTCGCCATGTCGAGGAGCCAGTCGCACGGCCCGGAACCGGGCACGGCCATGCAGATCGGGTTGGTGCCGAAGATGGGGGTACGGCCCTGCCACGGCGCCGCCGCGGGGCAGGCGTTGGTCATGACGATGCCGACATACCCGGCGCGCGTCATCTTCTGCGCCCAGTAGGCGCAGGCGCCCAGGTGGTTGGAATGGTTGGCGACGACGAGGCCGACCCCGTGGCGGGCGGCGATCCGGATCGCCTGGTCGACGCAGCGGTCGGCCACGACCTGGCCCAGGCCGTTGCCGCCGTTGTACAGGAGGCACGCGCCCTTCCGGGACTGCACCCGGCCGGCCGCCTTGACGTCCATGCCGCCGGCGCGCTGCTGCTGAATGTAGGTCAGCAGCATCTGGATGCCGTGCGAGTCGACGCCGCGCAGGTTCGCGGCCACGAGCGAGTGGCCGACCAGGTGGGCGTAGGCGCGCGGCGTGCCGAGCGACACCAGGAGATCCTGGCAGTAGTCGACCAGCGTCTTCGCGCGGAAAGTGATCGTGAGGGGAGCGGAGGGTTTTTTACGGGTGGACATGGAGCGGAAAGGGAGGAACGGGCGTCTCAGGCAGCCTGACACCGGCGGCCGGCGGGGAGCAAAAGAATTGGCGCGGCCGTCGGCACCGGTTCAGCGCGACCGGCCGGGCGCCGGGCGCCAGGCCCACACCTCGGTCATGCGCACCCCGCCCTTGATCTCGCCGGAGGCGAAGATCCATTCGTCGCCGGCCGGCACGGCGGGGATCGTCACCGCCGACGCCGGCCAGCGCTGCGGCCACAGCCGCCAGGCGTGACGCGCGACGTCGAAATAAATGATGTCCTCCGGCACCCGCACGTCGCGCGGCAGCAGGCCGGCCTGCCGGCCGTCGACGCCGCCGAGCAGGAACAGCCGGGCCGGCGAGCGCGTGACGGGCGCGGGCGAGGGCGCGGCCATCGTCGACCAGGGCGGGGCCGGCAGCGTTTCCCACTGCCCGCCGGGCCGGTAGCGGTAGGCGTCGGCCAGGTAGGCGGACTGCGTCTTGCCGTCGGCGCCGACGCGGGTCTCGAACCCGCCGACCAGGTAGATCGCCCCGTCGAGCTCCGCCAGCACTGCGTGCGACCGGGCCGGACCGGGCCAGAGCGGCAACGGCTGCCAGCCGGCCGCGGGATTGGCGAGGTCGAGCCGCCAGAAGCCGCCGTGGCTCAGCCGGGGCGATCCCGTGTTGCCGCCGGCAAGGTAGACGCTGCCGCCGACGGCGATCGCCGCGGGGTTGGTGAGCGGCAGCGGGAGGGCGGGCGCCGGCCGGAGGCGGACCTGCTGTCCGTCCCAGGCCATGAAGAACGCGTCCTGATAAAGCTTTTCGGGCGCGTCCCCGCCGTCGCCGCCCAGCACCAGCACGCCGTCGGGCAGCGACACGGCCGCGCCGTAGGCCCGCGGGGCCGGCAGGCGGCCGCCGTCACGCCAGGTTTTTTCGCCGTCCACCAGCACGTGGATCGTATCGTACCACCGCTTGACCCCGGGCTGCGGCCAGTTGGTGCCGCCGGCCACGATCAGGGCGCCGCGATGCCAGCCCGAGACCGGGGCGGCCATGCCGGGAGCCTGCGGATAGTCGGGCAGCCGCCGCCAGGTCGCGCCGACACGCTTTCCCGCCTTGGCGGGCACCGCGACCACCCGGCAGGCCGCGGCGCCGTTCGCCTCCGGAATCACATAGGCGACCAGGGCACGACCTTTCGCGACCGCCACGGCCGCCGACCGCACGTCGGCGTCCGGAACCTCGTCGGCAAAACCCCGGTCGCGCCACCCGCCCGCCGACTCGGTCGCAACCACCAGCCCCGCGCCGGGAAACACCGGGATCACGCCGGGCACCCGGCGGCCCGATCGCACCGCCACCCGCGAGCCTTCCGCGCCCGCCGCCGCCAAAAAGCCGGCCGGCAGACCGGCCGGCGCCGCGGGCGCCGTCGCGTCCGTCGCGGGTTGCCACGCCTCCGCC
>JAEUGX010000029.1 GCA_016795545.1 Opitutaceae bacterium
CCGCATGCCGCCGAGCACGCCAAGCAGGCCGGACCGCCCGCCGAGCACCGCGAGCCGTTCCCGGGTGAGCGGCGGGCGGTCCGGCCGGCGGTGCAGCTCCTGCTCCAGCGCGCGCAACCCCAGGAGCCCCAGGACCGCGGCGATTGCCAGCCCGGTGCTCCACCCGTGTCTCCCCTGCGCGCCGCCGCCCAACATCGCGGGGCCGGGCTAGAGTTCGCGCCTTTCCCAGGCCGCGCCGGCGACGGCGCCGCAGAGAATCAGGCAGGCGCCCCAGTAGCCGGCCAGCAGCGGCCAGATGGCGGCCGCACCGGACGGTTCCGCGTCGAACAGGCCGAGGTTCGGGCAGCAGCGCCAGGCCAGCGACCATGCCCCATCGCCCGCCAGCGGGCGCAGCTGGCCCGCCAGGACCAGCAGGACCGCCGCCCCGCCTGCGAACAGCGCCGTGCGTGCGTAAGTGCAGACCAGGAGCGTCAGTGCCGACACCAGCGTCGCCTTGAGCGCGATCCGCAGGCACGCCTCCGCCACCGCCGGCGCCCCGCCGGAAACCCCCAGGGCCCGGGCCCGCCAGGCCAGCAGCAGCGCCAGCAGCACGCCCAAGGCCGCCACCAGCACGCCCAGCAGCCCCGCGAGGCCGAGCCATTTGCCGGCCACGAATTCCCAGCGTCGCACCGGACCGGCCAGCAGGCAGGCCGCCCCGCCATGTTCGATCTGGCGGAAGAAAAGGTTCACCGACACCGGCACGGCCGCCGCCACCGCGGTGAGTCCGATCGCACCCAGACCGAAATCCGCGATGAACCCGAGCTCCGCCACCCCGAAATGGAACTCGCGCAGCCACGCCGCCCCGGCGAGCAGGCCCGCGCCGACAGCGGCGAGCCAGAGGGTGAGGCGCGCTCGCGCCGCCTCGAGCATGGTCTGCGCCGCCAGCAGCCGCAGCCGGGCCGCCGCCGCCCGCCCCCGCGGCTCCCGCCGCGCGGCCAGACCGGCCGGGATCGGGCCCGGGGGAATCAATCCGCTCGTCTTTTCGAGGAACACTCTCTCCAGCCCGACCGGCGCAGCGGACTGCCTTGCCTCCCGTCCCGCCAGGTCCCGGGGCGACCCCGCGGCCAGCACCCGGCCCTTTTCCAGGATCACGACCTCGTCGCACCAACATTCCGCCGCTTCGGCCAAGTGGGAAGTGAGCACCACCGCCGTCCCCCCGGCGGCGAGGTCGCGCACCAAGCTCCCCAGCAGCCGGCGTCCGTCCGGATCAAGCCCGCTCGCCGGTTCGTCGAGCAGCGCCACCGCCGGCCCGGGCAGCGCCACCTGCGCCAGGCCGAGACGCTGGCGCATGCCCTTCGACAACGTCGCCAATCGCCGGTCAGCCGCCTGCGCCAGCCCGGCCCAGCCGAGCAGTTCCTCCCGCAATCGCTCCCCGCCGGGGCCGGGGCGGCCGTGGAGCGCGGCGCAGAAGCCCAGCCATTCGCGCGGCGTCAGATGCGGCGGCAGCCGCAGCGATTCCGGCAGGTAGGCCACCCGCGCCCTCGCCGCATCGGACCCGGCGGCATGGCCGCCGATCCGGCAGACGCCGGCCGTCGGCCGGACCAGCCCCGCCAATGCCTTCAGGGTGGTGCTCTTCCCGGAACCGTTCGGCCCCAGCAGGCCCAGGACACGTCCCCGTTCCAATCGGAAGCTGACGTCCGCCACCGCAAGCCGGCGGCCTCCGCCCCAGCCCGCGGCGTATTCCTTGCCCAGACCCACCGCCTCGACCGCCCAGACGGCCACCCCGGAGCCGGTCATCGGATCGTGAAGCCCTGGAATCGCGGCTCACGCTTCGCCTCCGCCAGTTCGGCTTTGCGGATGTAGCCGCTCATCCGCTCCTGCACCGCCTCCACGAACTCCCGGAGGTCCGCGCCCTGCCCCTCCGCCTCGAGCAGCACCCGGCCGTCCGGCAGATTCATCACATAGCCCGACACCTCGAATTCCTTCGCCACCTGCAGCGTCTGGTAGCGAAACCCGACTCCCTGCACTCGACCCGTAAAATGAACTGTCACATGGCTCACGGCTGGCATCCCGCACAACTAGGCCAGCCGACATCCGCGACTCAATCCCAACCATGCGCGAATACCGCCCCTTTTCAGGTGGTCGTTGCAAGCCGCGCATTCCGTCAACGCGCGGTTCAGCCAGCCGCGCGGTCCGGCTGATGATTGGCCGCTCGGGTGGCCGCAGGCTCGTTCCAAATACGCGTACCACCAACACTTTTGCCAACCGTCGCCGTTACAGGTTAGCGTCATGCGCGGGATTTGGGATCAGTCAGGGCGGCCGCGCGGACCCACGCCGCAGGAGGCGCCGTCCTGAATTTTATTTGCCAGCGGAGCCGGTCTGGGCACTGTCGGGTCAGACGCCACCCGGCGCCTTCATTACATGACCAATTCCGATTCCGACGGGTTGTCCGATAACGACTGGGAAGACCGCGGCGAGCTGGCTTGGACCGAATCCGATTGGCAGAAGTACCTCGACGAGCAGGAGCAGGCGGTCCGCGATTACCTGCGCCACTACGATCAATTGCCACAGGGCATGGAGCGGATCGACGAAACCGCCCGCCGCATGGGCTGGGACCTCGCGGAGGCGGACGACTCAGTCCCGGACGATGACGACGAGGCGGACGACGACGAATCTTTCGACGGGAGCTGGGATCCGTACACGCTCCATCGGAACCCGGTGTACATCTCGACCCGCGCGCTCTACCTCAGCCTGATCACGCACTGGGAGCGGGTGGCGGCCCAGCCGGACCGCATGCCGGCCGCGCTCGGCATCACGCTCCAGGCTTCGCTTTATCGTGGGCATGAGCAGGCGCTCCAGGCCGTGCAGGCCCTGGAGATGGGCGACTACACCCTGGCGGTCTGCCTGTTCAAGCGGGGGCTGAGGGAGCTCAACGCGACCCTGGCCCGGCTCGACCAGCCCGACGTGGCGGCCACCCCGCTGGCCGTGCGCTTCCGCGAGTATGCGGTGCCGCGCCTGTTCGACCTGCGGGAGATCTGGCTGCGCGTGATGAACGAGTGCCGCCAGACGCTGGGCGACGAGGCGCAGTCGGATCAGTGACCCCGCTTCCCCGCGAAGGAGCGGACCGGATTACGCGCGGCGGCGATTCCGGGGAGCCTTGGCGCCGCCGCCGGCGGGCCGCTTCCCGGACTGCTTGTAATCGCCCGACTTCAGCGCGTTGATCTGGTCGCGCAGGAGGGCCGCCCGCTCGAATTCGAGCTTGTTCGCCGCCTCCTGCATCTCGTCCTCGAGCTCGGCGATGACCGCGGCAACGTCGTCTCCCGACTCCGCCACGGCCAGCGCATCCTCCCGCTCCCGGCCGTCGTAGACATGCAGGCTCGCCTGCACGCCGCGCTTCACGCTGCGCGGCGTGATGCCATGGGCCTCGTTGTAGGCCAGCTGCTTGGCGCGCCGGCGCGTGACCTCGTCCACCGTCCGCCGGATCGAGTCCGTGATCACGTCCGCGTAAAAGATCACCCTCCCCCGCTCATGGCGGGCGGCGCGTCCCGCCGTCTGCATCAGGCTCGTGGTGCTCCGCAGGAATCCCTCCTTGTCCGCGTCGAGCACCGCGACCAGCGCCACTTCCGGCAGGTCGAGGCCCTCCCGCAGCAGGTTGATGCCGACCAGGACGTCGAAATTGCCCTGCCGCAGGTTGCGCAGGATCTCGACGCGCTCGAGCGCGTCGATGTCCGAGTGCAGGTACTCGACGCGGATCTTGGCGTCCCGCATGTACGAGGTCAGGTCCTCCGACAGCCGCTTCGTGAGCGTGGTGACGAGCACGCGCTCGCCGCGCTCGACCGCCTGGCGCGCCTCGCCGATCAGGTTCTCGACCTGGCCCTTGGTCGGCCGCAGGACGATCTCCGGATCGAGCAGGCCCGTGGGCCGGATCACCTGCTCGGCGACCACCGTCGACCGCTCGAGCTCGAACGGGGCGGGCGTGGCCGACACGTATACCGTCTGCCCCGTGATCTGCTGGAACTCCGCGAAGCTCTGCGGCCGGTTGTCCAGCGCCGAGGGCAGCCGGAAGCCGAACTTCACCAGCGTCCCCTTCCGCGCGAGGTCGCCGTTGTACATGCCGCCGATCTGCGGGATGGTCACGTGGCTCTCGTCCGCGAACGTCAGGAAATCCTTCGGGAAGAAATCGATCAGGCAGAACGGCCGGTCGCCCGGCTTCCGGCCCGTCAGGTGCAGCGAATAGTTTTCGATCCCGTTGCAGAATCCCATCTCCTGCAGCATCTCCAGGTCGTACTGGGTGCGCATGCGGATGCGCTGGGCCTCGAGGTACTGCTGGTTCTTCTCGAAGAAGGCGACGCGCTCCTCGAGCTCGGCTTTGATCCCGGAGATCGCCGCGTCGAGACGGCCCTTGGTGGTCACGTACTGGTTCGCCGGGTAGAGGTCGAACTGCTCGAGCTTGCGCCGCACCGCCCCGCTCACCGGTTCGAACTCCGAGAGCCCCTCGATCTCGTCGCCGAAGAACTCGACCCGCAGCCCGTGCTCCAGGTAGGCCGGCATCACGTCCACCACGTCGCCCCGCACGCGGAAACAGCCGCGCTTGAGCTCGTAGTCGTTCCGCTCGTAGAGGTTCTCCACCAGCCGCTCGAGGAACTTGTTCCGGTTGCAGGCGCCGCCCCGCCGGATCTGGATCCGCATCGCCGAGAAATCCTCCGGCGAGCCCAGGCCGTAGATGCAGGAAACGCTGGCCACGACGATCACGTCGCGCCGGCTGACCAGCGAGCTGGTCGTCGAGATCCGCAGCCGCTCGATCTCCTCGTTGATCGAGGAATCCTTCTCGATGTACGTGTCGCTAGACGGCACGTAGGCCTCGGGCTGGTAGTAGTCGTAGTAGCTGACGAAATACTCGACCGCGTTCTGGGGAAAGAAGGCCTTGAATTCCGAGTAGAGCTGGGCCGCCAGGGTCTTGTTGTGAGAGATGATCAGCGCCGGGCGGTCGAGCTGGGCGATGACATTGGCCATCGTGAACGTCTTGCCCGAACCCGTGACGCCGAGCAGGGTCTGGTGCCGGTTTCCCGCCCGCAGCGAGCGCACCAAGGCCTCGATCGCCTGCGGCTGATCGCCCGTCGGCTGATAGTCGGCATGCAGCTGGAAAAGGCCCATGGGAAGATGATTCACGCTACCCGGATGCGGGGGCGAGGTGAGCAAGCTCTTCAGGCGGGGTCCGTTTGCAAGTGTGGATGCGCAAGGCCGGGCTCCCCGCTCCTGCCCGGCCCTTCCGGGGCCCCTCCCCCTCCGCCGCCCGGTTCACAGCCCGAAGAGGCGCAGCAGGCCCGCCCGCAGTCCCCCCCAGAATTTCCGGACGTCGGCCTGCGGCCCCTTGGCCGACGTTTCCTGGCAGAGGAAGACCCCTTCGCCGGAGAACAAGTCGTCGAACAACGGATTCATGCCCCGGAAATAGGCCCAGAAGGTTTCCGCCCGCACCGGACGGTACTGCAGCCCGGGCGTGAACCCGATCGTGGCGTCCTGGTTGGCCCGGCGCGCGGGGTTGGCGTTGCCCGGCAGGGCGCCGAGCACCTCGGCCCTCACCCCGCGGCTGCCGGCGACCAGGAGCCGCGCGGGACCGACAAATTCGAAATAGCGAAACTGCCCCGTCACCCACGACTGCATGATGAAAAGCCGCCAATGACGCCGGATCCGCAGCTTGCGCCCTCCCGCGCCCACCGCGCCGGCCAGGAAACTCGGCCGCAATACGATCGAGGCGCCCGGAGGCAGCGCGACCACCGCCAGCTCAGTGTTCGGATTCTCCTGGCTGGAAAAGGTCGCGCGGAAGGTTACGTCCGGCGTCCGGTTCTTGATCTCCACCAGCTCGGTCAGCCCCGCCGCCAGGCAGGTGAAGGGCATCCTCCAGTCGAGCACCGTGCGCGTCGCCTTCTTCAGGCCCTCGTCCGACGCCTGCAGGAACTTCTCCTTCACCCACAACGTGTCGCCCGGACCCAGCGGCAGGTCGATCGAGGCCCGGCTCGCCGTCACCTCCGGCTGCGTCTCCGCCACCTGCCCGAGCAGCACGGGAGCGCGGGCCGACACAAACGGGGCGAATACAAAATAAAGCAGCAGGCGCCCCAGCGGCGGACCGAGGAAGTAGAGCGCCACCGTCCCCATCAGGTAAGGCCCGTATTTGTTCCAGGCTTCCTGCAGGTAATGGATGATCTTCGACTTCTGCTGCTCCGCGCTTTGCAGCTGCAGCTGCATCCGGCCGACCGCGATCTCGAGTCCGTCCTTCTCCCACTGCGTCCGCGTCAAAGCCTGCTCGAGATCGGCCGCTTTCTTCAGCGACTCGGCCTCCATCTGGCGCATCCGGGCCAGCCTCTCCTCATATTCCCGCAATTGCGCCCCATCGGTGGTCAAACGATTCAACCCGCTGCCCAGCCCCTCGAGCTCCGTCGCCACCCGCGCCGCCTGCTTGGCTCGGTCGCGTTGCGCCGTGATCTCCACCCGCATGCCCGCCATCCGGGCCTCCACATCAGCCAGCGCCGCCCGCAATCGTGTGGTTTCCCCCGACAGCGCCCGAACCAATTCCATCCGCCGAATGTCGTAGTCGACATGATCGCGCAGGAATATCCACAGGCCTATGCCGATCAGGCCGAGCACGCCCAGGATAAGCCCGAAAGTGAGCTTGCCCAGGAGCCACGAGATAAATCGGCTAAGCGCCCCCATAAATCATGCAGACTTCATGTGAGATAAGTTGGTTTCATTGAATTGCCGCCCTGTCTGGAAGCCAATTGCTAAACGATACGGGATCGCCCATGGTTCGTCCAAGCAAAGATCGGCGCAGCCTCACCCCCATGGCTCTCACCAATACCATCTACAATTCGCCTGTCTTTCAGCAGGCTTGCAACCAATTCGACCTGGCCGCGGACATCCTCGGCATGGACGCCGGCCTCCGCGAGCGGACCAAGCGTCCCCGACGCTGTGTCGTGGTTTCCATGCCGGTGCGGATGGACAGCGGCAAGGTGGAGATCTTCGAGGGCTACCGGGTGCAGCACAACCTGTCCACCGGGCCGGCCAAGGGCGGCATCCGCTTCCATCACGAGGTGACGCTGGGCGAGGTCGCCGCGCTGGCCATGTGGATGAGTTGGAAGTGCTCGCTCGTCGGCCTTCCCTATGGCGGGGCCAAGGGCGGGGTCGTGGTCAACACGCGCGAACTTTCCCAGAACGAGCTCGAGCGGCTGTCGCGCCGCTACATGCAGGAGATCACTCCGTTCATCGGGCCGAACGTCGATATCCCGGCGCCCGACGTCGGCACCAATGAGCAGGTCATGGCTTGGATGATGGATACCTATTCCAATCACAAGGGCCACTACGACCCCGGCGTCATCACCGGCAAGCCGATCGCGCTCGGCGGCTCGCTGGGCCGGCGCGAGGCTACCGGCGAGGGCGTGGCCTGGTTCGTGAAGGCCTACCTCGAGGACCTGGGCATTCCTCCGGAAAAAACCACCGTCGTCATCCAGGGTTTCGGCAATGTCGGCAGCGAGGCCGCGCTGGCCCTCTACCAGTGGGGAGCGGAAGTCATCGGCATCTCCGACTTCACCGGCGGCATCCTCAACCGCAAGGGCATCGACCTCAAGGCCGCCCTGGCCTACGTCGCGCAGCACAAGTCCCTCCAGGGTTTCCCGGGCGGCGAGCCGGTCTCCAACGAGCAGCTGCTCGAGACCGAGTGCACGGTGCTGATTCCGGCCGCGCTCGAGCGGGTGATCACCGAGGACAACGCCGGCAAGCTGAAATGCCGCCTGCTCGCCGAGGGCGCCAACGGACCGACGACGAACGAGGCCGACCGGATCCTGGCCGAACGCTCCGACATCGAGCTGATCCCCGACGTGCTCTGCAACTCCGGCGGCGTCATCGTCTCCTACTTCGAGTGGCTGCAGAACCTCCAGAACTACTATTGGACCAAGGGCGAGGTGTTCGACAAACTCTACCGGATGCTGGCCAAGGCCAAGGCCTCGGTCGACGAGACCCAGAAGAAATACCAGTGCTCCCGGCGCACCGCCGCCCTCGTGCTGGGTATCTCCCGGGTCGCGGAAGCCAAGGCCAAGCGCGGCCTGTTCCCGTAAGCACGGGACGGAACCGTCGGTCCGTCGCCGGCCCCTCACAGCACCATGAACGAAATCGCCACGATCAGCGTCGGCCCGAGCGCGCCCAGCAAGAGCCCCAGCGGGGACACCCCGTTGGGAAAATAGCGCTGGAGGATCGATTGGCCGGCCGGGTTCGGCGCGTTGGCGATGACGGTCAGGCCGCCGCCCGTCACGGCTCCGGCGACCACCGCGAACTTGAGCTCCTCGGTGAATCCGGGCACCAGCGTGGCGAGGTAGGTGATCAACGCATTGTCGTTGAATGCCGTCAGGAGGGTCGCGCCGGCAAAGAGCGGCACCTGGCCGAGGCTGCCGAGCACGGGCTGGATCCACCAGCCCTGCAGGCCGCCGTGGACGACCAGGCCGGCGAGGAAAAAGCCGACGAGCAGCGGACTGCGCAGGTCCAGCCGGTTCTGGTGGTGCGCGGTCGCCTGCGCGAAGGCGAGGAAGAAGAGGAAGCCGCCGATGAACAGCGGCGGGTGGTGGGCCATCCACACCGTGAACCCGAGGAAAACCAGGTGCACCAGGGTCACCCAGACCGGCACCGGCTCCTCGCGCGCGTCGGCGCCGCTGGCCGCCTTCAGGGCGAGCAGCTCCTTGCGGAAGACGAGGAAGCAGGCGAGGTTGGCGAAACCGATGCCGGTGATCGCGTGCCAGCCGAAGTGCGTGAACATGTATTTCATGTCCCAGCCCCAGGCCGCCGCCACCATGAGCACGGGCGGCGCCGCGAAATGCGTCAGGGTTCCGCCGATCGAGATGTTCACGAACAGCAGGCCGAGCGTCGCATACATCAGCGCCGGGCTCGGCTTGAGCTCGTAAAACTGCTTGGCCAGCAGCAGGGCCGCGATCGTCATCGCCGCCGGCTCGGTGATGAACGAGCCGAGCAGCGGCGCCACGGTCAGGATCGAGAGCCACCAGGCCACCGGCCGGCCGCCGCCGAGCGAGGCCACCAGCCGCAGGCTCTGCTCCGCCAGCCGCATCACCGGCCGCGTCGAGGCCAGCGCCATGATGATCACCACGAACATCGGTTCCGTGTAATTCACGGTGCTGCCCAGATAATGGATCGCCGTGTCGAGCCCCTTGAACCAGATCACCGCGCCGCCGAGCGCCACGACCCAGATGCCGAACACCGCCTCCACCTCGCCGAAGAAGTGCAGCACCTGGCCGAGGAAGCTCACCTCGTCCGGCTGCCCGTCGTTGTTCATGTCGCCCGGCCCGCGCTTCAGCTTGAGCCGCTCGCAGTGCCGCGCGTCAACCACATGCCCCCAGTGCCGGATCTTGGGCGCAAAGAAGGTGTGCAGCACCGCCAGCAGGAAGATCCCCGTGGCCACCGCGTTGAACGGCTCCGCCGCCGCCCGGGCCTTGACCACCGCCCAGACGCCCTGCCCCACCGGGTCCGCATAGGCCGCCAGCTCGCGCGGGAACGGCTCGGCCGGCGCCGGCGCCGCCGCCCAGGCCCCGGCCGCCAGCAGCAGGCCCGCCAGGCACGCGGCCAGGAGACGCCCGGCACGACCGGCGGCTGTGGCCGACGGGAAGCGGTGCGGGGTGGACTGAGGCTTGAGGGGGAGCATTGGCTTCATGTGAGGAGGGGGATGAGTTCCGCTAGCTCGTGGATGAACGCGCGGGCCTCCGCCTTGACCCGCGCTCGGGGTGTATAGCGGCCAAAGCCGACAAAAAGATCCGCCACGTCCCGCGTTTCGAGGTCGCTGACCCCATCGCCCACCGTCACCGTCCGCACCGGCCGCAGCTCGCGTTTCAGGAGGAGGATCCGCTCCGGCTTGCCGCCGGACCGGGTGGTCGGGTACTCGCGGTCATAGCCCGCGTAGGCCCCCGCCGCATCGAAATACAGGTCCACCGCCTCGACCCGGCCGATGCCCAGGTAAGCCGCCAGCGGCGCGATGGCCTGGCGGAAGCCGCCGCTGAGGATGACGGGGGTCCAGCCGGCGGCCTTCAACGCGTCGACGGTTGCCCGCGCCGTCGGCTCCACGCGCTCGATGTAGAGCTGCCCCACCGCCGCCACGTCGGCCCGCCGCGGCTGGATGATCTCCAGCCGGCGCGCAAACACATCCTGGACCGCGATCCGTCCCTCCATGGCCTCGCGGGTCATGGCCTCGACCCGGGCGAACACCTCCGGCCCCCGCACCCGGGCCAGTTCGTCGATGCCCTCGATGGCACTAAGCGTCGAATCGCAATCGAACAGCACTAGTTTGGCAGCACTCACGCCCACAGACGACACGGAGAAATCACCGGAGAAAAGCCTATTCGCCGCCCGCCCGTGCCGGTGCAGAAACAAAAAAGCCCTCCGCGAGGGAGGGCTTGCGCGAAAGATCGGACGCGGACGCCTTACTTGACCTTCGTGGCGCGCTTGAACTTCGTGGTGAACTTCTCCACGCGGCCGGCGGTGTCGACCAGGCGCTTCTCCCCGGTGTACGCCGGGTGGGAGTCCATGGTCACGTCGCGGACGATCACGAAATAATCCTGGCCGTCGATCTTCTCCGTCCGGGCGGACTTCATCGTCGACTTGGTCAGGAAACGCTTGCCTGTTCCGATGTCGAGGAAGCAGACGTTGTTCAGGACGGGATGGCCTTCGGTCTTCACGGTAAGAAAGGGGATGTGGGTTAGCCTTGGCGCGCCTTGTAACGCGGCTCGACCTTGTTGATGACGTAGATCTTGCCCTTGCGACGGACGACCTGGCAGGCCGGGTGACGTGTCTTGGCAGATTTGATGGAGGAAACGACTTTCATAAAGGCACGAAAGAAGAGGTCCACCGTTCCCCCTGTCAAAGCAAAAGATTTTTCGGCGGCGTCCAGCCCGGCATTCCTGCCCATCTCGCTTCTGCCTGGCGATTAGCGACAACCGCGCCGGCGGTCAGTTGACGGTGGGATCCTCGGGTTCGTCCGCCAGCAGTTTCAGTTCGGGATCGATCGAACCGAGGATGCTACGCCAGAGGGCGATGCCGTCGGTCCGCTCCAGCAAATCACCCTCGACGGGGGAAACAATCCAGGTGTCATGGCGCATCTCGTTCTCAAGCTGACCTTTCGCCCATCCGGAATAGCCCAGGAAGCCGCGCAGGGTCAGCCCGGGCATGCCGATGAGTTCGGACGCCTTGTCCGGCTCGATGCCGAAGTGCAGCTGGAAGGCGCTTTCCGTCTGTAGCCACTGCCAGGAAACCAGGATCAGCTGCTCGGGTTCGACCGGGCCTCCCGCATAAAGAGGCACGCCGGCCAGGGGCCCGAGGGCAAAATCCGCGTTGAGCTCGCCCAGTTGGCGGTGCAGCGGCCGGTTCAGCACGACGCCCATGGCGCCGGAGTCGCTGTGCGCCGACATCAGGATGACGGTCCGGCGGAAATTCGGGTCACGCAGCACCGGATGCGCCAGCAGCAGCTGACCGGCGAGGCCGTCCTGCTTCCGTGCTGTGCGTCTTTCCTTCATGGCGGGGGCGCCCCGGGGCAACGGGCCGCGGACCGGATCAAAGCGGGGTGATTTTCACGCCGGCGTCGGCGAGGATCGGCGCCACCAGCGGGTCGTTCGCGTAGTTTTCGTGGTATTTGATCTCGGCGATGCCGGCCGCCGCCAGGATCTTGGCGCAGTTGATGCAGGGATAATGGGTCACGTAGGCCGTGCACCCGTCGACGCTCGAGCCGCGCCGCGCCGCGTCGGCGATCGCGTTCTGCTCGGCGTGGACGGTCGCCTGCTCGTGGTTGTCCCGCACCCGCGACACGTGCGGCGTGCCCGGGAGGAAGCCGTTGTAGCCGGCCGCCACCAACCGGTTCTTGCGGTCGCCGCCGGTGACGATGACGCAGCCGACGTTCAGGCGTTCGCAGTTCGAGCGCGACGCGATGAGCTTGGCCGTGGCCATGAAATACTCGTCCCAGCTCGGCCGGTGCGCCAAAGCCTCCGTGGCCCGCCCGATGACATCGATGGGATTGTCCGTTCCTTCAGCCATGGCGCCAACGGTGGGCAGGCACCGGCGCGTGGCAACCCGTAAAGCCGGTGCAAACGCCCACTTGCCGCGCGCCCGGCCTCCCCTCAACCTTCCGCGCATGGCTTTGCTCCCGCAACTCGTCGATTTCTGCGACAAACGCACCCGGCGCCTGGCGTTCAAGGACTACCCGGGCGCGTGGAACGGGCTGCAGGTCGCGAACGACGGCCGGGTCACCCGGATCGGCGCCGCCGTCGACGCCGGGCTGGTGCCCTTCGAGCGGGCGCTGGAGCGGGGCATCGACTTCCTCATCGTCCATCACGGACTCTACTGGGGCGGCGTGCAGCCCCTCACCGGCCCGGTCTACGGCCGCTTCGCCGCGCTCGTCCGCGGCAACTGCGCCGTCTACTCCAGCCACCTCCCGCTCGACGCCCACGAGGAGATCGGCAACAACGTGCTGCTCGCCCGCCAGCTGGGGCTGAAGGCGCGGCGTCCCTTCCTCTTCCATGAGGGCGAACCCATCGGCTGGATCGCGGCGAACCGCTACAAGCGCGCCCAGCTCTGCGCCCGCCTCGAGGAGCTTTACCCGCGGGTCGTGGTCGCCGACTGCGGTTCCGCCGCCCCGCGTCATGTCGCCTTCTGCAGCGGCAGCGGCAACAGCGCCGTGCCCCAGCTGGCCGCGGCCGGCGTCGACACGCTCGTCACCGGCGAGCTGCGCGAGGAGTGGTTCAACTACGCCCAGGAGCAACGGCTCAACCTGATCTGCTGCGGCCACTACGCCACCGAGACCCACGGCGTCAAGGCGCTCGCCGCCGAGCTGGCCCGCCGCTTCCGGCTCCCGTGGGAATTCATCGAGACCGACAACCCCTTCTAGCCCGCCCCTTCCTCCTTCATGAAAAAAATCGCCATCCTTCACGGCCCCAACCTCGATCGCCTCGGCAAACGCGAACCGGCCGTCTACGGCACCGCCACGCTGCGGGACCTCGAGAAGCTGATCCGCACCGAGGCCCGCCGGCTCGGCTTCAGCACCACGTTCTTCCAGTCCGCGCACGAGGGCGCCCTGGTCGACCGCATCCACGCCCTGACGGACGCCGGCGTCGACGCGTTCATCGTCAACTTCGGCGCCTACTCGCACACCAGCATCGCGCTGCACGACGCCCTCAAGAGCTCGGCGCTGCCTGCCGTCGAGGTCCACATCTCCGACATCAAGAAGCGCGAGAAATTCCGCCACCACTCCATGACCGCCGGCGCATGCATCGCCATGATCTCGGGCAAGGGCTTTCCCGGCTACCTCGAGGCGCTGCAACTGCTGGCCAAACGCTAGGCCGACGCATGGGCCAGCACCTGCCCGACCTCGCCGGCCCGCGCTGGTTCGCCTGCCACACCCGGCCGCGCGGCGAGAAGAAGTTCGCGGAGCTGCTGGCCCGCGGCCGCCTCGAACACTACCTGCCGCTGGTGCGGAGCGTGAGGCAGTACGCCGGCCAGCGGAAGACCTTCACCAAGCCGCTCTTTGCCGGCTACGTCTTCACCCGCGTCGGTCCGGCGGAACGGACGACCCTCTACCAGCAGGATCTCCTCGTCCGCGCCCTCCCGGTCGCCAACGAGCCCGAGTTTCTCCGGCAGTTGGAGGACGTGAGGCGCATCTGCGCCTCCGGCCTCGCGGCCGCCGTCCATCCGCTCGTCCGCCGGGGCACCCGCGTCCGCGTGGCCGGCGGCCCGCTGCACGGCCTCGAGGGCCTGGTCGACGACCCGGCGAACCCCCGCGGCATCGTGCTGTCTGTGGATGTGCTGCAGCAGGGCTTGCTGGTCCGGCTGCCGCTCGAGAACCTGCACCTGCTTCCCTGAACCCCATGGCCCGCCTGCATCCCGCCCTCGCCGCCGTCCTCCTTTGCGGGGCCGCCGCGCCGTTCTTGTCCGCCGCCGACCCCGTCGCCGCCGACCCGCGCCAGCGGCCGCTTTTCTCCCGCCTGGGCGGCCTGTTCTCGGGCGACCTGCCCCAGCTCGACCCGCCCGGCACGATGAAGGTGATCCTGCGCCCGCATTTCGGCGACCTCGTGCGCCGCGACTACATGCGGGTCGAGACGGGGCTCCGCTGGTCGTTCAACGACAATTTCGAGCTCAGCGGCGAGGCCTTCACCTATTTCACCCACGGCTTCGGGGACGAGGAGGAGGGCAACGGCGTCGGCAAGCTGCGGTTCGGCGCGAAATATTTCTTCGAGAACTTTCCCCGGGCCGGCTACGAGACCAGCCTGGCCCTGAACGTCGACTCGCCGGTGGGCGCGCCGCCGGTCGACATGACCGACGGCCAGCACCACTTCGCGCCGAGCTTCGTCGTCCAACGGCAATCGCGCCACCAGCCGCGGCTCACCACCTACGCCGGCATGGGCCTGGACCTGCTGCGGGAGAGCGACGTCGCCGGCACCTGGGGCTTCAACCAGCCGCGCGACGACTCCGCCTCCGTCACCGCCGGCGCCCTCTACGACATGGGCCAGCTCAAGTGGACCCTGTCCGGCACCTACGCCACCACCGCCGTCATCGGCGACGTCACCGAACATTTCTACTACCTCCAACCGGGCCTGCTCTGGTACGTGCCGAGCAGGTTCACCTTCAACTCGAAGACCCAGTGGATCGTCGGCTTCCGCGGGCGGGCCAGCTGGGGGCCCGACGGCTCCGAGTTCGGCGTCGGCACGCGCGTCCGCGCCGAGATCACCTTCCGCCAGGTCATGCAGAAACTCCGGCGGATCGATCCCGGCAGCAAGTGAGCGGCCACGCCCGCCCTACCCGGCCGCGTCCTTGGTCAGTTCGATGGCGAGGGTGCGGCAGGCCTTGAGGTCCGTCTTGCCGGTGCCGAGCATCGGGATCCGCTCGACGCGCCGCACGAGTTTGGGCACCCAGAGGTTCGGCAGACCGGAGTCGAGGAGTCGGGTCCGGAGCTGCTCCAGCGTGACCTCCTGCGTCGTCAGCAGCACCAGCGCCTCGCCCTTGGCGGGATCGGGCACGCCCGTGACCACCGCCGTGGGCCCCTCGTTCTGGTCCCAGCCGAACAGCTCGACGATGCGCTGTTCGATCGTGCCGTGCGGCACCATCTCGCCGCCGATTTTCGAGAACCGGGAAAGCCGCCCCTCGATGAACAGGAAGCCGTCCTCGTCGAACCGCCCGAGGTCCCCGGTCACGAACCACCCGCCCTTCAGCGCCGCGGCCGTCTTCTCGGGATCCTTCAGGTAGCCCGGAAACACATTGGCGCCCCGCAGCCACAGCAGCCCGGTCGAGGACATCGGCAGCTCCTCGCCCGTGTCCGGATCGACGATCCGCGCCGACATGCCCGGCATCAGCCGCCCCACCGAGCCGGTGCGCTTGCCGAGCTGCTCCTCGGCGGTCGACGTGGTCACCGGCGGGTTGTGCTGGTTGATGTTCGTGGCGGGCGTCGTCTCCGTCAGCCCATAGCCCTGCAGGATCTCGATGCCGAACTGCTCGAGGAAGGCCTCGTACAGGTCCAGCTGGAGCTTCTCCGCGCCGGTGACCACCAGCCCCAGCGACGCCAGCTCCTCCTTCGTCGCCTTCTTCAGGAACGGGCGGATGAAGGTCGGCGCGCCCAGCATGACGGTCGCCTTCTCCTGCTGGATGGCCTCGACGATCTTCCGGGTGTCCAGCGGACTGGGCAGGGTCACCACCTTGCAGCCGCGCAGCATGGGATACCACAGCGTCACGGTGAAGCCGAACGAGTGGAAGACCGGCAGGCACGCCATCAGCACCGCGGTGTCCGGCAGGATCGAAAGGGACGAGATCTGCGCGCAGTTCGCCAGGATGTTCCGGTGCGTCAGCACGACGCCCTTGGGCTCGCCCGAGCTGCCGCTGGTGAAGAGCAGCGCCGCCTCCTGCCGGTCGCCCTCGCGGGGCAGGCCGAGCAGCGCCGCGATCCACTGGTTCGGCAGCAGGTACGCCGCGAGCAGCCAGGGCAGGATGGCCCGCTTGCCGCCCGCGGCCTCGATCTCCTTGCGGAGGTCGAGCGTGTGCTCGGGAAAGGGGAA
>JAEUGX010000019.1 GCA_016795545.1 Opitutaceae bacterium
ATTGCTCAGGATCGCGTACGTGATGATTTCCACCCCGGTGTAGTCCGCCACCTGCCAGAGCTGTTTGCGCAAAACCTCCTTGGCCACGTCGTCGAACAGCTGCTCCCCGTTTACCGTTCGACTCATCGCATGGTACACCCCAGGGCCCTCGTCTACCGGCAACTTGATCCGTGCCTGCCGCATGCGAGGCCGCCATATCCGCCCGCTCACTGCTCTCCCGTCAACTGGTATCAGCCTGTCCCTTGCTTTTGATGCTTTTAGTCCAAGGCGCAGTGCCGCCTCTGAGATTTTTTAGGGACAGGCTATTGCTTACATCGTTCATCCTTTAGCGTATCAAGAGAGACGATCTTGATACCTTCGGTTCGTGTTGGAGCGCTGGGCGTGCATTCGATCCGACGCCAATAACCTGTCCCTAAGGAACGTGCTGCGCTTCTCATTTGGCATGGCTTCCGGTCAAGATTCACCCCAAGACGTAGCAGGTCATGGGGTTCTTCCAACACACACTGATCCTGATCCTGCTGCTCACGGGTCTCAGCGTCGTTGGTCGCTGGCTGCCCTGGCCACGGCCGATCACTTATGTATTGGGCGGAACCTGTGCCGCACTCCTTCCTGCGTTCCCACGCGTCGAACTCGATCCGGGCTTCTTCTTTCTCTGCTTCGTGCCACCCCTGCTATTCGCCGACGGCTGGCAGATGCCCTTGCGTGACTTTCGTGCGGCACGCCGCCCCATCCTCATGCTGGCCATCGGCCTGGTCGTCTTCACCACCCTCGCCGTCGGCCTCGTCGCTCATTGGCTGGTACCCGATCTGCCCCTGGCCATGGCCTTCGCCCTCGGCGCCGTCGTGTCGCCAACCGATGCCGTCGCCGTGACCGCCATCACCCAGCGTCTCAAGGTGCCTCCGCGCCTGACCACGATTCTCAACGGCGAAAGCCTGATGAACGACGCCACGGGCCTCGTCGCTTTCAAGTTCGCCTTGGGGGCAATGATCGCAGGCGCATTCTCGCTTCGCGCAGCCACCTTGGACTTTCTCCTGCTGGCCATCGGCGGCCTGGCGGTCGGCATGGCGGTGGCCTACGCCGTGGGCCGACTGCGCGACCTGCTCAGAGCCGTGGGCGGCTCGGACGCCATGGTCGAAATCACCCTGTCTCTCCTCACTCCCTATGCCGCCTACCTCGCGGCGGACGCCCTCGGCCTGTCCAACATCCTCGCCGTGGTCGCTGGCGGACTTTTCTCGGGCTGGCGTGATCCGTTGCGGATGGATGTGTCCTCGCGGCAGACGGTTTGGACGGTCTGGACCGTCGTGCTTTTCTGGCTTAACGGACTCGCCTTCATTCTGCTCGGCCTGCAGTTCCCTTCCCTGCTGGAGTCGGTGAGCAACAGCTACTCGCTGGCGCAGATCATCGGCTTCACCGCCGCCGTGTCGGGCGCCGCCATCCTCGCGCGGCTGGCCTGGGTGCTCCCCAGCGCTTACCTGCCCCACCTCTTGTTCCGCCGCCTGCGCCGCCGCGAAGCACCGCCTTCCTGGCAGAACGTGCTGACCATCGGCTGGGCCGGCATGCGCGGCACCATCACGCTCGCCGCCGCGCTTTCCATTCCGATCGCCCTGCCCGACGGATCACCGTTCCCGGCCCGCGACATCGTGGTCTTCCTCTCGGTCGGCGTCATCGGCGTGACCCTCCTGCTCCAGGGCACCACCCTGGAATGGCTGATCTGCAAGCTGCGCCTGCCGGCCGACAACACGCGCCTGACGGAAGAACGCCTGGCCCGCATCGCGGCCGTCGAGTCGGGCCTGCACAGCCTGCGTCAGCTCGAGCTCTCGGCCGACCATCCCGAGGAAGCCGCCGCCCTGGGCGTGGTGATCGCCGAATACGAACACCGGCTCGCCGAACTGACGGCCCAGGGCGAAACCCAGGCCGCGGCCAAACGGCGCCGCCGCTCGACCAAACGCCACCGCCTGCACGCCCTGCGGGCGGAACGCGCCGCGATCGACGACCTCTGGCGCCGCGACGTCATCACCATCGACACGCACCGGCCCCTCCAGGAGCTGCTCGACCACGAGGAGTCGCTGCTTTCCGGCCAGCCGGAAAATCTCGAACCCTGAGCCACCGCCCCCCTAAATCCATCCCTCCCCTCATGACCCGCTACACCGTCCTGACCACCTTCCCCGCCGGCCGGGCCTCCGGCAATGTCGGCGACCAGCTCATCGAGATCGCCGTGAAGCGGCTCGTGACCCGCGTGCGCGGCACCACGGAGTTCCTGACGATCTTCCGCGAGGATCCGCTCGACGAGCGGCTCGACGAGATCAACGCGACCGCCGCCGTGCTGCTGCCGGGCTTTCCCATCCGCGACGTCCCCATGTACCCCGGCTGCTACCGGCTCGTCCCGGACCTCGACCGCATCAAGGTGCCGCTGATCCCGGTCGGCGCCAACTGGAACGTGTACCCGGGCGACGGATTCAGCCGCAACGCCCTGCGCTACTCGCCGGAAACCACCGCGTTCCTCCGCCGCGTGGCCGACGGCGTGCCCCAGTTTTCCTGCCGCGAGTTCCACGTCTGCGAGGTGCTGCGGCGCCACGGCATCACCAACAGCGTGATGACCGGCGACCCCGCCTGGTACGATCCCGACTTCCTGCACGTCCCACTGCACACGCCGGCGACGATCGAGCGGCTGGTCTACAGCCCGCCGCTCAGCGCCTTCTACCTGGCGCAGGGCCTGGCCGTGCTCGAAATGCTGGCCGAAACCTTTCCCCGCGCCAAACGGTACTGCGCCATGCACCTCGCCGACGCGAAAAGCACGACCTTCACCGACCGCCGGCCCACCAACGACGCCTCCATGCGCCTCGATATCGCGGAGAAAAACGCCCGCATCCGGGCGCGCGCGCGCGAGTTGGGCTTCGAGGTCCTCGAACTCGCCGGCAACGTCGCGGGGCTCGACTTCTACCGGGAATGCGACCTGCACGTCGGCTACGAATGCCACGCCCACCTCGGCTTCCTGCGGCAGCGCCGCCCCTCGGTGCTGATTGCCGAGGATGCCCGCGGCGTCGGCTTCAACTACACCCTCGGCACCGGCGGATGCGACGGCTTCCTGCGCCGGAAACTCGAGGATGCGCCCCGTCCGCGCGAAGGCGGCACGTCCGGCTATTGCGTCACCGCCGAGGAATTCGCCATCGCCCCCGCCCACCCCGACGTCGCCGCCCAGGTCCGCCAATACCTGCGCGAGGAACTCGACACCGGCTTCCGCCGCTACCAGGGCCTGGCCAAGCTCATCGACGAAACCTACGACCGGGCCATGCTGCCCTTCCTGCACTCGCTGCCCGGCTGAGGACGGAAGCCCAGACGGCATGCGTCCCGCACCGGTCGCCCCGGTGAGCCGCGGGCGAAGTAGGCATCCTCGCAGCCGACGTCAGCCCACCCAGGAGATTTCCTGGATCTTGCGGGCGAGGGCCACGTCCCTGGCGGTCACCTGGTTGCCCGCATCATGGGTGCGGAGGCGCACGGTCACCCGGTTGTACACGTTGCTCCATTCGGGATGGTGGTCCATCGCCTCGGCCTCGAAGGCCACGCGCACCATGAACGACATCGCTTCGCGGAAGCTGCCAAACTGGTAGGTCTTGGCCAGCGCATCTCCCTCCGCGCTCCAGCCCGGAAGATTTCGCAGCTCGGCGCCGATTTCGGCGGGGGTCAGGGGTTTTGCACTCATGCGCAGAAAAGTGCGCCGCCGCCTCCGCGACGCAAGGCGGGAGGCGGGAAGATTTCGCGCCCGCCCACCTCTCGGACCTCCCGACCTGGTGAGTTTGTCCCCAAGCCTTCAGCCCCCCTCCCGGCTTGTCAAAGCCGCCGGCGCCCACCTAAATCCCCGTTCCCGCATGTCGTCACCTTCCCCCGCCAAGGTTCCCCAGCACGTCGCCATCATCATGGACGGCAACGGGCGCTGGGCCCGGCAGCGGGGGCTGCCCCGGCTCGAGGGACACCGGCGGGGCGTGGAAACGGTGCGCACGGTGGTCGACGCCGCCCGGGAAATCGGCATCCGCTACCTGACCCTCTATGCCTTCTCCGTGGAAAACTGGCGGCGTCCGGCCGACGAGGTTTCCGGCCTGATGGGCCTGCTGGACTTCTTCCTCAAGCGCGAGCTGGACAACCTGATCCGCAACCGGGTGCGGCTGCTGACCATCGGCCGCACCGGGGACCTGCCCGCCAATGTCCGGCGCGAGCTGGACCGGGTGATCGCCGCCACGCGGGATTTCACCGAGTGGACGCTGGTGCTGGCGCTCAACTACGGATCGCGCACGGAGGTGGCCGACGCCGCCCGGGACTACGCGCAGGCCGTGCGCGAAGGCCGGGAACGGCCCGAGGACGCGTCGTGGGAGAAATTCAGCCGCTACCTTTATTCGGCGGCCATCCCCGAACCGGACCTGCTGATCCGGACCTCGGGCGAGCTGCGGATGAGCAATTTCATGCTCATGCAGTGCGCCTACAGCGAACTGGTTTTCACCCCGGTGCTGTGGCCCGATTTCGGCAAGGCGGACCTGCAGGCCGCGGTCGACGACTACGGACGGCGCGAGCGCCGCTACGGCCAGACCACGGAGCAAATTAAGACTGGCCCCGCCTGAGCGCGCCGCGCCTACTTCCGCCGTGGCCTCCC
The DNA here is from genome assembly GCA_016795545.1 of Opitutaceae bacterium. Lineage (GTDB taxonomy): Bacteria > Verrucomicrobiota > Verrucomicrobiia > Opitutales > Opitutaceae > Lacunisphaera. Next base: position 4,643 of record JAEUGX010000019.1, read on the forward strand.
GCATCCTCAGCACCGTCTTCCTCTGGGGCGTCATCCTCGGCAGCCTCTGGCTCTTCGGCGCCCACGCCGCGGTGGCGCTGCTGACCGTGCTTTCCGCGCTGACCCTGCACGAGTTCTACGGCTTGACCCGGCACCTGGGCGCCCGGCCGTTCACCTGGATGGGCATCTGCACCAGCGTGCTGATGACGGCCGCCCCCTACTACCTGGCGTTCTACGCCGACGAGCCCTACATCGTCCACCAGCTGCCGACCGGCCTGCTCGTCGCCGCCATGCTGGTCACCTGCTTCCGCGTGCTCGGCGAGCGCGACCCCAGCAACCGCATCGAGACCATCGCCGCCACGATGCTCGGGCTGTTCTACATCCCGTTCCTGCTCCAGTTCATGGTCGCCATCCTCATGCGCGAGTCCGACAGCGGCGACAACCTCGCCCTGTGCCTGTGGGTGGTGGCGGTGTCGAAATTCTGCGACGTCGGCGCGCTGCTGACCGGCCTGGCCGTCGGCCGCCACAAGATGGCGCCCCAGATCAGCCCCAAGAAGACCTGGGAAGGCGCGGCCGGCGGCGTGCTGGTGTCCGCCGGCGTCGGCGCCGGCATCGCCTTCCTCGCCTCGGGCCGGCTGCCCGAAGCGCTGACCCCGGCCCTCGCCGCGGCCATCGCAGTGCCGCTGGCGATCGTGACGATCGTGTCGGACCTGATCGAGTCGGCCATCAAGCGCCGGGCCGACCAGAAGGACACCGGCAAGCTGATCCCCGGAATCGGCGGGGCCTTCGACCTGACGGACAGCCTGCTGCTGACCGCGCCCGTGGCGTACTTCATCTTCATTTTCCTGCCGTGAGTCGCCGCACGCCGCCGGCCCGACTCCCGCCCTTTTTTCCCGATGCCCGCCCCTCCACCCCACCGCCGCCGCGTCGTCCTGCTGGGCGCCACGGGGTCGATCGGTGAAAGCGCCCTGCGCGTGATCGCCGCGCAGCGGGACCGCCTCGAACTGGTCGGCATCGCCGCCCAGGCGCGGCAAGAGCGTTTGGCCGAGATCGCCCGGCAGTTTGGCGTGCGGGACGTCGGGGTCTACGATCCCGCGGCCCTGGCCGCCGCCCGCGCAAACCCGGCGTTCCCGGCCGGCACCCGCTTCCACGGCGGCGCGGCCGGGCTGCACGCCCTCGCGACCCTGGCCGAGGCCGACACCGTGCTGGTCGCCGTCGTGGGCACGACCGCCCTCGAACCCACGCTGGCCGCCATCGCCGCCCGGAAGACCATCGCCCTCGCCTCGAAGGAGATCCTGGTGCTCGCCGGCAAGTTCGTGATGGCCGCCGCCCGCGCCAGCGGCAGCCGGCTGCTGCCCGTCGACAGCGAGCACAACGCCGTCTTCCAGTGCCTGGAGGGACGCCGGCACACGGAGGTCCGCCGGCTGGTGCTGACCGCCTCGGGCGGCGCGTTCCGCGACTGGCCGGTGGAACGGCTGGCGGAGGTCACCCCCGCGGACGCGCTGCGCCACCCCAACTGGGCCATGGGCCCGAAGATCACGGTCGACTCCGCCACGCTGGCGAACAAGGGGCTCGAGCTGATCGAGGCGCAGTGCCTGTTCGGCCTGGCGCCCGGCCAGTGCGACGCCGTGCTGCACACGCAAAGCATCGTGCACTGCCTGGTGGAGTTCACCGACGGCTCGATGCTGGCGCAGCTCTGTCCGCCTTCCATGACCTTCCCGATCCAGCACGCCCTGCTGCACCCCGAGCGGGCCCCGACCGGCACCGACCCGGCCCTGCCGCTCGACCGGGCGTGGTCGCTCGATTTCCGGCCGGCCGACGAGCAGCGCTACCCCTGCCTGCGCCTGGCCCGCGCCGCCATGCAGGCCGGCGGCACGGCGCCCGCGGTCTTCAACGCGGCCAACGAGGTGGCCGTGGCCGCCTTCCTCGCCGGACGTGTGCCCTTCCTTGCGATTCCCCGGATCATCGAACATGCTTTGGGCAAGGTAGGATCGATTGAACCAGCCTCCCTGGAACAGGTCTTAGCCGTCGACGCCGAGGCCCGGCGTGTTGCCCACCATTTCACTACCTGATGCTCAACGACTTCTTCAGCTCAATCTTCAGCAGCCTGTGGTCGATCTTCCTGATCGTCCTGTTCTTTGGCGGCTCCATCTTCGTGCATGAGCTCGGGCACTTCATCGCCGCCCGGCGTCGCGGCGTCAAAGTCGAGCGCTTTTCCATCGGCTTCGGTCCCGCCATCTGGTCGCACCGCGCCCGCGACGGGGTCGAATACCGCCTGGCCTGGATCCCCCTGGGCGGCTACGTGGCGCTGCCCCAGCTCGCGGACATGGCGGCCATCGAAGGCGAGTCGGACGACGCCGACCGGCTGCCGCCGATCACCTACAGCACCCGCATGATCGTGTTCGCGGCCGGCGCGTTCTGCAACGTGCTGTTCGCCTTCGGCCTGGCCTCGATCCTGTGGGTGGTGGGTCAGCCGACGAGCGAGGACCTGTCCACGACCCGGGTCGGGTACATTTCCAAGACGATCACCCTCGCCGACGGCACCGCGGTGCCGAGTCCCGCGCTCGCGGCCGGCATTCAGGTGGGCGACGTGATCCGCGCGATCGACGGCACTCCGGTCGCGGACTGGCCGGAGCTGCTCCAGACGCTGGTCACGAGCGCCGGGGTGACCGACGACGGTCGCCGCAAGGCGGTGTTCACGATCGAGCGCGCCGGCCAGCGCGTCGACCTCCCCGTGTATCCGCGGCTCGCCGGCGAGGACAACATCCGCCGCGTCGGCATCAGCCCCGCCTACACGCCCATCGTGGCCGCGGTGCCCGAACATTCCTTCGCCGCCGTCCTCGGGCTGCAGAGCGGCGATCAGCTGGTGGCGGTGGATGGCGTGCCCGTCCTGAGCCTGATGCCGCTCCTGGAGGCCATGCAGGACAAGACTCCGCGCGCCTTCACGCTGACGGTCGAGCGCGACGCCCGGCGGGCCGACCTGGAGGTTCCCGCCGAGCGCCCGAAGGACACCCCGCCCCTGCTGGGCGCGACTTACCGCACGAAATTCGGCCTGAAATACACCGATCCCTTCACCCAGATCGGCAGCCAGGTGACGATGACGATGCGCACGCTCTGGAGCCTGATCCACCCCCACTCCGACATCGGCATCTCCAAGCTCAGCGGCCCGATCGGCATCGGCAAGATCTACTGGGACGCCTCCGAGGCCGGTTTCCGCTATGTCCTGTGGATCGCGGTGCTGGTCAATGTGAACCTGGCGATCTTCAACCTGCTGCCCATCCCGGTGCTCGACGGCGGCCACATGCTGTTCGCGACCATCGGCAAGCTCCGCGGACGCGCGCTGCCCGGCAACTTCATCGCCGCCGCGCAAAGCGTCTTTATCGTGCTGCTGCTGACCATGATCCTGTACGTGAGCGTCTTCGACGTAAAACGGATCGTCCGCGACAACCACGCCGAGACCCAGGCCCGGGAGGCGGCCCAGAAGAAGGCGGCCGAGCCTGCGAAGCCCTGAGCGGACACCGTGGCCCGGCCCGGGCTGCGTCTCCGACCCGGCCGGCCGCCGGCCCGCTGGGAGGCTCGACTTCCAGGTTGTCCTGACCCTGCGTTCGTCTTTCCTGCCATCCCCAGCCTCTTTCCGCCCGTGTCCTACTGCGCCTCCCGCTTTCACACCGTCCGCCGCCGCTCCGTCGCCGTGGCGATCGGCGACGTCGGTGTCGGCGGCGACCACCCGATCCGCGTGCAGTCGATGACGACCAGCGACACCCAGGACGTGGCCGCGACGGTGCGGCAGTCCATCGCCCTGGCCGAGGCCGGCTGCGAGATTGTCCGGGTCACCGCCCCCAACGTCGCCGCCGCCCGGTGCCTCCGCGACATCCGCGCGCAGTTCAGTGCCGCCGGCTTCGCGGCCATTCCGCTGGTCGCCGACATCCACTTCCTGCCCTCCGCCGCCATGGAGGCGGTCGAACACGTCGAGAAGGTCCGCGTCAACCCGGGCAACTACGCCGACAAGAAGAAGTTCGCGGTCAAGGAGTACACGGACGCCGATTACGACCGGGAACTGCAGCGGCTCCACGACTCGTTCTCGCCGCTGGTCCGCCGCTGCCGGGAGCTGGGCCGGGCCATGCGCATCGGCACCAACCACGGCTCGCTTTCGGACCGGATCATGAACCGGTACGGCGACACCCCGCTCGGCATGGTCGAGAGCGCGCTCGAGTTTCTCCGCATCGCCCGCAGCCACGACTACCACGCCATCGTGTTGTCGATGAAGGCCAGCAACCCCAAGGTCATGATCCAGGCCTACCGGCTCCTCGTCGCGCGCATGGCGCAGGAGGACATGCACTACCCGCTGCATCTCGGCGTGACCGAGGCGGGCGACGGCGAGGACGGCCGCATCAAGAGCGCGATCGGCATCGGCAGCCTGCTGCTCGACGGGCTCGGCGACACGATCCGCGTGTCGCTCACCGAGGATTCCGTCTACGAACTCCCCGTCGCCCGCGCCATCGCCGCCAAGGCGATGTCCCGCTGGAGCCCCTCCCGCCCGGCGGAGTCGCCCGATGCGGTCGACCCCTACCATTTCAGCCGCCGCGAGACCGCCGGGCTCGCCCTGCCCGGCCGCGGTGCGGTGGGCCCCGAGCTGCCCCCCCGCGTGATCGTCCGCACCCCGCCGGCCCGGCTGGCGGAAACGCTTTCCCAGCTGGCTTCACCACGGCTCAAGGACACGCCCGCCGAGGGCCTGCTCGTGCCGGTCGCCGACACGGGGGAATGGACCCGGCTCACGAGCGAGGGGGGACTCCCCCGCCTGACCGGGGAGGAAGCCGGCGGGCCCGTGGGGTTTTTCGTCCTCGAGTTCGCCCCTGCCCTCCCGCTTGCCGAGGTCGCGCCCCGCCTTGGCCGCCTTCCGCCCGGCACGATGCTGGCGCGCGCCTTTGCGCCCGGCGAGGTGGCCGCCTATGCCGCCTGGGTGGAAGCGGCGCGGGCGCACCGGCTCTTCCTCGCGGCCGAGATCGATCCCGGCGCCTTCGCCGGCTACGCCACCGAGGTGCGGCGCCAGGGCGACGACCGGCTGCTGTTCGCCCTCTCCTGCCCCCGCCTCGACGCCCCCGCCGCGCACGCGGTGGGCGCCTATCGCCGCCTGGTCGAGCGGCTGCGGGAAGCGGGTTCGCGCGCGCCGGTGTGGATCCGCAACACCCCGGGCACCGCGGTGCAGGGCGACGACAGCTTCCTCTCGAAGCTGCTCGAGGCCAGCTTCCTGACCGGCAGCCTGCTCGCGGACGGGCTGGGCGACCTCGTGAGCATCGAGACCGAGGCGGATCCGGTGCGATCCCTGAAGCTCGCCTACAACGTGCTGCAGGGCGCCGGCGCGCGCATTTCCAAGACGGAATTCGTCGCCTGCCCCAGCTGCGGCCGCACGTTGTTCGACCTACAGAGCACGACGCAGCGGATCCGGGCACAGACAGGGCACCTGAAGGGGGTCAAAATCGCCATCATGGGCTGCATCGTGAACGGCCCCGGCGAGATGGCCGACGCCGACTTCGGCTACGTCGGCGGCGCGCCCGGGAAGATCAACCTCTACGTCGGGAAGAACTGCGTGCAGTACAACATCCCGCAGGCCGAGGCCGACGCGCGCCTGATCGCCCTGATCCGCGAGCACGGCAAGTGGGCCGATCCGGAGCCCCACCAGCGGGCGGAAACCTGAGCGGGGCGCCGCCCGGGATCTGCCGGGAAACCGGCGGCCGAAAATCCCCCGCGACCGCAGTCCCGAGGGAAAAATCGGACCCAGCGCCGCTCAATTTTTCGCAACAATAAAATGCGAAAAGTTTTGCGCGCTCCCCGTGTGAACAAGATGTCGGAAAGTTGCGCTTGAAACGCATTTTTTGATTCACGTTATTCGCAAAGTATCTTTTAACCGTTCTCTCTCCCGTCCGTTCTTTGCCAACTCCGCAGCGCACCTCGTTCCCGGCTCTCCCAAGGTTCTCCCCAGACGCCGGCCACTCGCACCCTTCCCGCATCGGCACCATCGCGGGCCGGTGGTGGCCACGACACCCATTTTCCCTTGTGAGCAGCGGCGCCCGAAGCACGCAGCGGATGTTGCCGCGAAGCCGATGGCCGGGACGTGAACCCACCGTCACCTAAACGCCCTGCCATGCCCCCTTCCGTGCTCCAGACTAGTCTCTGGGAAACCGTCAAATGCGACCTCAAGGGACTGTTCCCCGAGGATGTGTTTCAGATGTGGTTTGAGCCCATCCGGTGCGTGGAGACGACGGAAGACACGGTCACGCTGGGCGTGCCGAACGACTTCGCGGCGATCTGGATCCACGACAACTACCTCGACCTGATCTCGCAGCGCCTGCGGCTGGCGGCCGGCCGGCTGGTCCAGGTCAACCTGCGGAAGACGGACAGCGTCCCGTCGTCCCCATCGCGGGCGCCGGTCCCGGAACCGAAGGGGCGCACCGCTGCCGCCCGCCGCCCGACCCGCTACGACGAGCGCACGGGCAGCGCCGGGTCGCTGAATCCGCGCAATACCTTCGAGAGCTTCGTGGTCGGGCCGAACAATCAGCTGGCCCATGCGGCGGCCCTGGCCGTCGCGCAGGCGCCCGCCCAGGCCTACAACCCCCTCTTCATCCACGGCTCGACCGGACTGGGCAAGACCCACCTGATGCACGCCATCGGGCACAGCATCCTCCAGCGCAATCCCGACGCCAAGATCGCGTACCTTTCCACGGAGAAGTTCACGAACGAGTTCATCCACGCGATTCAGGAGAACGCCCTGACGAAGTTCCGCCAGCGCTACCGGCATGTCGACGTGCTGCTGGTCGACGACGTCCAGTTCCTGGCGGGCAAGGAGCGCATCCAGGAGGAGTTCTTCCACACATTCAACGACCTGTTTGAGTCCCAGAAGCAGATCGTCATCTCCAGCGACCGTCCCGTCACCGAGATCGCGACGCTCGAGTCCCGGCTCGTCTCGCGCTTCCAGTGGGGGCTCTCCGCCGACATCCAGTCGCCCGACTTCGAGACCCGCGTCGCCATCCTCAAGACCAAGGCCGCCACGCTCAAGACCGAGCTGCCCATGCCCGTCATCGAGTTCATGGCGCAGCACATCTCGAAGAACATCCGCCGGCTCGAGGGTGCGCTGATCAAGATCTCCAGCTACGCCGCGCTCACCGGCAGGACCCTCGACCTCGCCACGGCGGAGCACCTCCTGAAGGACGTGCTGATGGAGGAGGCCCAGAACCGGCTCAACATCGAGGGCATCCAGAAGCGGGTCGCCGAACATTATCAGATCCGGCACTCGGACATGACCAGCAAGCGCCGTCCGAACGCCATCGCCTTCCCGCGCCAGATCGCCATGTACCTTTGCCGCCAGCTCACCCGCCACTCCTTGCAGGAGATCGGCGAGGCCTTCGGCGGCCGCGACCACGGCACGGTCATTCATGCCGTGAAGACCGTCGAAAACATGATGGAGCAGGACGATTCCGTCCGCGGCAGCGTCGACTTCCTCAAGACGCAGCTGTCGAAGTGAGGGTGGCGGGCCGCCGCCGGTCGGTTGAGGGATGGAGGCTGAGGAGGGAGAGCCCGGAATTCCGGGCGTTGCCGGACCGGCGCTTGATTTGACTCTCAACCCTCGACCGTTAACTCTCCATTTCCTCCATGTCCCTCACTCCCGAACAAAAGCAGTCAGTCGCCGCCTGGGTCGCCGCCGGAGACAGCCTCTCCGCCATCCAGAAGAAGCTCGCCGAGCAGTTCAAAGTCTCGCTGACGTACATGGATGTGCGTTTTCTGGTGGACGATCTCGGCCTCGAGCTGAAGAACGCCGCCCCCAAGGCCGACGCCTCCGACGTCAGCAAGTCCCCGCCCGCCGCCCCGCCGCCCGCCAAGGCCGGATTCCTCGACAAGCTGAAGGAGAAGGTCGGGTTGGGCGACGAGCCCGAGGAGGAGGATATGCCGCCCGACGACGAAGCTGACCTGCCTCCCGACGATCTTCCGCCGGCGGCCCCGGACAGCCCTGGCGGAGTCAAGCTCGACCTCGACCGGATCGTCCGACCCGGCGCGGTGGTCAGCGGCAACGTCACATTCAGCGACGGTATCACCGGCAAATGGGCGCTCGACCAGTACGGACGCCTGATGCTCGAAACGAGCCAGAAAGGCTACCAGCCCAGCCCCGCTGACGTGCAGTCCTTCCAGCGAGAACTGCAAGTACAGCTCCAGCGTCAGGGGTTCTGAAGCACCCACCAACACGGGTGAAGTCTTAAGGCGGATTTATCCGCGTAGCGCAGCCGCAGGGTGAAGATGCACCCCGAGCTTTGCCACGAAAGCAGAGCCATGCTCCCCTCTCGGATCAGCTGCCCGAAGTAAAACCCTCCTCGTTTCCGCACGATCCGTCCCTGTGCAAGGGACAGGTTATTACAATTCC
>JAEUGX010000090.1 GCA_016795545.1 Opitutaceae bacterium
AGGACTGCGCGCCCATCGAGGTCAACGCGATCGAGCACACCGTCCGGTTCCCGGGCGGCGCCAGCCTGGCCGCCCTCCGCGGCAAGACCGTCGTCCTCTTCGTCGAGATGGTCGACGCCAACCTCTACGGCTTCCGCCTCCGCTGATTCCCATCATGAAACGCCATACCCTTCGTCATCTCCTCCTCGCGGCCATCGGGGCCGCCACCGCGCTCGCCGACCCGGCGGCGACCATCGACGCCTCCCGCTGGCAGCTCTTCATCGACAACTACGCCATCGCGCGCGGCACCGGGTTCGACCGGGTCGTGCACCGCCCGCAGGCCCGGGGGGTGGTGATCGACGCGGACCGGCCGTGGGAGACCCACGGCGTGCAGCCCGGCTTCTTCTACCGCAAGCCGGACGGCACCTTCGTCGCCTACTACAGCGCGATCTGGTGGATCCCCTACACCGACGCGCGTTCGGCCACCATGGCGCAGGTCGTTTACGCCGACGGCGCCTGGCGCACGCGCGCGCCCGATCCGCGGCCGCAGGACCGCGACCAGCAGTACGTGGCCGTGGGCGCGTTCGCCACGAGCCGCGACGGCATCCACTGGGAGAAGCCGAACCTCGGTCGCCTGGAGGCGCCGGCGGCGACCGACTGGAAGAAGTACGCACCGTTTCCGCATCCCGTGGGCGCCAGTCGCGCCAACAACGTCGACCTGCCCTTCAGCATCCACGACCTCGGCGGCCATGGCGGCGTGACCGACCCCGCGAAGCGCTACGCGCTTTCCCTCGGCGGCCAGACCTATTTCACCGCGGAGGTGCCGGATTTCATCGGCGACCCCGACTGGCGCACGAAACTGACCAAGGCCGACGGCACCTTCAGCTCGCGCGGCGGCATCCTGAGCTTCTGGGACGCTGACAGCCGCGAGTGGGTCGCCATGGTCCAGAACACCATGCCGCGCTGGCTGCCCTCGCGGCAGATCGCGCGCTTCTCCTCGCCCGACCTCAAGGTCTGGCGTTCCGAGATCGCCCTCCTGCCGGACCCCGCCGACCCGCACCGGCCCGACGCCTATGACGAGCCGATGGGGCTCGTCGCGTTCGTGGACGAGGGTATCACGTTCGGCATCCTGAGCTGGTTCCACAGCGACCGCACCGGGCCCGACGGCGGGCCCGTGATGGACCCGGCCTCGCCGCAGATGCAGGGCCGCACCCAGGGCTGGCCGTTCCCGACCACCAAGGAGAACCCCTTTGTCTGGCCGTGGGCGCGCAAGGGAACCAACGACCTGCGCATCACCATCAGCCGCGACGGCGGCCGGACCTGGGACCGCACCTCCAGCCGCGAGGCCTGGGTGCCGCACGGCACCGAGGAGGACAGCTACGACCGCCTGGCCATCGCCCCGATCCCGCCCGTGCGCGTGGGTGACGAGGACTGGTTCTACGTCGGCGTGAACGACGGCGACCACCTGGCCTCCCGCGCCAACGCCGAGCGCACCCCGTACTACCGCGACCGCCTGCGCCGCGGCCGCATCGCCCTCTACACGCAGAAGCACCACCGCTACGTGAGCCTGCGGGCGAACTCGCAGCGGGAGACGCTGATCACGAAGCCGTTCGTGGTGACGGGCGACACGCTGCAGCTGAACGTCGACGGCAGCCGAGGCCGCGTGCGG
>JAEUGX010000091.1 GCA_016795545.1 Opitutaceae bacterium
AGGACTGCGCGCCCATCGAGGTCAACGCGATCGAGCACACCGTCCGGTTCCCGGGCGGCGCCAGCCTGGCCGCCCTCCGCGGCAAGACCGTCGTCCTCTTCGTCGAGATGGTCGACGCCAACCTCTACGGCTTCCGCCTCCATTAAATTTAACCCCCCCCACCACGCATGAAACCTTGCCTCCGACTCACGGCGTTCCTCGCCGGCCTCCTCCTGGCTTTGCCCGCGCTGCGCGCGGCGGCGCCCGACCTCGACGCCCGCCAGTGGCAGTTGTTCATTGACGACTACGCGATCGCCCGGGGGACGGGCCTGGACCGCGTGGTGCACCACCCGCGCTGGCGCGGCGTCGTGATCAGCAACGACCAGCCGTGGGAATCGAACGGCGTCGCCCCGATCTATTTCGGGCGCAAGCCGGACGGCAGCTTCTTCGCGTTCTACAACGCGGTGCACTGGGTGCCGGATCCCGAGAACAAGATCGTGCGCGACGGCCGGGTCCAGCGCGACCGGGCGCAGCAGTACGTGGAGCGGGACGCCTATGCGACGAGCCGCGACGGCATCCACTGGGAGAAGCCCAAGCTCGGCCTGCTCGAGGCCCCGTCCGGCATCGACTGGCAGGCGTTCCCGCCGTTCCCGTCGCCGACCGGCAGCAGCAAGGAGAACAACCTGGGCGTGCCTTTCGTGTTCACCGACCTCGGCCAGTTCGGCCAGGTCACGGACCCGGCGAAACGTTTCGCCCTGGCCGTGGACGGCAAGGCGTACTTTGCAGCGGAGCTGCCCGACTTCATCGGCAACCCGCAATGGCGCGACGGCCTCACGCCGGCGCAGGGCACCTTCAGCACCCGGTGGAACAAGCTGAGCTTCTGGGACCCGCTGCACGAGGAGTGGGTGGCGATCGTCCAGAACGCCATCCCGCACTGGCTGCCCGGCCGCGAGATTGCGCGCTTCGCCTCCAAGGACCTGCGGACCTGGCGCTCGGAGATCGTGCTGGCCGCGGACCCGGCCGACCCGCACCGGCCCGACTACTATGACGAGCCCATGATGCTCTTCCCGTTTGCCAGCGACGGCCTCGTGTTCGGCCTGCTCAGCTGGATCCACACGGACCGCACCATGCCCGACGGCGGTCCCGTCCTCGACCGGCCCGCCGACCAGCAGCAGGGCTGGCCCTGGCCGAAGACGGAGCAGAACCCCTATGCCTGGCCGTGGGCGCGGAAGGGCGCGAACGAGATGCGGATCACCATCAGCCGCGACGGCGGCCGGACCTGGGACCGCACCTCGAGCCGGCAGGCCTGGATCCCGCACGGCACGGAGGAGGACAGCCCCGACCGCATGGCGATCTGGGGCGCCCCGCCCGTGCGCGTGGGCGACGAGGACTGGTTCTACATCGGCATCTGGGACGGCGACCACCTCGCCGTCCGCTCCGACAAGGGCATGCGGCCCTACTACCACGACCGGCTGCGCAAGGGCCAGATCGCCCTCTACACGCAGAAGCACCACCGCTACGTGAGCCTGCGGGCGAACTCGCAGCGGGAGACGCTGATCACGAAGCCGTTCGTGGTGACGGGCGACACGCTGCAGCTGAACGTCGACGGCAGCCGAGGCCGCGTGCGG
>JAEUGX010000095.1 GCA_016795545.1 Opitutaceae bacterium
GGCCGGCCCGACTCGGATGCAGGAAAGGGCGCGGCGGCGGGCGGGCACGGGATCCTCGCCGCCGGGATGCCAGGGGCCGCATTTGACCAGCCGGCGGGCCGCGAAGTACAGCCCGACCGCGAAGCCGTGCTCGCGCAGGGCCTCCCTGGCGTAGTGCGAGCAGCTGGGCGCAAAGCGGCAGCCGCAGGCGGGGTTCAGGGCGGCGAGCGCGGGCGAAAGGGCGACTTGGTAGAGCCGAATCAGCCCGTCCGTCGCACGGGCGGGCAGGGAAAGCAGGGTCCGGGACAGCCGGCGCGGCGCGGCGTCAGACATGGCTGGCGGGAAGGGGGAGTTTGCCGCAGGCCTGGACGAAGCGCCGGCTGGCCTCGATCAGGTCGAGCTGGAGCAGGGCGGCGCGGGCGGTCAGCACGAGATCGAGGCCGGGAGGCACGAGGGTCTGGTTTTGGCGGAAAATTTCACGGAGACGGCGCTTGGCGCGATTGCGGCTCACGGCATTGCCGACGGCGGCACGGGAGGCGACGACCCCGACCCGGCTGGCCCCCGGCGCTTCGTCGGCCGGGCGCCTCCGCCACGTGAGCAGGAAGGCCCCGCAGTCGACGCGGCGGCCCTGTTCACGGACGGCGCGGAAGTCGTTGTTGCGCCGCAGGCGTTGCCCGGCGCGCAGGCGCATCTCAGACGACCGTGAGGCGCTTGCGGCCCTTGCGACGGCGGTTGGCGAGGACCTTGCGGCCACCCCGGGTGGCCTTGCGGGCGCGGAAACCGATCTTGCGGGCGCGCTTTTTGCGATGCGGGCGGAATGTAGGCTTCATGGATTTATGGGAAAAAGAGGTTCAAAGTCAGGTGAGCCGGCAGGGGGTGTCAAGCGAGAGGTTTTCGGGGGGGAAAAAGGGCCCGGCCCGGTTAGCACTCAAGGTGGTGGGGGGAGAGGATCAAGCCCAGAGACTTGTGGCGCCGGGACGCAACCAAAACGTCGGCCTCCCGGCCCCCTGCGGAAGCGAGGAATTCGCCGGGTCGGGGCTGGTCCATGACAAGGTAGGCGGCATCCGCACACGGGGACGACATGATTCCCGCCGGCCGCGCCGCCGCAAGCTCCGGCCGCTTACAATCTCGCCTTGCGATTCCGGTGTGAACAACCTGCCGGCAAATAGTTTTTGCGTTCGGGTGCCGTCGTGTGACCTTGGGCGCATGGCCGAGTCATGCAGCAAGAAGACCCGTTCTCCGGACGCCCCACCCACCTCCAAGGCTCCCGCCTCCCCGGAGCGGGAGGGCAAGCCGCTGTTCTGGACAGTCACCGGCAACGACTTCGGACGCTCGATCAGCTGGTCGAAGCGGCGCGGCAATGCGGTATCGAGCCAGATAAAGACCTCGATATCGTCCGCCTCGCCGAAGACGAAGTAATCCTGCTCGAGTCCACCGGCGGCGAATGGGCCGCGCTGGGCGACGCCATCCGGGCTTTCCGGCGCTACCTGCCCATCGTGCCGTTCGAAACGTTCGGCTTCAGCTCCGACGACGAGGACCCGTTCGAGGTCGACAGCGTGCACCTGCGGCGGATCGGCGGCGGGGTCGAGGCGCTGGCGTTCGTCGACGCGCGGCATTCGGTCTACAAGTTTTTCCTGTTCCGCGAAGGCGGCGACGTCGGGGCCACGTTCTCCTTCCGTCGCGGTGAGGGCGACCTCCTCGAGGCCGTGGCCGTGCCGGGCAGCTACCGCCGGCTGCTGGAGAAGCTCCGGCTGACCCACGAGTTCGGCATCCCGACCGAAGTGGTCGGCATCACTCCCGAGGGCATCCTGGTCGCCAAGCAGACGTTTGGCCGGGCGCTGCCGGAGAAGACGGACGTCTCCGGCCTCGACCCGGAGCGCCTGATCCCGATCCCGTCGCGCTTCCTGCGCGCCGACCGCGACCACCCGCGGCTGGCGTTCCTCGACGGCGTGCCGTGGCTGGTGGCCGACACGCACGACCGCAACGTCGTCATCGACGAAACCGGCGCCTGGCGCGTGATCGACCTGGTCGCCGCGCCGCTGCCGGCGGAATCGCTGGCGCAGTCGACGCTCTTCCGCGACTGGATCGAACGGGCCCGCCAGGATCCTCGCGCCGACGTGCTCGCGCCGGTCGACGACGACGAGCTGTGAACCCCGCGGGCCTCGCCCCTCCCCTCAGCGTTGCTCGAGGCGGCCGTGGCGGGCGAGGATGGCGCGCAGCCGGTCGTGGGGCAGGGCCAGCGCGGTGTGGCCGTCGCGCCCGGTCATGGTTTCCGCGGCCACCAGGGCGTTGACAATCGCCTCCTCGGTGGCCTCGACGACGGCGGCGAACAGCGGGCTGAGGTCGCCGGTGGGCAGCATCCGCACCGTGCCGGGCTGGCCGGCCTGGGTCGGCACCGCATTGCCCGTCGAGAAGGCCAGGAACAGGTCGCCGGAACCGTCGCCCGAAATGCTGCCGAGCCGGCCCAGAGCGAGCGTGGGGCGGCGGGCGAGCCGCCGGAGCTGGTGCGGCCCGAGCGGGGCGTCGGTGGCGATGATCACGAGCAGCGAGCCGGCTTCCTCGTCGCGGATCCGCCCCTCGGGGATCTCACGGCCGACCGGCACGCCGGCGATGCGCAGCTGGCCGCGCAGGCCGTAGTTGGCCTGCACGAGCACGCCGACCACGTAGCCGGCCGGCGTGAGGCGCGAGGCGGTGCCGATGCCGCCCTTGAACTCGTGGCAGATCATGCCGGTGCCGCCGCCGACCGACCCCTCGGCCACCGGCCCGCCCCGGGCCGAGTCGAGAGCCGCGAACGCATGCTCGGGCCGGACGTGGAAGCCGTTGAGATCGTTGAGCCACCCGTCCCACGTCTCCGCGACTACCGGCAGCGACCACCAGACCTCGCCGGGGCTCCGCCGGTGGCGGACCTGCCACTGGATGACGGCGTCGCGCACGATGCCGACGCTGTGGGTGTTGGTGAGCATGATCGGCCCGTCGAGGATGCCGGACTCGTCGATCCACGCCGTGCCGGTCATCTCGCCATTGCCGTTCAGCGCATGCCAGCCCGCGAAAACCGGGGCGCGGTCGTCGCGCCCGCGCGGCAGGATGGCGGTGACCCCCGTGCGCACCGGGCCCTGGCCGACGACCAGGGCGCCCTCGCCGCGGATCAGCGTCGTGTGCCCCACCTCCACGCCCGTCACGTCGGTGATCGCATTCAAAGGCCCGGGCCGCCCGTCGAACGGCACGCCGAGATCGCGGGCGCGAGGCCCCGCCGGCAGGGTCGCCGGCAACAGGACCAAGGCCACGAAGCTCGCCACCCGGCCAAGGCCGCGGTTCATAGTAGGCACGGCAGGCGACCAGCGCGGCGGATCATCGGCGCTTCCACGACACCCAAGGCCGGCGGAGTCCATGAGCGGTCACGCGGGAAGCGGAAACGGGGTCAGACACCCAGCGATTGGAGCACGGCCAGGACGTCCTCGGCCTGCTTGTCGGTCTTCGCCTTGTAATCGCACCAGACGATCTTGCCGTTCTTGTCGATCAGGTAGGCCTGGCGGCTGGCGAACGAACCCATGACGGGCACGTCCTTGGTTGGGACGCCGAAGGCTTTGATCACCGTCTGGTCATGGTCGGCGAGCAAGGTGAAGGGAAGGCGGTATTTTTCACGGAAAGCCTTCTGGGCCTCGACCGTGTCGGTGCTGACGCCGATCACGGTGACGCCCTTCTTGGTGAGGACCTCGTAGGCGTCGCGCAGGCTGCAGCCCTGCTTCGTGCAGCCCGGGGTGTCGGCCTTGGGGTAGAAATAAACCAGCGTGTAGCCTTTCTGGTACACTTCGCCGAGCGACAGCGTGGTGCCGGCGTCGGTCTTGGCGGTGACATCGGGCGCGGTGGCGCCGACCCCGAGGGGTTCGGCGGAGGATGAGGAGGAGAAGAGCATGGTGGCGACGAGGAGGGTGAGCAGACGGGAAACTTTCATGGCGAGGCAGGCTACCCAGCGGCCCGCGAATGGCAAGAGGCCCCGCAACCGGGGACCGGGCCGGAAACGGCCGCGGACGGACACGTCGTCGCGGGCGGGGTTCCGTAAATCCAGGTTTAATCTCACGAAGTTTTTTCGCGGCGGAACCGGCAGCGTCCCGACGGGTTCTCTTGGGCGTCGACCTGCGTGACCACGCGGATCGGCAACCAACAAACCAAAACCACATGAACCAGAAACGTATTCTGAAGAACATCATCCTCACCGCCGCGGCGTCGCTTGGCCTCGCGGTGTTCGCGCGGGCCGACGTGCCGCTCGAGGAGCCGATGGCCGCCCCGGCGGGGCAGGGCCTGCTGGGCCAGCATTTCGCCACGCTGACCTACAGCTACATCGATCTCGACGACTCGCCGACCCACGCCGACGGCTTCACCTTCGCCTTCAACCAGCCGCTGCGGGCCGGGCTCGACGGCATCCTCAGCTACAACTGGGCCCAGACCGGGCTGGTCGCGGGGGAACGCCTCAACCAGCAGTCGCTGGACCTCGCCTTCCGCGCCTTCAGCACGGCCTATCCGTGGGGAAAACCCTACGTGGAGGCCGGGGCGGGCTACGCCTGGACCAAGTTCGCCGGCGTCGATGACAATTCCTTTTTCTGGGAATTGGCGGTCGGCGCGGAACTTCAGGTTGCACCCGAGGTCACTGTGACACCGTTCATTCAATATCTCGATGCGCCGGACCTTCCCGGCAACGGCACGTGGAATTTCGGGGTGAAGGGCAACTACTGGGTCACCAGCCAGTGGTCCGTCACCGCCGCCATCGAACGCGATGACGACCAAAACACGGCCTTCACGGTCGGCACGAACTTCCGCTTCTGATTTCTGCTGGTAAGGCAGAGTGTGTGCATGAGCCGCGACGCAGGGGTGCGTCGCGGCTCTTCATTTTCCGCCGGGCGCGGGGACGGTTTCCCGCGTTGACCCGGCGGGGCGAAAGGGTAGTCAGGTCCCTCCCTTGTTGCATGAACCGCGTTCATATCAAGACCTACGGCTGCCAGATGAACGAGCGCGACAGCGAGGCCGTGGCGGCCCTGCTGCGCGCGCGGGGCTACCGGATGGTTGCGGACGAGGACAACTGCGACATCCTGCTCCTGAACACCTGCAGCGTCCGCGACGCGGCGGAGCAGAAGGCCATCGGTAAGGCGGGCTACCTCTCGGCGCGCAAGCAGCGGCAGCCGGATTTCATCCTCGGGATCCTCGGCTGCATGGCGCAGAACCGCGGGGCGGAGCTGCTTGACCGGCTGCCCGACGTCGACCTGATCGTCGGCACGCAGAAATTCCACCAGGTGCCGGACTACCTGGACAACCTGCGCGCGGCCCAGGCGGCCGGGGCGCCGGTCGGCAGCACGATCGTCGACATCGCCGAGGAGCCGGGCTCCCAGAACACGATCCGCGACCACGTGCTGGAGGAGCGCCAGGTGTCGGCGTTTGTCTCGATCCAGCAGGGCTGCAACATGGACTGCGCTTTCTGCATCGTGCCGAAAACGCGCGGCGACGAACGCTCGCGGCCGATGGACGAGATCGTCCGGGAGTGCGAGGAGCTGGCCGCCCGCGGGGTGCGCGAGGTGACGCTGCTCGGGCAGATCGTGACCAGCTATGGCCGGCGCGACTACGGGCACGCCGGCGGCGTGTCGCCGTTCGTGCAGTTGCTGGAGCGGGTCAACGCCATCCCCGGCATCCGGCGCGTCCGCTTCACGTCGCCGCATCCACGGGGCTTCAAGGACGACCTGATCCAGGCCTACGGCCGCCTGGAGAAGCTGTGCGAGTACGTGCACCTGCCGCTG
Organism: Opitutaceae bacterium; assembly: GCA_016795545.1. Taxonomy (GTDB): domain Bacteria; phylum Verrucomicrobiota; class Verrucomicrobiia; order Opitutales; family Opitutaceae; genus Lacunisphaera. The sequence continues at coordinate 5,763 of JAEUGX010000095.1, forward strand.
CAATCGGGCAGCGACCGGATCCTGCGGGCGATGAACCGGCCGTATTCGCGGGAGCGGTACCGCCAGATCGTGGAGGCGCTCCGCGCGGTGCGGCCGGACATGTATTTTTCGACCGACGTGATCGTCGGGTTCCCGGGCGAGACCGAGGAGGACTTCGCCCAGACCCGCGAGCTGTTCGAGGCCTGCAATTACGACATGGCGTATGTCTTCAAGTACTCGATCCGCAGCGGCACGCCGGCGGCCACGATGGCCGACCAGGTGCCGGAGGCGGTGAAAGAGGAGCGCAACCAAGTCCTGCTCGGCCTGCTGGAGCGCAACTCCAAGCGGCGCAACGCCCTGCTCGTCGGCACGACGCAGGAGGTGCTGGTCGACGGCCCCGACCGCCGCGGCCGCAGCTTCATGGGCCGCACCCGGGGAAACCGCATCGTGCATTTTGAAGGCTCCGAACGCCTGATCGGGGAACTGGTGCCGGTCACCATCGAGCGCGCCAGCACGGCCGTGCTCTACGGCTCGCTGGCGGGGGTAGGGGTGGAATCGTGACGGGACGCCGCCCGCTTGCTCTCATGCCCGCCCAATCCGCCCGCGGAGGACTCGATTTGGCCAAGGCCAGGGCGCACAGCCCCATCCTCAGGGGCCCCGCCGCGCCCGCGGCCGGTGGACCGGCCTGTTTTCCGGGTCCGGGACGGGAAGATCGGGCCGGATACGGTTCTGGGCTTGTGGAGAACGGGAACGAATAGGAGAACGAGCGCGCTATTATGTCCCTTTTCCTCGCCACCCTCCTTTCCGGACTCTTCCTTGCGCTGCTGGGCGCGGTGCTGCTCTGGAACAACCCGGCCGTGGGCTCGACGGCCCGGGCGCTGCCGCGGTCGAACCGCGGGGCCTGGCTGTTCTTCGGGGCGGCGGCCGTCTGGTTCCTGTACCGGCTGTCGCACCTCGGCGAGGCCGACCTCATCTTCTTCAAGACGCCCCAGCCGGTCATCATCGGCTTCGGCCTCCTCGCCGTGCTGGCGTTCATCTACACGCCCGATTTTCTCGCTGTGCGCGGTCTCTCGATCCTCATGCTGCTGGCCGCCGAGCCGCTGCTGTACGCCGCTTACATGCAATACGGCCATCCGCAGCGCCTGTTCATGGTGACCGCGGTGTATGCCGGGCTTGCGGCCGCCCTCTATCTGGCGGCGGCGCCGTACCGGCTGCGCGATTTCTTCGACTGGCTGTTCCTGCGTCCGGCCCGCCCGCGGCTGCTGGGCGCCTTCCTGCTTGCCTACGGCATGGCCACTTCCGCCGCCGCCTTTACTTACTGAGATGGCCGCTTCCGACCATCCCCGGACGGTGCTGATGATCCTGGCGGGGCCTGCGGGCGTCGGCAAAAGCACGCTCTGCGACCGGCTCGTGGCCGAGGTGCCGGGCTTCGAGCGCGTCGTCACGGCCACCACCCGCCCGCCGCGCACTGGCGAGGTCGACGGTCGGGACTATCACTTCCTGTCCGAGCGCCAGTTCGACGAGAAGCTGGCGGCGGGCCAGTTCCTGGAGTGGGCGTGCGTCCACCAGCGCTACCGGTACGGCACCCTGAAATCGGCGGTGCTCGACCGGCTGCCGCACGCCAACCTGGTGATGAACATCGACGTGCAGGGCGTCCGCAGCATCCGCGCCGCCGCGGCGCAGGTCGACCTCCTGCGCAACCGGCTGGTCACGGTGTTTGTCGCGCCCGATTCCTTCGAGGTCCTGCGCGAACGGCTCCAGTACCGCGGCAAGGACAGCGAGGAGGAGATCAACCGGCGGCTACGCACGGCCGAGCTCGAGCTGGGCGAACGCAACTCCTACGATTACGTGATCCACAGCGGCACCAAGGAGCAGGATTTCCGCGCCCTGCTCGACTACTGGGGTCAGGCGCGGCTGAAGCTGGGGCTGGGCTAGGCCCGCGTGGTGCCATGAACGGAACGACCCGCCCCGATCCGGACGCGGCTTATCCGATCACCGACCACTGCGATGGACGGCGCTTCTTCAACCCGGCCGGCCGGCCCCAGGCGCGCTCGTTCTCCGAACTGCCGCGCTGGTGGTGGCAGCGGCTGCGCGGCCAGGGTTCCCGCTGGCCGGCCCCGGTCCCCGCGCCGCGCCGGCCGGTCCTGCCGCCGTCCGTGCCGGCCGGCCACGTTGCCGCCACCTTCGTCGGCCACGCGACCTTCCTCCTGCAGCTGCCGGGGCTCAATGTGTTGACCGACCCGGTCTTCGCCGCGCGCGCCGGCCCGTTCGACTTGCTCGGACCCCGCCGGGTGCGCCCGCCCGCCCTGGAACCGGCCGGGCTGCCGCCGATCGGTCTGGTGCTGCTCAGCCACTGCCACTACGACCACCTCGACCTCACCGCGCTCCGGCACCTGACGCGGGCGCACCGGCCGGCGGTCGTCACCACGCTCGGCAACCGCCGCTGGCTCGAGGCGCGTGGGGTGGAGCGGGTCGTGGAGCTCGACTGGTGGCAGGAGCACCGCGTGCACGACGGGGTCACCGTGGCCTGCACGCCGGCCCAGCATTTTGCGGCCCGCACGCTTTGGGACCGCAACCTGACATTATGGGGCGGGCTGGTGCTGCGCACCGGGCACGGCACGATCTATTTTGCGGGCGACTCCGGCTGGACCCCGGCGTTTGCCGAGGTCGGGGCGCGATTGGGCCCGTTCGATCTCAGCCTGCTGCCGATCGGCGCCTACGAGCCCCGCTGGTTCATGGAGTCGGTGCACATGAATCCCGACGAGGCGGTCCGTGCCCACCTGGCGGTGCGTTCGCGCCGGAGCCTCGGCATGCATTTCGGCACTTTCCAGCTCACCGACGAGGCCATCGACGCCCCCCTGCACGAGCTCGCGGAGGCGCGCCGCACGCATGGCGTGACACCGGAAGCTTTTGACACGCTCGATTTCGGCGAGACCCGGTTGATCGGTCTGGGACGCGAAAACGGCGAAGCGCCTTGAAACACCCTCCTTCGGCGCCGGCCACCGGTGCGCCATCTCGGCGGCACACCCCAAGCGGTTCAATTGCCCGTGCCGGCCGGGGGGCGGTTGCGGTATTCCGGGCTGTTCCTCAGCGCATCGCGTACATCCTGGCCGGTCCAGTTGCGCTCCAGCAGATTCCTGCGATAGGCCTGCAAGCCACTGGGGTCGGGTTCGCGGCCGAGCACATCGAGATAGGCTTGGCGCACGATACGATCGGCTCCTTCACGGCGGAACTCGTCGCTTTTCCGCAAATGGTCACGGACCATTTCCTCACTCCAGCCCTGATCGACGATCAAGTTGCGGAAAGAGGTCCGGCCGCTGGCATCAGGCTCGCGTCCGAGCAGATCGCGGTAGGCGCGGTTGATGATATCGTCGGGTTTGACCCGTGACGGCCGGCCGTGGCGGGTTTCGACCTTGAGTGAAGAAATGCGGTCGTTCCAGTTCACGGAGACGCTCTCCGGCAGGAAGCGGTTGGACAGGTCGCGGACGTTTTCGGTCAGGCGGAGGACATGACCCCGGTAGCGGGAATGTTCGTAGGCCAGGAGGGAGGCGCCGCCTTCGATGCGGATTGACGACACGCGGTCATTCCAGGCGGGGCCGCCTTCGGCGGAAACCGAGGCGAGGTTGTCCAGTTCGTCTCCCGGGAAGAGGGTCAGGGATTCGCCGCGATAATCGGTGTGCTGATAAAGGATGATGCGTGCTCCGCCACGACGGCCGAGTTCCTCGCGCCGGCGGTCATCTTCACCCGATTCGGCTATGGCGGCAAAGGCCAGGCTGCCAAGGACAAGACTGAGAAGCGGGGTCTTCATGTCCATGAGACGAATCAGGGTGCGGCCAATATTCAATCATTCGTTCCCTAGCCGTTGGACCAAGGCGTTTGTCGATTCCCCAGGAAATCCATTTCAGCTAAGGGACAGACTATTACACATGGTCTCCGACGCCGGAGTCCCAAAGCTTCCGCACGCTGAGATGAATCGAAGCAAGGGACAGGTTATTACAAGGAGCTCGCAGCCTACAGGGGATGGGACGGCAAAGGGGGCAACGCTCTTCGGCTATCACAAGGGCTTGTGCCCCGAGCCTAGTAAATGTGGCGAAACATGGGTTGATTGCATCCGTACTATCCGTGGCGGTTCTGAGGCCGCGCTTGCCACTACGGCGAAAATTCGGTCGGGTCGCGGGTGCGATGCCTTCCAAACCGATCCCTGGATCGACCGGGGAAGTCCTGACGACCCTGCCTTCCCCCTACCTGCCGCATGCGGCGACGGGGTTGCTCTACCTGCCGCGCTTTCTGGCGAAATGCCGCTATGTGAAACAGCACGGCGCCCTGCCCGCCAGTTACGCCAAGAACTACAAGCGCGGGCTCGACCGCTTTCTCTGCCTGCACCTCGGCGTCGACCCGGCGGCGGTCGAGAAGCTCGTGTTCTCGGCTGCGACCGACGAGGAGGTCGACGCCGGCCTGAAAGCCCTGCTTCCCGCCGATGTGCGCGCGGCCAAATGGAATCGGGAACTCGTGCAGAAGGGCATGACCCCCAACGGACGGAGTTTCCTCCTCGAGGCGCTGACGGCCATGGGCTGCGCCGATCGGATCGATGACATCAAGAGCGTGCCGGACCTGATCGACTTCGACGAGGGGCGGATCGAGTGAGGCCGCCGCCCGCGCGGGTTCGCGCGAGTGGCCCGGAGGCCCTCAGGCTCCGCCGGCCATGGGCAGCTCGAACCAGAATACGGAACCGCCGCCCGGAGGGAAGTCCGCGCCGACGGCGCCCTGCTCGGATTCGATGAGCTGCTTGACGATCGAAAGCCCCAGCCCGGTGCTCTCCTCGCCGCCGGTCGGCAGGTTGGAAAGCCGGGCAAATTCCGTGAACAAGGCGCCGCGCTCGGCGGGCGGGACGCCCGGACCGTTGTCCTGGACCTCGAGGCGGACACGGAAATCGACCGGGCGCGACCGTACCGCCACGTAGCCGCCCGGGGCGATGAACTTCAGCGCGTTGCTGATATAGTTGGTCAGCGCCTGGTAGGCGTGGCCGGCGTCGGCGCGGGCCAGCGGCAGGGACTCGTCAAGCTCGAGGACGAGGGCAACCTGCTTGCGCTCGGCGGCCGGCTCGTGCTGCGCGACGATGGCGGCGGCGAGCAGGTTCAGGTCGACCCGCCCCGGTGGCCCGCGGTGGTCGGGCCCGGGCTTCCGCACGTTGAGGAACGTGTCGATGATGCGACGCATTTGCCCGGCGGAGGCGTGGATGCTCTCGAGGTATTCGGCCACCTCCGGCGAGGCGCCCTTGCGGCGCGCCAGCTCGCCGGAAACCAGGATCAGGCACAGCGGATTGCGCAGATCGTGGCTGGCGATGCGCATGAAGCGCTCCTTCAGCGCCAGCTGCTGCTCCAACTCGCGGCGCAGCCGCCGGATCGTCAGGTGCGTGCCGATCCGGGCCAGCGCCTCCTCGTGCTGGATGGGCTTGGTGATGTAGTCGACGGCCCCGGAACTGAACGCCTTCACCTTCTCGGCGGTCTCGTTGAGCGCCGTCATGAAGATCACGGGGATGTCGCGCGTGCCCGGCTGCTCCTTCAGCTGCCGGCAGGTCTCGAAGCCGTCGAGGCCCGGCATCATCACGTCGAGCAGGATCAGATCCGGCTTGGTCCGCGCGGTCTGGGCCAGGGCGTCCTCGCCGTCTTCGGCCACCATCAGCTGGTAGCCCGCTTCGGACAGGGTGTCCACGAGCACGCTGAGGTTGGCGGGCGTGTCGTCCACGATCAGAATGGTCTCGGCCATGGTCAGGCTCCGGGTTTGGCCGCGTCGCGGTAGCGGGTGACGAACTGGCGGATGGCTTTCATCTTGAAGCGGGCGGCGAGTTCGATGACGCCCTGGGCGAAGGGGCCGAGGCGTGCGTCCTGGGCGGCGAGCTTCTGCGCGAACGCGCGCACCCCCACCACGTCGCCCTTGCAGGCGAGGTCGAACAGGACCTCGGCGTCGGCGGCCGACGGGGCGTGCTGCACCAGCGGAAAGGGCGGGGTGGTGTCGCGGGCGGGTGGTTCGGCGTAGTGCCAGGACAGGCCGAGCTGGCGCTCGAGCACGGCGAGCAGCTCCTCCTCGCGGAAGGGCTTGGCGAGGAACTCGACGCAGCCGGCCTGGCGGCAGGCCTCGCGGTCGGGCTCGAAGGCGCTGGCGGAGATGCCGACGATCCGGGGCGGGTCGTCGGGAAAGGCGGCGCAGATCTGGCGGGCCGCGCCGAATCCGTCCAGGCGCGGCATGCGGAGATCCATCAGCACCAGGTCCGGCCGGCGGCGGCGGGCCAGCTCGACCGCCTCGAGCCCGTCGGACGCGGTCGTCACCTCGAAGCCGAGCGGCACCAGGAGGTCCACGAGCAGGCCGGCGTTGGCGGGATGGTCGTCGGCCACCAGCACGACGCGGGTGCGGCCGGCGTAGCCGGTCACGCGGCGCGGCACGCTCGGCGGGCCGGCAGTCCCGATGGTGGCGGCGGGCAGCGGCACCTCGAACCAGAAGCGGCTGCCCCAGCCGGCCCGGCTCTCGACCCGCAGCTGGCCGCCCATCTGCTCGACGATGCCGCGGCTGACGTTCAGGCCGAGGCCCGTCCCTTCCGCGTGCAGCCGGTGGTCGCCGATCTGGGCGAACGGCTCGAAGAGCTGGCCCTGGTCCTCGGGCGCGATGCCCGGGCCGCTGTCGCTCACGGAAAAACGCACCCGCCCGCCGGCGGGCTCCACGGAAAACACGACGCCGCCGTGGCGGGTGAACTTGATCGCGTTGCTGAGCAGGTTGAACAGCACCTGGCGCAGGCGCTGGGCGTCGCCCCGGACCAGCGGCGGCAGGTCGGCGGCGAAGGCGGTCTCGAACAACAGGCTCTTCTCCCGGGCGCGCGGCTGGAAGACGCTCTCCACCGCGCGCACGAACTCCGGCAGGTCGAACTCCGCCGGGTGCAGCACCAGCTTGCGCGCCTCGATCTTCGCCAGGTCCAGCACGTCGTTGATGAGGGCCAGCAGGTGATCGGCGGACTGGTGGATGATGGCCAGCCCGTCTTTCTGTTTCGGCGTCAGCGTGGTGTCGCGCCGCAGGATCTGCGTGTAGCCCAGGATGCCGTTGAGCGGCGTGCGCAGCTCGTGGCTCATACTGGCCAGGAAATGGGACTTGGCCCGGTTGGCGGCGTCGGCCGCGTCCTTGGCCGCCTGCAGCGCCCGTGCCGCCTCGCGCCGGGCGGTGATGTCGATGGCCACGCCCTCGAAGTGGCTGGGCGCGCCGGCGGCGTCGCGGATCACGCGCACCGATTCCGACACCCAGATCACGCTGCCGTCCTTGCGCAGGACCTCGGACTCGAAGTCGGTGACCTCGTCGGAATGCTGGATCAGCCGCAGGAAATCCTCGCGCCGGCGCGGGTCGACGTAGACCTGCCGGCCGACGTCGTTGATGGCGGCGAGCATCTCGGCGGGGCTGGCGTAGCCGAACATGCGGGCGAGGGCGGGGTTGGCGTTGAGGAAGCGGCCGTCCGCGCTCGTCTGGTAGAGCCCCTCCAGCGCGTTCTCGAAGATGCCGCGGAACTGGCGCTCGGCGCGCTGCAGCGCGTCCTCGGCCTGCCGGCGGTGAGCGGCGGCGGCGGTCTGCTCGGCGACGAAAAGCAGCAGGCGCTTCTCCTCCTCGCCGTAGGCGCGCGGGTTGTCGTAGTCCTGCACCGCGATGACGCCGATGGCCTTGCCCTCGATCAGCAGCGGGGCGGCCAGCCGCACCGCGGCGGGGCGTTCCAGGGGCGTGTAGGTGCCGCGGCGGGCGAGCACCGCAGGCAGCTGCTCCTGCGTGGCCAGCAGCGGCTGACCGGTCTGGAGCACGTACTCGGTCAGGCCGTTGGCCGGCTTGCGTGGCGGGGCGGAGGCGATGACCTCGTCGACAAAGTACGGGAAATGGATCAGCCCGTCATTCGGCCCGAGCAGGGCCACGTAGAAGTTCCGGGCGGGCATCAGCCGGCCGATGATCCGATGCACCTCCGCGAACAGGGCGTCGAGGTTGCCGCCGGCCAGCAGGACGCGGGAGATCTGGTAGGTGGCCTCCTGGACCTGCTCCTGCCGGTGGCGTTCGGTCAGGTCGATAGCCGTGATGAGCATCGAAACGCGGCCCTCGAGCTCGAAGACATCGGCGTTCACGAGCACGTAGCGCGGTTCGCCGGCCTTCGTGCGGAAGACGGTCTCGAGCCCGCGCACGGCCCCGTTGGTGCGCAGCCGCTCGATGAACTGCGTGCGCTCGGCCGGGTTGGCCCAGAGGTGGAGGTCGAGCGAGGTGCGGCCGATGACCTCGTCGCGGCCGTAGCCCGAGGCGCGCAGGAAGGCGGCGTTGGCCTCGACGATGCGGCCGGTGTCGAGGTGGGCCAGGGCCATCAGCGCGGGGCTGGCGTGGAAGGACTTGGTGAAGTACTCCTGCGACTCCCGGCGGCGCGCCTCGTTTTCGACGCGCTGGAGCGCGGTGACGATCTGCTCGGCCACGAAGACCAGCAGCTGGGTGTCCTCGGTGCGGTAGGCGGTGCGGTTGTCGTAGTCCTGGAGCGAGATCACCCCCACCGCCCGGCCGCCGATCAGCAGCGGCGCGGCGAGCCAGGAGGCGCAGCGGCCGTAGAGCGGGGCGTGGCCGGTCTCGCGGATGAACGCGTCGAGCTGTTCCTCGGTCAGCCGCAGCGGCCGGGCCGTGAGCAGCACGTAGTCGGTGAGGCTCCGGCCGAGCGGCCGCGGGGGCGGGGCCTCGGGGGCGACGACGTTGCTCCAGAGCGGGAACGACACGATGCCGGTCTCGCGCTGGTACAGCGCGATGAAGAAGCTGCGGGCGGAAAGGATCTCGCCGAGGATGGCGTGGACGCGGCGGAAGAGGGTGGCCTGGTCCGTCGCGTCTTGGGCGGCGGAGGAGATGCGGAAGAGCGCGTCCTGCTCCCGCTCCCGCCGGCGGCGCTCCGAGATGTCGAGGGCCACCACGACGGCGCAGGGGGCGCCCTCGATCACGACCATCTCGGCGTTGAGCATCATGTCGCGCACCAGCCCCCGGTGATTGCGGAAGCGGGCCTCGAAGTCCTGCACGCGGCCGTTGGCCTGGAGGAGCCGGCGGTATTCGAGCCGGCGGGAGTCGTCGACCCAGATGCCGAGGTCGAGGATGGGCCGCCCGATCGCCTCCGCGCGGGTCAGCGCGCCGGCCTCGAGGAAGGCCGGGTTGGCATCAAGCAGCACGCCGTCCGCCAGCCGCGTGATCGCCATCATCGCCGGGCTGGCCATGAAGGCGCGCAGCAGGTGCTCGCCCGCCGGGTTGGCGGCGAGGGAGGGGGACGGAGCGGGCGAGGGCTCGGCCATGGTCGGGGACAGTCTTGCCGCGCCCGGCCGGCGGGCAACGCCTTACTTGTCCGCCGCGGCCGGCGGCGGGCGGAAATTACAGCGGGGTGCGGAGGACGGCGGGAGCCGCCGCCTCCACACCCCGGTTCCAATGACACCAGGTTGGAAAAACGGGAAAGGGCGCCGGCCTCGCGGCGCCCCGGATCACTGGCCGAGCGACTTCAGGTAGGCGGCGACCGCGGTGGCGTCGGCCTCGTTGAGCCGGTACTCGGGCATGGGCGGGCGCGGGCGCGAGCCGTCGGGCTTCAGGCCGTGTTGCAGGAACTGCACGGCCTGCGCCTCGGTCATGGTCGGCAGGCCGGCGAGGGCCGGCGCCACCGCGCCCCAGGCGGGCATGGGCGCGGCCGGCACGAAGCCGATGGGCGCGCCCTTCAGCACCTGGCCGGGAATGAACTGGCCCTTCTCGTCGCGGGGCGAATGGCAGTCGATGCAGAGCCCGACGCCCTGCACCAGGTAGCGGCCGCGCGCGAGCAGCTCGGTGCGGTTGTTTTCCTGGGCATGGGTGCCGGAGGCGATGATGAACAGCACCGCGGCGGCAAGGGAGGTCTTGAGCAGGTTTTTCATGGGGGATCGGAGGTGGGGGAGGGAAGATCGGGTTAGAACCAGAGGAGGGTCAGGCAGACGGCGCCGAGGACGACGTTGATCACGCTGAGGGCGCCGATCCAGCGTCGCAGGGCGGGCGAGTCGCCGGGGGCCGGCGAGGTGGCAGCGGGTTGCATGGGCCGGGGAAGGTTCAGACGGCGCGCGCCTGCATGGCCAGGGCGTCGCGGGCGCCGGCCTTCATGGTTTCCGCGAGGAGCCAGTAGACCTTGGTCCAGGCGGCCCGGGCGGGCGCGGTGAACTCGGTCCCCAGGCCCTTCTCGAGCGTCCAAAGCAGGGCGGTGCCGACCGTCTCGTAGTGCGCGTCCTTCACGTGGTAGCCGGCGTGACGCCGGCCCAGCTGGCGGACGGCGGGGGCGAGGGTCTCGAGGCGGTCGAGTCCGTTCACGGCCAGGCCGATCATGTGCATCAATTTCTTGCCCTGGGTGCCCATCTCGCCGTGGAACAGGGCGCGCAGCGACGGATCGAGCTCGAACAGCCGGGCGTAGAAGAGGGCGGCGGCCTGGTCGGCGATCGGCGCCACTTTCTGGAAAGTGGATTGCACAAGGGAGATTTCCTGGGGGGTCATGACGAAAGGGGGAAGCGGTGGATCGTGGGCCCAGCATGCCAGAAGCCGCGTCCGCGCGGTATGGGCCAGCCGGAGGTGGGTCGATCGGCTAGGGGGCGTCCGGGTCCGGACGCGCGTGGCTGTCCGCTTTACATTGTCCCGCCGTACCATCAGCTTAGGAAGGTGGAAAAAATCCTCGTAATCGACGACGATGCGAAGATGCGGCACCAGATTGCGGCGCTGCTGGCCGCGGACGGCTACGCGACGGTCGAGGCGCGGAACGGCCGGGAAGGGGTTGCGCTGGCGGGAAAGGAGAAACCGGACCTCGTGTTGTGCGACATCACCATGCCGGAGATGAACGGGCACCGGGTGCTCGAGACGCTCCGGGCGGAGCCCGCGACGGCGCACCTGCCCTTTGTCTTCCTGACGGGCTGGGGCGAACGCGAGGACCTGCGCACGGGCATGAACCTCGGGGCCGACGACTATCTGGTGAAGCCCGTCGAGCCCGAGGAGCTCCTCACCGCGGTCCGCACGCGCCTGCGTCGCCGGCAGCAGTCGGCCGGCCGCGCCGCGCCGATCGCGGCGGCCACCCCCGAGGCCCTGGTCTCGCTGGGGCTCACGCCGCGCGAGGCCGAGATCCTGTCCTGGGTCGTGCAGGGCAAGACCAACCCGGAGATCGGCCTGATCCTCGGCATCCAGCTGACCACGGTGAAGAAGCACCTCGAAAGCACCTTTACGAAGCTCGGGGTCGAGAACCGCACCGCCGCGGTCACGCTGGCCCTGGAGCGACTGAACGGGTGAGGCGGCGGGCCCGCTACCGGCCCAGGTTCAGGCGGAGCATCCGGAGGTTCTCGCGGACTAGGGCGCCCATGGATTCGCATTGGAGGTAGCGGTCGCTCTGAAAATGCTCGGCCAGGCCGGCCCGCAGCGAATGGACGTTTTCCGGCGGGGCGATCGGGTCGTGCTCCATCGAGGTCAGGAGCGGGCCCAGGCGCGGCAGCGCGAGCTCGGCGCGCTGCAGGAGCAGGGTCTGCTCCTCGCGCTGGTACTGGAAGGCGGTCTGGCCGTGGAGGTGGCGGTTGCAGAAGGCGACGAGCGGGGCGTTCTCCTTGAAGAACTGCGGCAGGTAGAAGTTCTTGCGGCCGTTGTGGGACTGCTGGTCGAAGTCCATCGCCCGGATCCGGATCTGTGAGCCCTCGAAGTCGGGGGTGATCACCACCACGAAGTTGTAACTGCGCATGTCGCCGAGGAGGCGGATGAAGCAGCGCTCGTTGAACTTCACCAGCTCCTTGGCGATGCGGATCGGCGCCAGCTCGGGGCGCTCCAGCCACCGCTCGATGAAGATGTCGCCCGGGATGCCCGCGATGTGCTCCTCGACCAGCGTGTTGCCGTGCGTGAGGAAGTTCAGCCGGTTCGGCGAGAGCAGGTGCTCGAGCTCCAGGCCGTAGACCCGCGATGCGTCGGCCCGCTTGATGTAGAAGTGGTCGGCGTTGTCGTTGTAGGCGTTGACGATCCGGATGCGGAAGGGCGTGGAGTTGCCGAAGCTGCAGAAGTCGACCCGGTCGATGTAGAGATGCTGCATCACGGAGAAGTCGCCGTCGACCCGCAGCAGGGCGTAGATGCGCTTCAGGCCTTCGTTCAGCTCGCCCATCTCCTCCGCACGGTACACCACCGATTCCCAGAGCGTGTTGCGGCCCTCCGCGTCGACGAGCGGGATGGCCTCATGGAAACCCCGCAGCCGCTCGTAGGTCACCGGCAGCTCGCGCTCGCGGCGAAACCGGCGCAGGTAGTCGCGCAGCTCGTCCCGGATCGGAAAGCTCGGCTTCTTCTGCGTGCGCAGCGGGAACGGAGGCGCGGTTTCGTCCATGCCCAAACAGACTGGAGGGAGACGGGGGAGGGGGGAAGGGAGAAAGGAGACGGGAGACGGGAGACGGGAGAACGGGGTTGTGAGGCTGGCTGGTTTTCCGGGGGGGGTCGAGCTTCAGGCCTTCTTGCCCTGCCGCAGGTGGTCGAGGAAGACGGCGACGATGATGACGAGGCCGATGATGATTTCCTGGAAGTAGGTGGGCCAGCCCATCTGCTGGGAGCCGTTGCGGAGCACGGCCATGATGAGCGCGCCGATCATCGAGCCGAGGACCGTGCCGACGCCGCCGTTGAGGCTGGCGCCGCCGATGATCACCGAGGCGATGATGTCGAGCTCCAACCCGACGGCGACGGTCGGGTCACCCTGGCGGAGGCGCGACAGCTGGAACAGGCCGGCCAGGCCGAAGAAGGCCCCGGCCAGCGCGTAGATGGCGACCTTCAGGCGGGGGGTGGCGATGCCGCAGAGGCGCGCAGTGGCCTCGTTGGAGCCGAGCGCGAAGACATGCCGGCCGAAGACGGTATGCCGCAGGAGCACGGCGGTGAGCACCGCGAGCCCGATCGCCACCCACACGCCGGCCGGCAGCGCGCGGCTGAACGGGTCGGCGGTCGTCATCCACCCGTTGAGGGGGGAGTCGTCGTAGTTGACGGTCTGATTCTCGGCCAGCCACTTCGCGGAGCCGCGCGCGATGCCGAGGGTGCCGAGCGTGATGATGAAGGGGGTCATGCGCAGGCCGGCGATGGCCGCGCCGTTGAGCAGGCCGATCAGGCTGCCGGCGCCCACGGCGGCCAGCAGCACCGGCGCGGGGCCCCAGCCCTCCCGCACCAGCAGGGCGCCGACCACGCTGGTGAACGCGATGCTGGAGCCGACGGAAAGGTCGATGCCGCCGCTGACGATGATCAGGGTCATGCCGAGCGCGCCGATCGCCACGATCACGGTCTGGGTGAGGATGATCTTGAAATTATGGTAGGTGAGGAAGAACGCGCGCGTCTCGTCCGGCAGGGAGAAGAGCACGATCACGAGGATCAGCCCGATGAACGGGCCGCCCTGGGTGAGGATGCGCTGGGTGAGGGCCTTCATGGCGGAAGTCGGCTCAGGCGCTGCCGGTGGCCACGCGCATGATCTCGGCCTCGGTCCACTGTGCGCGGGGGCGGACGGCCGCCAGTTCGCCGCGGCACATGACGCCGACGGTGTCGCAGAGCCCCAGCAGCTCGGGTAGGTAGGAGCTGACGATGACGACAGCCTTGCCGGCGGCGGCGAGCGCGCTGACGAGCTCGTAGATCTGCGCCTTGCTGCCGACGTCGATGCCGCGCGTGGGCTCGTCGAGCAGGAAGAGGCGGGCCGGGTGCTCCAGCAGCCGGGCGAGCGCGACCTTCTGCTGGTTGCCGCCCGAGAGCTCGCCGGCGGGCTGGCGGCTGTCGCGGCACTTCACGCGCAGCTCCCGCACCCACCGGTCCGCCGCCGCCCGCTGGCGGCCTCCGTCCACGAACCCGAACGCGCCGAGCGCGCGCAGCTTCGTGAGGGTGAGGTTGTCCGCGACGGACCGGCCGAGCATCAGGCCCTCCTCCTTGCGGTTTTCGCTCAGGAAGCCGACGCCCTGCCGCCAGCGGTCGCGCGGCGCCGCCCGGCCGTCCGGGGCTCCGACGACGCACACCGTGCCGGCCGCGAGGGCGTCGAGCCCGAAGACGGCGCGCAGCAGGTCGGTGCGCCCGGCGCCGATCAAGCCGGCGAGGCCGAAGATCTCGCCCGCCCGCACCTGCAGGCTGGCGCGGCGCAGCCGGGGCGGGCTGGCGGCCGCCGCCACCTCGAGGACGACGGCGCCGGGGGCGCGGTCCGTCCGCGGATAAAGCTCCCGCACCTCCCGGCCCGTCATGAGGGTCACCAGGTGGTCGAGGCTGGCGTCGCGCATCCCGCCGGTGCCGGCCGTCTCCCCGTCCTTCAGCACGGTGTAGCGGTCGGCGACGCGGCGGCACTCCTCGAGGAAATGGCTGATGTAGATGATGCTGACCCCCTGCGCGCGGAGGCGGGCGATGGCGGCGAAGAGCCTCTCGGTGTCGGCCTGGGTCAGGCTGCTCGTCGGCTCGTCCATGATCAGCACCTGCGGCTGCGTGAGCAGGGCCCGGGCGATCTCGATGACCTGCTGCTCGGCGAGGGAGAACCGGCCGGCCGGGCGGTCGAGGTCGAGCGACTCGTGTCCGAGCTGGGCCAGCGCGGCCCGCGCCCGCCTGCGCGAGGCGCGGCGGTCGACGAAGCCCAACCGGGAGGACTCGGCGCCGAGCAGGATGTTCTCCTGGGCGCTGAGGTGGAGCGCGAGGGTCAGCTCCTGGTAGATCATGGCGACCCCCTTCCGCCGCGCGTCGTGCGGGCTCTCGGGGCGGTACGGCGCGCCGGACAGCTCCAGCGTGCCGGCGTCGGCGGCGTGCGCGCCGCTGAGGATCTTCATCAAGGTGCTCTTGCCGGCGCCATTCTCGCCGATCAGCGCGTGCACCTCGCCGGCCGCGATCTCGAGCGAAACGTCCCGCAGCGCGCGCGTGGCGCCGAAGCGCTTCTGGATCCCGGCCAGGCGGAGGCGCGCGGGCGCGGTCATGGGAGGTACTCGTCGATCGGAGGATGGACGAGGGCGTGCACGGCCGGGTCGGAGAGATTTTCTCGGGTGGCGACGGTCACGCCGGTGTCGACGAACTTCTCGACCGACTCGCCGCGGAGGACGGCAACGGCGTAGCGGACGCCGAGGTAGCCCATCCGGAGGGGATCCTGGACGAGCAGGCCGGAGATGTCGCCGGCGCGCAGGCCGCCGACCAGCTCGGCGCCGGTGTCGAAGCCGACGAACTTGACCTTGCCGCCGGCGAGCCCGGCGTCGCGCAGGGCCAGCAGCATGCCGGCCGTGGTGGGCTGGTTGCAGGTGAAGACGCCGTCGATCTCGCGGCCGTGGCGGTTGAGCAGGTTCTGCGCGGTGCGGTAGGCCGTGTCGCGCGTGACGCCGCCGTGCTGGTCCGTGGACACGAGCCGGATGCCGGGGAAGTCGCGGCGCATCACTTCGAGGAACCCCTCCTCCCGCTCCTCGGTGGCGGCTGAGCCGGTGGAGTACCGGAGCATGATGACGCGGCCCTGGGGGCCGACGAGGCCGGCCAGCGTGCGGGCGGCCTCGCGCCCACCCTCGCGGTTGTCGGTCCCGATGTAGCTGACGGGCAGGTCGGAGTTCAGCCCGGAATCGATGAGGATGACCGGGATGCGGCCGCGCACCGCGGTGGCGAGCGGGGCGACAAGGGCGTTGTGGTCGACCGGCGAGATGACGATGGCGTGGACGCGCCGCCCGATGAAGTTCTCGACGACCTGCACCTGCTGTTCGCGGTCGTCCTCCTTCAGCGGGCCCTTCCACAGGACGTTCACCTTCACGCCGGCCGCGGCCAGCTCGCGCTGCGCCTTGACGGTGCCGGCCTGTACGCCCTTCCAATAATCGTGCGTCGTGCCCATGGGGATGACGGCGATGTTGTAGGACTCGGCGGCGAGGCCGGCGGCGGCCGCGGCCAGGGTCGGCAGGAGGAGGCGGAGCAGGAATCGCAGGGGGCGGACGAGGTGCTTCATTTCAGGTAAAGATCGAGGGGCGGGCGCACGATCTCGGCCAGGGCGGGGTCGTCGAAGTTCTCGCGGGTGACGAAACCGACCCCGGTATCGATCCGGGCCGGGACGGATTCGCCGTGCAGGGCCGCGACGAGGGTCTTGACGCCCAGGTAGCCCATGTTGAGCGGGTGCTGGACGACGAGGCCGTCGATGTCGCCCGCCTTGAGCCCGGCGTTCAGGGTCTCGCTGGAGTCGAAGCCGACGAAGCGGACCTTCCCCGCCAGGCCGGCGTCGCGGAGGGCGAGCAGCATCCCGGTGGCGGACGATTCGTTCGGGGCAAAGACGCCGTTCACGGCCGCACCGAAGCGGCTGAGCAGGTTCTCGGCCGCGCGCTTCGCGGTGTCGCGCGTGGGGCCGGCATGCTGGTCGGTCGAGAGAAGGCGGAGGCCGGGGAAGTCGCGCTGCATCACCTCGAGGAAGCCCTCCTCGCGCTCGTCGGTGCTGGCGGAGCCGACGGCGTACCGGAGCAGGAGCACGTTGCCCCGGCCGCCGAGCAGCCGGCCGAGGTGGCGCGCGGCGATGCGCCCGCCCTCGCGGTTGTCGGTGGCGACGAAGCTGGCGGCGGCCCGGGAGTCCAGGGCGGAGTCGATGACGACGACGGGGATCCGTCCGCGCACGGCCATCTCGACGGGGGCGACGAGCGCCTTGCGGTCGAGCGGCGCGAGGACGATGCCCGCGACCCGCCGGCCGACGAAGTTCTCGACGACCTGCACCTGCTGCTCGCGGTCGTCCTCCCGCAGCGGGCCCTTCCAGATGACGTTGACCTCGACGCCGGCGGCGGCGAGCTCGCGCTGCGCCTTGATCGCGCCGGCGTGCACGGATTTCCAGAATTCGTGGGTGGTGCCCTTGGGGATGACGGCGATGTCGTAGGGTGCGGCGGCGGCAGCCGCGGCCGCGAGCAGGCCGGCCAGCAGGGCCGACAGCCGGATCCAGCGAAGATTCATGGCAGGGGCGGGGTGGAAGGGGCGGGGCCACTCATGACGGCAGACGGAAACGCCGGCGTCAATCCGCCGCGGGAACCGGCGGGGGATCACGCCCCGCCGAAGCGGGTCATAGGACGGTCCCGGCGGAGTCCGGAGCGTCACGCCGGGCTGGTCAACCGCTCCAGCACCGCGATCAGGCGGGCGCGGAGCGGCTCGCTGCGGCGCGAGAACGCGCGCTGGTGCCGCTCGTACTCGGCGCGGCCCTCCGCGGTCTCGATCGGGATGGGCGCGTAACCGAGCGCGGCCAGGTCGTAGGGGCTGGCGCGCATGTCGACCTCGCGGATGTCGCGCGCCAGGGCGAAACAGTCGGCCACCAGTTCGCTCGGGGTGAAAGGAGCCAGCTTGAACGCCCACTTGTAGAGGTCCATGTTGGCGTGCAGGCAGCCCGACTGCTCGAGGTCGGGGGCGGAGGCGCGGGTGGGCTGGAGGCGGTTGAGCGGCCGGGCCGGCGCGGTGAAGAAGCGGAAGGCGTCGAAATGGGAGCAGCGGATCGGCTGCGCCTCGACGAGGCGCGCGATCGTGCCGGCGTCAAAGCGCAGCGGCCAGGCGGCGTGGCGGACCGCCCCGGGCGGCTGCCGGTAGACCATGGCCCATTCGTGGAGCCCGAAGCAGGCGAACTGCGGCGGGCGCGCGGCCGTGAGGCGGAGCAGATGGAGCATCCAGGCCGCCGACTCGCGCCGCCGCGGCCCGAGGGCCGCCGGGTTGAGCGCCACGCTGCCGTCGACCTCGTGGTATTCCGGCCATTGCAGGTAGTCGCGGGCGGCGGCCCCTGCGAGCGCGAGGTCGGGTCCGGGGTGCCAGCGTCGGAGCCAGGACGGGCGGAAGCGGTAGTAGGAGAAGAGGAAATCGTGGACCGGGTGGGCCTCGCCCCGGGCCGCGCGCTCCTGGTGGGGAGCGGTCCAGGCGCTGACCCGGGTCTCGTGCTCCGCCCGCAGCGCGAGCCAGCGGGCCTCGGGCAGGACGAGGGGACTGGCCAGGGCGGCGTTCACGGCCACACGACCAGCGCCGTGCCGAGGAGGATCAGCGCGCAGCCGGCGGCGGCCCGCGGGCTGAGGGTCTCTTTCAGGACGAAGGCGGCCAGCACGAGGGTCAGGGCCAGGCTGAGCTTGTCCACCGCGCTGACGAGCGAAGCCGGACCGAGCTGGAGGGCGCGGAAGTAGAACAGCCACGACGCGCCCGTGGCGCAGCCGGAGAGCACCAGGAACCACAGCGAGGCGCGGGGGATGGCCGCGACGGCGCCGAGGTTGCCCTGGAGGGCCACCAGGCCCCAGGCGAGCACGAGCACCACGACGGTGCGGACGGCCGTGGCCACGTTTGAGTCAACGCCCTTGATGCCCAGCTTGGCGAGGATGGCCGTCAGGGCGGCAAAGACCGCGGAGAGGAGCGCATAGATCCACCACATGCCGGCAGCTTGGAGAGGTTCTCAGCGGGCCGCGAGCAGCAAGCGGCGGACGCCCTCGATCGGGGTCTCGCTCATGAACCGCAACTCGACCGGCCAGGCCAGCTTGGCCGCGAGGGAGCGCAGCGCGAAGGCGGCGGCGGGCTGGTTCAGCACGCGGCCGCTGACGCCGCACGGCAGGCGGGCCGCCGGCTTGGGGAACAGCCGGTGGATCACCTGGTCGGCCAGCCGGGCCAGCTCCGTGAGCGAGTCGGCCAAAACCTGCTGGGCCGGCCCGCAGTCGCGGGCGGCGAGCTCGACGACCTGCGGGGCAAAGGCCGCGATGCGGGCGTTGGCGTCGGGATCGTAATAGAAAAAACGCGAGTTGGCCGCGTAGTCGGCCAGCCCGGTGTGCGCCTGCAGCGCCTCGGCCAGGGCGGAGAGCCGGGTGCCGCCGGCCGGCGGCCAGCCCTGGAGCTCGAGCAAGGCGAGGGCGACGGCGCGGCGGCCGATGTCGTAGCCGCTGCCGGGATCGCCCAGTTTCCAGCCGAGGCCGCCGGCGTAGTGGGCCGCGCCGTCCGCGGTGCGGGCCGCGACGAACGAGCCCGTGCCGGCGTGCAGCACCAGCCCCGGGGCGCCCGCGGTGGCGAGCTCCAGGACGGGGGCGGAGTCGTCGGTCGTGGTCACCGTGCCGCAGCCCGGGAGCGAGGCCGCCGTCTCGCGCCAGAACCCGCGGTTGCCGGCCATGCAGAGCAGGGTGGACCGGACCGCGGGCGCGGCCGGGATGCCCGGCTGCGCGAGCAGCCCGGCCAGGGCCTCGTGCAGCAGGCGGCGGGCGTTCTCCGGTCCGACCTGGCTGGGATTGCAGCCCGGGGCCAGGTGCCGCGCGACGACGGCGCCCGCGGCGTCGACGAGGATCAGCTCCGTCTTGGTGCCGCCGCCGTCGACGCCGATCTGATAGGGGGTGCCCACGATCTCAGGAAAGAGGAGGGGTGCGAACGCGGCGGAATCCCAGGCGCCGGCGGCTACGCCAGCTGCCGGCTGAGCCGGCCCTTGTACTGGCGGCCGAGCGCCCGGTTGTACTCGATCGCGTCGGGCAGGTTCTGGCTGCGAAGGATCGGCAGCGGGTGGCCGCCGGCCTTGAGCCAGGCGATGATCTCGAGTGAGAGCAGGTTGAGCAGGGTGGCGCCGATGAACGTCGAGGTCGGCCCGGCCATCACCCCGTCGGCCACGGGCGTGATGGCGTCGCCCGGCAGGCCGCAGTTGTCGAGCACGTGGTCGGCGATCTCGTGCAGCTTCCGGCCGTCCGGATGGACGGTCGGGGCCGTCGCGGACATGGCGACGCAGGTGAGACCGACGACGTTCAGGCCCTTCCGCTTGGCGTAGAGCGCGACCTCGAGGGGGGAGGAGTTTTTGCCGGAATTGGAGATGACGATGACGGTTTCGCCGGGCAGGAGCCCGTGGGCGCGGTCGTAGCGCTCGACAATCTTGGTGCCGTAGCCGACGAGGTTCTCGGCGAAGCCGCCGGTGGGGTCGAAGATCCCGCTGACGCACACGAGCCCGCCGGCGCGGCCGATGATCTCGCGCGAGATGATCTCACTGTGGCCGGAGCCGAACGTGTGCAGCACGCCGCCGCGGGCCACAGATTCACCGATGATGCGCCCGAGCTGCGCGAGCACCGGGGCGTTGAGCGCCACGGCTTTCTGCAGCAGCGCCTGGGCGGTGGATAGGTAGTGGGTGGGGATTTCGGACATGGGAGGCGGGAGGCGGGAGGTGCGCTTAAACTATAAACCATGAACCTTAAACCTCATTCACGGTTCTGCCTGCCAGCGGCCGAAGATGCCGCAGGGGAGGACCTTGCCGTCGCGCTGGACGGGGAGGCCGACCTCGCCGCCAGAGAGGCGGCCGCCGGCGTCGTGCATCAGGGCGGCGAGCAGGTTGACGACGACGGTGGGGGAGAGTCGCGCGGTGTAGGCGTTGATGAGAAAGAAGACGGGACGGTCGCTGAGGACCTGGCGGCATTCGCTCAGCAGCTCCCAGAGGTGGTCCTCGAGGCGCCACATCTCGCCGGTGCTGCCGCGGCCGTAGGTGGGGGGGTCCATGATGATGGCATCGTAGCGCCGGCCGCGCTTGATTTCGCGGCGCACGAACTTGAGGCAGTCGTCGGTGATGTAGCGCACGGGGGCATCCGCGAGTCCGGAAAGGGCGGCGTTCTCGCGGCACCAGCGCACCATGCCCTCGGCGGCGTCGACGTGGCAGACGCTGGCGCCGGCGGCGGCCGCGGCGACGGTTGCGGCGCCGGTGTATCCGAAGAGATTGAGCACGCTCACCTCGCGTCCGGCGGCGCGGGCGGACTGGATCCGCTGCGTGCACCAGTCCCAGTTGACCGCCTGCTCGGGAAACAGGCCGGTGTGTTTGAAGCCGGTGGGATGGATCTTGAACGTCAGGCTGCCGTAGCGGATGGACCAGTGGTCGGGCAGGGTGCGGCGGAACTCCCACTTCCCGCCGCCCGCCTCGCTGCGGTGGTAGAAGCCGTCCCAGTTCTCCCAGCGGCCGTTGCCGCCGGCGCGCGGCCAGATGATCTGCGGGTCGGGCCGCACCAGCGTGTACGGGCCCCAGCGCTCCTGCTTCAGGCCCAGGCCACAGTCGAGCAACTGGTAGTCTTTCCAGTGGTCGGCGACGACGAGTCCCGGGCGGTCGATGGTCATGGCCGCAGGTTTGGCCGCGAATCGCACGAATGCCCACGAAAAAATGGGTCGGATCCCGCCCGGTGGGAGGCGGTCCGGGCCGCGCGTGTCACGTTCCGTACAGCCGGTCGCCAAAGTCGCCCAGGCCGGGCAGGATGTATTTGTGGCTGTCGAGCGTGCGGTCGACCGCGCCGGCGAAGATGGGCACCTCCGGGTGGGCGCGCTGCATCACGGCGACGCCCTCGGGCGAGGCCACGATGCAGACGAAGACGATCTCGGCGCCGCCGGCGGCCTTGACGACCCCGACGGCCTGCGCCGCGGAGCCGCCGGTGGCGAGCATGGGATCGACCACCACCACGCGGGTGCCCGCCAGCGGGGGCAGCTTGCAGTAATAACTGCGGGCCACGGCGGTCGTGTGGTCGCGTTCGAGGCCGACGTAGCCGACCGAGACGTCCGGGAAGATGTCGTGGAAGGGCTGGAGCATGCCGAGCCCCGCGCGCAGGATCGGCACGACCGAAAGCGGCTTGGCCAGCACCCGGCCCGGGAACGGTTCGAGCGGGGTCTCGATCAGCTTCTCCTCGGTGGCCAGGTCGCGGGTCGCCTCCAGCGCCAGGAGCAGCGCGATCTGGTAGCTCAGCGTGCGGAACAGCGCGGGCTTAGTCGTCTTGTCCCGCAGGTGGGTGAGCACATGGGCGCCCAGCGGGTGGGAGAGGACGTGGAGCGGCATGGCGCGGGGGATTCCGCAGCCTCAATGCCAGTCCCGCGGCAAAATCCCAATCTCAAAAACGCGCCGGCCGTCAGGGGCGCAGCACCAGCGTGTGCCGGGTGGGGCCGGGCAGGAGCGGGGTGGGCTCGCCCTTGACCCAGGCGGCGTGGCCGGCGCGGTAGAACGGGGACAGCGGGTGCCCGCTCTGTCCGCCGGGCATGTGGAAGAGGCCCTGTTCCTCGTGTCCGGGCGAGACCACCATCCGCATGCTGGCGCCGTTGGTCGGGCTTTGCACGCGCGGCATGTCGGTGTCGCCGGGCAGGGGCTCGGCGGGCATGGCGAGCCAGCGGTCCAGCGGGCCGGGCAGGAAGCGGCTGAAGGGGTGCGGCATGTGCAGGGTGTTGTGCGCGCCCCAGGTCATGCGGGCCAGGGGCAGGCCGGCCTCGTCGGCGTCGGCGATCACGGCGTCCGCGGCGGCCAGCAGCAGGTGGTCCCACGACGGGTGAGCGGGATCGAGCAGGCGGGCGGGCTTTTCCTGCACGAGCCGCCACACGGCGTCCTCATAGTGGAATTTGCCGAAGGAGAAGCGGGGGTATTCGGCCTCCGCGCGTTTGAAGAACGGGGTGAGCACCGACTCGGTCACGTGCTGCCGGTAGGCGCGGACGAGCCGGTAGGCGGCGGAGTCCGCGGCGGCCCGGCCGGACCAGGCGCGCACGGCGTCGCGCAGCTCGCCGCGGCTGCGCCGGCGGCCGACGGCCTCGTCGGTGAGCTGCGCGAGCAGGAGCTGCTGCCAGCGTTCGAGGAAAACCGCCCGGTCGTCGAGTTGCACGGCGAGCAGGTCGGCCGGGACCGCCTTGCGTCCGGCGGCGACCAGCGCGCGCAGGTCGTCGCGGATCTGCCGGCCGCGGGCACCGCCGTCGTAGCCGCCGTCGCCGAGCCGCGCGAGGGCGTCGCCGCCGACCAGGCGCTGGTTGGCGGTCCAGATGAAGCCGTCCGCGGGATCGGTGACGACCGGGCGGTCCGCGGGCGCCAGCCAGCCGTCCCACTTGCGGTCGCCGAAGGCCCAGGAAACCGGCTGCCGGCCGTCGTAGCCGACGCGGCGCGGCACCGTCCCCGCCACGGTCCAGGCGATGGCGCCGTCGGCTCCGGCGACGACGAGGTTCTGGTTGGGCACGCCGAGGCGGGGCGCCAGGCGCACGGCTTCGGGCACGGAGGCGGCGGTCTCCAGCTCGATGAGGTTCAGGTTGGCCGAGGCGGCGTCATGGGCGTTCCAGCGCAGCACCAGGTAGCGGCCGTCCGTGGGACCCGCGATGATCGGTCCCCATTCGGTCCAGCGGGCGGTGAAGGGCACGGGGTCGGCGCCCTTGACCCGGATCGTCTCGGGCCGGTCCTCGATTTCGACCCAGCCGCGGGCGGTGCGGTAGTGGATCTGCGCGATGCCGTCCGTCTCGGCGAGCACGACGTCGGCGGTGTCGACGTAGGCGTTGGTGAAGCCCCAGGCGATCCGGCCGTTGCTGCCGACGGTCATGCACGGGGTGCCCGGAAGGGTGACGCCGGCCACGCGGTGCTGGCCGCCGTTGCCGTCCGGCCACTGGAAGACCGCGCGGTACCAGACCGTGGGCACGCGGAGGCCGAGGTGCATGTCGTTGGCCAGCATGGCAGCGCCGGTGGCGGTGTGGGCGCCGGAGAGGGCGAAGGCGTTGGAGCCGACCGCCGGCGGATGGTCGGCAGACAGAACGGCCGCCCGGTCATCCTCCCCGGCCGACCTCAAGCGGAGCGGCGGCAGCGGGGGCGGGGCGAACTGGCTGCCGTCGAGCGCGGCGTCCCACGAGTCGCCCGGCGGCGCGAAGAAATCCAGGCCGGCCTGGCCCAGCGTCAGGCGGACCGCGCGCAGGCTCTGCTCGAGGCGGCCGGTGGAATCCTGGAGATCGAGCCACATCGTGTAGCCGACGAGCAAGGAATCCTCCGGGCGCCACGGCTCCGGCGTGGTGCGCAGCACCAGGTATTCCCACGGGCGGCCGGGCAAGGCGGCGAGTCCGGCGTTGACGCCGGCGGTGTAGGCGTCGAGTTCGGCCCGCCGGTCGGCCGGCAGCGCGGCGACGACCCGGCCCGCCAGGGGCCGGAAACCGTGCACGCGATGCGAGCGGTCGCGCGGCACGGCGGCCTCGCCGAAGAGCTCGGCCAGTTCACCCGCCGAGTCGCGGCGCAGCAGGTCCATCTGGAAGAACCGGTCCTGGGCGTGGAGGAAGCCGAGCGCGCGGGCCACGTCGGCCCGGGTCGGCGCCGAGATGGTCGGCACGCCGAGCGCGTCCCGCTCGACCTTCACGGGCCCGGACAGCCCGGCCACGCGCGCCTCGCCGTCCAGCGGCGGCAAGGTGCCGCGCAGGATCCACCACGTGCCGGCGCCGGTGGCGAGGGCCAGGACGGCCAGCACGCTCGCGACCGACAGCAGGAGCTGGAGGCGTTTCATCAGCGGCGACATGGCAGGCGGGAGCCGGTCAAAGCTTCGTCCAAGCCTGGGTCGCGACGGGGTCGCGGCCCTCGTCGTACTCGTTCAGGTCGAAGAAGGTCTCGATGGGCTTGCCGGTCAGGCCGTACTGGACGACGCGCTCGCGCAGCGTGGCGGAAACGTCGTCGCGCCAGCCCCGTTTCATCAGGAAAAGGTTCCACTGCAGGCACTGGTCGTCGGTCCGGGTTCCGCTGCGCTCGTGGCACCACGCCAGGATTTCCGCGTCGGTCCCGCCCTGCAAGGTGCGCGCCTGGAGCGCGGCGTAGTCGATCCCGAGGAAGCCGCAGCAGCGGGCATCGAAGCCCTTGCCGAGGTTGCCGTGGTAGTCAGCCGGCAGCCGGCCGGCGGCGTGCAGGCGGATCTTGTCGAGCATCCGCCCGAAATACACGAGGCGGTCGGTTTTGTCGTAGCAACTGCGTAGTCCGGGTACGGCGGGCATGGGAAAAGGGAGGCGGGAGGCGGGAGGCGGGAGGCGGGAGGCGGGAGGCGGGAGGCGGGAGGCGGGAGGCGGGAGGCGGGAGGCGGGAGGCGGGAGGCGGGAGGCGGGAGGCG
>JAEUGX010000002.1 GCA_016795545.1 Opitutaceae bacterium
CCGCGCGGAGCTGCAGTCCGACCGGAAGTCGGCCGGCTGGAAAGTCGCCCTGGCGGCCGCGCTGAAAACACGCACGACCGCGACCAATCGCTGGCTGGGCGAGACCCTGCACATGGGCGGACTCCACGAAGTCAGCCGACAGGTCGGCGCCTGGCTCCGCCAACCCGACCCCGCACTGCAGAAGAAGCTGGGGCTCACCACAAACTACAAAGCCTGACCCTATTTGTATTCCCGTATTTCCACAAGCAGCTTACGGTCGACAATAGTAGTGCGGACCAAAACCCGGCGGTGAAGATCACCGGGGTTAAGAACCTTGTAGGCGCAGGGGGCGAGGATGCAGTGACTGAAATCACTCGCAGTGCGTTCGTACCTGAAACTCCGGAGGCATTCAGTTACGACACCGATGGCAACCTGCTGGCTGACGCGCGGTGGACATATACGTGGGACGCTGAAAATCGGCTAGTGGCGATGGAGGTTACCAGCACAGCGGTCACCGCCGGTGTGGCCAAGCAAAAGCTGGAATTTGCCTACGACGGTCAATCTCGCCGGGTAAGTAAGAAGGTCTACAGCTGGAGTGGCAGTGCTTGGTTATTGGAATCTTCCCTCCTATTCCTCTACGATGGCTGGAACTTGATCGCGGAATTAGATGCCCTCGACAGCAATGCTGCCGTACGGACCTACGTATGGGGTACGGACCTGTCGGGCTCGCTGCAGGGGGCGGGTGGGGTAGGAGGTCTCTTGTTCGCCTATCTTGGGAGTGATGCCCATGGGGCAGAATTCGACGGCAACGGCAACGTCATCGGCTATGTGGACATGGCCACGGGCGCCAAGTCCGCGACTTACGAGTATGGCGCGTTTGGTGAGATCTTGATCGCCGACGGCATGTCGGCCGAAGCGATGCCCTTCCGCTTTTCGACCAAGTATACCGACAACGAAACCGGCCTGCTCTATTACGGTTTAAGATATTACAGTCCGGGGATGGGCCGCTGGTTGAGCAAAGATCCAATCGAAGAGGAAGGAGGGACAAGCTTATATGCCTTCGTCTCCAATAATCCGGTCACTCAATTCGATTCGCTCGGGCTTTATGAGATCGATGTTCACTATTATCTAACCTTGTGGCTCGCATCGAAAATAAAGTGTCTCCCGGAATCCGATGCTACGGCGATCGCGTCCGCCGATCAAGGTGTCGATGAAAATCCGGCTACCAGCCCTGGCTTGGGCAACACTGAACGGCAAAGAAATGTTAACACAAAGTATCACGCCCTGCACGCCGCACCTCAAGGGGGACCGAGTGACGCGTATATGGAAACTCTAAGAAGTAAGGCATTTTCAAGCTGTGATCCGGCAGATCTGGGAGTATATCTCCACTATCTTCAGGATACTTTTAGTCATAGAGGATTCACAGACCCCACAACTGGACATGGCAAGGCGGGCCACAATCCGGATAAAACGGCGAACGACGTTTCACGTGCTTACCGAATGGCTGAAGCAACATTGGATGCGCTCATCGCGTGGTCGAAATCCTGCAAGAAATGTTGTGAATCTAGTTCTGCCACGGCAGCAAACTCCCTTAGCAAACCGGAAATCGGCGATTTGTTCCAATTTCTCAAATCACCTGGGGGCGGTTTTTCGACAGAGATTGGCGAGGATGACTTGGCGGCAAAACTGAAGATCCTTAATTTGCAAAAACGCTGAGCTGTATGAAATATTCTATTTTCTTTTCGCTTATTTACCTCTGCCTTGCGGTATTGTTTGGGGTATTCCTCGCTGAAGCTGGGCATGGTCCGGGCATCCGCATATTGTATCTTCTGAGCCTCCCGCTTTCTCTTGCCGCAGAGTTAATTCCTTCTGACGCTCCCATGATAGCCGTAGGGGCGTTTGGATTTGTCCAATGGCTTTTAGTTGGAGCGGCTCTCGATGTATGGGCTAGATCTCGAAAAAAAGGTGAACCTCCCAGGCATAAGCCAACGAAAGCACGATGAGGCCGGGGCGAATCCCGTTAAATGCGCTGAGCGGCATACGGATTTCGGCAAGGGTCCGAGTTGCACGTCCCGGGGCCGACCCGAAGGGGTTGGCGTATGTGGTCTGTAGTTAGCCGAGCGATTAAGTCAGATCTTGATTCTTGACTGGAGCTGAAGAGAAATAGGGTCAGGCTTTGTAGTTTGTAGTTGACGGTTTGAGCGAAGGGGAACGAACTGCGGGCATGGCGCGAGCGTTGCGGATGGAGTCGGAAGCCGGAGTGTATCACGTGCTGAACCGGAGCAACTACCGGGCGGACATCTTCCGGAGCGAGCAGGCCAAGGCGGCGTTTCTGAAGTGCTTGGCGGAAGCCTGTGCGAAGACCGGTTGGGAGGTGCACGCCTGGTGCCTGATGTCGCGGGTCGCTTAACCGTAAGCGTCGTCTCGGGTGCCTTCTTGACAGGGATCGTAACTACGAGAGCTGCGAAGCGGGCGCGGGTTGCCGTCACCGTCGCCCCGAACCGATTATAGGTGTACTCGATATCGGTCATCGCCGAGGTGCGGGTCGGGCCAGTGTTGGCACCGGACCGCCCTGCCGCGCTAGAGGTACTGAAGTGCCGCGCGCGGAACGCGACGCTCAGGGAACAGACGGATGGCCCGGGGTGATCTGCTCGACGTTGATCTCGATCGGGGAGCGCGCGCAGTCGGCTTTCAGCGCGACGAATCCGTCGCGGTAGCGATCAAAGATCGGCCATAGCGCAGCCTTATCGGTCTCGGGAATCGGCAGCCCACGGATCTGCTCGCGCGTGAAGAAGGCGAACCGGCCCTCCGGTATGTCGGGCGGCAAGGCAACGATCGGCTTCTGGCAGCGGAATAAAAACATCAGCCAATGAGTTTGGCCCTGATAGGCTTTTTCCGCGATCATCGCGAAGAGGTGGAGGTCCGCGGCTGAAACCTGCATTCCCGTTTCCTCGGCTGTCTCGCGTACCGCACACTCAAAGGGAGATTCCCCCGTCGTCATCTCAAGCTTTCCGCCAATAGGCGTCCATACACCCAGGTTAGGCTGTTTGGCGCGCAGCAGGAGCAATTGTTCCCCGGCGGCATTCTCGATGAATACCAACACGCTGATTTTGTAGGGCAGGACGGGTGCCATGGAAAAATGAGCGTGACCTTTGCCGAATGTGCGGCAAACAAATCTTCGCCACGGGCCGTGTGAATTTCCGCCCGTGAACACCCGCGAAAGACTCCTCATCGAATGTGACGCGCAGCAGATCGTGCTGGCGGTAGTGAAGCGGCGCGGCTCCGGCTTGCGGTTGACAGACTGTCGTCTGGTGCCGATCGCCCCCGTGTCGGGCTCGGCGGCGGAGTGGGCGCAGGAAGCTGGTGGCGCGATCCAGGCTGCGGTGCGTGCGTGGACATTTCGCGGTGCGGCGACGCTCGTGTTGCCGCCGCACCTGACCTGGTTGAAGCGGATCGAGTCGCCCCCGGCCGGGCGCGCGGCGCGTTCGCGGATCGTTCGCCTGAGCGTGGAACAGCATCTGCCGTTTGCGCTGCACGACGTCACCTGGGCCGCGGTCGCGGCCGGGGAGCAGCCGGGCCGGAGCGACTGCCTCGCCGCGGCGGTGCGCAACGACGTCCTGGAGCCGATCTGCCGGCAGATCGAGTCCGGCGGCATCCGGCTCGACGAGGTGTTGCCCCGAGTGGCGGCCCTGCGGGCGGCAATTCAGGCCGTGCTTCCCGTGGCGGACGGAAGTGGCGGCCTGCTGGTCGAGTTCGGGGTCCGGTCGATCGCGGTTGTGCTGGCGGAGGGTAACCGCTGGGCGGTGCGGGTATGTCCGACGGGCTGGACCGGCGGGCGGCCGGGCGCGGAGCAGCGGGCGGAGAACGAGCGGGTTGCGCGCGAGGTGCGGCGAACGACCGGTCTCTTGCGGCAGAGCCTCGCTGCGGCGGATCCGGTGCGAGTCTGTCTCGCCGGCGCGGGGGCGGACGAGCTGCGGGAGGCAATTGCGACCGAGCTGCCCGGCGCGGTCGCGGTGTTCGCGGCGCCGGACGTTTGGGCCGGCGCCGGGAGCGGCGAGGGGAGCGATGCTTTTCGCCGGCCGGCAATCGTGGGTGCGGCGCTGGCGTGGCGGCGGCGAGCCGGGGAGCGCTTGAACCTGCTGCCGGACTGGCTTGCGGCCCGGAGGATGCGGGAGCGACGCCGGCCTTGGCGGTGGGCCGCGGCGGCTCTGTTCGCCGCTGCGTTGCTGCCTCCCATTCTCCATTACCGCGTCGCCGAGCGGGCGGCGCGGACGGAGGCGGCCAGGCTGAGCCGCGAACTGGCGCCGCTGCGACGAGCGGCGGAGGCGCGGCTGGCCGCGCAGCGCGACATGGCTGCGATGGAAAACGAGCTGAGGCGACTCGAAGCCTGGGCCGAACGGAAGACCTGGTGGCTGAGGCTGCTTGCGGGCCTGCAGGAGGGCTTGGCGGAGTCCGGAGCCGGGTGGCTCGAGACGCTGCAGGTCCAGCCCAGCCGGAAAGGCGAGCCGCTGCGGCTGACAGTGACGGGAAGGATGCGGGACGCGGGCGGCAACGAAGCGCGGCGCCTGGCCGGAGTGCGGCGGGTGCGCGAGGCGTTCGCGGCGCTGCCTGAGGTCGGGACGGTCGAAGGTGAACGGGTGGACCTGGGGCAGGCGGGAGCGGTGGCTTTCCAGTTCGTGCTGGTTGCCGCCGGGGGCCCGCTGACGTTCGGCGGCGGTCCCGACGGAGAGTGATCACCCATGACT
Organism: Opitutaceae bacterium; assembly: GCA_016795545.1. GTDB lineage: Bacteria > Verrucomicrobiota > Verrucomicrobiia > Opitutales > Opitutaceae > Lacunisphaera. Next base: position 4,725 of record JAEUGX010000002.1, read on the forward strand.
GACTCCCGGGATGCGCGGTGGCGCGCAGGAAGAAGCGTCGGCGGAGCGTTGGCGGCGCTGGCCGTCGTTGGGCTGCTGGCCCAACAGCGCAGCCGCGTGAATGGGCTGGCCGCCCGGGCGCGCCACCTGACGGCGGAACATGCGCGCGTTACCCTGGAGGGGGAGCGCGCCGTTTCTCCTGCGGTGCTGGCAGCGTATTGCCAGCAGGTTCGGGAACGGAGGGATTGGCTGCAGGGGCGCATGCTGCCGGTGCGGGTGACCGCTTACCCGCGTGATCCGCTGGATGCCCTGGCGGGACTTGCGGCCTTTGTGCGTGGCCATCGCCGGGCGGCGCGCGAGGCGGGTGTGGTGGTGAAGGACGACGAGTGGTTTGGCTTTGCCGAGTTCGCCCAGGCCGGCCCTGTGCCGGAGCGGATGGCGGCGGTCTGGCAGGCGCGCGCGGCGGTCGGGGCGGTTCTGGCGGCCCTGTGGGAGGCGCGGCCGGACCGGCTGCTTTCCTGCCGATGGGTCGCGGCGGAGACAACGGAGCGCGTGGAGGTGGCGTTTACGGGGACGAGCGCGGCCTTGCGGGAATTTCTCAACGAGCTGGCTCAGTCGGACCAAGCACTCCTCGTGCAGAGCGTGCAGATCCTGGCGGCGGAGCGGTCCGGCGACGCCGAGCCGGAAGGACAAAGGACCGTCGTCGTGCAGGTCGATGTCGAGCTGGCTGCGCCCATGAATCCCGCTTCCGCATGACCGACTCCGGCGGCATGCTCGGGGAATACCTGCGGCTGGCGCTGGCGCTTGGCTGCCTGGGCGGCAGCGCGGCGGCCTACCGCGGTCCGCCGCCGACTCGCCAGCCGGTGTCGGCGCGAGCGCAGCCGCCGGCAACGGCGGCCGTGGCGGAGCTTGAGGGGGCGGGGGAAGGGACGACATGGCTCGACGAGGTCTGGCTGCCGCCACCCGGCTCGGGGGAAGGAAGCGCCGATCTTTTCGCGCCGTTCCGGAGCCAGGCGCCGGCAGCCGGCGGGGAAAGTCCCGCGTCTGAATTTCCCTTTGCCTTGATGCGGGTCGAGCCGCTGCCGTTCCGCGTGCAGTTGGCGGGACTGTATCGGGATCGCCTCGGGGTGGTCGCGGTATTGACGGACGCGTCTGCCGCCGGCCTGCGCCGGGCTCGGGTGACCGAGCGGCTGGAGGACCTGGAGGTGCAGGTCGAGGAGGTGGTGGAGGCGGGCGGTCCGGGAGCTTACGCGATCCTGCGCGACGAACGAACCGGCAGGCGCATCCGGCTCATCGCGGGCAGGACAGAGTTCACCGAGCAAAAAATCGCCTGGTGCTGCTGGCGGGAGCAGCCGGAAGCCTGGTTTGTCTGGCAGGAGGGGGAGCGGCGGGTTCATGACGGACGCGGGTATGAGCTCGTGCGGCTTGAGCTGGATCCGCAGGAGATGCGGATCTGCACCGCGGCCGGCGAACGGTCGGTCCCGGCGTCGCCGTGGCCGGAGGAGTGAGCGGCTCGGCGGGGGGTGCGACTTTTATGAAATCAACCATGCTGTTGCGGATTGGAGTGGGTTGCGTGGGCGGCCTTGGGCTGCTGCCGCTGAAGGCCGCGGCCGACGAAGGGGAGGCGGGGCGGGCGAGGACCAGCGAGACGATGATCGAGGAGGTCGGCGCCGCCTGGCGTCGCGCCGAAACCTCGGCACCGGTGCGCTCCGCGCCGACCGAGCCCGAGACGCCGCTGGAGGCCAAGCTGGACCGGATTCGTGTTCCGGCGCTGAATCTGGCGGCCATGCCCCTGGACCGGGTCGCGACGCTGCTGGGGGCGCTGGCCTACGAGCTGGACGACGGAGCGGGGGCGGAGCGGGGGGTGAACATTGTATGGGCGAATCCGGGCGAGGAGCATCCCGCGGTGACCCTGTCCCTGCGTGACCTGCCGCTGCGGCGCGTGCTTGATCTGGTGGCGGAGGCGTCCGGGTGCAGTTACGAAGTGCAGGCGGACGCCGTGGTCCTGCGCCGGGGCGGCGCGCCGGCGGCGCTGAGCACGCGGTTTTTCGCGGTGGCGCGTCCGGCGGTGCTGCGCATGACGTCCCGCGGCGGGGCCGCGCCCGAGGCGGGCGGCGCGGTGATCCGGGAGTTCCTGCAGCAGGCCGGCGTGGATTTCGCCGGGGTGCCGGGCAGCACGCTGGCGTTCGACGGATCGCAGCTGATCGTCACGCAGACGTCCGGGAACCTGGCGCGCATCGGCCGCATTCTCGCGCGGTACCGGGAGCTGCGGCAAGTGGAGATCGAGGCCAAGTTCATGGAGGTGCAGCAAGGCGTGCTGGAGGAGCTGGGCGTGCAATGGGACCTGGCCGCCCGTTCGCCCCGCAGCGGACGGGTCCGGGCGACGGCCGGGACCGGCGGCGTGAACCGGACGCTGCAGCAGGCGTTCTCGTTCCAGAGCGGGGCCCAGTCGATGCGCATCACGGCGCCCGGGGACGAGGCCGGATCCGGCACCGACCTCGAGCTCCCCGTCACCCCGCCGTCCATCCCCGGCGCGGTCGGACTCGGGGCTGCCGACGCCACGTTGGCGCAGGTCGCGGGGATCGTCGGCGACACCGACGTGGCCGCCATGATCCGCGCGCTGGCCCAGCGCAGCGGCACCGAGCTGTTGAGCGCCCCCAAACTCACGGTGCTGTCGGGCAACCTGGCGACCATCACCATCGCGCAGGAGTTCCGCTACCCGCAATCGTACGGCCAGATCCAGAGCCAGGTCGGCACCGGCAACACGCAGGGCGGCGGATCGGCGGGCGTCTCGATCACCTCCGGCACGCCGCAGGACTTCGCCACGCGCAATGTCGGCGTCGAACTGCGCGTCACGCCCACAGTCGAGGAGGACGGCCAGTCGATCTGCCTGGAGCTGCATCCCAAAGTCACGGAATTCGAGGGTTTCGTCGAATACGGCGGCCCGAGCATCGCGATCTCGGGCGGGACCACGGTGACCGTGCCGCCGGGATTTTATCAGCCGATCTTTGCGGTCCGGGAGGTGACGACACGCGTGACGCTGTGGGACGGCGCCACGCTCGTGATGGGCGGGTTGACACGCGAGGACGTGAAGAAAGTGAGCGACAAGGTGCCGGTGCTCGGCAGCCTGCCATTGATCGGGCGGCTGTTTCGCAGCACCGCCGAAAGCGCGCAAAAGCGGAACCTGCTGATTTTTGTCACGGCCCGGCTGGTCAGCCCCGGCGGAGGCCCGGCGCGGGAGCCGGAGCCAGGCTGAGCGCACGGGGGCAGGCTACAGGGAGAGAAGAGGAACCGCGAATGGGGGAGAGGGACGTTGCCGGGATGCTCCCGCCCTCCCTTTTCGCCCCACTGCGCGAATTTCGCGGGGCAATTTTCCTGGTTCGGTTTGCCTGCTTACCTGAACCGGGATCAGTCCCTTGATCAGCTGCGGCGCGAGCGCCGGGAGCGAAGGTGACGGAAAGCGAGCAGCGCGAGGCCCGTGCCCATGAGGGCGTAGGTGCCGGGCTCGGGGACCTGCAGGGTGATGGAGTTCGCCAGGTAATACACGTTCAGGGTGTAGTCGGTGCCGGCGTAATTGGCGATCAAGGCCGAGCCGGAGTTGGGCAGGTTGAAGAAGGTGCCGGTGATGCCGCTGCCGCCGGACGAAATGTTCATGATGGTGTAAACCGTCCCCTCCTGGGGTGGCGCGAGCAGGATGATGCTCAGATTGAGCAGGCCCGATCCGATATTCACGGGTCCGACCGGGTTGACGAAGGTCAGGCGGTCGGAGTTGGTGCCGCCCAGCTCGACCTCGAAGACGGACGGGTTCGTCACCGTGAAGCTCGTGTTGGTGAGGGTCAGGTTGCCGATCGAATTGCCCGGTGCCAGGGTGCCGCCGCCCAACGTGAGATTCCCGTTGATCGTGCCGGCGCCGCCGATCCGGCCGGTCGGGCCGTTGGTGACGTAGGTGCCGGTGAAGAGGGTGCCGCTCTGCACGTTGATGGTGCCGTTGTTGATGAACGGATTGGCGGTCGGGGCGTAGAGGTAGGTGTTGGCGCCATTGACGTTGATGACGCCGCCAGCGGCGTTGGTCGCCACGTAGCCGCTGGAGGTGGTCCCGATTTGGAGCGTGCCCGCGGTCGCGTTGATGGTGCCGGCGTTGGTGAAGTTGGCGGCGTAGATCTGGGCGGAAGAGCCCGTGTGGTTGAGGGTGCCCTGGTTGATGATCGACGTGCCGGCGGAACCGTCGGTGTAGAGCGAGGCATTTCCGTTGAGGACCGTGGTGGCATCGAGGGTCAGGGAGTTGCCGACACCGTTCACGTAGAGATAGGCTCCGTTAGCCAGCGTGAGCGTCTTGCCGGTCAGGGTGCCGGTCTGGCTCCAGTAAAGTCCGGAGCTGGTGGCGAAGCTGGCATTGGCGCCGGTGAACGTGGTGCCGTTGAGGAAGCGGACATACTGGCTGCTCGCGGTCATCGCGAGGTCGCCGGTGTAGGTGACGCCGTCGAGGTAGCCGCCGGAGGTGGTGAACGCCAGGGCGCCGGCGGCGACGGTGCCGCCCTGGATGGTGCCGCCCAGCAGTTCGAAGCTGCCGCCGGTGGGCGCGTTGAGGGTGTCGCCGGTGTTGACGAGCGTGCCGTTGAGGTAGGCGTGTCCGCCGGAAGCCAGCGTGATGCTGCCGAGGTTGGCGGTGGTGTTGGTGCCGTCGAAGCGCAGGACGCCCGAGTTCTGGGCGGTGA
>JAEUGX010000055.1 GCA_016795545.1 Opitutaceae bacterium
CATCGCCACTAGCCGATTTTCAGCGTCCCACGTATATGTCCACCGCGCGTCAGCCAGCAGGTTGCCATCGGCGTCGTAACTGAATACCTCCGGAGTTTCAGGTACGAACGCACTGCGAGTGATTTCAGTCACTGCATCCTCACCCCCTGCGCCTACAAGGTTCTTAACCCCGGTGATCTTCACCGCCGGGTTTTGGTCCGCACTACTATTGTCGACCGTAAGCTGCTTGTGGAAATACGCGCCCTCGCGGGTGGTAGCGAAAATCTCTCCGCTCACCGCCGGGTATTTGACTGTCACCGTCGCATCGGCTTGAGCCTCTCCAAAAACATCGATCACCCCGGGGACCGTCCGCTGAGAATACTGGTTCAGCAATGTCGCCGTGTAAGCCGAAACCTGGGCGTTGACCGTCGCGGTCTTTCGGTTGCCGAGGTCGTCGTAGGTGTACCCGTAGGTAAGTCCGGCTATGGCTCCCCCACCACTTGCCTTTTTAACCGCACTGGTGACCTGACCGAGCGTGTCATAACCGTAGTCCCAGTACCGACTGTCCTCTCGCGTCGCTTTGGTGCGTTGATTCGCATTGTTGTAAGTGTAAGCGACAGATTGAGCAGATGAGGCGGACGGAGTGTTCGTGATCGAAGTGATCCGATTTAACTTATCATGAACCTTGGTCGTGGTCAGGCGGGTCGTGCTGCTTTGCTTGAAGGTGACTGAATCCACTAGAGATGAATTCGTCACGTAAGCGTAGGTGGCTGTGTTCGCTCCGGAAGTAACAGTATCCAGCCTTGAAGCACCGTCATAAGAATAGCCCGCGGTGTAGATCGTCGGCACGGAAATCGCCGAAAGTCGATGGGTACCGTCGAAACTGCGCTCGACTGAATGGTTATCGAGCAGGCCTGCCGTATAGACCTCGTCTTCGAGTTGGCCGGTGGCATGGTAGCTGAGCGTTCGGGTATATAAGCCCAATGGAAGCGGAACTAATCCGGCTCCAATTTATATTTATCAACAGCGAACACAGGTCAGGTATGACTTAAATCCGGAACAACGTGCAGAGTCGCGACATCACACTAGTTTGAGTCTACACTCGCCTAGCCCGTATTCTTCAATCCGCCGGCGATTCCGTTGACCGTCAGTTCCAGCACCGCCCGGATCGACTCCTGCTCGGGCTGGCGCAGGCGGCCGCGGCGCCGGCGCTTGATCATCTCGACCTGCAGGTAGTTCAGCGGGTCGACATACGGATTCCGCAGCCGGATCGACCGGGCGAGCACGGGCTCGTTCTCGAGCAGCTCGCGCTGACCCGTCACCGCCAGGATCGCCTGCTCCGTCCGCGCAAACTCGGCCGTGATCCGGCCGAACACGCGTTGGCGCAAGCCCTCGTCCTCGACGAGCGACGCGTACACGCGCGCGATCGCGATGTCCGCCTTGCACATGGTCAGCTGCGCATTGGCGATCGTCGTCTGGAAGAACGGCCACTCCCGGTACATCTCACGCAGGAGTTTCACCCCTTCCGGGCCGCGGTCCAGCACCGCGGCCAGCCCGGCTCCGAGGCCGTACCAGCCGGGAAAATTGAACCGGCTCTGCATCCACGAAAACACCCACGGAATCGCCCGCAGGTCCGCCACGCTCATGCTGCCTTTCCGGCGGTAGGTCGGCCGCGAGCCGAAGTTGAGCTCTCCGATTTCGTCGATGGGCGTCGCCTGCCGCCAGAACACGAGGAACTCCGGGTCATGGTGCACGCAGGCCTGGTAGGCGGCCAGCGCGGCCGCGCTCATCGCCTCCATCGCCACCACCCAGTGCCGCGGCAGCCGACGCGGGCCGCGCTGGGCCTCGTGCGTGCCGCGCAGCACCCCGTACGCCATCTGCTCGAGCACCCGGTGCGCCAGGTCGGCGTCATGATAGCGGGTCGAAAGGACTTCCCCTTGCTCCGTCACCCGGATGCCGCCGTCCTTCAGCCCGACCGGCTGCGCCAGGATCGCCTTCGCCGCCGGCCCGCCGCCCCGCGCGATGCTGCCACCGCGGCCGTGGAAAAGGGTCACGCGCACTCGGCGCTCCCGGCAGACCCGCATCAGCGCGTCCTGCGCCCGGTACAGCGCCCAGTTCGCCGTCAGGTAGCCGCAGTCCTTGTTGCTGTCGGAATAGCCCAGCATCACGTGCTGGTGACGGTCGTTGCACTCCAGCTCCGGCGCGTACGCGGGATGAGCGAACAACGCCGCCAGCACCGCCGGGGCCCGGCGCAGGTCGTCGAGCGTCTCGAACAGCGGCGCGATCGGCAGGCGCACGCCCGCCCACGCCTGCAGGAGCACGACCTCGAGCACGTCCGAGACCTCATTGGTCATGCTGATCACATAGCATCCCAGCGCCTCGGGGCCGTAGTCCGCCTGGGTCCGGGCGGCGAGCCGCAGAGGCTCCAGCACCAGCCGGGTGTCGGGGGAGCAGGCCGCCACGCGCTCGTCCGTGAGCACGGTCAACCCCGCCAGGGCCGCGCCGAGCGCGGCCTGTTTTTCGGGTTCCGCCAGCGCTTCGTAGTCGGGTCGGCCCAGCATCTCCGCCACCGCCCGGGCGTGCCAGGCCGAGTGCTGCCGCAGGTCGAGCCGCGCCATGGCCAAACCGAAGGTGTCCGCCGCCGTGCGGGCGTCACGCAGCTCTCCATCCGCCAGCCGCGCTCCGCGCCCCCGGCGCAGGTCGGCGTCGATCGCCGCCAGCGTGTCGCGCACCGCGTCGGCCGGCACCAACGCCGCGACTCCCGTCCCGGGCGCGGCATCGACCTGCGCCAGCAGCTGCTCGCGCAGGCTGCTCAGGATGATGCGATAGGGCTCCCGCGGGTAGCGCTGGCCGACCCGCGCCATCAGCTCGGACGACGCCCGGCACTGCTCCGCCCGGGCGCGGATCGGCGCCGCAAAGCGCGCCCGGCGTTCCGAGACGGTGATGGACCCCGCAAGGTCGTAGAGCACGTCGGCGAACTTCTTGATCGCCATCCCCCGGTTCATGCGCAGCACCTCGGCCGTCACCGCCGCCGTCACCCCGGGGTTGCCGTCGCGGTCGCCGCCGATCCAGGAGCCGAAGCTCAGCCAACGCCGCGGCGCCGTGACGCCGGGAAAATGCCGATCCAGGGCCTCCTGCAGGTCGGCGTGCAGCTGCGGCAGCAGCCGGAACAGCGTGCGGTCGAAATACCACAGCCCGGTGCGGGCCTCGTCCGTCACCTCCGGGCGCTCGGTCCGGTTGCGGTCGGTCAGCCAGAGCGACACGATCTCGCGCCGCACGTCGGCGGGGTCGCGGCGGAGCTCCTCCAGCGTGTGCCCGCGCAGGATCGCGCCCAGCTTCGCCAGCTTCTCCAGCATCGTCCGCCGCTTCGACTCCGTCGGGTGCGCCGTGAACACCAGCTCGATGCCCAGGCGGCGGACCAGCCGCTGCATGCGCGCGCGCGTGACCCCGGCCTCCCGGAGCTCGCGCACCGCGGCCTCGATCGATTCGCGCAGGGGTTCGCTTTGGCCTCCCGCGGCCAGCACCGCGCGGTGCCGCTGCCGGCGCTCGCGCAGGAGGCGGACCCGGAAATTTTCCTCGGCCAGGTTCACCAGCTCGAAATAGAGCGTAAACGCCATGGCCTGGTTGAGCGCCTCGGCGGGCTTCAGCCGCCCCACGGCCTGAGCCAGCGCCCGGGCCGCCCCGGACTCCCCCGCCCGGCTGTCCTTTGCCAGGGTTCGCAGCCGCTCGACCGTCGCCAGCGTCCGCTCCCCCTCCAGCTCCGCGATCGTGCGCCCGAGCGTCGCGCCCAGGACGCGCACCTCCGCGCGGAGTTGGCTGAGTTGGTCAAGCGCCTTGCTGGTAGCGGCCATGGCCGATGCCATACGCAATTATCATGCCCGGAAGAAAGCGAAAACGTAACCTGGCCGAGTCATACCCGCTGGGAAGAGGAGAGAGCCGATTTGCGCGGTTCCGGCAGTTGCAACGATGATCCCGGCGGAAGCGCCTCCGGGCCGAGTGACTAAGCGCACGATAAATCCGCCTTGGCCGATCCCTGCCCTCCCGGGCGGGGCACACGGAGAGGTTGGGAGCCGCTAAGCAGCATGAAATAAAAAGTCCGGACGCTCCCCTCCCCCCTCTCAACTCATTTTCCTTACCCGCCGCCATACCCTCCCCTGAGCGTGGTTGGCGGGCCCCTCTCAGCTTTCCCCGGTATCTTTCCTGATTCCCCGAATTTCACATCCTATCCGTACGGTCATGCGGTCTCAGACGCATTCGAGGTTCGCCCAGAAAAACTCACGCGGAAGTTCGTCCGGAACGTGACGTGTGCCCCGGCAGGAGCCCTGCTCAGCGCCACTCGTGCCGCGGGTACCTGCGTGACAGCTCCGGCTTGAGCTTGGGGTACATGTCCCGCCAGAACGTGCTGAGGTCGTCGGTGACCTGGAGCGGACGCTGATTCGGGGCCAGCACCTCGATCTTCACCGGCACGCGGCCGTGACCGAGGGTGAAGCGGGCCGCCACGCCGTACAGCTCCTGGATCCGGGCGCTCAAGACGGGCGGACCGTCCTTGGTGTAGGTCAGCCGGGCCCGGCGCCCGTTGGCCATGACGAGCCGCTCGGGGAGGTACTCGTCCAGGACGGCCAGCTGCTCCGGCAGCAGCCAGTCCCGCAGCACGGGCATCACGGGCTTGTCCTTCAGCTCGCGCGCCCCGTAGCTGCCGTAGCAGATCTGCTCGATCAGGGTGGCGCGGTCGGCGTCGGTGATCGGGTTCACTTCCAGCTCCGGCCACCACCGGGCCAGCCCGTTGACCCGCAGGATCCACTGTTCGACGGCCTCGTTCCACTCGGTGAGCACGATCCGTCCCGCCATCACCTCGCGCGCCAGGAGCGCGGCCGCCTCGCCCTCCGGCGGCTCCTCGGCGGTCGGCTTCGACTCGAGCACCAGGTCGCGGAACCGCCGCTCGCGGCGCGCCACCACCCGGCGCACGGACTCGTCGTAAACCACCCCGCCGGCAGCGACGAAATCCTCCGGGAACAGCTCGCGCAGCCACGCCTCCTCGACCGCCGTGCAGAGGTTGAGCAGGACGTTCACCTCGCCGCGGCTCTCGATCTCCGTGATTTCCGCGGCCACCAGCAGGGGCGCGCGGTCGATGCCGCTCTCGCGGGCGAGCAGGCCGCGCCGCTGGTGCACCAGCTCGCAGCGCAGCGTGCCCTGGTCCAGCCGACGCGCCAGGTGGTCGCTGAAGCCGACCAGCACGCACTTGCGGACCGCGACGCCGTCGATGCGCCGTTCCGCGATGTCGAGCTTCTCCGCCGCCGCGATCGCGAGGAACTGCTCGAACAGCGGCCCCACCTGCCGGGCCGCCTGCGCGTGGAGCCCCAGCCGCCGGCAGGCGTCGGCCGGGTAGCCCGCCTTGTCCGCATAACGCCAGGCGCGCATCAGCAGGAAGAAGTCCGACTCGTGCTCCTCCCCGAACAACTCGTCGCGCGCCTCCTGCGTGCGCCGGTCCACGCCCCGCAGCAGGAAATTCCGCCCCTGGGTCAGCGCCGCCATCAGCGCCACGGGCCGCACGCAGCCGAATTCCTGCGCGGCCAGGAACATGCGCGCGTACCGCGGATGCAGCGGGAAGCGGAGCATGCGCCGGCCCGTCTCCGTGATCACCCGCAGCCCGGCCGCCGCGCCGGCCGGGGCGTGCAGCGCGCCGAGGTCCTCGAGAAGCGCCTCGGCCCGCTCGAGCGCCTTCAATTCGGGCTGCTCCAGCCAGGGGAAATTCACGACGTCGGCGATCCCCGCGGCCTTCAGGGTCAGCACGACCTCGGCCAGGTCGAGGCGCTTGACCTCGGGCAGCTCCTGCCGCGGACGCTGGGCGTGCTCGCGCTCGGTCCAGAGGCGGACACAGACGCCCGGCGCCGTCCGGCCGGCGCGGCCCGCCCGCTGGTCGGACGCGGCGACGCTGATCCGCTCGATCAGCAGCGTGTTGATGCCGCGGTGCGGATCGTAGCGGGCCACCCGGGCCAGCCCGCTGTCCACGACGGCGGTCACGCCGTCGATGGTCAGGGAGGTCTCCGCCACGTTGGTCGAGACGATGATCTTCCGCGCGGCCTGCCGCGCCACCGCCCGGTCCTGCTGCTCGGGCGACAGCTCCCCGTGCAGCGGAAAGCAGACGAAGCCCCGCAGCGCGTGCGAACCCTGCACGTCCTGCACGGTGCGGCTGATCTCGTACGCGCCGGGCATGAAGACGAGGATGTCGCCCTCCGTCCGCGCCGCGACCCGCTCGCATTCGCGGACCGCCACCGCCCAGACCGGGTCGTGCTCGAAGTCGACCGGCTTGGGCAGGTACTCGATCGCCACCGGGAAGGTCCGCCCCTCCGAGGTCAGCACGGCGCACGGGGCCAGGTACGACGCCAGCTGGGCCGTGTCCAGCGTGGCCGACATGACGATCAGCTTCAGGTCCGGCCGCTGCGACTGCTGGAGCTGCCGCGCCCGGGCCAGCGAGATGTCGCCGTAGAGGTGGCGTTCGTGGAACTCGTCGAAGACGATCGCGCTCACGCCCCGCAAACCCGGGTCGAACGACATCTGCCGGAGCAGGATGCCCTCGGTGACGAACCGGATGCGGGTCGCCGCCGAGACGCGGGAATCGAGGCGAATCTGATAGCCCACGACGTCGCCGAGCCGCGAACCGGCCTCCTCCGCCACCCGCTTGGCCAGCAGGCGCGCGGCCAGCCGTCGCGGCTGGAGGACGACGACCTCGCCGGACCCCAGCAGTCCGTGGTTGAGCAGCATCTGCGGCACCTGCGTGGACTTGCCCGAGCCGGTCGGCGCCTGGACGATCAGCCGACCTTCGCGCCGGATCGCGTCGATCAGGCGGGACTCGAGTTCGTAGATGGGCAGGTCGCGGGGCGCGGGCATGAGCGGCCAAAGTCAGCGACCCACGGCGCGAGCGCAAGCCGAACGGCAGGCATCCCTCGGTTGACTGTCCGGCCGGGATTTCGCCAATCTGGGGCGCCGTCCATGCCGCTCCGGTCCCTGCTCCGCCCACTCCTCGCCGCCTGCCTGCTGCTGCCGCCGTTTGCGCCCGTCCCGGGCCGGGCCGACCCGGCGCTCACGTCCGCCGAGCGCCGCCAGCTGCAGCAGGAGGCCCGGCTCGTGGTCGAGCTGATCCAGAACTTCCACTTCTCGGGCCGCGCCTTCCGCGAGATCGAGAACCGCGAGATGCTCGACCGGTACCTCGGCGAGCTCGACCCGTACGGCGACATCCTGACCGACGGCGATGTGGCCTTCATCCACCGGCGTTTCGACCGCACGCTGAAATCGGTCTACCTCTTCCGCGGCGACCTCCAGCCGGCGTTCGAGATCTTCGAGCTGTTCGCCACGCGCGCGCGCGAACGGCACGACTGGATCCGGAGGCGCCTGACGCGGGACATCGACCTGACGGCCGACCGCACATACGAGCCCCCGCGGGACCGGGCGCCGCCGGTCCGGCCGGCCGCAGGCCGGAGCCCCGACGAACGCTGGGAGCTGCGCCTCGCCGACGCGCAGCTGGGGCAGATCCTGGCCGGGCGGACGCCCGGCGACGCCCGCGCCTACCTGACCGACTGGTACGACCAGTGGGCCCGCTCGCTCGCCACGCTCGACTCCTTCGCCATCCGCGAGCACTTCTTCGACGCCGCCATCCGGTCCTTCGATCCGCACAGCGGCTATTTCTCCGGCGACTCGACCCGGGAGTTCGCCATCGACATGGAGAACGTGGTGACCGGGGTCGGGCTCGACCTGCGGAAGGAAAAAGGCCTCTGCCTCGTGACCGGCGTGCGGCCGGGCAGCCCCGCCGACCTGGAGTCGGACCTCGCGCCCGGCGCCATCATCGAGGAGGTGGCCGACGGCGACCAGCCCTGGGTCTCGGCCTCGGCCCAGCGGCTGCGCGAGACGGTCCGGCTGCTGCGCGATCCGCGCGGCGGGAAGGTCCGGCTGGCGTACCGGGAGCATGCGGACGCCCCGCGCAAGGAGCTCACGCTCGAGCGCAGCCGGGTCGTGCTCGCGGACGAGCGGGCCTACGGCGCCGTCGCGCAGGTGCCGACGGCCGGCGGCGGGACGCGCCGGGTCGGCTGGATCGACCTGCCGCGCTTCTACGGCACGGAGTCCGGCGGGTGCGCCGACGACGTGCGCGAACTGCTGCTCGCCATGGAGCCGGCCCGCCTCGACGGGCTCGTCCTCGACCTGCGCGACAACCCCGGCGGCGCGCTGAAGGAGGCCGTGGGCCTGAGCCAGCTCTTCCTCGACGCCGGCGTGGTCATGCTGAGCCGCGGCCCAAACCAGCCGGTCACGGCGCTCGCCGGCACGCCCGGGACCCCCGCCTACACCGGCCCCCTGGTGATCCTGACCTCGGCCGGCAGCGCCTCCGCCAGCGAGGTGTTCGCCGGCGCCATGCGGCAGCACCGCCGCGCGGTCGTCCTCGGCGCCGCCACCACCTTCGGCAAGGGCACCGTGCAGAGCTACATCGAGCTGGCCAAGCTGCCCGGCGTGAACGCGGCCAGCGTCGGCGAATGGGGCACATTGCGGCTGACCATGCAGCGCTTCTACCTCCCGGACGGCGGGGCCGTCCAGGGCCGGGGAGTGCCTTCGGACATCGTCCTGCCCGCCAGCGAAGAACCCGGCCTGCGGCGCGAGGCGGACCTCCCGCACGCCCTGCCCCCCGAGACGGTCACCCCACCCTCCGCCCTACCGGCGGTCGACGCGGAACGGTTTGACGCCCGGCTGGTCCACCTCCGGGCGGAGGCGGCGCGCCACTTCCGGGAGCTTCCGGAATGGGATCTCTGGCAACGCGAGCAGGCCGCCCGCCTCGCCGCCTCGCCGCCGGGGCCCCGCAGCCTCCAACTCGATGTCCGCCAGCAGGAGCTGCGCGAGCAGCGCGCCGTCTACCGGCAGCTGCGCCGCACCCGGCTCGAACTCTCCGCCGCCGCCGTCTACGCCGACGAACCCGTCGAGCTCGTCGCCGTCCGGGCCGCCCGGGAAGCCCGCGAGCAGCGGCTCCGCGGCTCCGCCCGGCCCCTGCTGCACCGGCTGCACCGCGGCGCCTTCATCGTGGAGTCGGACCGCGGGCACCTGCGCCCGCTGCCGCTCACGTCCCTGCGGTTCCGCGATCACGATGCCGACGCTCCCACGCTGGCCGCCGCCTTCACCGAAGCCGGCGGGCCCCCGCTGGCGGAGGAAGCCGCCGCGAAACTGCTGGTCCGCTGCTCGCTGCTGGAGCGCGTCACCGAGGCCGGCCTGCTGGCTGAGGCCCGGAGCGCGGCCGGCGCGGCGCCGGAAGAGCAGCTGCGCCGCGGGCTCGAAGGCCTGCTCCGGCGCATGACCGAGCTGAATCCGGAGCTGCGGCGCGAGCGCCGGGCCCTCGACATTCCCCTGCGCGAAGGGCTGCGCCTCGCCGCCGCGTGGGCCGACTGGGAGGTCGCCACGCCGCGACCCGCTCCTTGACTCACCGGCTCGGACTCCGCTTAGCTTGGGCCGGGCCGCCATCCGTTTCATGTCCGCATCCGCTACCACACGTCCCTGGCGGGCCATCGCAATCGGAGTTGCCTCCCTGCTGGCTTGCCTGCTTCCCACCGCCCGGGCCCAGGCCCCCGCCGCCGTCCCGGCGACCTCGGCCGCTGACAACGAGGCCCCCGATCCCGAAGCCCCCGAAGCGACGAAGGCCGACCCTTCCCTCGACAAGTTCTGGGAGTCGATCCGCCTGCTGGAGAGCAAGAGCGAGGCCGAGCGTGCCGCCGGCCGCCAGGCCCTCCAGGAGGTCGCCGACCTGGAAAACACGCACGCCCAGCTGCAGCTCGGCCTTTACCTGCTCTACGGCTCCGGAGGCTTCCCACGGAACGAACGCAAGGGCATCAACCTCATCCGCCTCGCGGCCGAGCGCGGCAACGCCTTCGCCCAATCGACGCTCGGAGCCTGCTACGCCACCGGCCAGGGCACCCGCCGCAACGACGGCCTGGCGGAGAAGTGGCTGACGGCCGCGCTGGCGCCGGAAGCCAATTTCACCCTGCTGACACGCCCGATGCCCAAGGAAGGCGACCCGGCCCAGCCCGCCGAGAGCGCCGGTGTCGTCGGCGACATCGGCAACGACCCGGTGAACGAATCCAAGGCCCGGGCCCACTACTACCTCGCCGTGGTCAAGGACCGGCAGAACCGGCAGGAGGAGGCCCAGCGCCACTACGTGGCGGCCGCCACCGCCGGCGTGGACGCCCGGAGCGGCATCTACCCGGCGGCCGTGCAGGCCGCGCTGAACTACGCCTTCGGCCAGGGCGTGCCGAAGGACCATGCCAAGTCGACGGAGATGCTGGAGCTGAGCCGCAAGCTCAGCGCCCGGGCCCGGGTGAGGCAGGTCCACCAGTACGTCGCGATGAAGGTGGTCGACGAATTCGCGACCGCCGATCTGGAGGAGAAGGCGGAGGAGGCCGGCGCCGGCGACCAGATGGAACTCCAGGCCCGGATTGCGCAGCAATTCGCCGACAAGAAATCCAAAAACTACAACCTCGCCGAGGCCGCGAAGTGGTACGAGCTGGCCGCCGAGAGCGGCCAGAAATGGGCGCTGCTGGAACTCGCGCTCCTTTACGCCGGCGGCCAGCTCGGCCCCCCGGATCCGGCCAAGGCCTTCCGTTACCTCGAGAAGGCCGCCGGCGGCGAAAAGGACGCCTTTATCCCGGCCAAGGCCAACCTCGCCATCTGCTATCAGAACGGCTTCGGCACGCCCAAGGATCCGGCCAAGGCAAACGAGATCTTTCAGCGCTACCGCAACATCGACATCGTCTGCCACCAGGGCGCCATCGGCAAATGTCCGACGTCGTTGGTCAGTACGGCCGAAGCGCTCAAGCTGAACGAGACCCTCGCCCGCAGCCATGACCCGCACGCGCAATACCTGCTCGGAGTCCGTTACGCCAACGGCATCGGCGTCGCCCAAAGCTATGAAGAAGCCCTGAAGTGGTACAAGCGCGCGGCCGCGGCCAAGCACGGCGGGGCGCTCGGACAACTGGGGCTGATCTGCCAGTTCAATCCCGGCTGGCTCGGCATTCGCAACTGGGATCGCGCCTACGCCCAGGCCGCCGCCTACTACCGCCAGGGAGCGGAGGCCGGAGACGCCGATGCCACGACCAACTACGCCCTCCTTTTCTACCAGGGCATCGGCGTCCCCGCGGATCCCGCCAAGGCGGAGACCTATTTCCTCAAGGCGCTGGAATTGAATCCGAAGCTTTACGCGGCGCACAACAACCTGGGGGCGTTGTACGAAAAGAAGCTCCGCGCCCTGGTCACGACCATCGATCACACCTCGATCAACGAATTCCGCGGCAAGATGCTGACCCACTACGAAGCCGCGGTCAAAGGCGACTTCGCCATCGCCGCCTATAATCTGGGCCTGCTTTACGATGAGGGCGTGGTCGTGGCCGTCGACAAACGGCGCTCCTACAGTTACATGGAGCAGGCCGCCGCCCAGGATCTACCGGCAGCCCATTACGTGCTCGGCGTGATGCATGAGCGGGGGATCGGCGTGCCCGTGACGCTGACCGAGGCGGCCTACCATTACCGTCTGGCCGCACTGGAAGGGCACGTGGACGCGCTCCGCAAACTGGCCAATTTCTACCTCACCGGCCGCGGAGTTTCATCCGACCTGGAACGCGCCAACTTCTGGCTGGATCAGCTCGCCAGGCGCGGGAACGCCCAAGCCCTGACCATCATGATCGACATCCAGCTCAAGAACGGCGACTACCCCCGGGCCGTAAAGACGTTGCAGGCCTTCAGGAATCACGCGAACGCGGAACTCTCGGGCTTCTGCTACGATCGTCTGGCCATCTGCTACGCCCAGGGCCTGGGCGTGAAACAAAACCTGGACCGCGCCCTCAAGTACTCGGACATCGCCGCGCAGAAGGGCAATGGCGAAGCGCTCAATCGGCTGGCGGAATCCGAGATCGGCGCCGGCAAGATCAAGGAAGGCGTGGCCACCCTGCGCCGGGCGGCGGCCGGCTCCCGCGATGCGAGCTTTTCCTTGGGTAAACTCTACTATCACGGCCAGTACGTGGACAAGGACGAGCGCGAGGCCCTCCGTTACCTGCGTCACGCCGCCGACCTGAACCATCCCGGAGCCCAGATCTTCCTGGCTACCCTGACTTTCAATGAGGCGCCGGGCGCTCCGACCCTGGAGCAGGCCATCCAATACGCGCAACAAGCTGAAAACAACGGCCATCCGCAGGCGATCAAGGTGCGCGAAAAACTCGAGCAGAAGCAGCTGAGGGCCCGCCCGGCGAAGGAAGAAACCGCCGGCACCCGTTCTTCCTGACCGATCCGACCCACATCCACTCCTGCAAAATCCTGGCGCCAGGATCGGCGGTGTGAACAACCCGCGAGCAACCGGGCGGACACAGGTTATTCACGGCCAAGGCGCGGTGAATAAGTTGAGAGGAACAATCCCGTGACTTTGCGCGCCTCCTGACGCATGGTGCCGCTGTTCCTTGATAGAACAGTCGCAGCGCGGCGGCATGAAAAACCCGCCGAGAGCGCGACTGGGATAATCCCGGGCAACCGGGGAAAGGGTGACGGCAACTGGTGCCGTCCTCCCCTCCGCGGCGCGAGCCGCCGGCAGGCAAATATCACCAGTTCCTCTGGACGGTGTCGCAGCCGTTCCAGTATTGCGACTAAGGAACTGTGCGGTAAGGCGCGAACTCAGAAGCCGCGTTCAAACCGAGTCAGGTCCAGGGTCAGTTTCGGGCCCTGCGCCGATGCAGTTACCCAGAGGGTTAAGGTTGCTACTGTATTACCAGGACGCAGCGCAGCGTTCCGGTGGGTCCACCCCACCGAAAGGCCCGGCTCTTAAAGCGGGGCGCGAAAGGAACGAGGCGCAGCGGGGAGCGGGCGAGTCTGGCAAAGCTCGCAAAACCTCCTCCTTGGGGCGGCGCGTAAAACCGCGTCACCCAACTGCAAGTCGAAAGCAACCTGAGAGGTAAGAGGTCAGACCCGTTACACGGGGCCAACGCCCGGCCAAAAGCCGGGGCCGTCCCCGTGGCAAGGTGCTGGTGCGAAATGCAAACGTTGCAGGCGTGCCAACACCCGTCCGGCGAGCCACCCATCGGCAGATGGAGCCGAACCGGGCGGAGAGGCCTCACTCGAAAGATTCCGGTGCTGAAAAGGCCGGGACGGTCCCGCTATGAGACCGATAGCATCGCATGCCGCGGTGAGTGGCGTCGGGAAGCACACGGCCCGCGAAAGCGAGGCGCCCAATGTTGTGCGAATGGGAAAGAGCGCGTGGCGAGCGCCCACCCCCGATTTTGGCCCGGGAGCCGCAAGGCTCCCGGGCCTTTATCGTTATTATAGGGAGCATTCACTTTGTCAGCGCGCCGGACCGAACCCGCGCCCGGAACCTCGAGCGGGGGTCTGGCTCCGGCGCGCTGACCGTTTTTTCGGAGCCCAGGAAAGCGGGCAAACCCGCTCCCCTCTCCCCCGTAGTCCTGCCTGGAAAGGCAGGGATCGGCCAAGACGGTGCCCGGGAACTCAGCCCATTACGCCTGTAGGCGCGAATCGAGATGAGCGCGGAGAACGACTGAAAAAGGAGATTGACCTGCCCCCCTGAAACTGGAGTGGAGTGAGTGAGAGTCCTTGGGTAAAAACCAACCCGAGGACCCATGAAGAAGCACCATACTGAAGAGCAGATCCTGCGCATCCTGAAGGAAGCCGAACAGGGCAAG
>JAEUGX010000080.1 GCA_016795545.1 Opitutaceae bacterium
CCTCTTCTACCTCCGCTCCTCCCGCCCCCCTCCCGCCCCGTCCACCACCCCCGCCCCGTCCGCCGCCCGCAGGGGCATGAACTCGGGGACGCCGCCGGGTCGGTCGGCGAATTCCGCCGCAAGCGCGCGGGCTGCCGCCGCGGTGAAACGTTCGTCGGCGAGCGCGAGCACCGCGCCGCCAAATCCGCCGCCGGTAAGCCGGGCGCCGAGCACCCCGCTCCGGGACTCGAGCCGGTCGACCAGGGCGTCCAGCAACGGGGTGCTGTTCTCGAACAGCCGCTGCGAGCTGCGGTGCGAGGCCGTCAGCAGCCGGCCCGTCGCCACGAGGTCGCCGCGCCGGAGCGCCGCCACCACGGCGCCGACCCGCGCGTGCTCCTCCACGACGTGCCGCGCCCGCCGGGCCGGCACGGCCGGCAGCCCGGCCGCGCGCCGGGCGAACGCTTCGGGCGTGAGATCGGCGAGCGCCGCCACCCCCAGCCGCCGCGCCGCCTCCTCGCACTCGCGGCGGCGCTCGGCATACCGTCCGTCGACCAGCGAGTGCCGCTCGCGCGGGTTGAAGATCCACAGGCGCGCCGACGCGGGCAGCGGCACCCGCGTGAAATGGGGCCCGCGGCAGTCGATGTGCACGAGCTGGCCGGCCCGCCCGCACGCGCACGTGCCCTGGTCGAGGATGCCGCAGGGCATGCCCACGTGCACGTTCTCCGCGTGCCGCGCGAGCGCCGCCAGCCGCTCCGGGGCGGGCGGCTCGGCGCCCGCGACCCGCAGCAGCGCCAGCGCTACGGCCAGCTCCAGAGCCGCGCTGCTGCTCAGCCCCGCACCCGCGGGCAGGTCGGACACCACCGTCAGGTCGAAACCCTCCGGCCGGGGCAGCCCGAACTCCGCCAGGCTCCGCCAGACGGCCAGCGGATAATTGGCCCAGGCATCCGGGCCCGCGAGCGGAGCGCCCGGGTCCGCGGCCAGGTCCACCGGCCGCGCCGCCGCCGCACTGTGCAGGCGCATCCGGCCGGAACGGTTCGCCGCTGCGGCCACCCAGACATGGCGGTCGATCGCGGCGCCGAGCACGGCGCCGCCGTTGTAGTCGGTGTGATTGCCGATGAACTCCACCCGCCCGGGAGCGCACGCGACCGCCTGCGGCGCGGCGCCAAAAACCGCCTGAAAAAGGACGGCCACGTCGGGGGCAGCGGCAGGCGGAGTCATGGGCGCGCAGTGCAGCACGCGGACCACGGCGACGGAAGGAAAATTCCGGACGGGAAATTTTCCGGACAATTTATGGAGGTTAACATTGCACCGCGCCCATCCACCCGCAATCTAGCTGCCAGCTCCACCCCGCCCGCTGATCCCATCCGGTACCCCCATGGCGAACCCTGCGCAGCCCCCGCCTCGACTGCTGACCCGGCCGGCGGAGACTGATTTCGCTCGGCGGGGCTGACGTCCCCGCCGCCCGCCCTCCCGTTCCCCCATGAACGAACACCCGCACGCCTTTCTGGTCCTTTTCCTGGCGGTGGCGGTGGCGTTTCCGCTGGTGGCGCTGACCGCCGCCCGCCTCTGGGCCCGCTGGCTCCAGCCGCCCAAGCCCGGGACGGTGAAAGGCGACGTCTACGAGTGCGGCGTCGCGCCTTCGGGCGACTCGTGGATCCAGTTCCGGGCGCATTACTACCTCTACGCGATCCTCTTCCTCATCTTCGACGTCGAGGTGCTTTTTCTCCTCCCGTTCGCAGTCGCCTTCACCGGCCTGCCGGCGGGAGCCCTGCTCGCGATGCTCGTCTTCATCCTGCTGCTGGCCGAAGGCCTCGTCTGGGCCTGGCACCGCGGTCACCTGGAGTGGAAATAAAATGCCCGAAGACGCCGCGCCCGCCCTCACCACCGCCGAACGCGACGAACTCCGCCGCCAGGGCATCCTCCTGACCAGCATAAGCGAGCTCTACAATTGGGGCCGCAGCAACTCCGTCTGGCCGCTCAACTTCGGCCTCGCCTGCTGCGCCATCGAGATGATCGCCGCCTCCATGGCACGCTTCGACATCGCCCGCTTCGGCTCCGAGGTCTTCCGACCCTCGCCCCGCCAGGCCGACCTCCTCATCGTCTCGGGCACCGTCACCAAGAAGATGGCTCCGCAGGTCGTCCGGCTCTGGAACCAGATGCCGGAGCCGAAATACTGCATCGCCATGGGCGCCTGCGCCATCTCCGGCGGTCCGTTCAAGCAGGGCTACAACGTGCTCAAGGGCATCGACCGCTTCATCCCCGTCGACATCTACATACCCGGCTGCCCGCCGCGACCCGAGGCCCTCCTCCACGGCCTGGTCGAGCTGCAGAAGAAGATCCGCGGCGAAAAACTCTCCGGCCCCGGCGCCCCGCGCCACCTCCAGCCCGACAACGACTGCACCTACCCCGTGCCCGAGTTCGGCGAACACGACCTCGAACCACCCCGCAACCCCGCCGTCTGGCAGCCCCCCATCCTCACTCGCCCCGACAAAGCCTGATCCGCCTTGGAAACCGCCGAACAGATCCGCGACCGACTGCTCGCCCGCTTCCCGGGCGCCGAAATCACCGTCGTCACCAACCCCGGCCTCTCCGCTCAACACTCCCTCCTCCTCGGCTCCCCCCACGCCCGCGCTATCGCCCAGTTCCTTCGTGATGACCCCACCCTCCGGCTCGACCAATGCTCTAATGTTACCGGCGTCGACTGGCCCGAAAAAGAAATCATCGACACCGTAAAGGTCACCGTCCCCGACCCCGCCGGCGGTCCACCCAAAGTCATCGAACAGAAGAACAAACGACTTACGCCCGCCTATCTTGAGGTGGTGTACCACCTGTACTCAATTGCCCTGCGACATGGCCCAGTGGTGATCCGGACCCGCACAGGGAATCGTTCGGACCAGGTGGATGTGCCGTCGCTCACACCTGTTTGGCGATCCTGCGAGTTCCAAGAGCGGGAGGTTTTCGACCTATTTGGTGTGTCATTCTCCGGTCACCCCGACCTTCGGCGAATCCTGATGTGGGATGGATTTAAGGACTATCCGATGCGCAAGGATTACGTAGATCCGGACGATTACGAGTGGGAGCCGACACCGCATGATGAAGTGCTGGCGCGCGCGAAGGTGCATTATCCGGCGACACCGGCGGCGCCGGAACCGAAGGCCTGAAGATGAGCGAGGTCCCGTCCATGCTTGCCTCCGGATCGGCCGCCGCGCCGTTCAGCTCGGCGTCGGTGCGGCCGGTGCACGACGAGTTTCACGGCGATCTCCTCGAGGTGTCGATGGGGCCGCATCACCCGTCCACCCACGGCGTTTTTCGGATGATGGTGACCCTGGACGGCGAGACGATCGTCCGGCTCAAACCGGTCTTCGGCTACCTGCACCGCAACCACGAGAAGCTGGGCGAGAACACGACCTACCTGGGCTCGATGCCGTACACGGACCGGCTCGACTACCTGTGTTCGATGACGAACAACTGGGCCTACGCGCTGGCGGTGGAGAAGCTGGCGGGCCTGGTGCCGCCCGAACGCGCCGAGTACATCCGCATCATCCTCGCCGAGCTGACCCGGCTCATCAACCACTCCGGGCTCATCGGCTTCCTCATGCAGGACACCGGCTGCTCCGGCACGCCGCTGATGTACGCGTTCCGCGAGCGCGAGAAGGTTCTCGACCTCTTCGAGGCCCTGAGCGGCTCGCGCATGATGTGCAACTACCAGCGCTTCGGCGGCTGCCGGGTCGACCTGACCCCGGCCTGGGTGGACTCGGCGCGCCGGCTCGTCGACGCGTTCCCGCGCTTCCTGGATGAATTCGAGGCGCTGCTCACCGGGAACGAGATCTTCATGGCGCGCACCCAGGGCGTCGGCCGGCTCTCGCCCGAGCTGGCCGTCAACGCCGGCCTCACCGGCCCCGTCCTCCGCGCCACCGGCGTCGGCCACGACCTGCGCAAGGTCGACGCCTACGGGCTCTACCCGCGCTTCGACTTCCGCGTGCCGATCGGCGCGCACGGCGACACCTACGACCGCTACATGATCCGCGTGCTCGAGATGCGCGAGTCGGTGCAGATCCTCCAGCAGGCGCTCCGCGACCTCCCCGCCGGCCCGATCATGGACCCCAAGGCCAAGCTGCGCGGCCTCCGGCCCAAGGCCGGCGAGGCCTACGGCCGCATCGAGGGCGCCAAGGGCGAGATCGGCTTCTTCCTCATCAGCGACGGCTCGCCCAATCCGTACCGCTACCGCATCCGCCCGCCGTCTTTCATCAACCTCACCGTGCTCGAGGACCTCTGCCTCGGCCACACCGTCGCCGACGCCGTCATCATCCTCGGCAGCATCGACATCGTCCTGGGGGAAGTGGACCGGTAGCCGCCACCCTCCCCCCACCCGCGTTCCGCAACCACCATGCTCGGCTCCGGCATCATCAAGGGACTGGCGGTCACGGCGAAGAACCTCGCCGGGAGCTTCCACGACCCGGCGCGCTACGTCACGCAGGAGTTCCCCGAGGTCCAGCCGCAGCTCCCGGAGAACTCCCGCAACTTCCCGTTCCTCGTCGCCGACGACGGCGCCGATCCCATGGGCACCCTGCGCTGCGTGGCCTGCCAGATCTGCGAGAAGGAATGCCCGCCCCAGTGCATCTACATCGAGAAGAGCAAGGACAAGAAGCCCGACGCCGCGGGCAAGCTGCAGCTCTACCCCGCCGTGTTCGCCATCGACACCTCGGTCTGCATGAGCTGCCAGATCTGCGTCGAGGTCTGCCCGTTCGACGCGATCAAGATGGACCAGGTCTTCGCCATCGCGACGACCGACCGGTTCAACGGCCTGCTGCTCAATCGGGAGCAGCTGGCCAAGTCCAACCAGTACTACCACTCGATCCACCCCACCGAGGCCACGGAGGTCGACGCCCGCCTCGCCGCCGAGCGGAAGGCCGCCGAGGAGAAGGCCCGGGCGGCCGCCGCCGCGAAGGCCGCCGCCCCCAAGCCGGCCGCGCCGCCGCCGCCCCAGCCGCCCGCCTGAACCGCCCCTTCCCGCCCCCATGCCCCCGGCCCCGATCTTCGCCACCTTGGACCCGGACCGCGCCTTCCTCGAGCGCGCGCCGCTCCTGGTCCGCGATTTCGTGACCGGCCTCTTCCCGCCGTCGCTGCAGTGGCTGGCCGGCAACCTGCTCGCCGTCGTCGTCATCGTCCTCTTCTTCGCCAGCCTCTTTGCGCTGCTGACGCTGGCGGAGCGGAAGATCCTCGGGCGCATCCAGAACCGGCCCGGCCCCAACCGCACCGGCCCCGCCGGCCTCCTGCAGCCGCTGGCCGACGCGGTGAAGACGCTGGTCAAGGAGGACATCGTGCCGCGCGCCGCCGACCAGGTGCTGCACTTCCTCGCTCCGGTCGTCCTCGTCAGCCTGGCGCTCATGGCCTTCGCGGTCCTGCCCTACGGGCGACACCTGGTGCCGGTGGAGCTCGACGCGGCCGTCCTCTACTTCTTCGCCGCCGGCGCCGCGACCGAGCTGGCTGTCTTCATGGCCGGCTGGGCCAGCCGCAACAAGTACTCGCTCCTGGCCGCCATGCGCGCCCTGGCCCAGCTCATCAGCTACGAGCTGCCGCTGCTGCTCTCGGTCGTGCCCGTCGTCATGCTGGCCGGCACGCTCTCGACCACCGGCATCGTCGCCGCGCAGGCGGGCTGGACCTACGGCGTCATCCCGCACTGGCACGTCCTGACCCCGTGGGGCGCGGCCGGCTTCCTGCTCTTCTTCGTCTCGGCCCTGGCCGAGTCGAACCGCTCGCCCTTCGACCTGCCCGAGGCCGAGAGCGAGCTGATCGCCGGCCACCTCACCGAGTACTCCGGTTTCAAGTACGCGCTCTTCTTCATGGCCGAGTACTTCGGCATGACCGCCCTCTGCGGCATGGGCGTCACCCTCTTCCTCGGCGGCTGGCAGGCGCCGTGCGCCTTCCTGGAGTTCATCCCCTCCTACGCCTGGTTCTTCGCCAAGCTCCTCCTCCTGCTCGGGGTGTTCATGTGGATCCGCGGCACGCTGCCGCGCCTGCGCATCGACCAGCTCACGCGCTTCGCCTGGAAGTTCCTCGTGCCGCTGGCGCTCATCAACCTGGGCACCGCCGCGTTCTGGCAGCTGAGCGCCGGCTGGTCCGGCCCGGCCCTCCAGCTCGCCCGGTGGCTCGTGGCCCTGGCGCTCGTCGCCGGCCCCTTCACCCTCCTCGGCCGCCGCCTCAGCGCCGGCGTCGCCCCCCGCACCTACCGGTACGCGGCCTGACCGCCGTTCCCCCGTGATCCTGCTCCTCGCCCTCCTGATCCTCGTCCCCGCGGCCGCGGCGATGCTGCGGCGGAATCTCGTGCACAGCGCGCTCCTGCTGGTGCTGAGCTGGGCGGGGCTGGCGGCGTTCTACCTCTGGTCGGGGGCCGAGTTCGTCGCCTTCGCCCAGGTGCTCGTCTACGTCGGCGCCGTGTCGATGGTCGTCCTGTTCGCCGTCCTCCTGACCCGACAGAATCCCGACCGGGCCGCGCCGCCCGACGCCGCCGCGCGGCTCCGCGCGGGCGCGGCGGTGCTCACGGCCGCGGCCGTCGGCGCCGTCATCGGCCACGCGATCCTGGCCACCCCGCTGCCGGCCGCCGCCGGCGCCCCGCCGGTCCTGACCGTGCGCCAGCTCGGGCTGGAGCTGATGGGACGCCACGCGGGGTCGCTGCTCGTCATCGGCGCGCTGCTCACCGTCGCCCTCCTCGGCGCCGTCGTCCTCGCCGCCGCCGAGCCCGGCGAGAAGCCCGGAGGCAAGCCATGAGCCCGCTGCACCTCTGCCTGCTCCTCTCGACCGGCCTCTTCTGCATCGGCCTGGCCGGCGCGCTCAGCCGCAGCAACGCCATCCTCGTGCTCCTGGGCATCGAGCTGATGCTGAACGCCGCCAACCTCAACTTCATCGCCTTCTGGCGCTACGGCCCGGCGCCGTCCGCCGGCGCCGGCGTCGTCTTTGTCATCTTCACCATTGCCGTCGCGGCCGCCGAGGCCGCCGTCGGCCTCGCGCTCGTCATCGCCCTCCACCGCCACCGGCGCAACCTCCGGCTGCCCGAGGCCACCCGGCTCAAGGGCTGAATCCGCCGCATGACCCTCTCCGTCCAGCATCTCTGGCTCATCCCCGCCCTGCCGCTCGCCGCGGCGGCCGTCGGGGCCGTGCTGCCGCGGAGCGGGCGCGTGCCGGCGGCGAGCGCGGCCATCGCAGCGATGGGCGCCGCGTTCGTGCTGTCCTGCCTCGCCCTCAACGGCGCGCTGGCCGACCCCGCGCGCCACGCCGTGCACAACTTCGCCTGGTTCGACCTCGGCCACGGCGCGGTGATGCTCGGCTGGCTGCTCGATCCGCTGACCGCGTTCATGTGCGTGATGGTCACCTTCGTCGGCCTGCTGATCTTCGTCTTCAGCCTGGGCTACATGCGCGACGACCCGCATTTCGCGCGGTTCTTCTGTTTCCTGAGCCTGTTCGCCGCGGCGATGCTGGGCCTGCTGGTGGCCAACAGCCTGCTCCTCCTCTTCATCTGCTGGGAGCTGGTGGGCCTCGCGTCCTACCTGCTCATCGGCTTCTGGTTTCACCGGCCGGCGGCCGCCGCCGCCGCGAAAAAAGCCTTCCTCACGACGCGCCTCGGCGACCTCGGCTTCCTCCTGGGCCTGCTCTGGCTCTACGACTCGGCCGGCTCGCTGCTCTTCTACGACGCCGGGCGCGGCGTGCTGGAATCCGGCGTCCTCGCCGGCCTGACCGCGCAGACCGTCGCGGGCGGACTGGCCCTCTCCACCGCCATCGGGCTCCTGCTGTTCTGCGGCGCGGTGGGCAAGTCCGGCCAGTTCCCGCTGCACGTGTGGCTGCCCGACGCCATGGAGGGTCCGACGCCCGTCAGCGCCCTCATCCACGCCGCCACCATGGTGGCCGCCGGCGTCTTCCTCGTCGCGCGCCTCTACCCGCTCATGGCGGCCGACCAGGCGCTCGCGGCCGTGCCCGTCCACGCCCTGACCGTCGTGGCGCTCATCGGCGCCGTCACCGCGCTCCTCGGCGCCGTGATCGCCGTCGCGCAGGACGACATCAAGCGCGTCCTGGCCTTCTCCACCGTCTCGCAGCTGGGCTACATGATGCTCGCGCTCGGCGTCGGCGCCTGGACCGCCGCGATCTTCCACCTCCTGACCCACGCGTTCTTCAAGGCCCTGCTCTTCCTCGGCGCCGGCTCGGTCATCCACGCCGCGCACCACGAGCAGGACATCCGCCGGCTGGGCGGGCTCCGGACCCGCCTGCCCGCGACCTACCGGACGTTCGTGATCGGCATGATGGCGCTGGCGGGCGTGCCCTTCCTGTTCTCGGGCTTCTGGAGCAAGGAGGCCATCCTCCACGCCGCCCACGGTTGGACGGTGTCGCCGCTGCCGCTGTGGGCGGGCCTGGCCGCGGTCGCCCTGACCGCTTTCTACATGACGCGCCTCGTCGCCGAGACCTTCTTCGGTTCGCCTCGCTCGCCGGCGGCCGCGCACGCGGAGGAAAGCCCGGCGGTCATGCGGATCCCGCTCGTCCTGCTCGCCGGCTGCGCCATCCTGCTCGGCTTTCTCGGCACGCCGGCCTGGCCCTGGCTGCAGGCCCGGCTGGCCGGCGCGCCCCTGCACGGCAGCCTGGAGCACCTGTTCGAGGGCGGCGGGCTCATGCTGCTCTCCATCGCGCTCGTCGGCGCCGGGATCGGCCTGGGCTGGCGCTTTTACGGCCGCCGGCCGCGCGCCTCCGCGGCCGCCGCCGACCCGCTGGCCGCGGCGTCGCCCACCCTCATGGCCGCGCTGGCCGCGCGCCTGGGCTGCGACGAGTTCTACGCGGCCACCGTGGGACGGCTCCATGCCCTGGCCGCCGCGGTGGCGGACGGACTTGACCGCTGGGTGCTCGGCGCCGCCGTGAGCGGCGTCGGCCTGCTCGGGCAATTCGGCGGCGTGGTCAGCCGCGAGAACGACGAGGGCGCCCTCAACGGCGGCTTCGACGCCGCCGGCGCGGGCCTGCGCGGCGCCGGCCGGTCCTACGCCCGCGCCCAGACCGGCCGGGTGCACGGCTACCTGCGGGCGCTGGCCGTCGCGTTCGTCGTGCTCGGCCTGGTGCTGCTGGCGGGAGGTGTGCCTTGAGCGTCCTGCTCTCGCTCCTGGTCTTCCTGCCCTGGCTGGGCGCGCTGGCGCTGGCGCTGGCCCCGCGGCTGGGCGTCTCCGCCAGCCGCCGGCTCGCACTGGCCTTCAGCCTGTCGACCCTCGGGCTCGGGCTGCTGGCCTGCGCCCGCTTCGACCCGGCGGCCGGCGGCTACCAGCTGGTCGAACGGCATGCCTGGATTTCCGCGCTCCAGGTCTCCTACCACCTCGGGCTCGACGGCATGAGCCTGCTCCTGGTGCTGCTGACCGGCCTGGTCTCACCCGCCTGCCTCCTGGCGTCGTGGCGGATCGAGCGCGACGTGCGGCTTTTCGGCCTGCTCTTCCTCTTGCTGCAGGGAAGCGCGCTCGGCGTGTTCCTGGCGCTCGATTTCTTCCACTGGTTCATCTTCTGGGAAATCAGCCTCGTGCCGGCTTTCTTCCTGATCAAGCTGTGGGGCGGGCCCGGCGCGCCGCGCGCGGCCTACCAGTTCTTCGTCTACACGCTCGGCGGCAGCGCCTTCATGCTGCTCGGCTTCGCGGCCATCCACGCGGCGACCGGCACCATGGACTTCGTCGCGCTGGCCGGGCTCGGGGGCAGCGGCGCGCTGGCGCGGCAGCTCGGCGAGCCCGCGGCCACGCTCGTCTTCCTCGGCGTGCTGCTCGGCCTCGCCGTCAAGGCGCCGCTTTTCCCCTTTCACACCTGGCTGCCCGCGACCTACGCGGAGGCGCCGACCGGGGCGTCGATGTTCCTCACCGGGGTCATGTCGAAGATGGGCGTCTACGGCTTCCTCCGCATCCTGTGGCCGCTCTTCCCCGGGCACGTTCAGGCGCACGCCCTGCCCCTCCTCTGGCTGGCGCTGGGCGGCGTCGTGCTCGGCGCGTTTGCCGCGCTGCGCCAGACCGACCTCAAGCGCCTGGTGGCGTACTCCTCCGTCAACCACGTCAGCTACTGCCTGCTCGCGCTATTCGCGTTCGCGGCGGCGGTGCCCGGGCGGGCCTACGACTCCGCGCAGCATGCCGCGGCGTTTGGCGGCGCGCTGCTCCAGATGTTCAACCACGGCCTGTCGGCGGCGGCGCTCTTCGCCGGCGTCGGCATCCTCGAGGCGCGCGCGGGCGGCCGCCGCGGCCTCGGCGACTTCGGCGGCGTGCGCACCGCGGCGCCGGTGTTCGCCGGGCTCTGCGGCGTGGCGATGTTCTCCTCCCTGGGCTTGCCGGGCCTCAACGGCTTCGTCGGCGAGTTCCTGATCTTCCGCGGCGTCTTCGGCCTTGCTCCCTGGGCCGCCGCCGTGGCCTGCCTCGGGCTGTTCGCGACCGCGCTGTTCCTGCTGACCTTCTGGCAGCGTGTGTTCCACGGGCCGGTGGCCGGTGCGGCCGCCGGGTTCCGGGACGTCTCCGCCGTCGAGATCGCCACCCTCGCCCCGCTGGCCGCGCTCATGATCGTGCTCGGCGTCTGGCCGCAGCTGCTGTTGGGGCTGATCAACCCGCTGCTGCTGGAATGGTTCCGGCAGTTCGCCTTCGCGTCGTGACCCCCGCCGCGCCCCCGCCCCCGTGAACCTGCTGCCCTGGACCATCTACGTCTCCTTCGCCGGCGCGCTGCTGGCGCTGGCGGCGGGCGCGCGCTCGGCGGCGGCGGCCCGCGGAGTGGCGCTGGCCACGGCGCTGGCGGGCTGGGCGCTGGCTTTGGCCGCCGCCGCGGACTTCGCACCCGGGCCGGGGCTCCAGCCCCTGGTCGATGTGCCGTGGATCCGCGGGTTCGGCATCCGCTACCACCTGGCGGCCGACGGCATCAGCCTGACGCTGGTGATGCTGACCGGGCTGGCGGCGACCGCCGGGGTGCTGTTCTCCTGGAACATCACCGACCGCCCCGGGGCGTTCTTCGCCTACTACCTCGCGCTCATCGGCGGCGTCTACGGGGTGTTCCTGAGCGCCGACGTCTTCCTCTTCTTCGTCTTCTACGAGATCGCGATCGTGCCGAAGTATTTCCTCATCGCGCGCTGGGGTTCCACGCGGCGCGAATACGGCGCCATGAAGCTGGCCCTGTATTCGTTCGCCGGCAGCGCGCTGGTGCTGGTCGGGCTGCTCTGGCTCTACGCCGCCACCGGCGCCGCGGGCTTCGGTCTGTCCGAGCTGGCCCGCGCCGCGGCGGCGCTGCCGCGGGAGCCGCAGCTCGCGATGTTCGGGCTCGTGTTCCTCGGCTTCGCGGTCCTGGCCGGGCTTTTTCCGTTCCACACCTGGGCCCCGACGGGGCACGTGGCCGCACCGACCGCCGCGTCGATGCTGCTGGCCGGCGTCGTCATGAAACTCGGCGCCTACGGCTGCCTCCGCGTGGCCATGGTCGTCTTCCCCGACGCCCTCGCCTGGTGGCAGCCGATCCTCGCCTGGCTGGCGCTCGTCGGCATCGTGTACGCGGGGCTGGTGGCCCTGGTGCAGGACGACCTCAAGTTCGTGATCGGCTACTCCAGCGTCAGCCACATGGGTTTCGTGCTGCTCGGCCTCGCGGCGGCCAACCTCCAGTCCGTGGCGGGAGCGGTGCTCCAGATGTTCTCGCACGGGGTCATCGCCGGCCTGCTCTTCGCCGTCGTCGGGCGGATGGTCTACGAGCGCACGCACACGCGTCGGCTCGACGACCTCCGCGCGCGTCCGCTGCACCGGCTGCTGCCGTTTGCCGCCGTGGTGTTCGTCGCCGCCGGCGTGGCCTCGATGGGGCTGCCCGGCTTCAGCGGGTTTCCCGCGGAGCTGACAATCCTCATCGGCACCTGGCAGGTGTCGCGGACCTGGGCCCTCGTCGCCGCCGTCGGCGTGCTGGTTGCCGGCGCGTTCACGCTGCGCGCCATTCAGGTCTCGTTTTTCGGTCGCTCCGCGGCGGACGCCGGTCCCGACGCCGGAAGCCATCCGCTTGACCCCATCACCTGGCCCGAGCGCGCCGGCGCGCTGCTGCTGCTGGCGGCCACGTTGCTGGTCGGGTTGAAGCCCGACCTCTTGTTGGACTGGATCATTCCGAGTCTGCAGTCGCCGCTCTTCCAGGCGATCCTGAAGGGAGGCGCGTCATGACGATCAGCTACGCGATGCTCGCCCGCGCGCTGCTGCCGGAGGCCGCCCTGGTTCTCGGCGCGTTGCTCGTGCTTGCCTACGACCTGACGATCGGTCGCCGCCATCCCGGACGCGACCGGCTGACGGCGTCGCTGCTCATCGGCGCCGCCGCGGTGGTGGCCGCGATCATCGATACCCTTCTAATCGGCACGCCCGGACCGGTGTTCGGCGGCGCGCTGGACCTCGATCCGCTGGCGCAGGCCACGCGGGTCGGCGTGCTCGGCCTCGCGCTGCTGACCCTGGGGGTGACCGCCGGGGCCCGTCCGCTGCGGCACCCGGCGGAATACGTCGCGCTGCTGCTGCTGGCGGTGTCGGGCCTCACCGTGATGGCAGCCGCCAGCCAGTTGCTCGTGGCTTTCGTCGCGCTGGAGCTGGCCAGCCTGTCGCTGTATGTACTGGCCGGTTTTGCCAAGGACGACCCCGATTCGGCCGAGGCTGCGCTCAAGTATTTTCTTTTTGGCGGCATGGCGGCGGCCTTTCTGCTGTTCGGCTTCAGCCTCATCTACGGCCTGACTGGCGAGATCGGGTTCGCCGACATTGCGGGGGCGCTCGCGCGGCAGGGGCTTTCGCCGCTGCTCACGGTAGCGCTGGTCATGGTGCTGGTCGGCTTTGGCTTCAAGGCGGCGGCGGCGCCCTTTCACCTGTGGGCGCCGGATGCTTACCAAGGAGCGCCGACACCTTCCGCGGCGCTGATCGCCTCGGCCTCGAAGCTGGCCGGTTTCACGCTGTTCCTGCGACTGCTCTGGCCGGGGCTCGGGAACGTGGCTGGCGACATCGCGCACGCTGTGCCGGTCGTCGGCTGGCTGCCCGCCGTGGCGCTGATGGCGGCCGCCTCGCTGCTGCTGGGCAATCTCGCGGCCCTGGCGCAAGCCAGCCTCCGGCGGCTGCTCGCTTATTCCGCGATCGCGCATGCGGGCGCGCTGCTGCTCGGACTGGCGGCGGTGGAGGTGGCCGGGCCGGGCCCGCTATTCTATTATGCAGCCACGTACGGGCTCGCGACCGTCGGGGCTTTCGGTGTTGTTGCGGTCCTCGAGCGCCACGGCGGCGGATCCCAGCTGTCGAACCTGGCCGGCCTGAGCCGGCGCTCGCCGCTTCTGGCCGGATGCCTGATGGTGTACGTGCTCTCGCTGGCCGGCGTGCCTCCGCTGGCCGGGTTCTTCGGCAAGTTCGCCGTCTTCGCCGCCGCGCTCAAGCTTGGGGGTCTCGCCGGCGCTGCCGGGTGGGTGACGCTGCTGGCCATTCTTTTGAGTGCTGTCGCCTTCTATTACTACCTGCTGATCCTGAAGCAGGCGCTGGTCGCTCCGCCGGCGTCCGAGGCTGGCAAAATACCCGTCGCACCCGCCACCGCGCTGACGCTCCTGGTCGCCGCCGGCCTGATCGTGGCGGCGGGCCTTTTCCCAAACCTGATCCTCGATTTGTTTTAGAGCCCGGTTTCAGTCCCTAGGGACAGACTATTATCCGTCGAGTCCCCAGATAGGGACAGGTTATTATCCGTCGTTAAATCGATCCCGATACCCTGAACCCCATCTCCTCCCTCACTGCTCCTTACA
>JAEUGX010000084.1 GCA_016795545.1 Opitutaceae bacterium
GACCCAGGACATGTACCTTGCCGGGGCGTTTCTGTTGTTGTCGGCGACATTCCTATTGGTGGGGAACCTGCTGGCGGACATCTTGCTGGCGTGGGTGGACCCGAGGATCCGGTATGAGTGAGCGGTCCGAAGAGAACGTCCCGCCGGCGGGGGTGAAGGTGGGCAAGCCCGCGCCGACTGTGGTGAAGGCGGCGGCGAAGGCGGGGTACTCGCAGTACTGGCTGTTGTGGCGGCGTTTCCGCAAGCACCGTGCGGGGGTGGGCGGAGGGGTGGTGCTGGCGGTGGTGCTGGGGGCGGTGGGGCTCTCAGAATTCCTCTCGCCGTACGCGCCGGCTCGGCGCGAGTTTGCCTACGTGCATCTGCCGCCGCAGCGGGTGCGCTTCGTGTCGGCGGAAGGCTTCTCGTGGCGGCCGTTCGTGTACGGGGTGCGCAGCGAGCGGGACGAGGCGACGGGGTTGAAGCGGTACGCGGAGGATCGCGGCGTGCGCCACCCGATCAGGTTTTTGGTGCGCGGGGACCGCTATTCATTCTACGGGTTGTTCGAGTCGGACGTGCACCTCTTCGGGGTGGAGGGAGGGCCGTGCCACCTGCTGGGGACGGACCGTTTCGGGCGGGATTTGCTCACGCGGTTGTTGTACGGGGGGCGGGTGTCGCTGACGGTGGGGCTGCTGGCGGTCTTGGTCAGCATCACGCTGGGCACGGTGATCGGCATGGTGTCCGGTTTTTACGGCGGCCGGGTGGACCACCTGATCCAGCGGCTGATCGAGCTGATCTTCTCGTTTCCGTCGATCCCGATCCTGATGGCGCTGAGCGCGCTGTTGCCGCCGCAGTGGCCGTCGTACCTGACGTTCATGGGGATCGTGACGGTGCTCTCGCTGGTGGGCTGGGGGAGCCTGGCGCGGGAGATCCGGGGCAAGACGCTGGTGGTGCGGGAGGCCGACTACATCCTGGCGGCGCGCTCGTGCGGGGCGAAGGACCGGCGGATCCTCTTTCGGCACATCCTGCCGGCGATGTACAGCCACGTGATCGTGATCTCGACCCTCGCGGTGCCCGGGTTCATCCTCTCGGAAAGCACCCTCAGCTTCCTGGGCCTGGGGATCAAGCCGCCGCTGACCAGCTGGGGGCTGCTGCTGTCGGATGCGATGAACCTGCACGTTCTGTACCTCTATCCGTGGCTGCTGGCGCCCGGGGCCTGCATTATCGCCACCGTCCTGGCGCTCAATTTCCTGGGCGATGGGCTGCGGGATGCGGCCGCGCCGTTCAGCGGCCGCTGAGCTATGAACCAACCCGGCGACATTCTCCTCGAGGTGCAGGACCTGCGCACGCACTTGTTCACCGACGCGGGCGTCGTGCGGGCGGTCGACGGGGTGTCGTTCTCGATCCGGCGCAACGAGACGCTGGGCATCGTCGGGGAGAGCGGGTGCGGCAAGAGCCTGACGGCGTACTCGATCATGCGGTTGGTGCCGCAACCGCCCGGGCGGATCGTGGGGGGGAGGATCCTGTACCACCCGGCCGGCCGGGAGGTGGTGGACCTGGCGCAGCTGGACGCGCGGGGGGAGCAGATCCGCGCGATCCGGGGCAACGACATGGCGATGATCTTCCAGGAGCCGATGACCTCGCTGTCGCCGGTGCACACGATCGGCAGCCAGATCGACGAGGCGATCCGGCTGCACCAGAAGGTCGGTCGGCGGGAGGCGCGGGAGCGGACGATCCAGATGCTGCAGAAGGTGCGCCTGCCGAAGCCGGAGCGGCAGTACGGGGCGTACCCGCACGAGCTGTCGGGGGGGATGAGGCAGCGGGCGATGATCGCGATGGCGCTGTCGTGCCACCCGAGCCTGCTGATCGCCGACGAGCCGACGACGGCGTTGGACGTGACGGTGCAGGCGGAGATCCTGGAGCTGATCCGCGGGCTCCAGCAGGAGAACGGGATGGCCTTCGTGCTGATCACACACGATCTGGGGGTGATCGCGCGGATGGCGGACCGGGTGGCGGTGATGTACTGCGGGAAGGTGGTGGAGCAGGCCGACGTGCGGAGCCTTTTCCGGGATCCGCGGCATCCCTACACCCGGGGGCTGCTCAACTCGCTGCCGCGGCTGGGGCGGCCGGGGAGGCTGGAGCCGATCCGCGGTTCGGTGCCGGACCCGTACGCGCTGCCGGCCGGTTGTGCGTTTGGTCCGCGCTGCCCGGTGCGGGCCTGGGCGGGGTGGGAGAGCCGGGAAGCGCCGTTAATGGAGGTGGCGCCCGGGCACTGGGCGCGCTGCTGTGGGACTTGCCGTCATGAATGAGATCCTCCTGGAAGTCCGTGGACTGAAGACGCACTACCCGATCCGCCAGGGGGTGTGGCGGAAGGTGGTCGGGCACGTGAAGGCGGTGGACGGGATCGACCTGGTGCTGCGCCGCGGGGAAACCCTCGGGCTGGTGGGGGAGAGCGGGTGCGGGAAGACGACGCTGGGCCGCTCGCTCATCCGGCTGATCGAGCCGACGGCCGGGGAGGTGATCTTCCACCACCAGGGCAGGGCGATCGACCTGCGGAGCCTCGCCCCTGGGCCGCTGCGGCAGCTGCGCCGGGAGATGCAGTATGTCTTCCAGGATCCGTTTTCCTCGCTGAACCCGTGGATGACGGTGTTCGACATCATCGCGGAGCCGCTGGTGATCAACGCGGTGGCCGCGGGCAGCGAGCTGCGGGAGCGGGTGGAGACGCTGATCCAGCGGGTGGGGCTGAAGCCGGAGCACCTGCGGCGGTACCCGTACGCGTTTTCCGGGGGGCAGCGGCAGCGCATCGGGATCGCGCGGGCGCTGGCGTTGCACCCGAGCCTGATCATCGCGGACGAGCCGGTGTCGGCGCTGGACGTGTCGGTGCAGGCGCAGATCCTGAACCTGCTGGACGAGTTGCAGGAGGAGTTTGGGCTGACGTACCTGTTCGTGGCGCACGACCTGTCGGTAGTGGAGCACATCTCGGACCGGATCGCGGTGATGTACCTGGGGGAGATCGTGGAGGTGGGGCCGGCCGCCGCGGTGGTGGCGCACCCGCATCACCCGTACACGCGGGCGCTGTTGTCGGCGGTGCCGGAGCCGAACCCGGAGAGCCGGCGGCAAAGGCAGGCGCTGCGCGGGGAGATGCCGGACCCGGCGAACGCGCCGAGGGGGTGCAAGTTCCATCCGCGCTGCCCGAGCGCGACGGCGGCCTGCGCCGCAGTGGCCCCGGCCCTGCGGGAGGTCGGCCCGGGGCACTTCGCCCGCACCTGCCCGGGCTGCGGCCCATCACCATGAACCCCTCCCCCCTCGCCGCCCTCCACGGGATCGACGG
>JAEUGX010000046.1 GCA_016795545.1 Opitutaceae bacterium
GTGTCCATCCGTGTAATCCGTGGCCAAGCCTTGGTCAGTCCTGCCTCGGAATCTGTGGTGGAAATTTCTGATCAAGGTAATCCTGCAAAATCAGACAGGCGGCGCGCGAGTCGACCAGACCCGAGTCGCGCGCGCCGCGCCGGTCCTTCTTGGCGATCGAGGATTCGGCGGCGTCGCTCGTCAGGGTCTCGTCCACCAGGTGCACCGGCAGACCGAAAGCCGCCTTCAGCCGCGCCGCGAAGGCGTCGACCTCCTTCGCCTTGAAGCCGACGGAGCCGTCCAGGTTGTAGGGATAGCCGAGCACGAGGTCGGTGATCCGCCGCTGCGCGATGACCTCGCCGAGCTTCCGCCACCGCACCGCCTCGTCCGAGTCGGTCAGCGCCGGCAGGGGCGTCGCCACCCCGACCTCGTCACCCTGCGCCAGCCCCACGCGCCGGGTGCCATAGTCGATGCCCAGGCAGCGCATGCGCTCAAAGGAATTTCCGGCGGGCCGGGTCCGCGGACAGGCGTTTGAGCAGCGCCTTGATCTCCTGCGCCTTCTCCTTCGGGCAGACCAGCGTCGCCTCGGCGGTGTGCACCACCACCAGCCCGCTGGCGCCGACCACCGCGGTCAGGTGGCCGTCGTCGCTGACGACCAGGTTGTCGGCGCCGCCCTCGACCATGGCCGCGCCCCGCAGCACGTTGCCGTCGGCATCGGGCGTGAAATGTTTCGCGATGGCCGGCCAGGAACCGACGTCGTCCCAGTCGAACGTCGCCGGCACCACCACGACATTGGTCGATTTCTCCATCAGGGCGTAATCCACCGAGATCCGCGGCAGCGTCGGGTAAAGCGCGGCCAGCGCCGGCGCCAGGCTGTCGCGGGAGGCCGCGGCTCTTTCCAGTCCGACCAGTCCGGCCTGCAGTTCGGGCGCGTGGGCGCGGAAGGCCGCCTCGACCACGGGCACGCGCCAGACGAACATGCCGGCGTTCCAGAAATAGCCGCCCGCCTCCAGGTAGGAACGGGCCGTCGCCAGGTCGGGTTTTTCGACAAAACGCTTCACCGCCCTGACCTCGCGGCCGTCGAGGGTGCGCCACGGGCCCGCCTCCTGGATGTAGCCGAAGCCGGTCGCCGGCTCCGTCGGCTTGATCCCGAGCGTCACCAGCACGTCCGCCGCCTCCGCCGCCGCGAAGGCCACCTGCAGCAGGCGCGCGTATTCGGCCTGGTCATGGATGACGTGGTCGGCCGGCAGCAGGGCGAACGCCGCCTGCGGGTCCCGGCGCTTGACCAGCAGGGTCGCCAGCCCGGTCGCCGCCGCGGTGTCGCGGCCGATCGGTTCGGCGACGATGTTTTCCGCCGGCAGCTCGGGGCACGCGCGTCGGCAGCCCGCCGCCTGCGCCTCCGTGGTCAACACCAGGATGTTCGCGCGGGGCACGACTCCCGCCACCCGCTCGACGGTCTGGGCCAGCATGCTCCGGTCGCCGACGATCGGCAGCAGGTGCTTGGGCGTGGCTTCGCGGCTCTGCGGCCAGAACCGTTCGCCGCGGCCGCCGGCCATGATCACTACATATCTTCCGGGCATGGCCCCACGATCGAACAGCCGCCGCACGCGTCAACGGCGAACTGGACATTGCCTTTCCCTCCCGCCTGCGCATGGTCTGCCGGCCATGACGGAAGAATCCCTTGACCTCGACGTCGCGGCCGCCGCCGCCGCGCTCAAGACCGGCGCCCTCCTGCTCGACGTGCGTGAACCG
This sequence comes from Opitutaceae bacterium, assembly GCA_016795545.1. Taxonomy (GTDB): domain Bacteria; phylum Verrucomicrobiota; class Verrucomicrobiia; order Opitutales; family Opitutaceae; genus Lacunisphaera. Next base: position 1,732 of record JAEUGX010000046.1, read on the forward strand.
TTCGAACTCGCCGCCGCCCGGATCGAAGGCGCCCTGCATATTCCCATGCGCGAGATTCCCGCCCGCCTGCCCGAGCTCCCCTCCGACCGCCCCATCCTCGTCCTCTGCCACCACGGCGGCCGCAGCCACCGCGTCACCCAGTTTCTCCGCGCCCAGGGATTCAGCCAGGCCCGCAACATCGCCGGCGGCATCGAGGCCTGGGCGGACGAAATCGATCCCTCGATCCCCCGCTACTAAGCCCACCACCCCCTCGCACCGCTCGCTTGACTAATGCGGCGGGTATCGGGCAGAAGTCTCCTTTCACCACTCCAGCTTATGGGTCAACAACTCAACAAACACATCAAGAAGAAACGCCGCGTCGCCTACCACAAGCGCCGCAAGGCCCGCCTGCTCGCCGCCAAGGCGAAGAAGTAAGCGCGGCCTCTCCTCCCTCCCGCAAGCGCGCGCCGCTCCCGGCGCGCCTTTGTTTTATACCGGCATGATCAAGGTCAGCCTCATCTCGCTCGGATGCGCCAAGAACCTCGTCGACAGCGAGATCATGGTCGGACACCTGCATCAGGCGGGCATGGCCGTGATCCCCGAGGCGGAGAAGGCCGACGTGGTCATCGTCAACACCTGCTCCTTCATCGACTCCTCCAAGGAGGAATCGATCGGCCACATCCTGGAGGTCCACCAGAACCGCGGCATGCGCAAGCGCCGCCGGGAGCAGAAGCTGATCGTGGCGGGCTGCATGGCCCAGCGGTTCTCGAAGGACCTCTCGACCTCGCTGCACGATGAGGTCGATGCCTTCATCGGCCTCGACCAGCTGACCAAGGTCGCTCCGATCATCGAAGGCATCTACGCCAAGGACCGGCCGAAGGACGAGGCGCCGGCCAATTTCATCGAGGGCAAGTCGACCTACATCCCGGATTACGACACGCCCCGCTTCCGGCTCACGCCGAAGCATTTTGCCTACATAAAGATCGCGGAGGGCTGCAACCACCCGTGCACCTTCTGCATCATTCCGCAGATCCGCGGCCGCCACCGCAGCCGCACCGTGGCCAGCGTCGTCGCCGAGGCGCGCCAGCTCGTGAAGGAAGGCGTCAAGGAGTTGAACCTCATTTCGCAGGACACGACCTTCTTCGGCATGGACACCTGGGAACAGCGCCCGAATCCGCGCACCCCGGTCGATTCCACCCGCGGCACGGCGCTCACCACGCTGCTGCGCGAGCTCAACGCCATCGAGGGCGACTTCTGGATCCGCCTGCTCTACACGCACCCGGCCCACTGGAGCGACGAGCTGATCCGCACCATCGCGGAATGCCCCAAGGTGGCGCGGTACATCGACATCCCGCTGCAACACATCAGCGACGCCATGCTCTCGCGCATGCAGCGGGAAACGAGCGGCGACTACATCCGCGACCTCCTGCGCCGCATCCGCGCCGGCATCCCGGGCATCGCCCTCCGCACGACGTTCATCGTCGGCTTCCCGGGCGAGACCGAGGCCGACGTCGCCGAACTCTGCGCGTTCATCCGCGAGACCCGCTTCGAGCGGCTCGGCGTTTTCCGCTACTCCCAGGAGGAGGGCACCCGCGGCGCCAAGCTGCCCGACCAGATCCCGGCCAAGGTGAAGGAGGCGCGCTGGCACCAGACCATGGCGCTGCAGCGCGAGATCGCCGCGGAGGTCAGCCGCGGCTACGTCGGCCGCACGCTGAACGTGCTGGTCGAGGAGCCGGGCGTCGCCCGCGGCGAGGCCGACGCGCCGGACATCGACGGACGCGTCTATGTGCCGCGGGAACTGCCCGTCGGACGCTTCGCCCGCGTGACCATCACCGGCTACCAGGACTACGACCTGCTCGCGCTGCCGCCCGGCCAGCGCCCCGCGGCATTCAAAGTCGCCCGCCAGGCGCAGTGACCCGGCTGCGCCGGCTCAGGTACGCTCGCCGGCCAGCGGCTTCACGGCGGCGACGAATTTCGGGATGATGCCGTCGAACGACCCGTTGGTGAAGAAGACGACGACCTGAGGCTGGCTGCCCTCCGCGGGCAGCGAGGCCAGCAGTTTCTCCAGCAGCCCGGCGTTGGTGTCCGCCGTCTGGGCCTCGACGCCCTGCAGGTCCAGGTGCCCGAGCACGGCCTCGACGTCGAAGCGCTCCTCCTCCTTCAACTTCTCGGCCCGGTTGACCGCGCCGATGAAGACCTCGTCGGCCTGCGACAGCGCGCGGGTGAAGCCGGTCTGCAGGACCTTGGTCCGCGCCGTGTTGCTGCGCGGCTCGAACACCGCGGTCAGCAGCGCGTCGGGGAAACGGTTGCGCATCGACTGGAGCGTCTCGGCGAGCGCCGTCGGGTGGTGGCCGAAATCCTCGACCACCTTCAGCCGGGCCGTGTCGACCAGCATCTCCTGCCGCCGCTTGACGCCGCGGAAGCGCGCCAGCGCGGAGAGGTCGAGCTTCGTGGGGTTCTCCGGGTAGAGGGCGAGGCCGGCCGCGACCGCCGCCATGGCGGCGTTGCGGGCGTTGAACAGGCCCGGCTGGACCCAGCGGACCTTGGCCCAGAGGGTGCCGCGCCACAGCAGCTTGAACGTGGCGCTCGTGGCGGATTCGCGGAAGTCGGCGATGAGCACGTCGTTCTTGTCCTCGACCCCGACGTGCAGGACCTTCGTCCACGGGAACGGCCCGAGCGCCGTCAGGTCGGCGTCGTCGCCGTTGAGCACGATCCAGCCGTTCCGCGGCACGATGCGGGTCAGGTGCGAGAAGGTGCGCTGCACGTCGGCGAGATCCCGGAAGATGTCGGCGTGGTCGAACTCCAGGTTGTTCAGCACCGCGATGTGCGGGGCGTAGTGGATGAACTTGCTGCGTTTGTCGAAGAAGGCGCTGTCGTACTCGTCGCCCTCGATGACGAAGGGGTCGGTGAGCGCGCCGAGGTGGCTGCCGGTCGGCGGGTCCTGCGGCACGCCGCCGATCAGGTAGCCGGGGTCGCGGCCGTTCTCGCGCAACAGGAAGGCGGTCAGCGCGGTGGTGGTCGTCTTGCCGTGCGTGCCCGCCACCACGATGTTGCGCCGGGCCGAGAGCACCGAGTCGTGCAGCAGCGCGGGCAGCGAGACGAACGGGATCGCCCGGGTGTCGAGCAGCCACTCGATCTCCGGGTTGCCGCGGGACAGGGCGTTGCCGATGACGACGAGCTCCGGGTTCAGCGCCTCGAGCCGCACGGGATCGTAGCCCTCGTGGATCGCGATGCCAGCGTCCGCCAGCACCGTGCTCATCGGCGGGTAGACGCCGGTATCGGCCCCCAGCACCTCGTGTCCGGCCGCGCGCGCCAGCAGGGCCGCGTTGCCCATGGCCGTTCCCCCAATGCCCATGAAGTAGATTTTCATGCGTTCGCTTGCCGCCAGCGAACACGGATGCCCGCGGGGAAACAATCCATTTCCGCGGCCGGGTCAGACCAGGCTCATCGGGTCGACGTCGAGCACCTGGGTGACGTCGGACGGCCAGGCCACCGCCGCCTGCAGCCGGACCAGCTCGGGTACCACCTGGGGCACCCGCGCGCAGAAATACCAGACCTGGAAGCGGTATTCGTCCTTCACCTTCTCGATCGGCGCCGCCAGCGGCCCGCGCACCTCCACGAGCGCGCCGAGTGCCTGCGCCACCTGCTTGACCCACTGCTCCGCCAGGAAGCGGATCTTCTCCGGGTTGGGGCCGCGGAAGAGGTGGTGGATCAGGTGCCGGTACGGCGGGTAGCCGAACCGCCGCCGCACCTCCAGCTCGGCCTCGGCGAAGCCGTCGTAGTCGGCCTGCTTCGCGAACTGCACGGCGTCGGTCTTCGGCGTGAACGTCTGCACCACGACCTCGCCCGCGCGGTCCCCCCGCCCCGCCCGCCCGGCCACCTGCACCAGCAGCTGGAAGGTGCGCTCGTTGGCCCGGAAATCCGGCACGTGCATCGAAAGGTCGGCGTCGACGAGCCCCACGAGGGTGACATTGGGAAAGTCCAGCCCCTTCCCGATCATCTGGGTGCCGATGAGCACGTCGATCCGGCCGGCGCGGAAGTCGCCGAGGATCTGCCGGAACCGGTGCTTCTTCGCCATGGTGTCGGCGTCCATCCGTTCCAGCCGCGCCCGCGGCAGGAGCCGCCGCACGGCCTCCTCCACCCGCTGGGTGCCGAGTCCCCGCCAGCGGATGTCGGGCGCCGCGCAGGCGGGACACGCCGCCGGCGCCCCGCGCGCGTGCCCGCACAGGTGGCACTTCAGCGTCTCGTCGGCCCGGTGGTAGGTCATCGCGACGCTGCAGTGCGGGCACGCCTCGACGTGGCCGCATTTCCGGCACTGCATGCTCGAGGAGTAGCCGCGCCGGTTGATGAAGAGGATCGTCTGCTCGCGCCGGGCCAGCCGCTGGTGCATGTGGTCGACCAGCAGGCGCGACAGCGTCACCAGCCCGCGCTGCCGCATCGCCTCGATCCGCATGTCCACGATCAGGAAGTCCGGGAGCCGCTTGTCGTCCACGCGCCGGGTCAGGCGGTCGCAACGGTACTTGCCGGCCCGGACGTTGGCGAACGACTCCAGCGAGGGCGTGGCCGAGCCGAGCAGGCAGACCGCGCCGGCGAGCTTCGCCCGGTAGACGGCGACGTCGCGGCCGTGGTACCGGGGCGTCTCATCCTGCTTGTACGCCGGCTCGTGCTCCTCATCGACCACGATGAGCCGGAGCCCCGGCACCGGCGCGAACACCGCCGACCGCGCGCCGACGACCACCCGGGCCCGGCCCGACGCCAGCGCCGTCCACCCGTCGAGCCGCTCGCCCTCCCCGAGGTGGCTGTGCCAAACCACCGTCCGGTGCCCGGCGGCCTCGAACCGGCCGCGCAGCCGGGCGACGGTCTGCGGGGTCAGCGCCACTTCCGGCACCAGGTAGATGGCGGAACCGCCCGCGGCCAGGACCTGCTCGACCGCCCGGAGGTAGACCTCGGTCTTGCCGGAGCCCGTCACGCCGTGCAGCAGGTGCACGGCGAACTTCCCCTGCTCGAGGCTGGCCTTGACGGAGGCCACCACCGCCGCCTGCTCCTCGTTGAGGCGCGGCGGCAGGCCGGTCACGATCTCCCCGCTCGACCAGTGGTCGGCGTACGCCACGCGCTCGACGGCGCGGGCCTCCTCGCGGACGAGCCCGCGCTTGACCAGCGCGGCGGCGATGGCGGCGGACGCGTTCAGACGGGAGAGCACCAGGCTTTTCCGCACCGGGCGGACCTGCTGCCCGAGAAACTGACAGACCCGGGCCTGCGCCGGCGCCCGGCGGCCCAGGGCCTCCAGCTCCGTCGCCTCCACCGGACGCGTCAGGCTCAGGTAGCGCTCCTGCTTCAGCCGGGCCCCGTCGCGCACCGCCGCGGGTATCATGGCCTCGAGGACCGCCTCCATGCGCGCGGCGTAATAGCCGTGCATCCAGCGGGCGAGGGCCAGCAGGTCGGGAGTCAGGGCCGGAAACTCATGCAGGATCCCGAGCACGTTCTTGAGCCGCTCCACCGGAACGTCGGCCGGAACGTCGACCTCCAGCACCAGCGCCAGGCTTGTCCGGGCCCCGACGGGCACGCGCACCAGCAGGCCGGAGCGCATGGCCGCGGCCAAAGCCGCCGGTACCTTGTAGTGCAGCAGCTTGTCAAATCCCGCCAGCGGTTGGACCCCTACGATCATCGCCCCCTGTGATTGGCCGCCGGCCCGCCCGAGTCAATGGGCGGCTGCGGCTCCGCTGGGCCGGCCAGCCAGTTTGATTTTGACAGCTCCAGGCGCCCGGGAGGACATTGCGCCAGTGAGCGTCGATCCCTCCCGCGAAAAATTCCAAGCCTACCTGGCGCAGCAGGGCCTGCGCGTGACCAACCAGCGGCTGGCGATCTTCGACGCGGCGCTGGCGCAGAAGGAGCATTTCACGGCCGAGCAGCTCCTCGACCGGGCCCGGACCATCGACGACTCGGTGTCGCGGGCGACCGTGTACCGGACGCTCCCGCTCATGACCGAGAGCCATGTGCTCCGCGAGGTCGACATCGGCTCGGGCGAAAAATACTACCTGGCCAACTCGAGCCGCGGCACCCAGGTGGCCCAGGTGGTCTGCGTCGACTGCGACAAGATTTTCGAGATCAGCGCCCCGTTCATGGAGTGGTACGGCAGCACCGTTTCGCAAAAGCTGGGCTTGAAGCCCATCTCGCAGCGCCTGCAGGTCAGCGCCCAGTGCATCGCCTACCGCCACAACGGCCGCTGTCCCAATCGACTTAAGCAGTAACCATGTCCCGAAATTCGAAGCCCGATCCCCAATTTGAAATCGAATTCTTTGAGGCGGTGCACCGCCGCTGCCCCGACTATGTCGACGTCGTCGGCCTGTTGGGCGGGTTGTACACCAAGGTCGGCCGCATCGCCGACGGACTGAAGATGGACCGCAAGCTGGTGCGGCTCGAGCCGGACAACGCCACCGCCCACTACAACCTGGCCTGCAGCCTGGCCCTGTGCAAGAAGCGGCCCGACGCCCTCCGCTCGCTGCGTAAGGCGGTGTCGCTGGGTTATGACGACCTCGACTGGATGCAGCAGGATCCCGACCTGGAGATCCTCAAGCACGACCCGGGCTTCCAGCAGCTGCTGCAGCAGCTGAAACCGCAAAGCTGATCCGCTCCCGCGGTCCTCTCAGTTCGTGAGGTCGCAGACCTCCAGCACGCGGACCATCGCGTCGGTGAGGTGATCCCGACGCTTGTATTGTCCGATCATGCGGGGCTTGGCCTCCTCCAGCCGATTGAGAAGCGTCGTCAGGAGTTCGGTGTTGTAGGCCTGCATCACCAGGTCGATCGCCCTCTCCCGCCCGACCTTCTCGGCGATCTTCTTCATCATAGTTTTCTGGTCCATGTTAGTTCCTCCTGCCGGCCAGTTTTCTCTCCTGGCGCGGGCTTGGCAAGACCGGTTTCTTGCCCGGCTGTCAGATCGCGTAGTCGGAGCGGACCGGGATCAGTCCGTTGCTCGAGTGGAGCAAGGAAGAGGGTGACGCGCCCGCGGATGGACGCGAATGGACGGGCCGGGATCCTCCGTCCGCCTTGATCTTCGCTCCAACGGCAGGGGTTGTTCTCAGAACAATTCCGCCTGCCCGGTGTACCGCTTGCGGGCTTCCGCCAGGGTCGACTTCATCTCGTGGGCTTCAAGGAGCCGGAAGATCTTTTCGGCCTGCGGATCTCCGGGGGCGACGTGCGGCAGCGGGGACTCGGTGCGCAGGGTCGTGAGCTTGAGGTTGCGGCGCAGGTCCTCCGCCCTCGCCGCCACGGTCGCGCGGAAGCGGTCGGGCTTGAGCTCCGCCGCGTGGGCGATGATCCCTTCCAGCGTGCCGTGCTCCGCGAACCACTTGGCCGCGGTCTTCGGGCCGACGCCGTCGATGCCGGGGATGTTGTCGGACGTGTCGCCCACGATCGCCAGGTATTCGGCGATCCTCGCCGGCGGCACGCCGAACTTCTCGACCACGCCAGGTGCGTCGAGCACCCGCCAGCCCAGCTTCGGGTTGGCCGTGGGCGGCGGCAGCAGGATGCGGATGCGGTCGTCGACGCATTGCGCGAAATCCTTGTCGGCGCTCACGATCAACACCTCATGCCCGGCGTTGGCCAGCATCCGCGCCTGCGACGCCAGCAGGTCGTCGGATTCGACTCCCTCCAATTCCACTCCGACCAGGCCCATGGTCCGGGTGAGTTCCTTGATGACGGGTATCTGGCGTTCCAGCGCCTCGGGCGTCTCCGCGCGCTGCGCCTTGTACTCCGGATGCAGGGCCAAACGGTCCTGGGCCCCGCCCAGATCGAAGAACACCAGCATGCCGTCCGGCTTCTCCTGGTCCTGCAGCCGCCAGAGCGTCTTGACCCAGCCGTGCAGCGCCCCGGTCGGAAAACCGTCGGCGCGCGTCAGTTCGGGCATCCCGAAGAAGGCCCGGAACGCCATGTTGTACCCGTCGACCAGCAGCCACTTGGACATGGCCGCAACGTGGTCGCTCGGCCGGCCCGCGTAAACCTCTTTTGCGCGGCCCGACGGCGGTCCTTTTCGGACTTTAAACCCCGATTCATTCATGGTGTAGTCCCGACCTCGCCCATGCCCCTCCTTGCGCCGACCCTGTTCCGAAGCCTGCTTGGCCGCAGCATCAGCCTCGCCGTTCTCGTCTTCGGACTCGGAGCCCGGCTGGCGGCGCAAGTCGACACGCTGGCGAACACCACCTACACGGGCGTCACTTTCACCAACGACATCAGCATCCCGAACAGCGTCGTTCCCGTCTTCACGGGTAACACCACCTTCCTCGGCACGAATGCGACCTGGGGCTCGAGTTCCGGACTCTATTGGCGTCAGGTCGGCACCCTCGACAACAAGGTCCTGACCTTCGGACCCAACGCCTACCTCTACGTCAATCAGACGGGCAACTCCCTCACCCTGGGCCCGGGCACGTCGGCCACCGGCGACATCAGCATCTACTCCGACGGTTCCGCCGGCACCTCGATCATCAACCAGGGCACCCTCAACCACACCGGCTCTTCCGGCCAGATCTACGCCCCCACCTTCACCAATTCCGGTACCATCAACGCGACTGCGGGCACCCTTTACCTCAACTACCCCAGCGCCGGTTACAACGCCACCAACACGGGCTCGGTGACTTCCAGCGGCTCGGGTACGACCGTTTATATCCGTGGCAACTTCGACAACAATGGCACGCTCACCGCCCAGAACTCGGGCGTCCTGCGCTTCGACGGCACCAACACCACCGCCAACCTCGGCAGCATCACGCTGGCTTCCGGCGGACACGCCTACCTCAACGGCACGCTCGTCAACACCGGCGACACCCTCAAC
>JAEUGX010000077.1 GCA_016795545.1 Opitutaceae bacterium
GAAACCGGGCGTCCACCAGCCGCGGCACGAGCTCGACCGATTCAAGCTGGAACGCCGTCATCGTCATCTGCTCCGTGCGCAGCGCCACCATCCCGTGCGACGTGCTCGTCTGCAGCGGCACCCGGTCCCGCAGCCGCAGCCGGCTGAACGTCCCGGGCAGCGGCAGGAAGCGGCTGACCCCGGGCTCCACGTAGAAGGTCCAGGTCCCCCCCACCAGCGCCGCCGCCCGCGCCGCGGGCCGGCCCGTCACCACCTGCGTCGACAGCTGGCTGCGGAGCAGCTCCCCCTTCAGCCCCGCCGACACCTTGAAGCCCTGCGGCGTGTACTCGTCCAGCACCACCAGCCGCCAGTAGGGCGCGTCGCCCAGCCCGCGGGTGTCGGTCAGGTCCACCCGCATGGCCACCGACTCGTCGCGGATCAGCTCGCTCACCTCGCCGAACTTCACCGTGTCGGTGAAGCCGGTCCGGCTTTTCCGCGTGATGTAGCGGTCGAGGAAGAAGCCCGTCGCCAGCTCGAACCGCGGGATGATCACGAACAGCAGCCCCGACATCACCACCACCGCCGCGAACAGCGCGGTCGCGAAGGCCAGCAGCCGCCAGTCCGCCACCGCCCGCAGCCGGCCCAGGAACCGTCCCCAGCCGAGCCGCGTCCAGGCCGTCGCCGCCGCCGGCGTCCGGGCCACGCCGGTCTCGGCCGCATCGACCAGATTCACCGTGAACAGGAAGCCGAGCGCCGCCGCCGTGAACAGCAGCAGCAGGAAGGCGAAGCCGAGCGACACCGTCAGCACCCCCGCCACCACGATCAGGAACAGCGTCAGCACGATCAGCTGCAGGTCCTCCCGCTTCCGCCGGTACGCCACGGTCCGGTAGAGCACCAGCAGGATCGCCAGCCGGATGAACACCGGCATCGTCTCGGGGCTCAGGTAGTAGTCGACCGCCACCGCCGCGATGATGCCCGGGACCGCCAGCCGCCACAGCACCGGCGGCACCCGGCCGGGCAGCCGGGGCCAGGCCACCACCGCCGCGATCACGGCGCCGGCCACCCCGACCAGCCCGGCGGCCTCGACGTCGAGGAAGAAGACGGTCCAGAGCGACACCAGCGCCATCAGGCCGCCGAGCGACCATTTCAGGCGGTAGAGCTCGTCGAGGTTAAGCTGTGGCGGTCGGATGGCCATCGAGGAGGGCGACCACCCCGCGCGCGCCGTCGGGCGCGAAGGTGATCAGGTTGCTGCCGGCCGCGGCCGGCGGAAACGGGGCGCGCGAGGCGCCGGGCGGCGGCTCCCCGGGCTGCAGCCGCGCCAGCGCGTCGAGCACGGCCTCGAGATCGCGCACCCGCCGGGTCTCCAGCAGCGGGCCGCCGTTGACCGCCACCCCGCGCAGCCGCCCCGCGGCAAAAAGGTCCTCGGCCAGCGTGCCCGCGAAGCTGCACATCAGCTCGAACTGCTCCGGCCGCACCCAGGCGCCGGCCGGCGCGTCGACGCTCAGCACGTGGCCCTCGTGGCTCTCGGCGGCGAACTGCCGCACCATCAGCTGCCCCAGCCGCGCGCTCGCCTTCCAGTGGATCAGCCGGTGCGAGTCGCCCTGGCCGTACTTCCGCAGCGCCAGCAGGTCGTCGCCCGTGCCCGCCCGCGCCGTCCGGCGGCCCTGCGCGCCGGCCTGTACCGGCGCCGCGCCGGCCCAGCGGTACTCCACCTGCGCCGGCCACACGAGCACCGGGTGCCGCAGCGCCGCCCCAATGTGCTTGCGCAGGAAGCCGAACGGGAAAAGCGAACCGACCGCCTCCAGCTCCACGACCTCCTCGCCCCGCCGCGCGGGCTTGACCCCCCACTCGAGCACGGCGTCACCCTGCGGCTCCAGGCGCTCGCGCAGGTGCACGCGGCCGCGCGTCACGTCGCGCTCGGCCGCCTCCAGGATCTCGCGCACCTTCAGCGGGCGCTCGGGCGCCGCCGCCACGCGGCGCCGGGGCTGCGTCGCGAACTCGAACCAGAGGCTGTACGTCGGCAGCCAGCGCTTGCGGTTGCGCACCTCCACCGTCACCAGCGTCTCGTGCCCCGCCCGCCACGGCCCGGGCGGCGGCAGCCGCCAGCAGACGCCGGTGAAGTTGAACCACGACAGCAGCCCGCTCAGCAGCAGGCAGGCGAGCAGCAGCGACAGCGTGATGAACAGGATGTTGCTGGCGGTGTTGTAGGCCGCCGTCCCGATCCCCACCGCCAGCGCCATCAGGAAGAGCCCGGGCACCGTCAGCCCGATCCGGTGCCGCCGCGCCGGGAAGACCAGCGCCCACACCAGCGCCTGCCAGCGGAAGGGACGCGCCCGCGAGGCCGGCGCCCCGGGGCCGTGCCACTCGGCGCCGGCGGAGGTGCTCGCCGTCACGGGCTCCATGCGCGGGCCGGCCGCCAAGCGGAAATCTGCACGCTCCGGCTCACTCCGGGCTCGGGATGGCCTGGAGGATCCGCCGCAGCGCCGCCAGGACGGTGCGGCGCTCCTCCAGCGCGTCGGACGTCTGCCGCGCCAGCGACAGGCGGTGCGCCAGCACCGGACCGGCCATCTCCTGGATGTCCTCCGGCACCACAAAATCCCGGCCCCGCACCAGCGCACGCGCCTGGGCCGCCGTCCGCAGCGCCAGCCCGCCGCGCACGCTCACGCCGGCCTTGAACTCGGCCTCCGTCCGCGTGGCCGTCACCAGCTTCAGGACGTAGTCGAGCACGCTGTCCTCCACGAACACCCGGACGGCCAGGGCCTGCATCTTGAGCACGTCCGAGCGGGTCGCGACCGGGTTCAGCGCGATCGCGTCGTAGCCCAGCCGCGGCGCGCGCAGAATCTCGAGCTCGTCGCCGGGCTGCGGGTAACCCATCTGCAGCCGCATCAGGAAGCGGTCCATCTGGCTTTCGGGCAGCGGGAAGGTGCCCTCGTAGTCGACCGGATTCTGGGTGGCCACGACCATGAACGGCGTGCCGACGGCGTGCGCCTCGCCGTCCACCGTCACCTTGCCCCGGTCCATGACCTCGAGCAGCGCCGACTGCGTCTTGGGCGTGGCGCGGTTGATCTCGTCGGCCAGCACGACGTTGGCGAAGACGGGGCCGGGCTTGAAGACGAACTCCTTCACGGTCTCGTCGTAGATGGAGACGCCGGTGACGTCCGTCGGCAGCAGGTCGCTCGTGAACTGGATGCGGGAGAAGCCGCAGTCCATCGACCGCGCCAGCGAGTAGGCCAGGGTCGTCTTGCCCACGCCGGGCAGGTCCTCGATCAGGAGATGGCCGCTCGCCAGCAGGCAGACCAGCGCCTGCTCGATCACGTCCTCCTTGCCCTTGATCGTCACGCGCATGTTGGCCTTCAGGCGCTCCAGGGTGGCGCGGGTCGCGGCCACCTCCGCCGCAGGTGCAAAGTCGCTCATGGCCCGCACGCTAGGCATTCCCTCCGTCCGCGCAAACGGATTCCCACGGGCCGCTCATCGGCGCGCCCGCTCGACCTCGTAGCGCACGCTGCCGTCCTGCTCGTGCAGCCGGAAGCGCAGCCGCGCCGGCTCGCCGCCCGCGGCGGGGGTGAGCTCGACCGTCAGGAAGCCGCCGCCGGGCTCCCGCTGGACGTGGAGCTGCCGCACGCGGCCCTCCGGGTCCGTCGAGTCCGGGTGCCCGCTCCGCACCCCGGCCCGGGAATTTGTCCGGTCCAGCGCCCCGCACGAGAACTCCTCGTAGCCCGACGGATGCCGCGCGTGGTATTTCCAGTGCCGGTCGCCGCACAGGATGAAGCAGCCGTCGGGCGGGATGCCGTTCGCCGCCAGCCAGGCAAAGAACGCCTCGCCCTCCGCCTGGAAGCCGCCGCGGTTGGTGTGGTTGTCGGTCTTCTCGTTGCCGTCGGGCCCGACGAGCGGGGTCGGCGACACGATCAGCCGGAACGTGGCGTCGCTGGCCCGCAGCGTCGCGTGGAGCCAGGCGAGCTGCTCGGCGCCCCAGATCGACTTCCCCGGCCCGTCCGGCATCCGGTTGGGGCTGCGGTAATCCCGGCCCTCCAGGAACCAGACCTGCAGGTCGCGCCCGAAGCGGACCGTGCGGTACGTCCGCGCCGCGGGATCCGCCGGGTCCGTCACGGGCACCTGCTCGCGGAAGATCCGGATGCCGTCCGCGGGCGTCGGCCGCTCCGGGCCAGTCAGGTCCGCGTCGTTGAACCGGAAATCATGATCGTCCTTCATCCAGTACGTCGCCGCCACGCCGAAGACCCGCCGCACCCGCGGCAGCGCGAACTGCCGGTGCCAGAACGCCCGCATCTCGGGCACCGTCCGCGCCGCGTGGTCGGGCGGGTTGTCGTAGTAGGCGTTGTCGCCCGCGAAGACCAGCGCGTCGGGCGCCAGCCGCGCCAGCGCCTCCAGCGCCGGGTAACCTTCGTCGCGGTCCGCCCCCGCATAGGCGCGCTGGTCGTGGAACCGGCTCGGGGGCGAGCCGTGGAAGAACGCGTAGTGGCTCAGGCAGTTGAGCATCGCCAGCCGCAGCGGCGCGGCCACGTCCGCAGCCGCGGGCGTCCGGAAGCGCTGCGGCGCGCTGGCCGACGCCGTCGCGGGCGTCGCACCGAACCGGGCGCGGTAGTGGTACTCCGCGCCGGGCTCGAGGCCGGACACCACCTCCTTCACGATGAAGTCGTCCTCCGCCCGCGCCCGCCGCCACGGCGTGGCGCGCGCCGCGGAGAAGTCGCCGCCGGGCGACAGCTCGAAACGCACCCAGCCCTCGCGGCCGGGCCGGTCGCCGTCGGGCGCCGCCGCCTCCGCGCCCAGCCGCGCCTGCAGGATCGCCCGGTGCGAAGTCACCTCTCCCGCCAGCAGCCCGGCGGGCAGCGTGTACCCGTCCGCGGCCCCCAGCCGCCCGACCGCCGCCACCCCGCAGACTGCCAGCACCAGGATTGTCTTCATGCGCCGCAGTGTGCGCTTTTTCCGGCCCGGGGCGATCTCTTCCGCCGGCGCGCGGCCCCCCGCTACAGCACAGGGGTCAGCGGCGCCCCCACGGCCTTGTAGAGGCGGGTCAGGATCTCCTTGTTGCTCAGCGGCGTGTCCGTGCCGGGGAACGAACCGGCCTCGCGGTAGTGCTGGTGGAAGTCCGGGGCGTCCGGCGGCACCGCCATCGCGCCCGGCCGCAGCTCGAAGCTGCTGGTGTTCTGGATCGGCCACACCTCCAGCGGCCCCAGCGCCAGCACGCCGCCGACCAGCGCGTTCACCGTCTCCAGGCCGAGCGGGATCGACCGCCGCGCGATCACCCAGCTGTTCTCGGGGCGCATGTCGCGCTCGATCTCCTCGCGCAGCTCCCGCGCGAAGGCCGCGTCCTCCACCAGCAGGCCGACCTCGGTGTTCAGGTTCTCCGACCGCGGATCGAGGTTGTACGAGCCGACGAACGCCACCGCGTCGTCGACGACGAGCGACTTTGCATGGAGGCACAGGAACGGCCGACGCTCCTGCCGCCCGGACGCGATGCGCGCCTCCGCCCGCGCCGCCATCTCCTCGTGCCGCGGGAACAGCTCGGCCATGGCCGCCGGCCGGGGCTTGAATTCGTGCACCTGCAGCTTCAGCCCGACCACATACTCGTTCCGCAGCCGGTAGTTGGCCGAATACGCGAGCAGGTTGTCCGTCGACGCGAAGCTGTTCGACGAGATCCGGATGCGCAGGCCGGGATGCCGCTCCTGCAGCTCGCGGAACAGCTGCCGGGCCGTCGGGCTGAGCACCAGGTAGGGCGTCTGCATCACGACGCTGCCCCGCGCCCGCTCCAGCGTGCGCCCGAGCTCGCGCGTGATCCGGGCGGTGCGGGAGAAGAACCCCCCGGACTTTCCGGGCTCGTCGCTGACGAATACCACCCGCTCCACCGGCCGCAGCCGGTCCGCGAACCGCGCGGCGACCAGCGCGGCGTCGTCCGCCTCGCGGTCCAGCGCCTCGAAATAGCCGCCGAAGTCGTAGTCCTCGCGCCGGTCGTACCGCCGCACCCCGCCGCGCCGCAGGACCTCCTGCACGTCCGTCAGGTCCCGGCTCGAGACCGCGTGCCGGAACTTCCAGAACTCGGCGAACGACTCGGCCGCCGCCCGCGCCACCGGGCCCACCGCCACCACGTCCCGGTCGCGGAAGTTCATCTCCGTGGCGTGGTCGTAATACGTGTTCTCGATGTTCCGGCCGCCCGTGATCAGCACCGCGTCGTCAAACAGCATCACCTTGTTGTGCATGCGCTGGTTCACCCCGTGGAAGGACTGCACCGATGCGAGCAGCGTGTGGAAGAGCGAGGGCTTGATCCGCGCCATCGCCGGCCGGTAGTGCTTCAGCTCGAAGTTCGGGTGCGCCGTCGCCAGGAAGGCCACCACCTCCGGATCCTGGTCCGAGACCAGGTGGTCCGCGATGACCCGCACCTTCACGCCGCGCCGCGCCGCCTCGATCAGCTCGTACATCAGCAGCCGGCCGCACTCGTCGTTGGTCCAGATGAAGGTCTGCACCGCGATCGACACCCGAGCCTGCCGGATCAGGTGCACCCGCAGCAGCAGCGCGTCGTAGCCGCCGCCGAGAAGCGCCAGCCGGTTGCCCCGGTCCGTCGCCTTCCCGTCCGCCGCCTTCCCGTCCGCCGCCGCGAAGGCCGCCGCCACCGCCGGACCGAACGGCGTGCCCGCGAACGCCGTCTCCGGACCGGCCCGCGCCGCGAGCGGCGCCAGGCACAGCAGCAGAAGCAGGCGGATCCGGCGGACGACCGAGGGACGAAACATGGGCCGGAGGATTCCGCGCGGAAGCCGCCGTGTCCAGCCGGGAGCGGCGCCGGTCCCGGCTGGTCTCCCTCGCAGACCACGGAAATTCGCTCGTGCGCGGGGCCGGCGTTCTGGCAATGAGGCGGGATGCCTGGAAACCGCCTGGTCGCTGACATCGCCGTCATCGGCGGGGGCGTCGGCGGCTGCGCCGCCGCGCTCGCCGCGCTGGAGGCCGGCCGCACCGTCGTCCTCACCGAAGCCACCGCCTGGATCGGCGGCCAGCTCACCGCGCAGCTGGTCCCGCCCGACGAGCACGGCTGGATCGAGCGGTTCGGGCGCACCGCCGCCTACCAGCGCTTCCGCGAGGGCGTGCGGGCCCACTACCGCGCCCACTACCCGCTCACCGCCGCGGCGCGCGCGCACCCCCGGCTCAATCCGGGCAACGGCTGGGTCTCTCCCCTCTGCCACGAGCCCCGGGTCGCCCTCGCCGTCCTCGAGTCGCTGCTGGCGCCGCACCGCCGCTCCGGCCGCCTCCGCGTCCTCACCGGCCATGTCCCCGCCGGCGCGGCCACCGCCGGCGACCTGGTGACCGAGGTCACCGTGACCGACCTCCGCACGGGCGCCGCCGCCGCCATCGCGGCCCCCTACTTCCTCGACGCGACCGAGCTCGGCGACCTGCTCGAGCTGGCCGGGGTCGAGCACGTCACCGGCCAGGAATCCCGCGCGCAGACCGGCGAACCCAGCGCCCCGGCCGCCGCCCGGCCCGACAACGTGCAGGCCTTCTCCTGGTGCTTCGCCTTCGACCACCTGGACGGCGAAAACCACGTCGGCCCGGAACCGCGCGACTACGCTTTCTGGCGGCGCTACCACGCGCCCCTGAACCCGCCCTGGCCCGCCCCCTGGCTCAGCTGGGCGGGCATGAACCCGCGCACGCTGCAGCCCGTCCGCTACCGGTTCGCCCCGCACGCGGAGCGACCGGCCGACATGGCCGGGCTGTGGAGCTACCGCCGGATCCTCGACCGCGACCTGTTCGAGCCGGGCGCGTTTCCCAGCGACATCGTCGCGGTCAACTGGCCCGTGATCGACTACCTGCCGGGCAGCCTGCTCGACCCCTCGCCCGCCCGCCGGCGCGAGGCCGCCGCGGGCGCGCGCCAGCTCAGCCTCTCCGTGCTCCACTGGCTCCGCACCGAGGCCCCGCGGCCCGACGGCGGCGCCGGCTGGCCCGGGCTGCGGCTGCGCGCCGACGTCGCGGGCAGCGCCGACGGCCTGGCCCTGGCCCCCTACATCCGCGAGGCCCGCCGCATCCGCGCCGAGTTCACCGTGCGCGAGCAGGACCTCTCGGCCGCGCTCCGGCCGCACGACCGGCTCGCCGAACGCTACCCGGATTCGGTCGGCGTCGGCAGCTACCGCATCGATCTCCACCCCACCACCGGCGGCGACAACTACCTCGACGTCGCCTCCCTGCCGTTCCGCATCCCGCTCGGTGCGCTCCTGCCCGTGCGGGTGGAGAACCTGCTGCCCGCCGCCAAGAACCTCGGCACCACCCACATTACCAACGGCTGCCTGCGGCTCCACCCGGTCGAGTGGAACATCGGCGAGTCCGCCGGCGCCCTCGCCGCCTTCTGCCTCGAGGGCGGCTGCCGGCCGCGGACCGTGCGCGGCGACCCCGACCAGCTCCGCCGCTTCCAGGCCGCGCTCGAGCGGCGCGGCGTCGAGCTCGCCTGGCCCGAGGACCTCGATCCCGCCGAGGGCGACCCCCACGCGCACGTGCGCCGCCCGTGATCGGGCTTGCGGCGCCGCGGGAATGAAGTAACCCGGAACCGCCCCATGCCGGCCGAGATCTTCAATTACCACTCGCTCGCGGCCCAGGTCGCCGCCCGCATCGCGCACGACATCGGCAATGGCACCTGGGTGAATTCGCTGCCCAGCGAGCGCACGCTGGCGGAACTCCTCCGGGTCAGCCGCAAGACCGTCCGCAAGTCGATCGCCCAGCTCCAGCGCGACGGCGTCATCAAGACCAGCCACCGCCTCGGCCACCGCATCGTCGGCCCCGCGGCACCGGCCGCGCGCCCGGACCAGTCCATCGGCCTGCTCACGCCCGAGGCCCTCGACCAGATGCCTTCGCGCACCGCCCTTTGGGTCGACGAACTGCGCGCCCTGCTGTTCGAACGCGGCATCCGGCTCACCGCCTTCTCCAGCTGCCGCTTCTTCAGCCGCGGCGCCGGCGAGGCGCTCCGCCGCCTGGTCGCGCAGAACCCCCAGACCTGCTGGGTGCTCACCCATTCCACCGAGTCCCTGCAGCGCTGGTTCTACGAGCGCGGCATCCCCTGCATCGTCGCCGGCTCCGGCCACCACGGCGTGCCGCTGCCCAACATCGACCTCGACTACTTCGCCGTCTGCCGCCACGCCGTCGGCGCCATGCTGCGCCACGGCCACCGCCGCCTCGCCTTCTTCGTCCAGCAGTCGCAGCGCGGCGGCGATCTCGAGAGCGAGGCGGGCTTCCTGGACGGCGTCCAGCGCAGCGGCCATCCCGAGGTCGAGTCGGTCGTCACGCGCCACGACGGCACCGTCGAGGGCGCCTGGCGCATGCTCAGCCGCCTGTTCGACTCCCCGTCGCCCCCCACCGCCCTGCTCATCGCCAAGCCGGCGTTCTACCTCACCGCCATCACGTTCCTGGCCGACCGCGGCCTGCGCGTCGGCGAACAGGTCTCGCTGATCTCCCGCGACCACGACTCCTTCCTTTCCTACCTGCGCCCCAGCCCCGCCGGCTACATGGTCAGCCCGCGCACCTACGCCAAGCGCCTTTTCCCGCTCGTGCTGGCCTACACCCGCAACCAGCCGATCGCCCAGCCGGGCCAGCGCATCGAGCCCAAGTTCGTCCCCGGCGGCTCGCGCGCCGCCCAGCCCCGCCCCAGACCATCCGCGCCCCAGGGCGAACGCACAGCTTTGTTACAGGAAGGTCTTGGTGAGCTCGCGCAGGCCGTGGTTCATCACGCGCATGTCGCCGCCCGGGCAGATGAGCTGGGCGCCGAGCGCCCGGACCTGCTGGTAATGTTCGCGCCCGATGCCGATCGTGCCGAGGAACTTCTGGTGTCGCCGGCAGGATTCCGCGAGCAGCTTCATCGCGCCAATGACCTCGGGATGCGAGAGCCGCCCGAGCTGCCCGATCCGGTGCGCATAGTCGCCCGGACCGAAGAACAGCCCGTCCACGCCGGGCACCGCCACGATCTCGTCGAGCCGGGCCACGGCCTCGGGCGTCTCGATCTGGCAGATGATGGCCACCTCGTTGTTGGCGTGCCGCACGTAGTCGCCGGGAGGGAAGGCGCCGTAGCGCGCGTCCGGCCCGCCGCCGTTCCAGCCGCGCAGGCCGGTGGTCTCGCCCGGCGCGGGATTCGGGTTGTTGAACTTCGCCCAGCGCACGATCTGCCGGGCCTCCTCCGCGCTCTCCACCATGGCGCACATGATGCCACCCACCCCCGTCTCCATGACCCGCATCACCGCCTGGTAGTCCAGGGCCTTGAAGCGCGCGATCGTCGTGATCGGGTAGGCCCGGGTCACCATGTTCATCACCGCCAGGTCCCCCGTGGGGATGTCGAAATGCTCGAGGTCGAACCAGATCGACTGGAACTTGCCTGTCCCGCACACGTAGTCGACATGCCGCGGCGACGCGAAGTTGCCGAGGCTGTACAGGTGCTCGACCTGGCCCGCGCGCATGCGGGCCAGCAGCTGGTTGGGACGAAGGGACGGCGGTTGACTCATAGCGGCGCGATCAGGGCAGCCGTCGGGAGGCGAGACAACCCCCCTCTCCTGGCCTCCGACGGAGGCCAGGAGAGGGGGGTTGTCTCGGGCGCCGAATCGGAAATCCAGAAGGCGCGGATCCGGGAGGCCACGGCTTTTCTGGTGTTTATCTTTGCGCGCGCCTCCGCTGGGATCCGTCTCCCGCATCCCGTGAACCTCCCTTCCTGGCGCGCATGAAAAATCTTCCGGAACGCACGGTGGTCTTCGTCGGCGGCGGGCTCGCCGCGGCCTTCGCCGCCCGGCAGCTCGCCCGGGCGGGCATCGACACGCTGGTGCTCGAGCGCGGCGGCGAGCCGGGTGCGGGCGCCGAGTCGCGCATCCCCTCCCAGCGCGACGAGCTCCGCTGGGCGGTGCGCGGCGGCCTGGTCCAGGACCCGGCGGCCGAGACCTACACGCTGCGCCGCTCCCGGACGGAGCCGGCGCGGCCGATGCGGCGCCTGGCGGCCTTCCTGCCCGGCACGGGCGCCGGCGGCGCCGGCAACCACTGGAACGGCGAATCGCACCGGTGGCGGGGCTACAACCTGGCGCTGCGCAGCCGGCTGCTCGACCGCTACGGCCGCGGGGCCATCCCGGCCGACATGCCCCTGCAGGACTGGGGCGTCGCGCACGCCGAGCTCGAGCCCTACTACGACCTCTTCGAGCGCCTCTTCGGCGTCTCCGGCCGGGCCGGCAACCTCCGGGGCCGCGTCCAGCCCGGCGGCAACCCGTTCGAAGACCCCCGCGAACACGAATACCCCCAGCCGCCGCTCGAATCCACCGAGGCCGGACTGATCTTCCAGGCCGCGGCGCGGGAGCGCGGCTACCACCCCTACCCCATGCCAGCCGCCAACTCGTCGGGCACGTACGTCAATCCCGACGGCATGGCCCTCGGCGCCTGCCAGTACTGCGGCCACTGCGCCCGCTACCTCTGCGAGGCCAGCGCCAAAGGCACGCCCGGCACCCTCCTCTACCCCTGGCTCCGGAATCAGCCGTGCTTCGAGCTCCGGCCGCACGCCCACGTGCTGGCCCTCGAGCCCGACGCCGCGGCGGGCCGGGTGCGGGCCGTCCGCTACCTGGACCTCCTCACCGGCGAGGAGTGCCGCCAGCCGGCCGCCGTCGTCGTGCTCTCCGCCTTCACCTTCACCACGGTCCGCCTCCTGCTCTCGGCCGGCATCGGCCGGGCCTACGACCCGGCCGCCGGCACCGGCACCCTGGGCCGCAACCTGTGTCTCCAGACGACTTCCGGCCTCAGCCTCTTCTACCGCGACCGCTGGATCAACCCGTTCCTCGCCGCGGGGGCGGCGGGCACGCTGATCGACGAGTTCACCGACGACAATTTCGACCACGCCGGCCTCGGCTTCCTCGGCGGCGGCTCGATGGGGGTCGGGCTCTCCTCCGGCGCCCCGATCCAGGCGCGCCGCCTGCCGCCCGGCACCCCCCGCTGGGGCACCGCCTGGAAGCAGGCCGCGGCGGACTGGTACAACCACTCCTTCGGGCTCGGCGTGCAGGGCAGCTGCTACCCCCACCGCGAGAACTTCCTCGACCTGGACCCGGACTACACCGACGCCTTCGGCCAGCCGCTCCTGCGCCTGACCTTCGACTTCCGCGACAACGAGCTGCGCATGTCCGCGTACTGCACCGCCCGCGCCGCCGAGATCGCCCGCGCCATGGGCGCCACCCACGTCGGCCCCGCCGCGCCGCGCGGCCGGCCCTTCGACGTCCGTCAGTACGTGGGCACCCACGTGACCGGCGGTACCATCATGGGCGCCGACCCCGCCACGAGCGTGGTGTCGCCCCGCCTGCAGCATTGGGACGCCGAGAACCTCTTCGTGGCCAGCTCGTCCGTCTTCGCCCACAACGCGGGACTCAACCCGTCCGAGCTGCTCGGCGCCCTCGCGCTGCGCCTCGGCGACGACCTGGTCCGCTACGTCGCCCGGCCCGGACGCCTCCCCGCCGGCTGAGCCGGTTCAGCCGCCCCGGCGCGGTTCCCAGAGCACCCCCCGGTCGACCGCCGACAGCCGCGGCACGCCGAGCAGCGCCAGCGCCATCCGCAGCTCCTTCCGCAGGATCCGCTGGATGTGCGCGACGCCAGCCTCGCCCGCCGCCGCCAGTCCGTAGAGGTACGGCCGCCCGATGAGCACGGCGGTGGCGCCGCAGGCCACCGCCTTCACGATGTCGGTGCCGCGCCGGATCCCCCCGTCCATCAGCACCGGCACGCGCCCGGCCACCGCGTCCGCCACCGCCGGCAGCGCCTCGATCGTGGCCGGCAGCGTGTCGAGGTTGCGGCCGCCGTGGTTCGACACGATCACCCCGGCCGCCCCGGCGCGCACGGCGCGGTCCGCGTCGGCGGGATCGAGGATGCCCTTGAGGAAGACCGGCCGCCGGCTGAACGCGATCAGCCGCTCGACGTCGCGCCACACCAGTCGCGCCGGCGTGACCTCGTCCAGCGTGGTCACCGAATCCGGCCGGGACACCCCCTGCAGCATCGGCACCGTGAGCCCCGGCGGCAGCACGTAGCCCGCCCGCTCGCTGCGCGTGCGCGCGCCCGGGACCGGCGCATCGACCGTGAGGCAGAGCGCCTCCGCGCCCGCCGCCTCCGCGCGGCGCACCAGGTCCTCGGTAAACTTCCAATCCGTCTGGACGTAGAGCTGGAACCACACCGGCTCCGTGGCCGCGCGCATCACGTCCTCGATGCTGGTCGTCGCCCCGGTACTGAGCACGTAGGTGGTGCCGGTCGCGCCCGCGCCGCGCGCTACGGCCAGCTCGCCCTCCGGGTGCGCGATGCGGTTCGACGCGGTCGGCGCGAACAGCACCGGCATCGGCCGCTTCCGCCCGAGCAGCGTCACGCTGATGTCGAGGTCGCCCAGGTCGCGCAGCACGCGCTGCCGGAAGCGCAGGTCGTCGAACCGCTCCCGGTTCCACCGGAGCGTCCGCTCCTCGCCCGCGCCGCCGCTCACGTAGGCGTACGCGGCCGCATCCAGCTTCGCCCGCGCCGCCGCCTCGGCCTCGTCGAGCGTGAGCAGGTCGGGCGCCGGCGAAGCCGCGGCCGCGGCGAGGCCGCGCGGCGCCAGCGCCAGCGCCCCGAGCGCGGCGGCCGCGCGCACGAAGGCGCGGCGGTCAAGCGGCGGGACGGGGCGCGACGGCGGCATGGCCGCAGGGGAACGCACCGGAGCGCCCGACGCAATCCCGCGTCGCTGGACTCCCCCAGGAGCCAGGGGCCGCGCCGGCCGGCACCCCTGGCCCCTCTTGGAGACCAACATCGCGGGCTTGGCATCACCCGTGTGCCTTTTCAGTTAAATCCACGTTGACCCTGCCCAGGGCGCATCCCGCTCCCTGCCACCTCACCAAAACCGCCATGAAACCATCCCTCCACTCCAGCCTGCTCCTCAGCTTGTTCGCGGGCTTGTCGGCTGTGGCGCAGACCGCGCCCGCGCCGTCGCTCGCCGCCGAGAAAACCTCCGCCGACGAAACCGTGGTCCTCTCGCCCTTCCAGGTGAAGGGCGCCCGGGAGCGCGGGTACGCCGTGCCGCAGGCCATGGGCGCCTCGCGCGTGGCGCTCCCCGTCAGCGACGTGCCGCTCTCCGTCATCGGCCTCGGCGAGCAGCACTTCTCCGACAAGGGCGCCGTCTCGGCCCTCGAGGTCCTCTCCCTGGTCTCCGGCATCACCCCCACCTCCTCCCTTTCGCCGCTGTTCGAGAGCTACACCCTCCGCGGCTTCAACGTCGGCGCGGGCAATGGCTTCAGCATCCGCGACGGCCTGCCGGACAACGTCGGCACCGTCGTCGGCTCGTTCGACGACTCCTCGGCCTACGAACGCGTCGAGGTCATCAAGGGCCCCGCGGGCACGCTGTACGGCACCACGAGCATGGGCGGCGTGATCAACAAGATCAGCAAGTGGCCGCGCTTCAGCCCGCAGACCAAGGTCCAGCTGCAGGTGCAGTCGTACGACGAGTTCGTCCGCGCCATGGTCGACTCCACCGGCCCGCTCGGCGACCGCGGCGCCTACCGCGCCGTGATCTCCAGCCAGGAGGGCGAACGCTACTGGGGCGCCGGCCGCAACGACATCTTCAACACCGTGCTCGCCTACACCCACCTGCTGGGCGACGCCAAGGCGGGCGGCCGCATCTGGGGCCGCTTCCAGTACCTGAGCTACGACATCGCCATCACCAACGGCACCGTCTTCCCCACCGGCTGGAAGAACCCGCTCGACCCCAACTTCGCGCCCTTCCTGACCAACCCGAAGTTCGCCGTGCCGAAGGAGATCATGAACGCCCCGTCCGACGACAATTCGCCGGGCGACGTCCGCGCCTACGAGGCCGGCTTCGAGTACAGCTGGGCCCAGAACCAGGACAACAAGTGGACCCTCCGCCTCGTCGCCCGCCACAACGAGGCCATCGGCGACCAGGGCCCGAGCTACTCGCTCACCCTCCCCGTGCCGGTCGACAGCAACGGCGCCATCGTCACCTACACCAACGCCGCGGGCGCCCAGGTCGCCGGCGACGCCCGCTTCATCTCCAAGGACGACCCGCGCGTCGCCGACTGGCGCACCGTCATCCGCCTGCGCGAGTTCGACGGCAAGTTCATCAACAGCGGCCTCTACCTCGACATCGTCGGCGAGTTCAAGACCGGCCCGCTCAAGCACATCCTCGTGACCAACGGCCAGCTCACCAGCGGCCAGCGCGAGCGCGCGTTCTTCTTCTGGGACATCCCCAACCCCGCCAACACCACCGCGGTGGCCAACTCGTTCTCGGCGATCCGCCCGAACTTCAGCAACTACGACCGCAAGGCGCTCGAGGCCACCACGCCGCAGTTCAACCCGTTCAACGGCCTGGCCACGAACAACGCCTTCGCCTTCGGCTTCCAGGACAACATCACGTTCCTCCAGGACAAGGTCATCCTCGTCGGCGGCGCCCGCTACGACAAGGTCACCACCACCACCGAGGCCTTCGCCAGCGCCCCCAGCATCGCGGCCCGCCGCTTCGTCATCGACCCGGCCTCCACCCGCAAGATCGTCAACCAGCAGTGGACCTCCAAGGTCGGCCTCGTCGTTAAGCCGATGCCGGGCGTCAGCGTCTTCGGCCAGATCGGCGAAACCTACATCCCGATCAACACCCTCAGCCCCACCACGGGCCTGAAGTACCCGAACCAACTGGGCTCCACCGACGAGGTCGGCGTCAAGCTCGACCTGCTCGGCAGCAAGCTCATCGCCACCGCGTCCGTCTTCAAGATGGAGCTGACCAACGTCCTCATCCAGGTCAACAACCCGCCCGAGCTCGGCGGCGGCTTCATCCTCGTGCCCGCCGGCACGCAGACGGCCGACGGCTACGAGTTCGATATCGCCTGGGAGCCGATGTCCGGACTCTACCTCATGCTCGGCTACAGCGACATCGACTCGAAGAACGAGACCGGCCTCGTGTTCGGCATGATCGAACCGGCCTGGTCCCTCAACGCCAAGTACGCGTTCCTCGACGGTTCCCTCAAGGGCGCCTACTTCGGCGGCAACTGGCGCCGCAAGGGCGCCACCCCGGGCAGCGGCAACGCGTTCTTCCTGCCGGACGCCGACGTCTTCGACGCCTTCATCGGCTACGGCCGCGACCGCTGGAACGTGCAGCTGAACGTGATGAATGTCACCAACACGGATGACATCCTCATCCCGGGCTCGGATTCGCTGCTCTACCGCGCCCACGACCGCACCTACCGCCTCACCGTCAACTACACCTTCTGAGCGCGGACTCAGCGCGGCCACGGCCGCCTCCGCTCCCGACGGCGCCGGCTCACCCCGGTGCCGTCTTGCTTTCCGCGGGAAACGGTTGCCAGCCGGAGCGCCGCGCGACCATCCTCGCCTCCTCCACCCCCCGCTCCATGCCCCGCATCTTCCTCGCCCTCCTGCTCCTCGCCTCCGCCCTCAACGCCGCGGCCAACACCGCCGTCGAACCCGTCCGCAAGGATGAACGCTGGGAGAAACGGCACGACGGCTTCGTCGCCGAGGCCCGCGCCGGCGGCATCGACGTCGTCTTCCTCGGCGACTCCATCACCGACGGCTGGCGTAAGGAGGGCCGGGTGATCTGGGACGCCCACCTCGCCCCGCTGCGCGCCGCCAACTTCGGCATCGACGGCGACCGCACCCAGCACGTCCTCTGGCGGCTCGAGCACGGCACGCTGGCCGGCCTCTCGCCCAAGGTCGTCGTGCTCATGATCGGCACCAACAACACGAGCCTCGAGCGCGGGAGCGACCGGCTGCGCAACACGCCGGACGAGGCCCTCGCGGGCGTGACCCGGATCGTCGCCACGCTCCGCTCCCAGGTCCCCCAGGCCCGCATCCTCCTGCTGGCCATCTTCCCCCGCGACGAGCCCGGCACCGCCCAGCGCGCCCGCGTCGAGGAGGTCAACCGCGGCCTCGCCCGGCTGCATGACGGCCAGCACGTCCATTTCCTCGACCTCGGGCCGAATTTCCTCGGCCGCGACGGCGCCCTCTCGCCGGCGATCATGCCGGACAAGCTCCACCTCACCGAAGCGGGCTACTCGATCTGGGCCGCGGCCATCCGCCAGCCTCTCGCCGACCTGCTGGCGGCGGGCCGCTGAGCCGGAGCCAACCCGCCCCTCGGACGCCGACCGTCCCATGGACAACCCGCCGCCCCCGACCGCGCCCGCGCCGGAATCCGTCCCGCTGCCCGCCGCCGCCCGCACGACCCTGCGCGGCATCCTCGCCGAGGAGCCGAACTGGATCGGCATCCACGCCGCGGAGGCCCTGCTCGAGACCGGCGACTCCGCCTGGGTCCGGCAATTCCTCCTCGACCGCCTGGCCCGGAGCGACGCCTCGCCGTTCCGCGTGGGTCCCTGGCGGGTCCTCGCCCGGACCGCCGTCACTCCGGAGGAGCGGGCGCGCTGGGTCGCCCGGATTGAGGCCGTGGTCGTCGATCCCGCCGCCCCCGACCGGGTCGCGGCCCTCGAGTCGCTGGCCAAGCTCGACCACCGCCTCGGCGCCGCCGGCCGCGACTTCGCCCGCCGGCTCGCCGGCGACCCCCGCGAGGCCGAAACCCTCATTCCGCTCTGGGCCCTCGCGCTCGCGGGCGAACCGGACGCCCTCGGCCGGATCCGCCTCGCCCTGCGCTCGCCCGAGCCGATCGCCCGACGCCGCGCGGGTTACGTGCTGCGCTGGCTGCGGGTGACCGACCCGGCGATCCTCGCCGAACTGGCCCGCGCCGCCGACGCCGAGCCCCCCGGCACCGACATCCACGCCTTCCTGGTCAGCGCCGCCCTCCAGCGGCGCGCGGATCCCGCGCGCCTGACCGCCTGGCAGCGCCAGCTCGAGGACATCATCCTGACGGGGATCACGATCTCCCGCTACGAGGCCTGCCAGGCCCTGGCCGGCCGCTGTCCCCCGACCACCCTGGCGCAGCTGGCCCCGCTCCTGGCCAGCAAGGAGGGCGATGTGCGCATCGGCGCCGCACTGGTCATCCTCTCCGCCGGCCAGGCTCGATGACCCGCCCGATCCTCCGCCTCCGCGCGATCGCGGCCGTCGTGCTGGCGCCGCTCGGATTCGGCGCGGCCGCGCCCGGTCCCCTGGAGTTCCCTCAGCCAGCCAGGGTCATCACGCTGCGCAGCCTACCCCTCCTGCTGGTCGACGACAGCGTCCTCGTCTCGCGCCGCGACCTGGTTCGCCGGCAGCACGCCGCAACTTCGCTGCCCGCGCCGGTGGTGGTCGCCGACCGGCCCTGGGAGGGCCAGCGGGTCTATGTCTTCGGCACGGCGCAGTTCGACCCGGAGCAAAAACGCTTCCAGCTCTGGTACGTGGGCGTGCCCGACGCCGGGGAGGTGCTGGCCGAGACCGGCCGGGTCTTCGTGCCGGGCTTCCGCCAGGGCGGCGCCACCCTGGTGCTGTACGCCACCTCCGCCGACGGCCGGCAGTGGGACAAGCCCGTCCTCGGCCTGCACGCCTTCGCGGGCTCGACCGCGAACAACATCGTCTTCGACCTCGACAGCCCCAGCGTGATCCGCGACGAGCACGACCCCGACCCCGGCCGGCGCTACAAAATGGTGGGCTACTCGTCCGGGTCCTATTGGTCGGCGGTGTCGCCGGACGGCGTGCGTTGGCGCGGCGAGCCGGAGGGTCCCATCCTGGAGCACGGCACCACGGTCTCGCTGACCCAGAACCCCGAGACCGGGGAATTTCTCGTCTTTCACAAGCGGCCGCAGCAGGTGCGCGGCTTCGACCGTCGCGTGGTCTGGCTCTCCCGCAGCCCGGACTTTCGCCGCTGGAGCCCGCCCGAACTCGTGCTGGCCCCGGATGAGGCCGACGATCTCTGGGTCCGCCGGCCGCAGGAACGCACGGAAATCCATAGCATGCCCGTGTTCCCGCACGCCGGCGGCTATCTCGGATTGCCGACCGTGATGCGGGTCGAATACGAGCTGCCGCCCGGCACCGCGGGCCGCGGACAAAGCCCGACCGCCGGCTCCGTCCATGTCGAGCTCGCCAGCAGCCCCGACGGCCGCCGCTGGGAGCGCGCCTGGCCCCGCCTCCACCTGGTGCCGCCGGGCGAACCGGGCACGTTCAACGGCGGCGCCGTGATCGGACTCGCCTCGGCTCCGGTCAACGTTGGGACGGAGACCTGGATCTACTACACGGTGCTCACGACCCACTTCGGCAGCCCGATGCCGCCCAAGCGCATCAGCGTCGCGCGCGCCTCCTGGCGACGCGACGGCTACGTCTCGCTCGAGGCCGGGCCCGAGGGCGGCCGGCTGGAAACCGTGCCCCTGCGCTTCGCGCAAGCCCGGCTCCTCGTGAACGCCGACGCGCGGCGCGGGTGGCTGCGCGCCGCCATCCTCGAGTCCGACGGCCGGCCGATCGACGGCCTCGGGCTGGCCGAATGCCTCCCCTTCCGGGACGACACGGTCGGCGCTCCGCTCGGCTGGACCGGCGGCCGCCAGCCGCCGACCGACCGGCCCGTGCGGGTCCTCATCGAGATGGCCGGCGCCCGGCTCTTCTCCCTCGCCAGCTCCTTCACCTCCACCCACGCCCCCGGCGCCAGGTAGCGCGGCCGGCCGGACCGATCACCCCTTCTCCCCCGTCGTCCGCACCGCGCTCGTGTGCGCATCAAGCCAGTCGAGATCGAGCTCCGCGCCGAGTCCGGGCCCCTGGGGCAGGTGAACATAACCCTGGGCATCGGCCTCGAGCGGATTGTGCTTCAGCCCCCAGCGGAAGATGGGATGGTCGTTCTCGACGAACTCCGTGTTGGCGGCGGAGCAGCTCACATGGAGATTGGCCAGGTCGAGCAGCGGCGAATCCGCCGTGTGCACTTCCAGCCGCAGCCCGAACAGCTCGGCCGCGGCCATCGCCTTGCGCAGGCCCGTGACGCCGCCCTTCAGCAGGGTGTCGCCGCGGAGCATGGGCACGAACCCCCCGCGCAGGTAGCCGGCCAGCTCGGTGAGGCGGACGGTCTCCCCCACCACGAGCGGCGTGCGCACCTGGCGGGACAGCTGTTCCAGCACGACCAGGTTGTGGTCCGGCACGGGCTCCTCGAACCAGTGGTAGTTCAGCTCGTCGAGCCTCCGTCCGACCGCCAGCGCCTCGCTGTATCCGTAGCCAGCGGCCGGGTCGTTCATCAGCTTGAAATCGGGTCCGACCGCCTCCCGCGCCGCGGCCAGCCGCGGCAGGTCGAGTGCCAGGCCGTCCCGGAACTGCACCTTGTACCCGTGGAAGCCCGCGGCCTTGATCCTCTGCGCCTCCGCGAAGACCTCCTCGACCGTGTATTTCTCGCTCCGCGCCGTGGCATAGCAGGGCATCCGCGTCCGGAGCTGTCCGAGCAGCTGCGCGATCGGCCGGCCCGCGATCTTGCCCTTCAGGTCCCAGACCGCCACGTCGAGCACCCCCACTAGCGTGTCGCGCTGGTGGTAGAGATGGCGCTGCTTCCGCCAGAGCCGCTGCCAGATCTCCTCCGAAAACATCGGGTCGCACCCGAGCAGGTCGGGCGCGTACACCGCATGCAGCGCCTCCACGATCGCCGGCCCGTCGCCATGGGGGCCGAAGCCGGTGCTGTGGCCCTCGAGCCCCTCGTCCGTGCGCAGCGTCACGAACGGGAACTGCCACTTCTGCGGACGGCCGGGCGGCACGCGGCCGTCCTTGTAGCGGGGCCGCGGATCGATCTCGATGAGGCGGGTGGTGACGCGGGTGATTTTCATGGGGGCAAAGGCGGGGCGCGCGGCTCAGTACCCGCGCCGCGGATCCAGGCGGTTGAGCAGCGGCCGTCCGGCGACGAATCGCTGCAGGTTCTCGCGCACCAGCGCGGCCATGACGGCGGCGAAGCTGGTGGAGACGCCCGACATGTGCGGCGTCATGATGAGGTTCGGAACGCCGAACAGGAAGTGATCGGTCCCGATGGGCTCGCCGACATAACAGTCCACCGCCGCGCCGGCCAGCCGGCCTTCGCGCAGCGCCGCGGCCAGCGCCGCCTCGTCGACGATCTCGCCGCGGGAGACGTTGATCAGCCGCGCCGACGGCTTCATCGCCGCCAGCTCCTCGCGGCCGATCAGGCCCTCCGTGGCCGGCGTGCACGGCACCGTCACCACCACGAGATCGCAGGCGGGCAGCATGCGGCGCAGCTCGTCCTGCCCGTACCAGGCCTCGGGCAGGCGCCCTTCCGGGTCGCCCGTGCCGGGCCAGGCGTTGTAGTCGTCGTCGCGCCGGTTCGCCGGATCGCGCTTCAGCGCGATGACCCGCATCCCCAGCGCCGACAGCTGCCGCGCGCATTCGCGGCCGATGCTGCCATAGCCGACGATGCCGGCCGTCAGGCCGCGCACCGTCCACCCCGCCAGCGCCAGCCGGTCCGGCCAGCGGCGGTCCCGCTCGAACTCGAGCACCTCCTTCATCCGGTGCGCCATCATCAGCCACGTGCAGGTCACGAACTGCGCGATCGGCACGCCGTGCAGCCCGCTGGCCGTGGTGACCGGCAGCCCCGACTCGAGGATCGGATGCCCCCGCAGGTGATTGGCCCCGGCCGCCAGCAGCTGCACCCAGCGCAGCTCCGGCCAGGCCCGCCGGTCGCGGGGCACGTGGTCGCTGACCAGGACCGTCACCCCGGTCCCGTCCAGCGCCTCCGCCGGGCGCGCCGGCTGTTCCTCGATCACCAGCCCGGGCGCGAGGGCCGCCAGGGCGCGGCGTTCCTCGGGCGGGAGAGTGAGTTTGTAGTTGAGCAGCAGTTTCATGCCTGGTTCTCCGGGGAGACCGCCGCGACTCAACACCGCCGCCGCCCTGCACGCCAACCGAAACCTGCTGGTCCCCTGCGGTGGCCATCGCGCGCCGGCCGGGCCGCGGCTTGGCCTCCCCTGGGAACCAAGGGAATTCGGTTGGCGGGCGCCTCCCCGGCCCCGACGATTTCTCCGCCGGCCGCCCGTGTTCGCGGTCGACCGGCCGTCAAACTCCCCCGCAACGAACCTGTCATCATGGAAAAAATCCCGACCCTGCGCCACCTCCTGTTCACCGTCCTGCTAGCCGCGAACGCGGCGGCCGCCGACCCCGCGCCGGCGCGCGTGATTCCCCTCCAGGACCTGCCCCTGCTCTTCGTCGACGACGGCGGCGTGGCCTCGCGGCGCGACCTCGTGCGCCGGCAGCATCCCGCCCGCTCCCACCCGAAGCCCATCGTCGTGGCCGACCGGCCCTGGGAAGGCGACCGCGTCTATGTCTTCGGCACGATCCTGCACAACCCGGCCAAGCAACTCTTCGAGATGTGGTACGTCGGCGTCCCCGGCGCCGGCGAAATCCTGGCCCACACCCAGAAGGTTTACGTGGAGGGCTTCCGCGAGGGCGGGGCCACCCCGCTGCTCTACGCGACGTCCCGCAACGGCGTCGACTGGGACAAGCCTTCCCTCGGCCTCTACGCCTTCAACGGCTCCAAGGACAACAACATCGTCTTCGATTTGGACAGCGCCACCATCATCGTCGACAAGTTCGAGCGCGATCCGTCCCGCCGCTACAAGATGGTCGCCTACTCGACCAACAAGTACTGGTCGGCCGTGTCCCCGGACGGCTTGCACTGGCGGAACGACCCCGCGACGCCGATCCTCGACGACGGCGACACGGTGACCATGGCGCAGAATCCCGTGACCGGCGAGTTCCTCGTCTACCATAAGAAGCCGCAGCCCGGCTCCGACTACGACCGCCGCGTCGTCTGGCTCTCCCGCAGCATGGACTTCCGCAACTGGACCCAGCCGGAGCTGGTGCTCGTGCCGGACAAGATCGACGACACCTGGGTCACCCGGCCCGGCGAGCGCACCGAGTTCTACAACATGTCCGTCTTCCCCCACGCCGGCGGCTTCCTCGGCCTGCCCACCATCTTCCGCGTCGAGTACGAGGGCGCCCGTGGCTCGACCGGCCCCGGCCAGAGCCGCTGGGCCGGCCCGATCGACGTCGAGATCGCCAGCAGCCTCGACGGCCGCCAGTGGCAGCGCGCCTGGCCCCGCATGAACATCATCCCGCAGGGCGACCCGGGCACCTTCAACGGCGGCGCCATCCTCGGCCTCGCCACCGCTCCGGTGCACTACGGCCGCGAGACCTGGGTGTACTACACCGTGCTGACCACCAACCACGGCGGCGCCATGCCCCCGAAGCGTATTGCCATCGCCCGCGCCGAGTGGCGGCGCGACGGCTACGTGTCGCTCGACGCCGGTCCCGAAGGCGGCCGCCTGGAAACCGTGCCGCTCC
The DNA here is from genome assembly GCA_016795545.1 of Opitutaceae bacterium. Lineage (GTDB taxonomy): Bacteria > Verrucomicrobiota > Verrucomicrobiia > Opitutales > Opitutaceae > Lacunisphaera. The sequence goes on from JAEUGX010000077.1 coordinate 23,173, forward strand.
GCTTCGCCCGCCCCGAACTGATCCTCAACGCCGACGCCCGCCTCGGCCAGGTCCGCGCCGCCGTGCTCGAGGCCGACGGCCGCCCCATCGCCGGCCTCGGCTTCGCCGAGAGCGAGCCGCTCCGCGAGGACACCATCAAGGGCGCCATGCGCTGGCGGGGCGGCGCCCGGGTCCCGACCGACCGCCCCGTCCGCGTCGCGCTCGAGCTGACCAGCACCCGGCTCTACAGCGTGGCCAGCACCTACGACGCCACCGGCGACACGGGCAACTGACGCGCCGGCATCTGCTCGCCACCTCCCGCTCCCGCCGCCACGCTGCCGTCACCATGAGCCAACCCGCCACGCCCCCCCACGCCCCCGCCGTGCCGCGCCTCGGCCAGGGCATCGTCTTCCTTTCCCGCGAGGCCGAAGTCCGCCACGCCTACCACCCGAGCCTCAACGTCCTCTCCGAGCGCGAGTGGTACGTCTCCTTCGACGTCGGCGCCTCGACCGAATCGCTCGACTACCACACGCGCGGCACGCGCACGACCGACGGCGGCGCGACCTGGACCGACGCGGGCCCGCTGGTCGCGCGCCCGGCCTCCCCGCCCACGACCCACACCATCCGCACCCGCCACTTCGGCGGCGGCCGCATGATCGGATTCGGCAAGTGGGAGGACCGGCTCGGATACGAGACCCAGCGCTCGAACCGCCAGACCCTCGGCCAGGTCCCGATGCGGCTGTTCTGGATCGAAAGCCGCGACCACGGCCGCACCTGGTCGCCGCCGCGCTGGATCGAGCCGCCGCTCGTCGGGCCGACCTGGGAACTGTGCCACCCCATCATCCCGCTGCCCGACGGCAGCTGGGCCGCGCCCGTCGCCACCTGGCGCGGCTGGAACGGAGACCTCCCCAACGGCGAGGTCTCCGGCCTGCTGGTGAGCTCCGACCAGGGCGCGACCTGGCCGCGCTTCGTGCCGACCTTCGACGGCCGCCAGAGCGGCTGCATCCACTGGGAGCAGTCGGTCGCGGTCCGCCGCGACGGCTCCCTCGTCGCCACCGCCTGGGTCTACGATCCGCGGACCCGCGAAACCCGACCGTCCGTCTTCGTCACCAGCCCCGACGGCGGCCGCACCTTCACCGCCCCGCGGCCGACCGGCTTCCTCGCCCAGACCTGCAAGGTGCTGGAGCTGAAATCCGGCAAGGTGGTCACCGCTTACCGGCGCCACGACCAGCCCGGCCTGTGGGTCGAGCTCGCGGCCGTCGACGCCGCCGGCTGGCGCACCGAGCGCCGCGGCCTGCTGTGGGGCGGGGTCGCCTCCGGCATGAGCGGCAAGACCTCGACCTCGGAAGAGCTCAACCAGCTCCGCTTCGGCTACCCGTCGCTGGCCGAACTGGGCGACGGCAGCGTGCTCATCGCTTTCTGGGGCAGCAGCGATCGCGACCGGAACGCCATCCACTGGCTTCGCTTCGATCCCAACGCGATTTGATGCCTGCCGCCCCGTTCGCTCCCCCGGCCGAGACCGGCGCCGACCCGGGCAGCCGGATCGTGCTTGAGCTCGCGCCGACGCCGGCCGTGCCGCGGAATTCCGAGGGCGCCTTCGCCACGCTGCGCGACGGCCGGATCCTATATACCTATACGCAGTACTACGGCGGCGACGAGGACCACAGCGCCGCGCGCCTGGCCGAGATCACCTCTTCCGACGGCGGGCGCACCTGGAGCGAGCCCCGCGTCGTGGTCGCCGGCGTCGACGGCCGCGGACTCAACGTCATGAGCCTCTCGCTGCTCCGGCTGGCAAGCGGCCGGCTGGCGCGCTTCCACCTCCTCACCCGCTCGCCGGTGGACTGCCGGCCGTGGCTCAGCTACTCCGCCGACGACGGCGCCACGTGGACCGAGCCGCGGCTCCTGCTCCCCGACCCCGGCTACTACGTCCTCAACAACGACCGCGTCATCCAAACCCGCACGGGCCGCCTGGTCATGCCGATGAACGTGCACGCGCGGGCCTGGGCCCGGGGCGAGGCCGTGTGGTTCTATTCCGACGACGAGGGCGCGACCTGGACCGCGTCGCCCAGCCGCTGGAGCCTCGCCGAGGGGAATGCGGGACTGCAGGAATCCGGCGTCGTCGAGACCCCGGGCGGCGCCCTCCTCTCCTGGTTCCGCACCGACCGCGGCTGCCAGTACGAGTCCCGCTCGACCGACGACGGCGCCACCTGGAGCGCCCCGCAGCCCGGCGGCCTGGCCTCCCCGCTCTCGCCGGCGAGCATCAAGCGGCGCCCGGGCACGAACGAACTCGTGGCCGTCTTCAACGACCACTCGGGCCGCTTCCCCTTCGTCGCCGGGATGCGCACGCCGCTCGCGCTGGCGGTGTCCGCCGATGACGGCGCCACCTGGCCCGCCCGCCGGCTCCTCGAGGCGGACACCCGGCGCTGGTACCACTACGCGGCCCTGCACTTCACCGCCGACGCGCTGCTGCTCGCCTACAACGCGGGCGACGACATCATGGGCAAGTTCAGGAGCCCGCTGCGCCTTCGCCGCGTCGAGCTCGCCTGGCTGCCCCGCCCCGCCTGAGGGCTCCTTTTCACCCAACCCCCGCCACCGTGCACCTCCATCCCCTCGACCTGTTCGTAGTCGCCCTCTACTTCGCCGGCATGACGGCGATCGGCTACTACTTCTCCCGCCGCCAATCCGACCAGGCGTCCTACTTCCTCGGCGACCGTCAGGTCCACTGGTTCCTGGCCGGCATCAGCATCATCGCCACCCTGCTCTCGACCGTGAGCTACCTCGCCGTCCCCGGGGAGATGATCCGTTACGGCATCGGCTTCGCGTCGTCGCTCCTCGGGTTCATCATCATCCTGCCCGTCGTTTCGTTCCTCATCATCCCGTTCCTGATGCGGCTCAAGGTCACCAGCATCTACGAGCACATCGAGGTGCGCTTCGGCTTCGGCGCGCGCATGCTGGCGGCGACGACCTTCGTCGTGTCGCGCATCATCTGGATGGGGCTGATCTGCTACACGGCGGCGTTTGCGATCACCGCCATGACGGGCTGGAGCATCCCGACGCTCATCCTGGTGATGGCGGGCATCACCATCCTCTACACGGCCATGGGCGGGATCAAGGCCGTGATCTGGACCGACCTGTTCCAGTTCCTGATCCTGCTGTCCGGCGCGGTGGTGACCCCGTTCTACATCGCGTTCTCCACCGGCCACGGTCCCGCGGACTGGTGGGAGACGTTTTCCGCCGCCGGCCGCACGGAAGTGCCCGTTTTCAGCCTCGACCCCACCGTGCGCCTGACCGTGATCGGCATGATCGTGTCGAAGGTCGTCTGGGACATCTGCACCCACGGCGCGGACCAGGTCGCCGCCCAGCGCTACCTTTCCACCTCGTCGGCGCGCATGGCCCGCCGATCCGTGCTGGTTTCGGCCTCCGGCAACATCGTCATGGTGTTCCTGCTCCTCACCGTCGGCCTGTCGCTGTTCTACTTCTTCTTCGTCCGCTCCGGCCTGCCGGTGCAGGAGTTCCAGCAGCAGATCGCGCACGGGGCGGACCAGGTGTTTCCGCGGTTCATCGCCTCGAACCTGCCCGCCGGATTCTCCGGGCTCATTCTTGCCGCCCTGCTGGCGGCGGTGATGTCCAGCCTGAGCTCCGGCATGAACTCGATCTCCTCCGTGGTCGTCACCGATTTCTGCGAGCGGCTCGGGCTCCTCAAGGGCCTGCAGGGCGGGCTCCTGCTGGCCCGCAGCATCACGGTCATCAGCGGCGTGCTGGGCGCGCTGGTCGCGCTCCTGGTCAGCAACTTCATGCAGCGCGGCACCTGGAACCTCATCGAGCTGATGGAGCGGGGCAATCACCTGTTCGTCGCGCCGCTCGGGGCGCTGTTTTTCACCGGCTTTCTCTTCGCCCGGGCCGACGGCCGCGCCGCCATCGGCGGCTTCCTCGCCGGAGTTTTCACCAGCATGTCCATCTCGTTCAGCCGCGAGCTCTACGGGCTGGAGCGGCCGATCGGCTTCGTCTGGAACCTGCCCGCCTCGTTTGTCGTCAGCATCGTGGCCACGTGGCTGCTCGGACTGGTCTTCCACCGGCCGGCGGCCGCGGCGGCGCGCCCGGCCTGAACCGGCGGTGCACGGCCCCCGCCCGCACGTTTGCCCGCGTCCGGCGGCCCCGCACCTTTCGCCGTGCGCTCGCGGGCGGGGCCGTCATGCTGGCAGCCGCATCCGGCAATCCCGCGTCCCGCTCCACTCCCGTCTTCCCCTTCCGCCATGACTCCCGACCGCCTGCAAGCCCTGCGCCGCCGCTACCGCGAAGGCCTCCTCGAAAGCACCGTGCCCTTCTGGCTCCGCCACGGGCCCGACCGCGAGCACGGCGGATTGCTGACCGGGCTGGACCGGGTCGGCACGGTCATCGACACCGACAAGGCCGTGTGGCTCCAGGGCCGTGCGGCATGGACATTCGCCACGCTCTACCACACGGTGGAGCGGCGGTCGGAGTGGCTCGAGCTGTCCCGGAGCTGCCTCGGGTTCATCAACCGCCACTGCCGGGCGCCGGACGGCAAGCTGTACTTCACCGTCACGCGCGAGGGCCGGCCCCTGCGGATGCGGCGCTACGTTTACAGCGAGTGTTTCGCCGCGATCGGCAGCGCCGCCTACGCCAAGGCCACGGGCGACGATGCCGCCGCGGCCGACGCCGTCCGCTATTTTGCGACCTACCTGCGCCACAGCTTCACGCCCGGCGTGATGCCCCCCAAGACCGATCCCGTGACGCGGCCGATGAAGGGGGTTGCCGCTCACATGATCGCCATCGCAACCGCGCAGGAAATCCGCGCCAACCTGGGCGACGTGGCGGTGAGTGGAGCCACTTGTAGCCAGTGGATCGACCGGTCGATGGCGGAGATCGCCCGCGACTTCTACAAGCCGGAACTCGGGGCGCTGATGGAGGTCGTGGCGGCCGACGGCGGTATCATCGATCATTTTGACGGCCGGACCCTGAATCCGGGTCACGCGATCGAGTGTGCCTGGTTCATCCTGCACGAGGCCAAGTATCGCGGACGTGATGCCGCGCTCCTGAAGCTCGGGCTCGGCATCCTCGATTGCATGTGGCCGCGCGGGTGGGACCCGGAGTTTGGCGGCCTGCTTTACTTCGTCGATGTCCACGGCAAGCCCGTGCAGGAGTACTGGGCGGAGATGAAGTTTTGGTGGCCCCATAACGAGGCTGAGATCGCGACGCTCCTCGCCTGGCAGCTCACGGGCGAGCCGCGCTATGCGGAATGGCACACGCTGGTCCACGACTGGTCGCACCGCGTGTTCGCAGACCCGCAGTACGGCGAATGGTTCGGCTATGCCCATCGTGACGGCCGGATTTCGACCCAGCTCAAGGGCAATCTTTGGAAAGGACCTTTCCACCTGCCCCGCATGCAGTGGTATTGCTGGCGACTCGTGGATGAGCTCTTGACGCCTAAGCCAGGCAAATAAGCGCCCAGGTTCGCTCACCACCCCCACCCACTCCGTCTAGGGACAGACCTCCAAGCAAAGGGACAGGTTATTGCCAGTCACCCAATGCCCAACCCATCCTTCCTTTTCTCCCTTCTCCCCTAATAAGGAGCTATCTCGTAGCCCGATCCCCGCGCCCGTGCGCTCCTCTGCCAGCTCGTACGAACTGCCTTTTGCACGCAAAGGCCGCTTCGGCCGACGCTCGGCCAATCGAGTAGGCCTGTTACTCGAACGCAAGACGCCGCAGCCGTCGCAGGACGGCCAAATCCCCCCACTCCGTCACCTGGGGCAG
>JAEUGX010000020.1 GCA_016795545.1 Opitutaceae bacterium
ACTCATCGCATGGTACACCCCGGGGCCCTCGTCTACCGGCAACTTGATCCGTGCCTGCCGCATGCGAGGCCGCCATATCCGCAAACTCTCCGCTCTCCCGTCAACTGGTATCAGCCTGTCCCTTGCTTTTGATGCTTTTAGTCCAAGGCGCAGGAATTTTAGCCGGGGGCCTGGCGGCTGACACGACCTGCGCGGTGCGCCGCACCTTTGGCTGCGCTGCCACCACGCTTGCAAAACCGCCACGGGCCGCCGAATGTGCGGACTCCATGGCCACGTACGTTTATGAGACGATCCCCCGCCGGGACGGCGAGCTCGCGCGCCGCTTTGAGGTCGTGCAGAGCATGAAGGACGCCCCGCTCGCGCGGCATCCCGACACCGGCGAGCCAGTCCGGCGCGTGATCACCGGCGGCTACGGCCTCATGGGAGTCGGCGAAAAATCCTCCCCCGCTGCGGCCCCGGCCTCAGCCCCTTGCTCGGCCGGCTGCGCCTGCCACAGCGGCCCGCGGATCCCGCCAAGCTGATCTCTGGCCCACCCGATCCCGCGATCCAGGCTGCGGGAGGCACGGGCTGCGCTTCCCACCCTCGACACTCACAAGTCCGTGTACTTGTCCGCCCGCCCGCGGGCCTTCTCCACCGGATACTTTTTTGCGTTGGCGGCCATCTTGGCCTCGATCGCCGCCGCCAGATCGATGCCGCAGATGTTGGCGAACTCGAGCGCATAGATGACCACGTCGGCGATCTCGGCCTCGATCGCCGGACGCTTCTTCGGGTCGCGCGCCACGTCCAGCGACGGCTTGGACTCCGACCACAGGAAATGCTCCATCAGCTCGCCCGACTCCGCGGCCAGCGCCATACTGAGGTTCTTCGGCGAGTGAAACTGCTCCCAATCACGCTCACGGACAAACGCCAGCACCCGCGCACGAAGCTCCGCCACCGTCGTGCCTGCATCAGTCATCGGTTTCATGCCCCGACCTTGCCCCAACCCCTCCTGCGGCGCAAGTCCTTGCGATACAGTTCCCATCCAACGTCGCCAGCACATCGCCCGGAACGTATTATTTTAGTTGGCGGCTGGCACAAGGTGTGCAGTTTGTTTCGCGAACTCAGTCCAATGTCGCACGTCCAACAGCATCAGCGCAGCCAGCAGGCCCGCACTTCGCTTACGAAGGCCGGTCAGCATATTGGCTACGTCCGCATGCCGCAGTGCGCCGCCAATTGGCTGAAACAAGACACCGGCTCGGGCTGCCTGGCCTGACGGACACCGTAAACACGGATCAAGTCCCCTCTTCCAGGAGTCCCGGCGGTTTCAACAACCGACGAGAAAGGAAACCTCATGCATACCATCATCAATCGCCTCAATCACCGTCGTTTTCCCGGCACGGAGTCCGCGCAGGAATTCCGTTCGCCGCATTACGACTGCCAGGATCTGCCCGAGGCCATGAAGCTGGTCGTGTATGTGCCCGGCGTCGACGTGAGCGGCGTGGAGATCACCACGCGCGGGCCGGACCTCCTCGTCACTGCGCGCAAGACTCACCATGTCCGCGTCAACTGGCAGGCGCTGCACCTCGAGCAGGCGCAGCGCGACTACCAGCTGAAGCTGCGGCTGGGCACGGGATTCGACTACGCTTCCCTGCAGGCGTCGGTCGCCCGCGGCGTGCTCACCATCGTGCTGCCGAAGCACCAGCCGGCGATGGCCGGCCTGGGCGCCCGGCAGCGCCAGGTGGCATAGCCCGGTGCGGGAGCCGGCTTCGGCCGGTTCCCGCGGCCGCACGCCGGCGCGCCGCTCGCCCGCCCGAAAATATCTTCGTCGGCTTTTTCCTTCTCCGGAACAAACCGGCGATGTCCCGGTTCATATCTTGACGGTCCTGACCCCGACCGGCGAAACCCCTAACACCCCGACCGATGACTCCCTTTCCGCACCAACTGATCCCGCGCTCCGCCGATAAACCGGCGGGGGCTCTGGGTTCCGTGCGGCCGAAAACCATGCGTGATATCCTCTGGGGCCGGCCGCTCTTCAAGGCGCCCCGGCTGCCGAGCCCGAGGATCGACCTCGACCCGCTGCCGTTCACCGCCGCCCGCGTTACCCAGCGCTCCCGCGATACCTGAGCGTGCGCTCGGGTCGCTTTCACCCGCAGCCCGGGCCCGGCAGGACCAATCCCGTCCGATCCGGCCGGGCTGCGGTTTAACCGAGCAATCGCCGTAAAGCCGGGCCGCGCAGCGGCCCGCCCGCTCGTTAAGTCCCACTGGCGGCCGAGATACCCGTTGCCCTTTTCGCCTCAGCGAAGATCGTCTGAATTAGCGGAAACCGTCCGCGGCATTCGGTTGCAACCTGCCCGCGGCGCCTACTTTTCGGGCACCAGCCACTCGCAACGCACCGCCGCACCGGCGTCGACCGCCAGCCTTTCACGGAGCACCGGCAGCAGCTTGCGGATTTCCGGCTCGATCTGCCACGGCGGGTTCAGGATCAGGAGGCCGCAGCCTTTCATGCGCAGCTGCGCGCCGTCGCCGGCGATGTTGAGCTCGACCAGCAGGGTGGGCGGCAGCGGCTGCGCCGTCAGCTCGTGCAGGAACGCATCCGTCCGGGCGCGCTCGGTCACCGGATACCAGATCGCGCAAACCGCCCCGGGCAGCCGCCGCATGGCTTCCGCAAGCCCGCGGAGGATGGCGTCGAATTCCAGCTTGGACTCGAACGGCGGGTCGATCAGCACCAGCGCCCGTTTCTCCGGCGGCGGCAACGCCGCCTTCAGCGCCGTATAACCGTCCAGCGGCTGCACGATGACCCGCGGCTCCCGGGCAAACGCCAGTGCCAGCGCCTCGGCGTCGTCCGGACGCAGTTCGCACAACATCATGCGGTCCTGCGGGCGCAGGAGCATCCGGGCGATCCAGGGCGATCCGGGATAATGCCGGAGCTCGCCGCCCGTTTCCCCGCGCCGTTCATTGAAGCGGCGGACCAGCCCCAGGTATTCCTGCAACGGAGAATCCGGCGGCAGCCCGGTCCAGAGCCGGCCGATCCCGGCAGGGTGTTCCGGCTCCCGCGTACGTCCGTCCGGCAGCACCGCCGGCACGGAGAGGTCGTAGCCTCCCCGGCCCGCGTGCGTGTCGAGGTAAAGAAATCCCTTCTCCTTGCGCTGCAGGCCGCGGATCAGCGGCACCAGCAGCGCATGCTTGAAAACGTCGGCGTAGTTGCCCGCGTGATAGTGGTGGCGGTAGTTCACGACCGCTCCGCCGGCACGCGAATCAAGCCACCGGCACCTTCACCACCGTCTTGCGCACCAGCAAGGAACCCTTGAGCTGGACGCAGGGCATGTGGCCGTCGGCCGGGAAAAGCACCGCCGCGTCGCCGGGCCGCATGATCAGGCGCGTCGAGACGCCCGAATCATTGAACAGCAGATAATCCTTCTCGTCGTTGTATTCCGTCTTCGCGGGCAGGCGGGTGACGTCCTCGACCTCGATGATCTCCTCACCCTCGACCACCACCTGCACGTCGATGTACTTCCGATGCGCCTCGAAGAGGCCGTCGGCCCGGGCCTTGGTCATGTAAACCTGCTCGACCGCATAAGCCCCACCGGCCAGGTCGACCTTGTTGGAAGATCCCGCCGCGATCTGCCGGAGCCGCGCGCGCGCCGCCGACTTCGGATCGAGAAGGTCGGCCACGTAGGCGAAAGCCGCCGTAAAACGGGGGTCTTGTTTGAGTTGGTCGCGAGCGACGGAGGAAGGTCCAAATATAGCCATGGCGATCAGAAAATTACTCTCCGGGGTGATGAGCAAGGAGTAACCTCGGATTTTTCCGAAGGTTCTGGGGTGCGTCCGCTCGCCTCGGGCCGCATTTTCACGCGTCTCCTGCGCAAATTCCTTCTCTGCGGTCGTTAGTGCGATCAGTAACAGCGCTCACCAGCCGCACAAAGTTCTGTCATACCCCGCCCGGCAAGTCCGCCCCACCCCGGCGTCCACGGGCGTGCGTTTACGCCGGGCTCATTTCCTCCCCTGACGACGGGTCCATGCCCGCCGGGGACGGACCCTCCCGAGCGTCATCGCGCCAGCGTCCCCGCCCGCTCGACGAGGGACAGGAACTCCGTCCGGTATCCGCCCGGATCGCCGGCCAGGCCCGCCCGGCCCCAGGCGGAAACATCCGCCAGCGTCAGTTTCCCCTTGAACGGCGAATCCCGGAGTTCCAGGCCGAACGCCGCCACGGCGGCCGCGAACTTGAAGTCGGGACTCGCCTCGGCGAACGTCCGCCCCGAGTCGACCAGCGGGAACGCCAGCAGGCTGCTGGTCTCCGCGGCCGGCTCCTTGTAGCGAATCCTGACGGTCAGCAGCTCACCCGAGGGGCCGGCCGCCGTCGTCTGCACCCGCTGGTACTTCAGCGGATCCACGCCGGGCGCAGCCGGCAGGTCCACGCCCACCGGCACCACCTCGTAAAGCGCCGTGACCGTATGCCCCGCCCCGATCTCGCCGGCATCCACCTGGTCGTCGTTGAAATCCTCGCGCTCCAGCAGCCGATTCTCGTAGCCGATCAAGCGGTACGCCTGCACTGCGGCGGGATTGAACTCCACCTGGATCTTCACGTCTTTCGCGATGGTGACCAGGGTCCCGCCCGCCTGCTCGACCAGGGCCTTGCGCGCCTCGGCGAGCGAGTCGATGTAGGCGTAGTTGCCGTTGCCCCGGTCGGCCAGCTGCTCGAGCGTCGCGTCCTTGAGGTTGCCCATGCCGAAGCCCAGAACGCTGAGGAAAACGCCCGACCGGGCTTTCTCCTCGATCAGGCGCACCAGTTCCCCTTCGCTCGCCGGCCCGACGTTGAAGTCGCCGTCGGTGGCGAGGATCACGCGGTTCACGCCGCCCGGGATAAAATTCGCGCGCGCGACGTCGTAAGCCAGCTGGATGCCCGCCGCCCCGGCGGTCGAGCCGCCCGCCGCCAGGCGCTCGATCGCGTCCCGGATCTCGTCGCGGTGCGCCACGCGGGTCGAGGGCAGCGCCAGGCCCGCCGCCCCGGCGTAGACCGCGATGGCCACGCGATCGTCCGGCCGCAGCCGGTCGACGAGCAGGCGCAGCGACTGCTTGAGCAGCGGCAGCTTGTTCGGACTTTGCATCGACCCCGACACGTCGAGGAGAAACACCAGGTTGGCCGGCGGGCGCTGGGCGTCGGCAACCTCGCGTCCCTTGAGTCCGATGCGGACCAGCCGGTGCTCCGGCCGCCACGGCGCGCCCGCCACCTCGAGGCTGGCGGCGAACGGCGCGGCGCCCGTCGGCGCCTCGTACGCGTAAGGGAAATAGTTGACGAGCTCCTCGATCCGCACCGCATCGGCCGGCGGCCGGCGGCCTTCCCGCAGGAAGCGGCGGACATTGGCATACGCCGCCGTATCCACGTCCACGGCGAACGTCGAAACCGGCTGGTCCTCGACCCGCCGGAACGTGTTGTCCTGCCGGTGCGCGTAAGCCTCCGTGCTGGGCTCCCCGACCGCCGCCGCCACGCCGCCGAGCCGGGCGAAAGCCACCTCGTGCGGCGCAGGCGGCGACGCCAGGTTCAGCTCGAACACCTGCGGGGCGTGCTTCGGCCGGTAGTCCTGCTGCCAGATCACAAACACCACCGCGAAGCAGGCCGCGGCGAGGCCGCTGACGATAAAATAAAGCTGGGGGAACCGCAGGAGCGAGCCGCGGCGGGCCGGGCGGGCGGATTGCGGGGCCGGCTCGGGCTCGTGTTGGAGCGCCTCGGCGAGCGTGGCCCCCAGCGCCCGGATCTCCGTCACGGTGCGCCGGGCCTCCGGATCTCCCTCCAGCAATTGCGCGAACGCCGCCTGCTCGGCGGGGTCCATCTCGCCGCAGGCATAGGCGGTCAGCCGCGGGTCGTCGGGGGAAAGGGTCTGCTGCTTCATATTCTCGGGTGTCTGGTGGGCTGGGTTTCCGGGTGGAGCCGCGATTCATTCCGGGGTCGCCGCCAGTTCGCGGCGCAACGCCTGGATGGCGGTGTGCAGGATGAAGCCGACGTTGCCGACGGACAGCGACGTGATCCGGCTGATCTCCTGGTAGCTGAAGCCGTTCTGAAACTTGAGCCGCACGACTTCCTGTTGGTTGGGCGGCAGCCGGCCGAGCAGGCGCCGGACCGCCTCCTGCCGCTCGGCAAGCTCCAGGGCGCGGCCCGGCCGAGGCTCCGCGGCCGCCAGGCGCTCGGCCTGGCCTTCCGCGAGCCGTTTCATCCGGCCCTCCTTCCGCAGCACGTCGAGCGCGCGGTTCCGGCAGACCGTGAACAGCCATTCCGCGACATGCCCGTCGACGGCCGCGGCCGGCTGCGCCATGAGCCGGACAAAAGTGTCCTGCACCACGTCGCGCGCCCGGTCGACGTCGCCGCCCAGCAGCCGCGCCGCGTAACGGCGCAGCGGCGCCTGGTGGCGTTCCACCGCCGCCTGCACAAAGGAGCTGGGCTCGGGCCTGACATCGGGGCTGTGGGGTTCGATCTTCACGAGATCCTGTTCTTTACCACGGACGGTAGCGGGTTTTCTTAGGCCTTCGACCCGCAATTTTTCCAAGGGCTCCTTGCCGGGCGACGGTTTGCGGCTTCAATCAGCCCATGTCCCGACGCCTGCTGACCCTCGGCCTCCCGCTCCTCGCCCTCGGCCTCCTCGCCGCCGGTTGCGGCCGCCGCGAAACTCCGGCCGAAGCCGGCATCCGCACCCAGACGCTGCTGGTCGGCAACGCCGCCGAGCCGGGCGACCTCGATCCGCAGACGGCCGCCGTCCTCAACGACCAGATCATCCAGATCGCGCTCGGCGAAGGCCTGACCGCGCTCGACGAGCAATCGACCGTGCCGGTCCCCGCCGCGGCCGAGCGCTGGGAGGTTTCCGCCGACGGCCTGACCTGGACCTTTCACCTGCGCGCCGGGCTCCGGTGGTCCAACGGCGAGCCGCTCACCGCCGGCGATTTCCTGGCTTCCTGGCGCCGCATCCTCAATCCGCGCTTCGCCTCCGAGGGCGCCTGGTATTTTTTCCCGGTCCGCGACGCGGAAGCCTACAGCGCGGGGCGGATCGCCGACCCGGCCACGGTCGGTCTCGCCGCCCCGGACGACCGGACGGTCGTCGTCACGCTGGCCCGCCCGACACCCTTCCTGCCGGCCCTGGCCTCCCTGCCCGCCTGGTTCCCGATCAACCCGCGCGTCGTGGCGGCCTTCGACGGGCTGGAGCGCCGCGGCTCGGCGTGGACCCGCCCGGGCAACCACGTCGGCAACGGCCCGTTCCGCCTGAAGGAATGGACGCCCAACGCGCGCATCGTCGTGGAGAAGAACCCCTATCACTGGGAGGCCGCCTCGAACCGGCTCCGCGAGATCGTGTTCTTTCCCATCGAGAACCCGGACGTCGAGGAGCGCAACTTCCGCGCCGGGCAGCTCCACGTGACCTTCAACCTGCCCGTGTCCCGCATCGCCTCGTGGCGCGAGCAGCATGCCGCCCGGCTCCGCCTCGACCCGCAACAGCAGGCCAATTTCCTGCGCTTCAACGTCACCCACCCCGCGCTGGCCGACGCGCGCGTGCGGCGCGCGCTCTCCCAGGCGATCGACCGCGACACCCTCTCCCGCACCGTGCTGCAGGGCAGCCGCCCGCCGGCCCACGCGCTCACGCCTCCGGGCACCGGCGGCTACACCGCCCGCGCGGCCGTCGGGGTCGACTTCGCCGCCGCCCGGCAGCTGCTGGCCGACGCCGGTTATCCTGCCGGCCGGGGCTTCCCCGCCCTGGAGCTGCAATGCCGCACCGACGAGCTCAGCCCGCGACTCGCCGAGGCGCTGCAGGCGAGCTGGCAGCGCGAGCTGGGCATCCGCATCCTCATCACGCCCGTGGAGCAGAAGACCTGGGTCCAGAACCAGCAGTCCCTCAACTACGCCGTCACGCTCGCCGCGTGGACCGCCGACTATCCGGACCCGCTCACGTACCTCGGCTTGTTCGCCAGCGACAGCTCCTACAACTGGACCGGCTGGAAAAATCCCGGCTACGACCGCCTGCTCGAGGAGGCCGCGCTCACGCTCGATCCCGCCGCCCGCTACGAGGTCTTCCAGCGCGCCGAGTCCCTCCTGCTCGCCGAGGCGCCCGTGGCCCCGGTCTTTGTCGGCGCGCAGACCTACCTCATCCACCCCGCCGTCAAGGGCTGGCTCCCCGCCCCCCTGGTCTTCCGCCGCTTCCAGCACGTCTCGCTCGTCGCCCCGTAGCCTTCTGCCGGCTTGCGTGTCGCGCTTACCCCCGTGAATCATCCCCCCGTGACCCTCCGCCTTCTCCTCGGCTGCCTGCTCGGGCTGGTCCTGGCCGCGCCCGCCCTCCGCGCCTCCGACCTGACCATCGTCCGGATCCAACCCGGCTGGCGCGACGCCGCCTCCTTCAAGCGCATCTCCGAATACTTCACCGGCCGGGAGCACACCGGCCGGGAGGTCGTGCTCCGGACCCATCCCGGGACGCGCGCCGGCTACTATTTCCTCATACGGGTCCGGAACACCGGCGCGCCGGTGCGCGCGACCTTCGCTTTCCAGGTCATCCCCAACAGCCGCGCCCAGCCGGTGCTCCATCAGCTGACGGCCGAACTCGGCACCGGCGACACGCTGCTGAACCTGGGCCTGACCGGACCCGACTGGCCCGAGGCCGACACCAATCCGGTGGCGTGGAAACTCGAGGTCAAGGGCGAGGACGGGCACGTGCTCGCCACCGCGCTCAGCTACCTGTGGGAAAAGCCGTCCGCGCCCTGAGCCGCCCGGCTCCCCCGCCGGAGGCCGCCTGGCAGGCGCTTGCCGCCCGCTGGCAGCCATCCGCCGACGTGCTCGCGGAGACGCTCGACGGCGGGCAGAGTTTTCGCTGGTACCGGACCGGGACCGCGGGCGCCCTGTCCGGCTGGCGCGGGCAGTGGGCCGATCAGCGGGTCGATCTCCGGCTGGCGCCCGGAGGCGTGCAATGGCGACCGGCCGGAGCCCGGACTGCGGACGCCGGCGCGGCCCTGCGGCGGTACTTCGCGCTCGACGTCGATTGGGAGGCCCGGCTCGACGCGCTGCCCTGGCGCAGCGATCGGCATCTGGCGCGCTGCCTGGCGGCTTTCCCCGGCCTGCGCATCCTGCGGCAGCCCTTCGGCGAAACCCTGCTCGGCTTCCTGTGCAGCGCCACGAAGCAGATCGTGCAGATCAAGCAGATGTGCGCGCTGCTCGCCGCGCGGCACGGCCGGCCGGCGGTCCCGGGGCCGGCCGCGGACGCTGGGCATGCGTCGCTTGCCTACCGCCTGCCCACGTGGGCCGAGCTGGCCGACGTGCCCGAGGCAGAGCTGCGCGCGTGCCTGTTGGGCTTCCGCGCGCGCTACATCCACGCCACGGCCCGCCACCTCGCCGCCCGGCCGGGCTGGCTCGAGGAGACGGAGGCCCTGCCCTACGCGGCGGCCAAGGCGCGGCTGCTCGAGCTGCCCGGAGTCGGCGAAAAGGTGGCCGACTGCGTCCTGCTTTTCGGCGCCGGCCGGCTCGAGGCGTTCCCGGTCGACACCTGGATCCTCAAGGCCCTCGCCCGCCGCTACGGCCTGGCCGGCTGGAAGCCCGCCCAGGTCGCTCATTTCGGCCGCACCCACTTCGGGTCCCAGGCCGGGCTGGCGCAGCAGTTTCTCTTCGCCTGGGAGCGCCGTCACGGCGGCGAGGACTGACCCGGACTCATGCCGCGGAAAGCCCGAAAGCCGAAGGTCGGGACAGTGGAGAGGGCAGCTTGAGGGCCGGGATCAGGATCACCCGCCAGGAATTTCCCGGATTGACCGGCTCTCCACGTTCATCGCGCAACTGCCTGAGTCCCGGTCAGCCCTTTCCTATCGGCTTGCCGAGCACGAACGGCTTCGCCGCCGGCGGTCGGGCCCAGCGCACCGTGTCGCTCGCCGCGGCCCGCCGCATCAGGATGCCGTGACCGGCGTCGCCCCGGGCCTCCCCGTCCATGCGGAAGGCAAAACGCTGGAAGAACGCGCGGTTCGCCTCCGTGTCCGCCTCCAGCGAAGCCACGGCGTCCTGCGCGTCCACACGGGCGCAGAATTCCACCAGCAGCGCGCGTCCGATCCCCTGGCGCTGCTGGCCGGGCTCGACGCCCACCGGCCCCAGCCGCCAATGCGGTTTGGCCCCGGTCTCGTGCCGACCCCAGCCCTCCAGCCAGCGCTTGGCCGCCAGCTGCGCGCCCAGCGGCACGTTGCGCTGCACGATCCCGAACAAGCTCAGGTTCTCCAGGAACGTCGGCTGACCCCGCCCCGGCGGCGCGAAGGCGCACACCCCGACCAGCTGCGATTCCCGGTAGGCTGCGAGCGCCGTGCCGCGCCGCGAGGCCACCGCGAGCATCGCCTCCAGCAGCCGGCCCAGCACCGCCTCGCATCGCGCCGGGTCCGCACCGCCCACCGCCCGCGCCGAGGGATTGTCCCGCAGGCTCCGTCCCAGCAGCGCCCCCGCCGCCGGCATCTCCCCCGCCGCCAATTCACGCACGATCAGATCGCCCATGCACCGCATCTCTGCGCCAGACGCTGGATCGCGTCAACGGCAGGCTGGCGGCGTGAAATACTAAAACAAAATCCTTACGCTGACGCAGCCGATCGGGATACGCGTGACGGAGCACGATCGGGATTGTCGATGATTCCGATCGCCCCACTCGTAAGTAATTTATAATCCATGGTTTCAACCAGCGATCTGCGGCCTGCATCGATTGACGTCCCGGCCTGCGCTCGGGTAGGCGCACCGGGCGCGCGTCACGGCGACTGGCGCCGCTCGACTGCCCGGAGGCGTCGCGCCTTTCGGGAACCGGTCCTGGGGAATTCACGCGGCGGTCCGGGCCGCGTTTCCGCCGGGCGCTGGCGCCTTGGCCGCACGCCCGGCGCCGGCGCGGCCTACTCGGCCCGCGCTTTCCGATAGGAAGCCTCGAGGCGGTCCCAGGCCAGGACGACATTGTCCTTCGCCGCCTGCCAGGTGTCGGCCGTCGCTTGTCCGAGGGCCGCCAGCTTGGCCTTGTAGTCGGACTCCGCGCTCTTGAGCTCCGCCATCGCGGCCTGGCGGCTCGCGCTGGCCTGCGCCTCGGAGTAGTTCGCCCGCAGCTCGCTGAGCTGCGCGTCCATGCGGGCCGACATCGCCTGCGCGTTCCGGCTGAAGTCGTCGCGCTTCTCGAACGTGTACGCTTTCACGTCGCCCCAGGCCTCGGCCACGGCGGTTTTGGTCTCCTGCGCCAGCTCGCGCGCCTTGGCGCCCGCGTCGGCGCGCTCCTGTTTGCTGCAGCCGGCGAGCCCGAGCCACGCCCCTCCGGCGAACCCGGCGATGAGAACGATGATGGATTTTTTCATGGTAACAACGGGGACCGCCGCCACCGGGATTGGTTACGAGGGAAATTTCCGTCCGCCGGGGAACCAGCGCGGCATTACCAGCTTGCCCGCCTCCCCGGGTCCGGTTTCCTAGCAGGCAACAGAGTCCATGCGATTCGTTTTCATTGCGGAGGGAAAATTGATGCTCAAGGAGGCCGGCCGCGAGGCGGTCGAACTGGAGAGCCCGTTCGCCCGCGAAGCCACGGACCGCGCCACCGCGCGCCAGGCGCGCCATGGCTGGAAGCAGCAGGAGCGCGAAGCCGCCGGCCCTTTCTCCGCCCGCTCCACGTGGGGCCGCCAGGCCGAAGCGACCGGTGACGGCGCCCCGACCTTCCGCCACGCCGCCCGCGGCGCCAAGCCGAACGAGCTCCTCTACACCCTGGCCATGACGGCAAGCTCGGGCCTCTTCCGCTACGACCTCGCCACGCGGGAGGAACTCCGGATGTTCCACCGCCAGGATTTCGATTCGGCCGGGCTTTCCTGCGCGACGGCCGACGGGCGCGTCGTGCTGTCGTCGCGCGACTCCGACGGCCTGGGCAAGCTGGAACTGATGGACGAGGCTTCGCGGCGCCGCCACACCCTCACATCCGGCGACGGCCACGACACCGAGCCCGTCCACCACCCCGCTCAACCCGATCTCGTCTACTTCCAGTCAGCGGGCGCCGCGCGCAACGAGAACGGCGAGATCGTGGCCCTCGGACCCGCGGCCATCTGCCGGCTCAACCTCGCCAGCGGCCAGCTCGAGACCGTGCTCGAGGACGAGCGCTTCGACCTGCTCGCTCCCCGGGTCGCGGCCGACGGCACGCTCTACTACATCCGCCGCCCCTTTCACGACCGGCACAACCTGCCGCTCGGCGAGAAGCTCAAGGCCTTCGTGCTCGTGCCCTGGCACCTGGCCGGCGCGCTTTTCGGCTTCCTCGACGCCTTTTCCCGCCTTTTTGGCCGCCAGCCGCTCAAGCCCGCCGGCGGCCCCGATTCCCTGCCCGCCCGTTCCCGCTTCGCGACCTTCCAGGGTTTGCCCGTCCACCTCGAAAAAGTGCTTCACGCACGGGGCAAGAACCCCGACGACGTCCAACTCGTCCCCGGCTCCTGGGAGCTGGTCCGGCTCCGGCCGGACGGCGACGAAACCATCGTCGCCCGCCACGTCGTGGCATTCGATGTCGGACCGGACGGCGCGATCGTTTACTCCGACGGCCTGCGGGTCTGGTCCGCCGGCAACCCCTCCCGGCTGCTGCACAAGGGACACATCGTGCAGGCCGTGGTGATCATCTGACCGCAGGCCGTCCGGACCTGCGCTTCGCCTCGTTTGCCGGGGGGATACCCGGCTTGGCGCCTCAAGCCGCGAAACGGCGCCACGTGCAGATTAGTACCTTTTTCACAGAACCCAACAGGACAGGAAGCTACTAATGTGTTATCCGTGTTCCCAGTCCGATGCCGATGATGACCACGCCTGTTTCCATCCCGTCCGCCGTTGCTCCGCCGCAGAAGTCCCTGCGGGTGCTTTATGCCGACGACATGCGCGAACTGCGCCAGTTGCTTGAGGTCGTGCTGGGGCGGGACGGGCACCGGGTTGAATCCGTGCCGGACGGCAACTACGCGCTCGAGCTCGTCCTGCGCGATCCGGCCGGCTACGATGTGGTCATTACCGACCACCACATGCCGACGGTGAACGGTCTCGAGCTGGTCGCGCGGCTGCGGGCCATGAAGTTTCCGGGCAAGATCATCGTGTTCAGTTCCGAGCTGAGCGAGGCGGTGGACCGCGGCTACCGCAGCCACCGAGTCGACCACATCCTGCCCAAGCCGATCTTTCCGTCCGAGCTCCGCGCGCTGTTCGCGTCGCTCTGAGCCGGCGGTTTCGTCCGGACTTCAGCGCCCGGATTCGACGCGTGCGAACGCCTCGAGCAGCGTCACGGCCATGTGGTTGTACGGCGTCGGGATGCCGTGCCGGCGGCCGAGGCGCACGATGACGCTGTTACGGGCGTCGATCTCCATCGGCCGGCCGGCGGTGCGGTCCGCCTGGATCGAGTTGATCGCATCCGGCGGCGCCGCCCGGCAGGCCGCCAGCACGGCCTCGACCACGCCGTCGTCGAGCTTCGCCCCCTCCGCCCGGCCCACGGCCAGGCATTCCCGCACGATTGCCCGCACCAGCTCCCCGATCGCCTCGTCGCGCATGACGCCGACCGGCTGCTGCAGCAGGGCGTTGATGACTCCGGCGGAATTGCCGCACAGCTTGCGCCAGAGCACGGTCTTGATGTCCGGCGTCAGCGCGACCTCGGCCGGAGTGCCGGCGAAAAGTCCCGCGAACTCCCGGCCCACGGCGCCGTCGGGCGCCACCAGCTTGAGCGGCCCGCGCTGCCGGATCCGGGTCGGGACGGCACGCTCGGCCGGGCAATCCACCATGACGGGAAGGATGCGTTCGGCCGCGAGGTAAGGCGCGAAACGCTCGCGGTGCTCCACGCCGTTCTGGAGGATCGCGACCGGCGGGGCGCCCTCCGCGAATCCGGGCAGCCATGCCGCGGTCCCGACGGCATCGTAGGCCTTGGTGGCAACCAGCACCCAGTCCACCCGATGCACGGTGCCGGGCACGGTCAGCACCTTCGGCTGGAAATGCAAGGGACCCTGCGGCGTCTCCACCTCCAGCCGCGCCAGCGGCCGGCGGGCGCAGAGGACCAGCTCGTGTCGGCCGGCTTTTTCCAACCAGGCTGCCACCACCCCGCCAATCGCCCCCGGACCCACGATCGCTATGCGCGCCATGACCCAGCTTGGTCATTTCCGCCCGGGCCCGTCCATCCCAAACCGGCGCCGCGCCCCGAGAATCCTGGCAACCGGGCCGGAGCCGGACGGTCTATCGGTGACATCATGACTTCCCCACCCACGCTCCGCCAGCTGTCACGTTTCCGCCGCTTCCGCTGGCGGCACGTCGGCCAGTATTTCCTGCGCGGCCTCCTCGTGCTCAGCCCGATTCTGATCACGCTCAGCGCGCTCGTCTGGGCATTCCGCACCGTCGACCGCGCGCTCCATCCCTACATCACGGCTCCCGGCCTGGGGCTGGCGGCGCTGGTGACGCTGGTCATCCTCGTGGGTTGGGTGAGCTCGTTCTTCCTCATGCAGCGGATCTTCGGGCTGGTCGACCGCGGCCTGGAGCAGATGCCGGGGGTCAGCTTCATCTACTCCTCCGTGCGCGATTTCCTGGAGGCATTTGTCGGCAACAAGCGCCGCTTCACCCAGGCCGTGCTGGTCAACGTGCTGGCCGACCAGGTCTGGCTGGTGGGTTTTTTGACCGACGAGGACGCCAGCCCCCTGAACCTCGGCAAGGACTACGTCTCGGTCTACGTGCCGCAGGCCTACAACGTCGCCGGCCAGCTATATCTCGTGAAGCGCGACCGGGTGCGCTCCATCGAGCACCTCGGCTCGGCCGAGGTCATGAAATACGCGGTCACCGGCGGCGCGGTGGAGATCAACGAGAAGGACTAGCGCGAGCCCGGCTTCAGCATGTCTGGGGCGGGTCCGGTCCCGGGAACTCCCACTCCCTCCCGAGGTCTGAGGCCCCATGAGCTTGTCCCGCCGTCTTTCGCTCGCGCTGCTGCTGGCCGGATGCGTCGCGGCAGCGCGGCCCGCGGCGGCCGCCGAAGGCGGATTCTCGGCCACCCTGGCCAACGATGAAATCGCGTCCGCGGGGATCACGGGCCTGACCGTCGAAGAGCGGTCGGCCCTCGACGCCCTGGTCGCGGCCGAGGTGGCCATCGCGCGGAGCGAGAACCGGCGGGAACTGGCCGACACTTTCCTGGGCCGGCGAACCGCGGAGGAGCGGCGACGGGCCGGCCTCGACCGCCTGGACGCGGCGCAGCAGGCCCGCCTCAACGAGCTGGTGGCGGCCGCCATCGCGGCCGGACCCAAGCCCAGGCAGCGTCCCCGCCTGAAGGAAAGCGACGTGCTCAATCCGCGCCGCCGCGGCGAGATCCACGGTTCGGTCAGCCTCGCCTACGGCTGGGGCAGCGGCGGACGCGACTTCCGCGCGTCCTCGCTCTGGTTGAACTATTTCGACCCGGATTCCGGTCTCGGCATCGGCCTGGGAATCTCCGATTTCCGCGGCGACGGGTTCTACGGCTACTATCCCGGTTACTACCCGGAGTATTTTGGATCCAGGTACTATTCGCTGCTGCCCGTCCAGGCCACCTATGCTCCGATCACGGATTTCCACCGCAACCCCCGGACGATCGGCGGTGACGATTTCCCCTTCGCCGTCCCGTCCCGCTCCCGGGGTGAGCGCGGCAAGCCGCGCTAGGGGACTCGGGGCGGGCTCTCGGCCGGCTCGACCAGTGCCTGGTAAACCAGGTTCTTCGCCCGGTGCGCTAGGTCCAGCCCGCCCGCCGGCAGGAGCTGCGCCATGAAGATGGCGACCACGCGTTCGTGCGGATCGACCAGGTATTCGGGGAAGTAGGCGCTGCCCCAGCCGTAGGCGCCCGCGCCGATCGCCTCCCCGTAGGCGCCGGGATGGTTGTTGACCCAGAATCCAAGCCCGAAGTCCCGCCGGCCGCCCTCGAAAGTGCCGCCGGCCTGGTTCGCGTGCATGAGCCGCACGGTGGTGGGGCTCAGCAGCCGCGCCCCCTCGAGTTCGCCCTCGTTCAGCAGCATCTGCAGGAACCGCGCGTAGTCGCCCACGGTGGCGAGCAGGCCCGCGCCGCCGGAAAAGCACTTGCGAGGCCCGGTCACGTAGGCGCCCTGGTCGCCCCGCCCCAGCACGCCATTCCTCAGGCCGTACACGGTCGCCAGCCGGCCGCCCTTCTCCGGCGGCAGGAAAAAGCAGGTGTCCTTCATCCCGAGCGGCCGGGCGATCCGCGACTCGATGAACTGGTCGAGCGGCTGGCCCGAGACCACCTCGACGAGGTGCCCGAGCACGTCCGTGGCGAAGCCGTACTGATACGCCTCGCCCGGGTGACCGTGCAAGGGCAGCCGCGCCAGCCGGTTGACAGCCTCGCCGATGGTCTCGTCGCGGTCGGCGAAATACCAGCCGAAGAGTCCCGCCTGCTTGTAGTCGTCGCTCGCCAGTCCCGAGCCGTAGGTCAGGCCCGCGGTGTGCCGCATCAGGTCGCGGATCGTGATCGGGTTCCGCGCCGGCACCGTCACGTACTTGACCTCCGGCGCCGAGCCGGCGGGCGGCGCCACGGCCACCACCGGCTGGGCGAACGCCGGCAGGTAGCGGGACACGGGATCGTTCAGCGCGAAACGGCCCTCCTCGTAGAGCATGAGCGCCGCGACGGTGGTCACGGCCTTGCTCATCGACGCGAGCCGGAAGATCGTGTCGGCCCGCATCGGCCGCCCGCCCTCGAGATCCTGCCAGCCGTACGGTCGCAGCCGCACCGTGCCGCCGTCGCGGGCCACGTACATGACCGCCCCGGCCAGCTGGCCGCGATCGATGTGATCCTGGATCAGCGCGTCGAGCCGGCCGAGCCGCTCGGGATCGAAGCCGCGGTTGGTCTCCGCCGCGACCGCGGCCGACCAGGCCAACAGAATTCCGACGAATCCCAGTCGCAGCGCCGCATGCATCATGCGCCACGCTTTCACGCCCGGCGCGGGGGTGACAACCCTTTTCCCGTCGGCCGCGGCGGACGGCGGCTCATTTCGCCGGCCGGTTGCGCGGATGGAACCTCGCGTGCTGGTCGAGCAGGCGGGTGGACTCGACGGCCGTGTAGATCTGCGTGGTGCCGATGCTGGCGTGGCCCAGCATCTCCTGGATCGCGCGCAGGTCGGCCCCGCCGCCGAGCAGGTGAGTGGCGAACGAGTGCCGCAATTGGTGGGGTTTGACCCCCCGCCCGAGGCCGGCGCGGCCGGCGTATTTCTTGACGATGACCCACACCGTCTTCCGCGAGATGGCCCGGCCGCGTTCGCTGAGGAAGAGCTCGCTGCCGGTGCGCGGCTTCACCAGCCGCGGCCGGCTGGCCGCGAGGTAGGCCGCCACGGCGTCGCGCGCCTGGCCGCCGAGCGGCACGACACGCTCCTTCGCGCCCTTGCCGAACACGCGCACGAAGCCGTGCTCGAGGTCGACCTGCTGCAGCGTGAGCCCGCTCAGCTCGGAGATGCGCAGTCCGCTGGAATAAAACAGCTCGAGCATCGCGCGGTCCCGGAGCGAGTAGGCGTCGCCCCCGTTCGGCGCCGCCAGCAGCCGCCCCATCTCCGCGCCCGACAGTGTCCGGGGCAGCTTGCGCCGGACCTTGGGGCCGGCGAGCAGCTCGGTCGGGTCGTCGTCGCGCACCCGCTCCCGTACCAGGTGCCGGCAGAGCATCCGGACCGCCGAGAGCTTGCGCGCCTGGCTGGCCGGGCTGAAGCGCTGGTCGCTCAGGGCGTGGAGCCAGGAGGTGAGCTGGGGGACCGTGACCCCCGCCCAGCCGGCGGCGCCGAGCCGCTGCAGCACGTGCGCGGCCTGCTTCAGGTCCGTCTCGTAGGACTTCACCGTGTTCCGCGACAGTCCCTTCTCGAGCTCCACGTAGCCCAGGAAACGATCGATGTCGTCGGCGAAGGCCGGCGGGGCGGGCGGCATCGGGTCGCGCACGTAGCTCATGCCCGATCAGCTAGCCGAAAAAGCCGGTCCCGTAAAGGGACCCCGCGCGGAGGTCTTCCCCGCCGGCGTCAAGACTCAGTAGCGGCGCGGCCGGCGCGGTCCCGGCGGCGGCGCGTTCTGCTCGCGGATGCGGTAGGTGATGCGCGCCTTGTCGAGATCGTACGGGCTCATCTCCATCTTCACCATGTCCCCGGCGGCGATCTTGATGAAGTGCTTCCGGAGCTTGCCGGAAATGTGCGCCAGCACGGTGTGGCCGTTCGTCAGCTGCACCCGAAACATCGTGCCCGGGAGCACGGTGGTGATTCTACCCTCCACTTCGATCGCTTTGCCGTCAGACATGGGTGAGGGGGAGGGGGTGGCTGCTGGGTTGGGTCATGCGGAAAATCGGCGCGGAAAAACCGTTGTAACTGCGGTTCAGCCCGCGTAAGTCAAGGCTTTACCCGTTTACACCCCGTCCGCGGACCCGGGGTGCGGCCGGTCCGGCCGAGCGGATTTTCTCCCGCCGACCCAGATGAACACCGACCTCCGTCCCTCGCAGCCCTGCCCGTTCGAGAAGGTTTTTCCGTCGCAGCTCGACCGGAACGACGAGTTTTACATGTGGCTGGCCTACAACCAGGCCATCGACGCCTGGAAGCAGGACGAGGTGCCGATCGGGGCGGTCATCGCGCTGGGCGGCGAGGTCATCGCCTCGGCCCACAACCAGCGCGACAGCACGCGCGACCCGACGGCCCATGCCGAAATCCTGGCCCTCACCCAGGCCGCGCGGGCCATCGGCGACTGGCGGCTGAACGAGGCGACCCTCTACGTGACCAAGGAGCCGTGCCCCATGTGCTCCGGCGCCACCCTCATGTCGCGATTGAAGCGGGTCGTCTACGCCGTGGCCGATCCCAAGATGGGCTGCCTGGGCGGCGCCCTCGACCTCAACGCCCTCCCGCACTCGAACCACCGGCTGCAGCTCACCGCGGGAGTGCTCGAAAAACCCTGCCTCGACCTGGTGCAGGCGTATTTCCGCATGAAGCGCCGCGAGGATTCCTGACACGGCCGTGCCGCAGCCGGCAGTTGACGCCACCCCCAAGCCGTGCAAGTTGCTGGCATCCGTTTCAACCCACGAACAACATGGCATACGAACTACCCAAACTGGCTTACGCGTACAACGCGCTCGAACCCCACATTGATGCGCGGACGATGGAAATCCATCACACCAAACATCACCAGGCTTACATCACCAACGCCAACAATGCGCTGAAGGACCTGCCGGCCCTCGCCGCCCTCGACGTCAACACGCTGATCGCGGACCTCACGAAGGTCCCCGAGGCCATCCGGGGCGCGATCCGCAACAACGCCGGCGGCCACAGCAACCACGCCTTCTTCTGGACGGTGATCGGACCGGGCAAGGGCGGCGCCCCGAAGGGCAAGCTGGCCGCGGCCATCGACGCGCAGCTCGGCGGCTTCGCCAAGTTCAAGGAGGACTTCGCCAAGGCCGGCGCCACGCGTTTCGGCTCCGGCTGGGCCTGGCTCGTGGTCGGCGCGGACAAGAAGCTGGCCGTCGGCTCGACCGCCAACCAGGACAGCCCGCTGATGGGCAAGGCCGTCGCCGGCCTCGAGGGCAAACCCGTCATCGGGCTCGATGTCTGGGAGCACGCCTACTACCTCCACTACCAGAACCGGCGTCCCGACTACATCAACGCGTTCTGGAACGTCGTCGACTGGGACGCCGCCGAGGCGAACTACGTCGCCGCGACGAAGTAACCGGGATCGTCCCCCGCCCCCAAGCCGCGCCGCCCGCGCGGCTTTTTTGTCGCCGCCCCGCCGGACCGGGACGCCCTTCACTTCTCCTTCATCACGTACACCCCGTCCCAGTTCGCTCCGGGCGGGTGTTCCTTCATGTAGTGACAGCGCTTGGTCAGCACGAGCGAGGGATTGGTGTCGATCGCCATGGCCTTGCTCGGCTGGTTCGGCTCGAGCGCGGCGCTCTGCGCGAAGCACTGGAGGGCGCCGTCCCAGTCCTGCGCCAGGTAACGCTCGATGCCCTGGGCGTAGACGGCCAGGCATTCGCGCGTCTTGTCCGTCACGTTCTCCTTCAACCCCACGATCTCGAACACCGGCACCGGCTGCGTCCGGCCCTTGACCACGATGCGGTCGAGGTATCGGAAGACCACGTGGTCGCCGCCGTGCTTCTCGCACTCGAGCCGGGTGGCCTCGGTGCACATCGTGTAGACGCCGAGCGACTTCGCGCCCGACTCCATGCGCGCCGCCAGGTTCACGTTGTCGCCCATCATCGTGTAGCTGAAACGGGTCCGGCTGCCCATGTTGCCGATGATCGCGGAGCCGGTGTTGAGGCCCAGGCGCGCCCGCAGCACGTGGACCACCGGCGGCCATTTGCCGGCCTCGCTCCGCCACTTCTGGCGCAGCTCCTCGATGCGCAGCTGCACGCGCTGCGTCGCCACGCAGGCCCGGTAGGCGTGGTCGGGCACGGGCAGCGGGGCGCCGAAAATCGCCACCACCGCGTCGCCGATGTACTTGTCGAGCGTGCCCTTCTCGGCCTGCACGATGTCCGTGCAGGCGGTCAGGTACTCGTTCATCAACTCGACCAGCTGCGCCGGCGGCATCAGCTCCGAGAAGGTCGAGAACGACTGGATGTCCGAAAAGTAGGCCGTGATGACGTCCTCGTGGCCGCCGAGCTGCGGGTCGGTCTCGGAGTTGACCATCTGGTTGACCAGCTCCGGCGCGAGGTAGGTGCCGAACATGTTCTTGATGCGTCCCTTTTGCTGCTCCTCGCGCAGCAGGCGCCAGATCGTGGCGATGAACCCGGTCGTGAACGCCGCCCCGAGGGGTGCGGCCATGGGCAGGACCAGGTTGGCCTGGGCGAACAGGAAAAGCGCCATGCCGACGAAGCCCGCCAGCACGATGAGCGCGAGCACCTTGGACGCGAGGCTGCGCGCCCCGCCGGTGATGGTCAGGCCGGTGACGGCCGCGGTGAGCCCGAGCACGCAGGCCCACATCACCCAGTCCGGCGGGCGGCGCAGGTATTTCTCGGCGACGATGGTCTTGATGAGATTGCCGTGCGCGCTGACCTTGGGCACCGGCTCCCGGTCGAAGGGCGTCGGCGCGAGGTCCTGCAGCAGCACGTCGGTGGGCCCGATCAGGATGATGGCGTCCCGGAACCGCGTGAAATAATCCTCGGCCTCCTTGCGCTTGGCCTCGTCGTCCGACGCCAGCATCGCGCCCGCGACCAGCACGTCCGCCATGCTGGTCACCGGATTGTGCGGGCTGTGCCAGGCGGAGAACCAGTTCACCTCGAGCAGCTGCTGGTGGTGGAGGGGGATCCGGCGCACCACCGTGCCGTCCGGCTTGAACAACTCGAGCTCGTCGCCGGCGCGGCGCATCGATCCCGGCGGCAGGCCGAGCTCGATGCACGTCAGCTGCGCGGCCAAATGCCAGTAGACCGGCCCGTTGGTTTCAGCGAACATCGCCGCCCAGCGCGGGGTCGCGTCACCGCCAATCTCGTAGTCGAAATCGATCAGGCCGATCGCCGGCGTGAATGTCGGGCTGATGATCGGGTGCGCCGGCAGCTCCGGCACGTCGTTCTTCTCGCGGTTCGTGAACCCGAGCCGCAGCAGCGGAAACTGGCGGGTGCCGCGGACCGTGACCCCCTCCTCCGCCACGGTGTACTGCGCCGCGAGCACGGTCTGCCGATGCTTGCGCGCCAGCAGGCCCAGCGCGCGGTTGCCCTCGAAAGCCTTCTGCGGATTCACCAGCTCCGACTGGCCGAGGGTCGAGAACACAAAATCGTATCCCACCGCCTTGGCGCCTCCCTTCTCATACAGCAGCGTGGCCGTCTCGGCGAACCGCGCCCGGTTCCACGGCCGTTCCCCGATGCTGCGGATCGCGTCGGTGTCGACGTTGACGTAGTGGATCTTGACGGGCGCCGCCAGTTCCCCGCGGGTGCGGAACCGCAGGTCGAGCAGCATGTTTTCCACCGTCTGGAGCTTGCCCTCCTGGGCCAGCCAGGCCCACAGCAGGGGGACGGGCAGCAGCGCCACGAACTTCCAGTCAAACTTCTTCTTTTTCGGCTGCGCCACGGCCCCGCAGAGTAGCGGCGACGCTTTTGAATGAAAGCAGATTCAAGGCGAGGCGGGCGCGGCGTGGCCCGCCGCCACGCAACGCGGAGGAACGCCGCATCCGGACAGCCGCTGCTCCCTCCCGGGCGCACCAACAAAACGCCCGACACCAGGAGGAGTCGGGCGGATCGCAAAGGGGGGCTTTATTTGCCCGTCGTCGGCGTCAGGTCCGGATCGGGGGGAGGAGGAGGCGGCGGCGGCGGCGCCGGGGGCGGACTGGTCGTAGGCGGCGTGAACGTCGTCTGCTGCAGGGACTCGACGATCACCGTAGTCGCGACCTGGATGGCGGCTTTGACCTCCGGGGAAATATCGCGCGTGATGACCACCGGTTCCGCCACGGGCGCGCCCGGCGTGTCCGGAACGTCGATCTCCACCACGACCTCCTTGCCCTCCGCCACCGGGATGTCCTGGCTCGTCACGCCCTCCATGACCACCAGGCCCTCGGCCGTCGAGATCGTGAAGAACGCCTTCCCGTCCGAAGCCGGCCGGAAGACGATGCGGTAGATGGTGCCGCGAATGCCGGCCGCGCCGACCGGCGTCTTGATCGAGTAGCTCGAGGCCGTGTTCAGCTTCTTCACGTCGCCGACCATCTCGCCGTAGGAAAGATTCAGGGCCGTCTTCGACTTCGTCGGCTCGTTCTTGGCGCTCGCGGGATTGTAGTCGGCCTCCAGCGGATCGATCAGGAACTCCTCCACCTTCAGGCTGGATTCCGCGCCGAGTTTAACGGAGGACCCGTTTTCGAACACCAGGACCACGCTGGCGCCCGCGCCGGTCGTCACGGAATCACTCTGCGTCAGCTCCGCGCCATCCTGCAGCTTCACCCGCGAGCCATCCGCGGACACCTTGTAGACATCGTTCTCGACCTTCGCCGCCTTGATGCGGCCGAGCTGGGTCTGCGCCCAGGAATTTAATGACAAAGCAATTGCAACAAAAGCGCAGAACAGGAGGCGAAGGGCAGAAATTTTCATGGTTCTCCGTCGAATGACAGTTAGTGCCGGTTCACTAATTGCTTGCGCAAAGCCTCTCCCGCTGGGTTGGAGGGGTCAAGAGCTAAACAGGTTTCCACGGCCCGCCGCGCCTCGTCCCGGCGCTGCGGAAAGGACTGGAGGTGGTAGGCGTAATAATACCACCACGACGAGGAATGGGGCGCCAGTTGCAGCGCCCGCTCGAAGCAGGGTTCGCCCTCGGCGAGCCGGCCCTGCATGTCGAGCGCCACGCCCAGCCGGATCCAGGCTTCCGCCAGCCAAGGGCACAGCGCGAGCGCCCGCCGGGCCGCCTGTTCGGAATCGCGCCCGGCCCGCGCGAGGTCGCCGCGCTCCAGGTGCCAGGCTTGCGCGAGGGCGAACGCGAGGTCGGCCCACGCGCGGCCGTTGGCCGGGTCGAGGGCCAGCGCCTCCCGCAGGTCGGCGATCGCCGGCGGCACGGTTTTCGCCAGCGTGTCCTGCCCGAGCGCCTGCCGGTCGAGCGCCCGCCGGGCCTCGAACCGCAGGCTCTCGGCGCGATAGCTCGGCCCGGACCAGAGGGGCAGGCCCAGCCCCAGGCCCACGGCCAGCACGCCCCAGGTCCGCGCCGCGGCCGGCCGCACGTCCCGGCGCAACGCGGGCTCGTCGCGCAGCAGCAGGGCCATCGCCACCGCCGCCGCGAAGGCCAGCGCCGGGATCTTGGTGTGAAAGTCCACGGCGAGGTGCAGCGCCCAGGCCAGGAGGCCGACCAGCAGCCCGAGCTTCCAGCGGGCGAGCGCGAAGGGATCATCGCCGCCCGCCTTCTCGCGGCGGGCCCGCCGCACTGCCCGCCAGCCCAGCAGGAACATCCCGGCGCCCGCCCCGCCCCAGAGGACGAAGCCCGCCACGCCGTAGTCGCTGAGCGTGTTGAGGTAGTCGTTGTGGGTCCACACCGGCACATGCCGGAATCCGCGCGGCCGGTACTGGTCGAACCGCACGTTGTAGGAGGCGCTGCCGCTGCCGAGCCAGGGATGCTCCTGCCAGATGCGGACGCCCACCTTCCAGATCACCGGGCGGCTGGCTTCGAACTGGCCGTCGAGGAAAGGCTGGATGCGGTTGCGCGCGTGGTCGCTGCACTGGTACAGCACCGCCAACCCGGCCGCGGCCGCGGCCAGGATGGCCGCCGCCCCCGCCAGCCCCTTCCACCACGCCCGCGCCGCGAGCACGGGCCAGAGCGCGAGCGCGAGGCCCAGCCCGATCCAGCCGCCGCGGCTGCCGGTGAGCACGACCGCAAAGAGGAAGACCGCCGCCAGCCAGGCGCAGGCCAGCTTGGCGACCAGCCCGGTCGCCCGGGAGAACAGCAGGGCCAGGCACGCCGGGATCATCAGCTCGTAGAGCCCCGCGAGCGAGTTGGGCACCCCGAACATCCCGCTCGAACGCCCGAAGAATTGGGTCGCCTGTTGCCGCCCGAGCATCAGCCACTCCGGATCGACGAAACGCTGGTACGCCGCCATGCCCGCCCCCGCGAGCCCCAGCGCGATGAAAGTCAGGACGAACACCCACAGATGCCGGCGCTCCCGGCCGAAGTGCAGCGCCAGCACGAAGACCAGCCACATCTCCAGCCAGAGCCACCACTCGCGCCACGCCAGCCAGCGAGCCGGCGCCAGCCAGAGCACGCTGGCGAGAGCGTAGCACAGGAACGGAAGGGGGAGCAGCGCCGCCAGGTTGCCGGCCGGCCCGCCGCGGCCGCGTCCGGCCAGCCAGAGCACGCCGCCGAGCGCCGTCAGCCCGCCGAGCGCCCAGGCGATCGGCTGCCGCGTCTGCGGCAGCGCCCCGCCCAGCCCCAGCGTCGTGCCGGCCAGCGTGCCGGCCAGCCCGAGTACCAGCACCCACTCCCCCAGCGCGTGCCACCGCGGCGGCGCCGGATTCGGGGAATGGGGCTGCGGCATCATCCGCGAGCATGCAAGGGCAGCACCCCGCCGCGATCAAGGCCGGAGCGCCGGCGCAAAAAAAGCCGCCCGGCGGTAAGGCCGGGCGGCGATCGTTTGCTCGGTTGGGTCGAAGCGCGCGGCGGCTTACTTCGTGGACACGGACTGGATCGTCTTGATGATCCGGCCCGCGACCAGGTACGGGTCGGCGGCGGAGTTCGGCCGGCGATCCTCGAGGTAACCCCGGTAGCCGTTGTTGATGAAGCTGTGCGGAATGCGGATCGAGGCGCCGCGGTCGGCGACGCCGTAGTTGAACTTGTCGATCGACTGCGTCTCGTGCAGCCCGGTGAGGCGGAGGTGGTTCTCCGGGCCGTACACGGCGATGTGCTCGTCGCGGTACTGGTTGAACGCGGCCATAAGCTTCTCGAAGTACTCCTTGCCGCCAACCTCGCGCAGGTGCTTGGTCGAGAAGTTGGAGTGCATGCCGGAGCCGTTCCAGTCGAGCGGGGCGTTGAAGGGCCCGAGAACGGGCTTGCAGCGCCACTCGATGTCGATGCCGTACTTCTCACAGAGGCGGGTCATGATGTAGCGGGCGACCCAGAGCTGGTCCGCGGCGTTTTTGGAGCCCTTGCCGAAGATCTGGAACTCCCACTGGCCCTTCGCCACCTCGGCGTTGATGCCCTCGAGGTTGATGCCGGCGTCGAGGCAGATGTCGATGTGCTGCTCGACGATCTCCCGCGCCACGGAGCCGACATTCTTGTAGCCGACGCCGGTGTAGTACGGGCCCTGCGGGGCCGGGAAGCCGCCCGGAGGGAAGCCGAGGGGAGCGCCGTCCTTGTAGAAGAAATACTCCTGCTCAAAGCCGAACCAGGTGTCCGGGTCGTCCGGAATCGTCGCCCGCGAATTCGAAACGTGCGGGGTCTTGGCGTCCGGCATCATCACCTCGCACATCACGAGCACCCCGTGCTTGCGCGTCGAATCCGGGAAAACCGCCACCGGCTTCAGCACGCAGTCCGAGCTCTTGCCCTCGGCCTGCTGCGTCGAGCTGCCGTCGAAGCCCCAGTTGGGCAGTTCCTCGAGCTTCGGAAAGCCGGCGAATTCCTTGATCTGCGTCTTGCTGCGCAGGCTGGCGAGCGGCGTGTAGCCGTCGAGCCAGATGTATTCCAGTTTGTATTTGGCCATAATTGTCGGGTGTTTTTAGGGGGTGACGGGCCGCCCCGCGGCAACCGGAAGGTCGCCGGAAACGGCCCACTAAATCGAGATTCGAAGTCAGCACCTCACATGCCAGAAGCAACGAGAATTTGGCCGACTGACTCGGTTTTACACGCCGCCGCCCCGCCGGGCGGCGCGGACCGGAACACGGCACTTGCCACCCGGCGCGCAGGCTGAATCTTCGCCTCCTGCAGCATGCATGAGGTAAAAAACACCCAGCGCGCCCTGGTGCGGATCGGCTACGATGGAAGCGTTTACAAGACCTTCCGCGGTCCGCAGGCCTTTGCCCGGTTCACCAACGAAGTGCGGGTGCTGCGGCACCTGGAGCGTCGCGGCTGCGGGTTCGTGCCCCGGCTCCTGGAGGTCGACGAGCCGGGCATGCGGATCGTGACCACCAACTGCGGCTCGAGGGTCGAGCAGGTGAATCCGGAGCGCATGCGGGAGCTGTTCGCCGAGCTGGAGAGCTTCGGGGTGAAGCACGACGATCCCGAGATCCGGAACATCACCTACCGCAAGAGCGACGGCCGGTTCTGCATCATCGATTTCGAGTTCGCGACCCTGCTCGACGAGGCGGGCCCGGCCGACCGGCCGACGGCGCCGACGCTGCGCTGGTCGGGCCAGACGCACATCGGCAAGGTGCGGACGAACAACGAGGACACCTTCCTCGCCCTGGAATTCGACGGCCGGGAGGTGCGCTACCTCGGCAAGCTCGGCGAGGGTTCTCCTGAGCTCACGGACTATGTCTTCGCCGTCAGCGACGGCATGGGCGGGGCCAACTCAGGCGAGTTCGCGAGCCGGATCACGAAGGACAAGATCACCCATCTCCTGCCCAAGGGCTTCCGCACGGCGGCGCCCGGACCGGGCTCCGGTTACGACGCCACCCTCCTCGAGCTCTTCCATGCCATCCACCACGACCTGCTCAAGCTGGGCGAGTCCTACGAGGAGTGCCGCGGCATGGGCACCACCCTGAGTCTCGGCTGGTTCACGCCGGGCTGGGTCTATTTCGGCCACATCGGCGACAGCCGGATCTACCACCTCCCGCAGGCGGGCGGCATCACCCAGATCACCCACGATCACACCCACGTCGGCTGGCTGCGGCGCAACGGCCGGCTCAACGAGCGCGAGGCGCGGAACCACCCGATGCGCAACGCACTGCACCAGTCGCTGGGCGCCGGGCACCAGTTCCTGGAACCGCAGGTCGGCGCGCTGCCGTGCGCGCCGGGCGACCGGTTCCTGCTGTGTTCGGACGGGTTGATCGACGGGCTCTGGGACCGGCAGCTGGACGAGATTGTCCGCACGCCCGCCGCCGAACCGGTCGCGCGGCGGCTGATCACCGCCGCCCTCGAACGGGGCGGCAACGACAACCTGACCGCCCTCGTCGTCGAGGTCGCCGCGCCGGCCCCGCCATGACCCGGGTGTTCGTTTACGGCACCCTCATGCGGGGCGGCAGCAACCACGCGTTCCTGTCCGGCCAGCGCTTCGTCGCCGCGGCCCGCACCCCCGCGGGCTACACCCTCTTCGCCCTCGAAGGCTACCCGGGGATGGTCCGCGCCGCCGCGGACCGCGCCGGGGTCCGCGGCGAGCTCTGGACCGTGGACGACGCGTGCCTGCGGGAGCTGGACGCGCTGGAGGGCGTGGCGGAGGGCCTCTACGAGCGGGCGACGATCCGGCTCGCCGAGCCGCCGGGCGTCACCGCCGACACCTACCTTTACCGGCGGGACTTGACGGGCCGGCCGCCGCTCGGCGACTCCTGGCCCGGGTAGGCGGCCCAGGTCACGGCTTCATGGCCGACTTCGGCAGGCGGCGCACCGTCACGAAGCGCGCGCGAAAGAGCTCCTCCATGGCCTCGCGCACGGGCGCCGGGATGCGGTTGACCAGTTCGTCCATCGGCGGCAGCGGGGCGCCGTTCTCCTCGTCCGCGCCGGCAGCCGGCGCCGCGACCGGAACCGCGCCGTCCAGCCGCTGCTCGGCGAGGAAGGCGCTTTCCTCCTCCGCGGTCGGCCCGACCGGGGCGCCGTCGTCGTCGGGCGGCACCGCGAGGGCGGCCGGGAGCGCCGCCGCGGGCGCGGGGAGGGCGGCCTTGTTCCCGGACGGCGCCGGATCAGCCGCCGGGGTCAGCCGTTTTTTTTTGAGCCGTCGTCGGGCAGGCTCTCGGCCAGGCCGGCGATCTCCTTGATCAGCGAGTCGATGGCCCGGGCGCGGCTGGCCTCGACGGCCTTGAGCAGCGCCACCTCGAAGTTCACCTTTTCCGACAGGCCGTGCTTCACGCCGCCCTCGCCCTCGCGCAGGCCGTCGAGCAGGCGCGTCAGCTGCTCGGTGGTCATGACGGTGCCGAGCCGCTCGCTCCGTCCGCCCTGGGCGACGGCGTCGAGCAGCGCCTGCCGCACCTGCGCCTGCAGGTCCACGAGCAGGCGGTAGAGGTCGCGGCCGTTTTCGTCGCACTCGTCCACGAGCGCGACGATTTTCCGGTGGTCGCCGGCCGCGAGCGCGGCGGCGAGTTCGGCGACCTTGGCGCCGGCCACGAGCCCGTAGACGTCGAGCACGTCGGCCTCGCCGACTTCCTGGCCGCAGAACGAGATCATCTGGTCAAAAATCGACTGGGCGTCGCGCATGCCGCCGTCGGCCAGGCGCGCGATGCTGGCGAGCGCGGCCTCGCCGACCTTGATCTTCTCGGCGGCGGCGATCTGCTGCAGCCGCTGCACGATCAGCTCGGCGGGGATCGGCTTCAGGTCGAAACGCTGGCAGCGCGAGATGATCGTCGGCAGCACCTTCTGCACCTCCGTGGTCGCGAAGATGAACTTCGCGTGCGCCGGGGGCTCCTCCAGCGTCTTCAGCAGCGCGTTGAAGGCCGCCGTCGACAGCATGTGCACCTCGTCGATGATGTAGACCTTGTACCGGCCCTGCGCCGGCGCGTAGCGCACGGTGTCGCGCAGTTCCCGCACCTGCTCGACGCCGTTGTTCGAGGCGCCGTCGATCTCGATCACGTCCAGGCACGAGCCGTCGGCGATGGACCGGGCGATCGGGTCGGCGGGGTCGAAATCGGCCTTGGGGCCGCCGGTGGCGTTCAACGCCTTGGCGAAGATCCGGGCGGTGCTCGTCTTGCCCGTGCCGCGCGGGCCGACGAAGAGGTAGGCGTGGGCGATGCGGTTCCGGGCGATCGCGTTCTTCAGCGTCCGCACCACGTGGTCCTGCCCGACGACATCGTCGAAGGTCTGCGGGCGCCACTTGCGGGCGATGACTTGGTAGGCGGAGGACATGCGATGCCGAGATGAAGGGAGCGGAGTGGGACCGGGGCAAGCCCGCTCGCGCGGGCGGGCGGACCCGCCCTCCGCCGCCGCGAGAAAGTGGGGTGGCCAGGCACTCCACGGCACTGGTAGGACGTCGTCACCGTTGCTGCCTTCCGGCCCTGGCGGGGTTCACGCGCCTGCCCATGCATGGCGCCTGGCCAGGGCGGAACGTAGGCCGCACCCCTCCCCTTTCAACTAAAATAAAGAAAACCGGCGCGGCTCAGCCGCCGTCCGGCGGCGGGGGCGGCCGCTCCCCTTCAGGCCGCTCCTTGGCCGGGCGCGGGCCGCCGCCGGAGCGCTCGAGGTTGAACTTGCGGGCGCGCTCGCGGAATTCGCGGTTCATCTGCTCGAACTTGGCCTTCTGCTCCGGCGTCAGCTGCGCGGCGATCTCGCGCTCCATGCGCTCGAACACCTGCCGCGTCTCCGCCAGCGAGCTGGCGCGGACGCGGTTCAACTCCTCCATGTTCCGGCGCACGATCGGCTTCACCTGCTCCTCCTGCGCCGGCGTCAGCTCGAGGCGCTCGGCCAGCCGCTTGAGGTGGCGCGGCGCCCACTGCTCCGGCCCCGGCCGGTTGGCCAGCTTTTCGCGCAGGTAGCGCTGGGTGACGAAGCTGCCGGTCACGCCGCCGGCCACGAAGATGCCGACGAGCACGACGATGACTTTCCAGGTCTGGTTCATCTCAGGAGAGGTCGAGCAGCTCGCCGACCGTGTCGCCGGCCGCGAGCTCGTCGACGGTTTCCGGCGGCATGACGAGGTTGAACGTGATGGCCGCGACGCCGCAGGCCGCCGCCACGGCCAGGCCGCGCAGGCCGAACCGCTCGAGGGCCGCCCACGGCCCCGCCGGGGCCGCGGCCGCCTGGGCCGCCACGCGGACGGCAAATCCGTACGGGATGCCGGGAGCGGGCTCGGCGGGCGCCGAGCGCGCCGCCGCGGTGAGCTTCCGCCACTGATCGTCGAATCGGTTCATGATTTCTCCTTGCTTTGTAGTTCCTGGAAGAGCTTTTGCAATTTCCGTCGGGCGCGGAAGGCGCGCACCTTCACCAGCGTCTGGTTCCAGCCGGTCTGCGCGCTGATCTCCGCGATCGTCTTCTGCTCGAGGTCGAGCAGCCGGATGACCAGCTGGTCGTCCGGCTTCAGCTGCGCCAGCAGCTTGTCCACCAGCTCGCGGGCCGCCATTGCCTGGCCCGGAGCGATGTCGCGGTCGTCGCTCAGGACGCTGTCCAGCACGACCGCCTCGTTCTCCGACAGGTCCGCCCAGCGGAACTCCGGACGGCGCTTCTGCGCGCGCAACTGGTCGATGCACGTCGTCACCGCGATGCGGGACACCCAGTGCGGGAACGGGACGGCGCCCTGGTACTGGTCGAGCCGGGTGAACATTTTCAGGAAGATGTCCTGCGCCAGATCCTCCTCGGCGACCCGCCGCGGCAGGTGGGAGCGGACGATGCGGATGACCAGGGGGTAGAGATGCTCGACCAGCTGGCGGGCCGCCGTCTGGTCGCGCTGGCGGACCCGTTCAAGGCAACCGACAAGGTCGAACGATTCATCAGCCATGGAGTTGTGCAATAATTCGGCACACCGCATGTGACGGCGGGGCCGCCCGGCGAGTTACCGGGAATCGCGGCGGGGCGAAGGTCTTGGCCGGCCACGGGAAACGGCGGCCGGCCCGCCGATCGTCCGGTGACGGCGTCATGCTCGGTCGACCTTGTAGAACATCCAGAGCCCGAGGGCCTGGAACGTCAGGTTGGGCAGCCACATGAGCAGGTCCGGGCGCAGGCCCGGCTGGTTGTCGAACCAACCCGCCATGACGGTGGCGAAGTAGTAGCCGAGCGCCAGCAGCAGGCCGAGGCCGAGGTTGGCGGACGTCTCCTTCCGCGACACCTTGATGCCGAGGGGAATCGCGACGAGCGCGAATGACAGCACGGAAAACGCGGTGGCGAACTTCTCTTGGATCACGATCTGGACGCGCATCCGCTTGGTGGCGCGCTCCGCCGCCGGCACGGCCGGATCCGGCCGGCCCAGCCGGCGCCATTCCTCGATCAGCTGGCTGAAGGTGTACCATTTCAGCTTCTTCTGCACGATGCGCTCGCCGGTGATCCGGTTCAGCGGCAGGTCAAACGTCGCCTGGTCCGACGAGGCGGCGCCGCGCGCCTCGGAGAAATCCTCCGGGTCGCGGGGATCGCGCAGCTCGGCCTGCGCCCGCTGCAGCGTCAGCACCAGCTTGTTGTTGGCCTCGTCGAAGCGCAGCAGGCCGACGTCGGCCCGCGCGAACCGCTTCACCCGGTTCTGGGCGTCGAGCTCCCACAGCCAAAAGTCGCGCAGGACCATGTCGTTCTTCTCGCCGACGTAGATCACCACCCCGGGAAAGTCGCGGATGAACGTCCGCGGCACGATGAAGCTGAGCGGGTTCGCCTTGATCGCCTCGGCGAACACCCGCTGGTAGGCCAGGCGCGCCGTGGGCATGAACTCGAAGTTGATCACCACCCCCAGCGCCACGCCGAAGAGGGCAAAGCACAGGATCGGCGCCGACAGCCAGGCCACGCTCACGCCCGACGAGCGCAGCGCCGTGATCTCGCGGTCGGACGACATGCGGCCCAGCACGAGCAGAATGCCCGTGAGCATGCCCATCGGCAGCGCGTACGAGACCACGAACGGCACCAGCAGCCCGATCAGCTGCAGGAAGGTCTCGATCGCCAGCTGCCCGGCCAGCATCGGGCCCAGCAGGTCCCGCATGGCGTTGCCGATCATCAGCACGAAGGCAAAGAGCCCCACCGAGGCCGCGCATGTCGACACGACGTTGGCGAAAATATGCCGGTGGATCAGGTTCATGCGGCGAGTGGAAGCGAAGGTTGAAGGTTGAAAGTCCGACCGCAACGCCCGACTTTCGGCTGGAGGCCAGCCCCCGCTGCCGCAACTTTCCGCCTTTCCGCCCGTCCCGATGACTTTCATGCCCGCCAAGCCCGCCATCCACGGCGAGACGCTCGACACCCTGACCGCCCGGCTGACCGCGGACGGCCACCCGGCCTTCCGCGCGCGGCAGGTCCTGGAATGGCTCTACAAGAAGCGCGTGCGCTCCTGGGCGGAGATGAGCAACCTTCCCCGCCCGCTGCGCGACTGGCTGGCGGCCACCTTCGAACTCGACCCCACGGCGCTCGTGCTCTCCCGCCAGTCCGAGGACGTCACCGACAAGCTGCTGCTCGAGCTGGGCGACCGTTCGCTGATCGAGACCGTCATCATCCGCGCGCCGCAGCTCGGCGTCGGCCAGGAGAATTCACGCAAGACGATCTGCATCTCCACCCAGGTCGGCTGCGCCATGGGCTGCCGTTTCTGCGCCTCGGGCCTCGAAGGCCTGAAACGCAACCTCAGCGCCGGGGAGATCGTGCACCAGCTCATCCAGGTCTGCCGCCAGGAGGACAGCCGCACGCCGCGCGCCCGCGCCGAGCTGGCCTCCTTCGACAACCTCGTCGTCATGGGCATGGGCGAACCCCTGCACAACTACGACGCCATCATCCGCGCGCTCACCATCCTGAACGCCCCGTGGGGCCTCGGCTTCGGTGCCCGCCGGATCACCCTCTCGACCTCGGGCCTCGTGCCCCGGATCCGGCAGCTGGCGGACGAGCCGCTCGGCATCCGCCTCGCCATCAGCCTCCACGGCGCCACCGACGAGGTCCGCGAACAGATCATGCCGGTCAACCGGCGCTGGCCGCTGCGCGAACTCATCCCCGCCGTCCGCGAGTTCAGCGAAAAGCAGGGCCGCATGGTGACCCTCGAGTTCATCCTGATCGAGGACGTCAACGACTCGCTCACCCAGGCCGAGAAGCTCCGCGACCTCGCCGCCGACCTCCACGCCCACGTGAACCTGATTCCCTACAACACCGTCGATGGCCTGCCTTGGAAGCGGCCCAGCGTGCTCCGGCAGGAGAAATTCGCCCGCGTCCTCGCGGACGCCCGCGTCTCCGTCACCCTGCGACGCGAAAAGGGCCACGACATCGCCGCCGCCTGCGGCCAGCTGCGACTGAAAACCGAACGCCAACGCGAGCCCAGCACCACGGCCTGACACCGCCCTCACCCCACCCCGCCCATCCCCACCAGTCCTCCCTACTGTCGGAAAGTTATTTCATAAACTATTATTCTATAATGTATAATGGAAAATTCAAGCCAGTGAATACGTAGATTCGACCGCATCTTTATCTTTACATATCATCAAATACAGATGTATTGATGCAGAAATGACGCCTGATCGGCCCATCTCTGAATTGCTGGCTTCGAAGCGCACGGTGCGCTCGCTCGAATTTTTCCCGCCCAAGGACGAGGCGGGGGTCGACATGCTGCGGCAGACGGCGACCGCCCTGAAGCGGATCGCACCCGATTTTGTCTCCGTGACCTATGGTGCCGGGGGCAGCACGCGCGAGCGCACGGCGCAGGTCAGCCGGCTGCTCCGGGAGGAGATCGGCTTCACCGTCATGCCCCATCTCACCTGCGTCGGGCACACGCGCGACGAGCTGAACGTGATCGCCGACCAGCTGCACGCGGCCGGCTACCGCAACATCATGACCCTGCGCGGCGACCCGCCCAAGGGGCAGGCGGAATTTGTGCCGTACCCGGACGGGCTCCGCTATGCGAGCGACCTGGTGACGCTGCTGAAAGCGCGCCACGCGGATTTTTGCCTCGGCGTGGGCGGCTATCCCGAGAAGCATCCCGAGGCGCCGTCGCGCGAGGCGGACCTGCTGAACCTGAAGCGCAAGGTCGACGCAGGCGCGGCCTTCGTGACGACGCAGCTGTTCTTCGACAACGAGGTCTATTACCGCTTCGTCGACCGCTGCCTCGCGGCCGGCATCGCCGTGCCCGTGGTGCCCGGGATCATGCCGGTGCTCTCGCTCAAGCAGATCCAGCGTTTCACGTCGATGTGCGGGACCGCGCTGCCGGAGCGGCTGGTCCGCCGCCTCGAGGCGGCCGGCGACTCGCCCGAAATCGTCGAAACCATCGGCATCGACTGGGCGCTGGCGCAGATCCGAGACCTGGTCGCGCGCGGCGCGCCGGGCTACCACATCTACATCATGAACCGCGCGAAGAGCGCGCTGGCGCTGGCGGCCGGTCTCGCGGCCTGACGCCCGCGGCGCGCCTCAGCCGCCGGCGAACACGGGGCGGAAGCCCGCCTCCGCGAGGATCCGCGCCACCGTCTCGCGCTGGTCGCCCTGGATCTCGATGTTGCCGTCCTTCACCGTGCCGCCGCAGCCGCACGCCGCGCGCATTCGCTTCGCGAGGGCCTCCTTTTCGGGCAGCCCGATGCCGACGAAATTCATGGCCACCGTCACGGTCTTGCCACCGCGGCCGGCCGTGGTGCGCTTGATGTCGACCCGCCCCCGGTTCCTCGCCGCCGGCTTCTCCGTCGGGCGCGGCGCGACCGGCGGGCGCACGCCCGCCGGCAGCCCCGCGGCCTCGAGCCCCGCGAAAGGATTGGCACCCAGCGGCTGGCCGCCGTCGGTGGGAATCTTGTCGGATGCACTCATGGCCGGCAACTTGCCGGTCTCCCGGCCCAGGGTCTAGCGCCATCCGTTTTGTTTCACCCGGAGCGGCCCCCCGCGCAGCCGCCGGGAGGCGACGCGGGCCGGGCCGTCAGCTCGTCGGCGCCGCCCAGCCAGGCCAGGGCCTTCGCGTAACTGCGGCCGGCCAGAAAATGCTGCAGCTGCGGATGCATCGATGCCCCATGCTGCTCCAGCAGCGCGTCGAGCTCCCGCAGCGCGGAGGACACCGCCGGGCCATCAGAATTCTTTATTCCCGTATGCAGCTGGATAAGGACCGCTTTGATCTTGGCATCGGACATATTTGAAAGCGCAAATTAAGCTAAATTAATGGCCGATTCGGCCGCGCATGATTCCGGTTTCATCAAACCCGAGGAGGCCTGAATCCACTTGTATCTCCAGTTGCCGAATGCTCCCATTTACCTTCCGTAATTAGTATTACTGTCAATTATAGGCAAGCCGTCTTCCCTACCCCCTTCTCCATGACACCCGTCACCCTCTCCGAAAGCGCCAACGCGGCGTTGATTGAGGAATATCACCAGCGCTGGCTGGACAATCCCGATTCCGTCGATCCGACATGGCGGGCCTTCTTCCAGGGATTCACGCTCGCCGGCGGGAGCCGGCCGGGCGCGGCCGCGCCGCTCGGCGGGGTCAGCATTGTCGACAGCCTCAAGCAGGCGCGCGTGCACTACCTGATCAACGCCTACCGGGCGATCGGCCACACCCAGTCGCATCTGGACCCGCTGAGCGGTCCGCCAGCCCCGCAGCCCAAGCTCGAACTCGGGCAGTTCGGCCTGGCGGAGGCCGACCTCGACACGGCCTTCGACATCGGCACCTACCTGGGCGGCGGCCAGATGAAGCTGCGCGACATCATCGCCTCGCTGCGCCAGACCTACTGCGGCCACGTGGGCGTCGAATACGTCCACATCCAGGACACCGACTGCCGCCGCTGGCTGCAGGAGCGCATCGAGTCGACCCGCCTCAAGCCGAAGTTCACCAAGCCGCAGAAGGTCCGCATCCTACGCCGCGTGCACAAGGCGGAGCTCTTCGAGAAATTCCTGCACACGAAGTACGTCGGCCAGAAGCGCTTTTCGCTCGAGGGTGGCGAGACGATCATCGCGGCGCTCGACGCCGTCATTGATCACTGTCCCGCCCACGGGGTCGAGGAGATCGTCATGGGCATGGCGCACCGCGGCCGCCTGAACGTCCTGTGCAGCGTCATGCGCAAGTCGTTCGACCAGCTGTTCGAGCAGTTCTCGGAAAACTACATCCCGGACACCGTCGCCGGCGACGGCGACGTGAAGTACCACCTCGGCTACGAGTCCGTGCTCACCACCACCTCCGGCAAGAAGGTCGAGGTCCGCCTCGCTGCCAACCCCTCGCACCTCGAGATCGTCAACCCCGTGGTCGAGGGCAAGGCCCGTGCCCGGCAGCGGATCCGCGGCGACGCCAAGGAGCGCCGGGTCGTCATGCCGCTGCTGATCCACGGCGACGCCGCCGTGGCCGGCCAAGGCATCGTGGCCGAGACGCTGCAGTTCTCGCAGCTGCCCGGCTACCGCACCGGCGGCACGGTCCACTTCGTCATCAACAACCAGGTCGGCTTCACCACCGACCCGGCCGACGGCCGCTCGACCCGCTACTGCACCGACATCGCCAAGATGATCGAGGCGCCCATCTTCCACGTGAACGGCGACGACCCGGAGGCCGTCTGCATGGTGGCGCAGCTGGCGGTCGAGTTCCGCGTGCAGTTCAAGCGCGACGTGTTCATCGACATGTACTGCTACCGGAAGCACGGGCACAACGAGACCGACGAGCCGTCGTTCACGCAGCCGATGCTCTACCGCAAGATCGCCGCGCACCCGCACGTATCCGCGCTCTACACCCGGCAGCTGGTCGAGGCCGGCTCGATCACGCCCGCCGAGGGCGAGGCCATCAAGGCCGAGTATTCCGCCGCGCTCGACGAAAACCTCGCCAAGGCGCGCGCCCGCGAGGCCGCCAAGGCCGAGAAGCGCCGCGCGGCCGCCGAGGCCTCCGCCACCGCCGCCTTCAAGGGCTCGACCGCCGTCTTCCAGCCCGCCTACCACCACACGCCCGTCACCACCGCCGTGTCCGCCGCGGTGATCGACCAGGTCGTCCGGGGCCTGACGACCGTACCCCCCGACTTCAAGCCGCACTCCAAGATCCGGCGCTTCATCGACGGCCGGAGCGAGGCCCACAAGCGCGGCGGTCCCTACGACTGGGGCATGGGCGAGGCGCTGGCCTTCGGCACGCTCCTCCTCGAGGGCACCCCGGTGCGGCTCAGCGGCCAGGACTGCGAGCGCGGCACCTTCACCCACCGCCACGCGGTGTTCAACGACACCGAGACCGGCGCGAAGTACACCGCCCTGAACCACCTCGCCGAGAAGCAGGCGCGCTTCTGCGTCTACAACTCGCTGCTGTCCGAGGCGGCCGTGCTCGGCTTCGACTACGGCTACTCCCTCGATTACCCCGAGATGCTCTGCATCTGGGAAGCGCAGTTCGGCGACTTCGTCAACGGCGCCCAGGTCGTGATCGACCAGTTCATCGCGAGCGGCGAATCCAAGTGGCAGCGCACCAGCGGCATCACGCTGCTGCTGCCCCACGGCTACGAAGGCCAGGGCCCCGAGCACTCCTCCGCCCGGCTCGAGCGCTTCCTCCAGTCCTGCGCCGAGCACAACATCCAGGTGGCCAACCTCACCACCCCGGCCCAGCTCTTCCACGCGCTCCGCCGGCAGATGAAGCGCGACTTCAAGAAGCCGCTCGTCATCATGTCGCCGAAATCCCTCCTGCGCCACCCGGCCGCCGTGTCGCGCCTCGAGGATTTCACCCAGGGCTCGTTCCAGGAGATCCTCCCCGACCCCACCGCCGGCAAGCGAACCGAGCGCATCATCCTCTGCTCCGGCAAGGTCTACTACGACCTGGTCGACTACCGCGAGAAACACCCGGCCGAGCACACCGCCATCCTCCGGATCGAGCAGCTTTACCCGCTGCACCGCGACCGCCTGGCCGAGATCGCCGACGGCTTCGGCCGCGACGCCCGGCTCGTCTGGTGCCAGGAGGAACCCCAGAACATGGGCGCCTGGTCCTACGTCGCGCCGCAGCTGGAGGAGATCTTCGGCCGCAAGGCCGCCTACGCCGGACGCGACGCGGCCGCGTCGCCGGCAGTCGGCCTGCTCGCCCTCCACCGGCTGCAGCTCGCCTCGTTCCTGCAGAAGGCATTCACCCTTTAATCCCCCCCGGGCTTCCCGTCCGGCCAACCCCTCCGTACTTTTCCGTCATGGCTATTGAAGTCAAAATTCCTCCGATGGGCGAATCGATCACCTCCGGCGTGCTCGCCAAGTGGCATGTCCAGGACGGCGACCTGGTCGCCAAGGATCAGCCGCTCTTCGAGCTCGAAACCGACAAGATCACCTCCGAGGGCACCGCCGAGTCCGCCGGGCGCATCTCCCTGAAGGTCGCCGCCGGCACCGAGGTCAAGATCGGCGAGGTGGTCGCCGCCATCGACGAGACCGCGCTGGCCGCCGCCGCGCCGGCGGCCCCGGTGGCCGCGACGGCCCCGCTCGCTTCCGCCCACGCCGAATCGCCCGCGGTCCGCCGCCTCGCGGCGGAGACCGGCGTCGATCCGGCCGGAGTCGCCGGATCCGGCAAGGCCGGACGCGTCACCAAGGGCGACATGCTCGCCGCCGCCGAGGCCAGGCCCGCCGCGCCGGCGGCTCCG
The DNA here is from genome assembly GCA_016795545.1 of Opitutaceae bacterium. GTDB lineage: Bacteria > Verrucomicrobiota > Verrucomicrobiia > Opitutales > Opitutaceae > Lacunisphaera. Next base: position 38,618 of record JAEUGX010000020.1, read on the forward strand.
GCCACGCCGGCCCCGGCCGCCCCGGCGGTCGGAGCGGCGCCGCGCGCGGAACGCCAGACCCGGACGAAGATGACCAAGCTCCGGCAGACCATCGCCAGCCGGCTCGTCCACGCCCAGCACGAGGCCGCGATGCTCACCACCTTCAACGAGTGCGACATGTCGGCGGTGATGGCGCTCCGCGCCCGGTATCAGGACGATTTCGTGAAGAAGCACGGCGTGAAGCTCGGCTTCATGTCCTTCTTCACCAAGGCCGTCGTCCACGCGCTGCGCGAGGTCCCCGGCGTCAATGCCCGCATCGACGGCGACACCGTCGTGCAAAACCACTACTACGACATCAGCATGGCGGTCTCGACCGACAAGGGTCTTATGGTCCCGGTCATCCGCGAGTGCGACCGGCTGGGCATGGCCGAGATCGAGAAGGCCATCGCCGAGGCCGCCAAGAAGGCGCGCGAGGGCCGCATCGCCCTCACCGACCTCGAAGGCGGCGTGTTCACCATCACCAACGGCGGCATCTTCGGGTCGATGCTGTCGACGCCGATCCTCAACGCGCCGCAAAGCGCCATCCTCGGGCTGCACGCGATCAACGAGCGGCCCGTCGCGGTCAACGGGCAGGTCGTCATCCGTCCCATGATGTACCTCGCGCTCAGCTACGACCACCGCCTGGTCGACGGCCGCGAGGCCGTCACCTTCCTCGTCAAGGTCAAGCAGGCCATCGAGGATCCCGCCCGCCTGCTCATCGGGGCGTGACACCCCGCCGCCGCGCGTAATCCGGGGGCCCGGCCCTCGCCGCTCCCCTACTCCGCCACTTTCTTCATGTCCTCCTACGATCTTCTCGTCATCGGCGCCGGCCCCGGCGGCTACGTCTGCGCGTTCCGCGCGGCGCAGCTCGGCCTCAAGGTGGCGCTCGTCGACAAGCGCGCCACCCTCGGCGGCACCTGCCTCAACGTCGGCTGCATCCCGAGCAAGGCCCTGCTGCATTCGTCCGAACATTTCGCCTTCGCCCGCGGCCATGCCGCCGCACACGGCCTCAAGCTCGGCTCCGTCGACCTCGACCTCCCGGCGCTGCTCCGGCGCAAGGACGAGGTGGTGGCGAAGAACGTCGGCGGCCTGGCCCTGCTGGCCAAGGCCCGGAAGGTCGCCGTGCTGCAGGGCGAGGCCGCGTTCGTCGCCGCCGGCACCGTCGCGGTGAAGGGCGCGACCGAGACCGTCGAGGTCACCGCCCGCAACGTCGTCATCGCCACCGGCTCGGCCCCGGTCGAGCTGCCGTTCATGAAGTTCGACGGCAAGGCGGTCGTGTCCAGCGACCAGGCCATCGCCTTCGCCGCGGTGCCGCGCCGCCTCGTCGTGGTCGGAGGCGGCGCCATCGGCCTCGAGCTCGGCTCCGTCTGGTCGCGCCTCGGCAGCGAGGTGACCGTGGTCGAGTTCCTGCCCAAGATCGTGGCCGCCTACGACGACGACATCGTGCGCAACTTCTCCCGCCTGCTCGCCAAGCAGGGCCTGCGCCTGGAGACCGGCGCGAAGGTCACCGGCTTCGCCAGCGGCGTCCTCACCGCCGAGCGCGGCGCCGAGAAGCTGGCTTTCCCCGCCGACCAGGTCCTCGTCGCGGTCGGCCGCCGGCCGTACACCGACGGGCTCGGGCTCGAGCGCATCGGCGTCGCCCTCGACGAGCGGAAGCGGGTCAAGGTCGACGCCCAGCTCCGCACCAGCGTGCCGGGCGTGTGGGCCATCGGCGACGTCGTGGCCGGCCCGATGCTGGCCCACAAGGCCGAGGAGGATGGCGCCGCCGTGGCGGAGTGGATCGCCGGCAAGGCCGGCCACATCAACTGGGACCTGGTCCCGGCCATCGTCTACACCGACCCGGAGGTCGCCTCCGTCGGGCTGGGCGAGGACGCCGCCAAGGCCGCCGGCCGCGAGGTCCGCGTGGGCAAGTTCAACTTCGCCGCCAACGGCCGTGCCATCGCGGCCGACGCGACGGACGGCTACGTGAAGATCATCGCCGACGCCAAGACCGACCGCATCCTCGGCGCCCAGATCCTGGGCCGGGGCGCGGGCGAGCTCATCAGCGAGGTGGTCACGCACATGGAATACGGCGGCAGCGCCGAGGACCTCGGGCGCACCATCCACGCGCATCCGACCATGAGCGAGGCGATCAAGGAGGCCGGCCTGGCCGTCAGCAAGAGCGCCATCCATGCGCTCTGACGCCCGGCCGCGCCAGCCCTGACGGTTCCGACCGTGGCCCGGCTCTCCCCCCATGCCCGCGGGCTGGCGCTGATGCTGGCGTCCGCGGCCGGCTTCACCGCCAACGTGCTCCTGATCCGCGCGCTCGGCCGGCTCGAGACGGTCAACGTCTGGCTGATCACCTGCGCCCGCGGAATCATGGGCCTGACGCTCATCCTGCTGTTCTTCCGCCGCGAGTTCGAGCCCGGCCACCTCTTCACCCGGCGCAAGCTGCTCGAACGCGGCCTCATCGGCGGCTGGAGCATCTTCGCCTACTACCAGACGGTCGTGCATCTTGGCGCGGGCCGGGCGACCTTCATCAACAACACGTACGTGATCTGGGCCGCGCTCCTCGCCGCCTGGCTGCTGGGCGAGAAGCTGCGCCCGGCCATCGTGCTCGGCGGCGTCGCCGCACTCGCGGGGCTCGCGCTCCTGACCAATGTCTTCGCGGCCGGAGCCGGGCCCGGCCCCTACGACCTGCTCGGCATCGTCTGCGCCGTCGCGGCGGCCTACGTCGTCGTCACCATCCGCCAGCTCCACGCGACCGAACACACCTCGACCATCTTCGCCGCCCAGTGCGTCTTTGCCCTGCTGATCTGCGGCGTCCCCGCCGTCCTGCACTTCCAGCCGCTTTCCGCCGGCGCCTGGGTGCTCATGCTGCTCGCGGGGGTCTTCGCCGGGGCGGGACAGCTGACCATGACGCGTGCCTTCCGCGACCTGCCCGTCGTCGAGGGCTCGCTCCTGCAGATGCTGGTGCCGCTGGGCATCGCCGCCGGCGGCGCCGTGTTCTTCGCGGAACGCTTCACCCGCACCGAGCTCATCGGGGCCGGACTCATCTTCGCCGGCACCGCCGCCACGGCCTGGCGCGCCCCGAAGGGCACGCCGCCGGGGGATGACTGACTCCAGGCTTGCTCCCGCCGGCCCTTGCCCTCCCGTTTGCTCCCGCATGGCCAAGAAACTGATCCTCTGGGATATTGACGGCACCCTGATCGTTTCGCACGGCGCGGGCGTCCGCGCCATGGAACGGGCGTTCACCCGGCATTTCGGACGACCGGCCGACCTGGGAGCGATCGACTGGGCCGGACGCACCGACACGTGGCTGAGCGGCGAAATCCTCCGGGAGCACGGCATCGAGCCCACCCCCGAGAACTGCCAGGCCTACCTCGGGGCTTATCTCGCGCTCCTGCCGGACGAGTTGCGGACCGGACCGCAGGGGCAGCTGCTGCCCGGCGTCCTCGAGCTGCTGGAAACCCTCCATCAGCGCGCGGACGTGGCCCAGGGCCTCCTCACCGGCAACCTGCGGCGCGGCGCCGAATTCAAGCTCACCCACTACCGCGTGTGGCACTATTTCGAGTTCGGCGCTTATGCGGACGACAGTCCGCGGCGCAACGACCTCGGACCGCACGCGGTGCGCCGGGCCCGCGAACGCCACGCCGCCGACTTTGCGCCCGACCGGACCTTCATCATCGGCGACACGCCGCACGACATCGCATGCGGCAAGGTCATCGGCGCCCGCACCATCGCCGTGGCCACCGGAAAATACTCCCGCGCCGAGCTCGCAGCGCACCACCCCACCGCGGTCTTCGAGAATTTCGCGGATCCGGCCGCCTTCCTGCGCGTGCTCGACGCCGCCGGCTGAGGCCGGGCGCGGCCGCGGCCGTTCAATTCCGGTTGCTCACGTGCTCGACCCCGGCCACGGCGCCCTCGCGGAACTCCACCCGCATCACCTCGTCCGGGTCGTAGCGCGAGCTGCCCGTGGTGATGCCGACGCCGCCGCTCACGCCCGAGTGGCCGCCGTAGCTGCCGACCCCGAAGCCGAAGCTGAAGCTCGGGCTGCTCTTGGTGTAAACCCAGACCACCGAATTTCCCTCCGCCGTGCTGCGCGTGAACGTCCGCGCCGGGTTGCCCAGGGCGAGCCGCACCATCGGCTCCGTAAACCCGACCTCCACCTGCCCGGCACGCACCTTGGCCTGCACCTCGGCCGGAAACTGGTCGAAGATCGCCCGATTTTGCTCGATGCGCGACTGGGGCGTGGTGGCGCATCCCGCCAGGAGGGAGGCGCAAACGACAAGACCGGACAGAAGGTGGCGTTTCATGGGCGAAAGGGGGCTGCGACCGCTAGCGTGACCGGGACTCCGACAGGCGCAACCGTCTTTGGTTCGGAACCCACTGCCCGCCGCGGCGCTTTTTCGCTCGCCTGCCTTTCCCGCCAAAGCGAAGAATCCTCCCCTCCATGAAGCAGTTCACGATCGCCATCGGCTCGGACCATGCCGGCTACGCCTACAAGGAGAAGATCAAGGCCATGCTCCTCGCCGCCGGACACACCGTGCGCGACTTCGGCACCCATTCCGACGCGCCCTGCGACTACCCCGACTTCATCCGCCCCGTCGCGCAGGCCGTCGCCCGCGGCGATGTCGAACGCGGCATCGTGCTCGGCGGCTCCGGCAACGGCGAAGCCATCGTCGCCAACCGGATAAAGGGTGTCCGCTGCGGGCTGTGCTGGAACGAACAAGTCGCCGTCTGGAATCGCTCCCACAACGACGGCAACTGCCTCTCCCTCGGACAACGCACCCTCAGCGAAGGGGAGGCCCTCAAGATCGTCCAAGTCTGGCTCGATACCCCCTTCGAGGGCGGCAGACATTTGGGTCGAATTAACAAAATCGATCAAGGTTAACGATTTATGACCAATTCATTTTTTGCTATTATTAATTTGACATCATAGCATATAGCATCAAAGTGTCCGCCATGGGAACAAGACACCGCGGACCGATCGAAGAGATCAACGCCCTGAACGCCTTTATCAAGCTTCAGCGGGCGGCGGAATCGGTGTCGGCCCGGGTTCATGGCGCCCTTCCCTCAGGTCTCACCGTCACCCAGTTCGGCGTCCTTGAAACCCTCCATCATGTCGGTCCCCTCTGCCAGAGCGAACTCGCGGACAAGCTGCTCAAGAGCGGCGGCAACCTGACCCTGGTCGTGGACAATCTCGAGAAGGCCGGCTACGTGCTGCGGGAACGCGATCCCGCCGACCGCCGCTTCGTGGTCGTCAAACTCACCCCCCGCGGCGAGGCATTCATCACCAGCCTTTTCCCCAAGATCGTAACCAACGTAACCCGTGAAATGAGCGTGCTTTCCTCAACGGAACTCGCTGACTTTGGCCGCCTTTGCAAAAAGATCGGCCTCCAGTCCTGATTTTTTCTCCAAATACTTTAACATCAAATCACATCATGAAAAACACCATCCATGGTCTCCACCACATAACGGCCATTTCCTCGGACGTGCACCGCAACCTGGAATTTTATTCGCAGGTCCTCGGCCTGCGTTTCGTAAAGAAGTCCGTCAACCAGGACGATCCGGGCACCTACCATCTCTACTACGGGGACTACGCCGGCTCTCCCGGGACCATCATGACCTTCTTTCCCTGGGTGGGCCTGCACCGGGGGCGTCCGGGCACCGGCCAAGCCTATGCGACGGGTTTCGCGGTTGCCGCGGGGGCGCTTCAGTTCTGGCAGAAGCGGCTCGCGGAAAGGAACATCCAGACCTTTGCGGTGGAGGCCCGTTTCAACGACGAGGTTCTCCCCTTTCTCGATCCCGACGGCCTGCGGCTCGAGCTGGTGGCCAGCGCCGAGACCGACACCCGCGCGCCGGCTCCCGCCCGGGACATCCCGGCGGAGTTCGCCATCCGCGGCTTCCATGGCACCACCCTGGCGCTGATCGACTCCGGCGCGACGGCCGCGCTGCTGACCGCGACGATGGGCTATCGCCTCGTCGGGCAGGCGGGGCACCGCACGCGGTACGTGGCCGACACGCCGGGGCCGGGCAATTACGTCGACCTGCTGACCGACCCCGCCCTGCCGCGGGGTCTGAACGGCGCGGGCACGATCCATCACGTCGCCTTCCGCGCGGCCGACGACCCGGCGCACGTGAACGCGCGCACCGCGCTGCTCGAGCGCGGCCTGCACGTGAGTCCTGTGATCGACCGCGCCTACTTCAAGTCGATCTACTACCGCGAGCCGGGCGGCGTGCTTTTCGAGATCGCCACCGACCAGCCGGGCTTCGCCATCGACGAGCCCGTCGAATCGCTCGGCACGCGCCTGTCGCTGCCGCCGCGCCTCGAACCGCACCGCGCGGAGATCGAGGCCGCGCTGCCGCGCCTCCATCACTGACCCGCCACCCGCCTCCGTCATGAAACTCACCTACCAGCATACCTACGAACCCGGCCGCGACTCGGCCGCTCCTCCCCTGCTGCTGCTGCACGGCACGGGGGGCGACGAGCACGACCTCCTCCCGCTCGGGCGCGAGCTGTCGCCGGGCTCCGCGCTGCTGAGCCCGCGCGGCGACGTCCTCGAGCACGGCCGGCCGCGCTTCTTCCGGCGCCTCGCCGAGGGCGTGTTCGACTACGCCGACGTGGAGCGCCGCACCCAGGCGCTGGCGGATTTCATCCGTGCCGCCGCCGGCCATTACGGCTTCGCCGCCGACCGGCTGCTGGCCGTCGGCTTCTCCAACGGGGCGAACATCGCCGCCTCGCTCCTGCTCCGGTGTCCGGACGCGCTGGCCGCCGCCGCGCTCCTGCGCCCGATGGTCGTGCTCCGGCCCGACCCGCTGCCCGACCTCGCCGGCAAGCGCGTGCTGATCGCCTCGGGCGACGCCGACCCGATCGTGCCGGCCGGACACCCGGAGGAACTCGCAGCCTTGTTCCGCCGGGCCGGCGCCACCGTGCGGCTGCAGACGCACCGCGCCGGACACGGTCTGGTGCCCGCCGACTTCGCGGTCGCACGGGAATTCGTCGACGGAGCCTGAACGCACCGCGATCTACTCTCTTCGGGGGAACATTTTTTCCGGCAGCGGTTTTTTCTGGAAGCCGCGTGACCCGGACGCCAATCCTTGGCTCGATGAATTTCCCTACACCTCCGGGCCGGTTCGATCGCCGCGACCTGCGGCCTTCCGAACTGGCGCAACCGGAGAGCCTGCTGCACACGTATGCCTGGATGCAGCTCGCCCGCACGGGCGACAACCGCATCCTCGACCTCTTTCGCCAGGGGCTGATCAAGGGCACGGTGACGGGCGGGCAGGGCAACGAGGGGCTGATCGTGCCGCTGGCGCTGCTGGCGGACAAGGCCGTCGACGTCGTGTCCTTCTCCCACCGCGATTTCGGCGGGCACCTGATCTGGAGCGGGCACCTCGGCGAGCACCTCTGCCAGTATTTCGCCAACGGCGGCAGCCCGACCAAGGGGCGCGAGGGCAACATCCACCACGGCGACCCGGCCAACCGCAGCCTGCCGATGATTTCCCACCTCGGGGTCATGCTGTCGAACGTGATCGGCGCCACCGATTCGCAGCGCCGGCTGGGCCGTCCGGCGGTCGGGTTCGCGTTCTTCGGCGACGGCTCATCCAGCACCGGCGACGTCCATGAATCCCTGAACCTCGCCGCGCTGCTGCCGGTGCCGGTGATCTTCGTCATCGAGAACAACGGCTACGCCTACTCCACGCCCGTCGAGGAGCAGTTCGTTTCCTCCAGCCTCTTCGAGCGCGCACGCGGCTACGGCATGGAGGGTTTCGCGATGGATTGCCGCGATCCGGCGGTGGTCCTCGACACCCTGGCCGCCGCGATCGGCCGCGTGCGCGCCAGCGGTCGCCCGCTGCTGATCGAGGCGCACACCTACCGGCTGCGCGGTCATGCCGCCTACGACACATGCGACTACATGAAGCCGGGCGAGGCCGACGCCCTCGCCGCGCAGGACCCCCTGCCGCGGTTCCGGGCCCGGCTCGCGGCGGCGGGCCACGGCGCCGCGCTCGACGCCATCGACGCCGAGGTCGGCGCGTTCGTCGAGGCCACGATCAAGGCCGCCCTGGCGGTGCCGCCCATCAGCCCTGCGGGCATGGAGGCCGACGTCTACGCCCCGACCCCGGCCCCGCGGCCCTGGCTGCCGGCGACCGGCGCCGAGGCGGCCGGACCGGTGACGATGGCCCAGGCGCTCAATCTCGGCCTGCGCAAGATCCTGCGCGAGCGGCCGGAGTCGCTGGTGCTGGGCCAGGATATCGGCGCCTACGGCGGCGCGTTCAAGGTCACCGACGGGCTGCTCGCCGAGTTCGGCCGCCCGCGCGTCCTGAACACGCCGATCTGCGAGTCGGCCTGCACCGGCTACGCCATCGGCCTGGCCGCCAACGGCCACCGGGCGGTCGAGGAGTTCCAGTTCGCCGACTTCTCGACGGAGGCGACCACCCAGATCGTGCTCAACGCCGCCACCTATCATTTCCGCTCCGGCCGCAGCTGCCCCGTCGTCTTCCGCTTCCCGTGCGGCGGCGGGCTGACGTTCGGCTCGTTCCACTCGCAGGAACTGGAGGTGCCCTTCCTCTCCTTCCCGGGGCTGAAGGCGCTCTACCCCTCCAATCCGCAGGACGCCTTCAACGCGCTCCTGGCCGCCTACGAGGACGACAACCCGGTGATCCTTTTCGAACACAAGGCGCTTTACCGGCGCGGCCGGCATCCGCTGCGCTGGGACCCCGGCTACCGGGACGTCTGGCAGCCGCGGCGGGTCCGCTCCGGGACCTTCGCCACCCTCGTCACCTACGGCGAGATGCTCCTGGCCGCCGGCGAGGCCTGCGCCTATTTCGAGGAGGAGTACGAGCGGAGCTTCGACCTGTTCGACCTGCGCGCGCTCTCCCCGCTGCGGCTGGACGCCATCCAGGAGTCCCTCGCCCGCACCGGCCGGCTCGTGGTGCTGCACGAGGGACGACGCACCCACGGCTTCGGCGCCGAACTCGTGGCCCGGCTGGTCGAGTCCGGGTTCAGCGGCCTCCGGGCGCCCCCCCTGCGCATCGCGGCCCTCGACCTGCCCGTGCCTTTCGCCCCCGAACTGGAAGCCGTCTACCGTCCGAACCGGGACCGGATCATCGAGACGATCACGGCCTGGATGGGCTGATACGGCCCGCAACCGGCTCGCAACTCCTTCTCCCCCGCCTCTCCCTTCGCGCGCCTTGGCGTCAGGAGCGGGCCCGTCCGAGCGTTTTTCCGGGATCCCTCCCCGCCCTCCCTGGCAGGAAGCGGCGGGAACCGCGATAGGCGCGAACGGATGCGCAAAGCGGAAAGCGGCGTCGCCGGAGGGACCCGGAGTTGAATCCCTGGAAGTCGCGGGTCCTTTACGGTTCATCGGCCGGAATCCGTATCGGCTCAACTCGCAACGGCATTCCCCGCGGTCTCCGGCGCCCGCCTTTGTCGCCCGCCAAGTGATTTGCGGATTGGCGAGCGGCGCCGGCCGACCCAAGCTGCGTCCGCCATGCCCCGATCCCGCGCCGCCGCCACTGCCCGCCGCCGCCCCGTCAGCCGCCCGCGCTGGGCCGCCGTCCGGCTCCTGGCCCTCGACGTCGACGGCGTCCTGACCGACGGCACAATCGACGTCCACTCCGACGGCACCGAGTCGAAATGTTTCTCCGTCCTCGACGGCATGGGCCTCAAGCGCCTGGCCGCCCTCGGGATCGAGGTGGCCTGGATCTCGGGCCGCGCCTCGGGCGCGACCACGGCGCGGGCGACCGAGCTCAAGATCGCCCACCTCATCCAGGACCGCACCGACAAGCTCGCGGTCCTGCAGCAGCTGGCGCGGCGGTTCGGGCTGGAGCCCCGGCAGGTCTGCTACATGGGCGACGACGACTTTGACGCCCCGGCCATCCGCTGGGCCGGCATCGGCGTGGCGCCGGCGGCGGCCATGCCCGCCGCCCTGGCGGTTGCCGACTACGTGCCGCACCGACCCGCCGGACGCGGCGCCGTGCGCGAAGTGTGTGAACATATCCTGGGCAGCCGGGGTCAAAAGTCGCTCCCGTGACCCTCCGCCTCCGCCCGCTTCTCCTCCTGCTTTTTCCCGCCGCGCTCGCGATGGCGGCCAGCACGCAGGTGTCCCTTGACCGGCCGATCATCAACTTCAGCCTGCCCACGTTCACCCCCGAAGGCTATCGCTCGTGGCTGGTGCGCGGGTCCGAGGCGCGCTTCGTCAGCAAGGACCAGATCGACATCAAGGAGCTGACGTTGTCGATCTTCACCGGCCTGGCGGACGGCCAGATCGAGACGCTGATCCTGAGCCCCAACGCCTCGGTCCGGCCGGCTGAGGCCGTCATCACGGGCCGCGACACCATCCGCGTGATCCGCACCGGCCACGACGCCTTCGAGGTCACCGGCGCCGACTGGCGCTACGAGCACAAGGAGAAAAGGGTTTCCATCGCACGCGACGTGCGCGTAACCTTCCAGGCCGAATTGCAGGATTTCCTCAAATGACCGCCCCCGCCGCCCTCCGCGCCCTGTTCGCCGCCGTCCTGCTGGCCGCCGCGCCCGCCCTGCCGGCCCAGGAAGTCCAGCCGACCGTGATCGTCAGCGAGCAACTCGACATGAGCAGCACCGACACCCACACGACCTTCCTCTTCTCGCGCCAGGTCGTCGTCACCGGCACCAACCTGCGGCTGACCTGCGACCGGCTCGAGGTCGTGACCTCGCGCAAGGGCGACCCCACGGCCACCATCGGCAAGCTCGGACGGTTCAAGTCGCTGATCGCCCAGGGCAACGTCCGCATCGTGCAGTCCGACCGCGAGGCCGCCTGCGGGCGCGCGGAGGTGCTGCCGGACGACGACAAGATCATCCTGACCGAAAGCCCCGTGGTGAGGGACCTCGCCAACGGCGCGACGGCCACCGGCCCGCGGATGGTGCTCTACCGCGGCGAACGCCGCGCCGTGATCGAAGGCGCCGAATCCGACCCCTCGCGCATCGTCCTGCCCGCCATCAAGGACCTCGGCTTCGACAAGGATCCGAAATCCGCCCCGGCCCCGGCCGAGGCGCCCAAGCAGCCCTGAGCATGGAGCCGGGCACGGAGATCCGCACGGAAGCGCTGGTCAAGGTCTACGGCCAGCGCTCCGTCGTCAACGGCGTCAACATCCGCGTCCAGGCCGGCGAGGTCGTCGGCCTCCTCGGCCCCAACGGCGCCGGCAAGACCACCACCTTCTACATGGTCGTGGGCCTCGTGCCGGCGACGTCGGGCCGGGTGTTCATCAACGGCCAGGACGCCACCTACCTGCGCATGCACCGCCGCGCCCGGCTCGGGGTCGGCTACCTGCCGCAGGAGGCCTCCGTCTTCCGCAAGCTGACCGTCGAGGAAAACATCCTCGCCATCGTCGAGACCCTGCCCGTCCGTTCCGCCGACCGCCCGGCGCTGGTCCGCCATCACCTCGAGGAACTCAGCATCGCCCACCTCGCGAAGCAGAAGGCCTACACCCTGTCCGGCGGCGAGCGCCGCCGACTGGAGATCGCCCGCGCTCTCGTCACCCGGCCGCGCTTCCTGCTGATGGACGAGCCGTTCGCGGGCGTGGATCCCATCTCGGTCGCCGAAGTGCAGAAGATCATCCTCCAGCTCCGGCACCGCGGCATCGGCGTGCTCATCACCGACCACAACGTCCGCGAGACGCTCCGGATCGTCGACCGCGGCTACATCATCCACCGCGGCAAGGTGATGACCGAAGGCAGCGGCGACTTCCTGATCAACGACGCCCAGGCCCGCGAGATCTACCTGGGCAAGGATTTCAACCTGTGAGCGCCCCGGGCGGCTTTTGGCTTGGGAAAAAGCCCCCGCCGGCCTAACGGTAGCAGCGTCCCGCCCCCGCCCCATGCCCACCAAAGCCATCCACGGCATCACCGTCGCGCACTTCTACGAGACCTACCGCGAGAAGCTCCAGCTCGAGCTCGCCTCGGGCGGCGCCGGCCTGCACCGCCTGATCCGGGAGGGGTCGATCAACCGCCCGTCGCTGGCGCTCACGGGGTTCTTCAAGTATTTCGCGAACAAACGCATCCAGGTCTTCGGCGCCGCCGAGATGACCTACCTGAAGACCCTCCCGCAGCCCCAGCAGATCGTGATCTTCCAGGAAATGGTCAAACGCGGCATCCCCGCGATCGTGCTGACCCGCAACTTCGTGCCCACCCACCCGCTGCTCGCGGTGTCCGAGGAGATGAAGCTGCCCATCTTCCGCACGCCGATGATCACGATGCATTTCGTGAACGCCGCGACCCTCTGCGTCGACAACGAGTTCGCGCCGTCCTGCACCGAGCACGCCACCACCCTCGACATCAAGGGCATCGGCGTGATGATCCGCGGCGACAGCGGCATCGGCAAGTCCGAGTGCGCCCTGGCGCTGATCGAGCGCGGACACTCGCTCGTGGCCGACGACCTCACCTGCATCAAGCTGCTCGACGAGCGCGAACTGACCGCCAGCTCCCGTCCGCTCAACCGCGGCTACATGGAGTGCCGCGGCATCGGCATCATCAACATCGCCGAGATGTTCGGCGTTAAGAGCATCCGGCTCGAGAAGCGCGTCGATCTCGTCGTGTCGCTGCGCGAGTGGTCGCCCGACGTCATCGAGGAGCGCACCGGCCTCGAGGAGAACTTCTACGACATCCTCGGCGTCCGGGTGCCGCACATCGAGTTCTACGTCCGCCCGGGCCGCGATATCGCGCGGCTCGTCGAGGTCGCGGCGCTGGTGCAGGCGCTGAAGATCATGGGGCACGACCCCGCGAAGACCTTCAACGACCGCCTCATCGCGCACATGGCCGAGCAGAAGGCGCCGAAGTCCACGACGCACCGCGTCAGCGCCACCGCCAACCCGTTCATCCTGCCCCCGGACGACCCCGAGGACGATCCGGTCGAGGAGCGCGCCTGATTCTCCCATGCCCAACGCCCGCGCCGACTCGCGCCTGCCCGACCAGCTCCGTCCCCTCACGCTTGAGGCCAACATCGCCCCGCACGCCTCCGGCTCCGTGCTCATCGGCTTCGGCCAGACCCGGGTGATCTGCGCGGCCACCGTCGAGCCGCGCGTCCCGTCCTGGATGCGCCAGCAGGGCGTCACCGGCGGCTGGCTCACCGCCGAATACTCGATGCTGCCCTACAGCACCCTCGACCGGAAGCCGCGCGACATCACCAAGGGCAAGATCGACGGCCGCACCGTGGAGATCCAGCGCCTCATCGGCCGCTCGCTGCGCGCCGTGCTCGACCTCGGCAAGCTGGGCGAAAACACGCTTTGGATCGACTGCGACGTCCTGCAGGCCGACGGCGGCACCCGCACGGCGGCGATCACCGGGGCCTACCTGGCCGCCCGGCTCGCCATCCAGCAGCTGCTCGCCGGCGGCCGGATCACGGAGAACCCGCTGACCGATTCCGTCGCCGCCGTCAGCGTCGGCCTCTTCCAGGGCGAGGCGCTGCTGGACCTGAACTACGTCGAGGACAAGGACGCGGAGGTCGACGCCAATGTCGTCATGACCGGCCGCGGCCAGTTCGTGGAGGTCCAGAGCAGCGGCGAGGAGTCCACCTTCTCGCACGAGCAGCTGCAGACGCTGATCGCCCTCGCCCGCCGGGGCCTGGCCGAGCTAGCGGCGCGCCAAGCCGAGTTTCTCGCCCGGCACGTCGGCTGACACGGGCTCCGGCCGTTGAACCGTAAAGGGCTCGCGACTACCGGGGATTCAATTCCGGGGCCCTCCGGCGAAGCCTGTTTCCGCCCTTCGCGTCCTTTCGTGCTGCTTCGCGGTTTCGACGCTTCCCCGTAGCCCTGCCCGGGGAGACAGGGATCGGCCGCCCGGCTTGATCAGTGCGGCAACGGCCTGAGTCCGCCTCAGGCGCGGCCTTCCGGCGGCGCGGGCGGCTGCTTGAGCGCCGCGAAGTTGCCCTCCTCGGAAGCGTGCACGAAGCCCTCCGTCACCGACTTCAAATCCTCCCAGCGGCGGCGGATCGCCTTGGCTTCCTCCTTCGAGATGGTGTTGTCCGCGGCGGCCACGGCGATGACGCCGAGCATATCGGCGAATTCCTGGACGATGCTGTTGGTCGACGGGATCAGGTGGTAGGGATGCGGCTTGGACCGCGGATTCCGGATGAAGAAGCCGCCGGCCCGCTCGCAGACCCACTGGGCGATGCGCTCGTCGCCGGTGATGCGGAGCAGCTGCTCGATGCGGTCCAGCGGGTTGTTGGCGCCGCTCCCGGTCTCGTCGACCGGCGGCTCGGCCCACTTGTAGATCAGGGAGAGGGACAGGCCCAGATCGGCCGCGATCTGCTTCGCGCTCGTTTTCTTCAGGACCTCCTTGAGCAACTCATGGGATTGCATGGCGCTCATACTGGCCGGAGGCCGGGCAAAGGCAACCTCGCCTTGCGCGCCGCGCGGCCTCCCGGACGGGGACAACGCCGCTAATGCCGCCCGGCCGCGGGCTAATTAGCGGGCCGGGCTCGCGCTTGACATGCTTTTTAGTGTCTTTTTCCGCCGCTTTCTGGCTAAAACATCCCCCTCTTTCCCATCCATGAACATTCACGAGTATCAGGCCAAAGCCTTGTTCGAGAAATACGGCGTCGCCGTGCCCCGCGGGGTCGCGGCCCGCACCCCGGCGGAATTCGAGTCTGCCCTCGCCACCCTCGGTCATGAAGGCCCGATCATCGTCAAGTCCCAGATCCACGCGGGCGGCCGTGGCAAGGGGACGTTCACCGACGGGTTCAAGGGCGGCGTGAAGTTCGCCAAGACGAAGGCCGAGGCCCTCGACTACGCCAACAAGATGTTCAACAACACGCTCGTCACCGCCCAGACCGGCCCGGCGGGCCGCAAGGTCCAGACCGTGTACTTCACGGTCGCGAGCGACATCAAGAAGGAGTACTACCTCGCGATCCTCCTCGACCGCGTGACGTCGCGCCCCGTCATCGTCGCCTCGACCGAGGGCGGCGTCGAGATCGAGACCGTCGCCCACCAGACGCCGGAGAAAATCTTCAAGATCCATGTCGATCCCGCCGTCGGCCTCCAGGGCTTCCAGGCTCGCCGGCTGGCCTTCCAGCTCGGGCTCACCGGCGATTACTTCAAGAACGCGGTCAAGCTGATCACCGCCCTCTACCGGATGTACTGGGAGACCGACGCCGCGATGGTCGAGGTCAACCCGCTCATCACGACGCCCGACGGCCGGGTGCTGGCGCTGGACGCCAAGGTCTCGTTCGACGACAACGCGCTCTTCCGGCATCCGGAGATCGTCGCCCTCCGCGACCTCAACGAGGAGGACCCGAAGGAGATCGAGGCCTCGAAATACTCGCTCTCCTACATCGCGCTCGACGGCAACATCGCCTGCCTGGTCAACGGCGCCGGCCTCGCGATGAGCACGATGGACATCATCAAGCACTTCGGCGGCAGCCCGGCCAACTTTCTCGACGTCGGCGGCGGCGCCTCCAAGGACCAGGTGCAGGCGGCGTTCCGCATCATCCTCACCGACCCCAACGTGAAGGGGATCCTGGTGAACATCTTCGGCGGCATCATGGACTGCAACACGATCGCCACCGGCGTCGTGGCCGCCGCCCGCGAGCTGGGCCTGAAGATCCCCCTCGTCGTCCGGCTCGAGGGCAACAACGTGGCCGCCGGCAAGAAGACGCTGGCCGAATCCGGACTCAAGATCGACTCGGCCGACACCATGGCCGACGCGGCCCAGAAGATCGTGAAGCTGGTGGCGTGAGCCACCGGCGCGCGCCCAGTCCCCTTCCTCCAACTGCAACTTTCCCGACCATGTCCATCATCGTCACCCCTGAAACCAAAGTCCTCGTCCAAGGCATCACCGGCGAGTTCGGCGGGCGCCACACCAAACTTTCCCTCGACTACGGGACCAAGATCGTCGCCGGCGTCACCCCCGGCAAGGGCGGACAGTTCTTCGAGCACGGCGCCCACAAGGTGCCGATCTTCAACACCGTCGCCGACGCCGTCGCCGCCACGGGCGCCACGGCCTCCGCCGTCTTCGTGCCGCCGCCGTTTGCGGCCGACGCCATCCTCGAGGGCGTCGATGCCGGCCTCGACCTGTGCGTCGCCATCACCGAGGGCATCCCGGTCCGCGACATGATCGAGGTGAAGCGGGCCATGGGCGGGCGCAAGACCCGCCTGATCGGGCCCAACTGCCCCGGCATCGTCACCCCGGGCACGGGCAAGGATTCGTTCGGCGGCTGCCGCATCGGCATCGCCCCCGGCTATATTCACCGCCGGGGCCACGTGGGCGTGGTCTCCCGCTCCGGCACCCTCACCTACGAGGCGGTCTTCCAGCTCACGACGAAGAACCTCGGCCAGTCCACCTGCGTGGGCATCGGCGGCGACCCCGTCAACGGCACGTCGCACCTCGACGTGGTGAAGATGTTCAATGACGACCCCGAGACCTGGGGCATCATCATGATCGGCGAAATCGGCGGCAACGCCGAGGTCGAGGCCGCGCGCTGGATCAAGGCCAACTGCCGCAAGCCCGTCGCCGGCTTCATCGCCGGCGCGACCGCCCCGGCCGGACGCCGCATGGGCCACGCGGGCGCGGTCGTCGGCGGCGCCGAGGACACCGCCGCCGCCAAGATCGCCGTCTTCAAGGAATGCGGGATCGAGTGCGCCACCACGCCCTCCGACATGGCCGACGCCCTCATCCGCGCCGCCCAGGCCCGCGGGGCCAAGCTGGCCTGACCGGCATCGGACCGCCCCGCCGGCGGCGTGTTTCGTCTGGCTAGATCGGCGCCCGGCGGTTTTTTTGCCCCCATGACTCTCCAAGGCAAGGCCGCCGTGATCACCGGCGCGGCGCGCGGCGTCGGCCGCGCGACGGCGCTCCAACTCGCCCGCCTGGGTTGCGCGGTGCTGGTCAACTACCACCGCTCGCGTGACGCCGCCGAGCGGACCGCGGCCGACGTGCGCGCCCTGGGCGTCCAGGCCGTCTGCCACCAGGGCAGCGTGGCCGACGATGCCGCCTGCCGCGCCATGATGGACGCCGCCGCGCAGGCCTTCGGCCGGATCGACATCCTGGTCAACAACGCCGGCACCACCCGCTTCATCACGCTCAACGACCTCGAGGCCGTGAAGGACGAGGATTGGAACAGCATCCTGATGACCAACCTGAAGGGGACCTTCCAGTGCGCCCGCGCCGCCCGGCGCCACCTCGAGGCGTCCGACATGGGCACAATCGTCAACGTCGCCAGCATCGCCGGCATCGGCGCCAACGGCAGCTCGATCCCCTACAGCGCCTCCAAGGCCGGCGTCATCAATCTGACTGTTTCCCTCGCCCGCGCCCTGGCCCCCCGAATCCGCGTCAATGCCGTCGCCCCCGGCCTGATCGAGGGTGAATGGGTGCAGGAAGGCCTCGGCGACCGCTACGAAGCCGCCCTCAAGGCCCGCATCGCCCAAACTCCTCTCGGCCGGGTCTGCAAACCCGACGACGTCGCCGCCACCATCGTCAGCCTGATCACCGGCTCGTCACTCGTCACCGGACAGACTCTCATCGTCGACGGCGGCTGCAACCTGGGCATGCGCTGATCCCCCTTCGCAGCCGCGCAGCTGTTGCCCAAAGTTTTTTTGCCGGCCGGAATCCATCGTAAATCGTCAAAAACCAGCGTGTTGCTTTCTTCTCCACATCCGCCTGCTGGCTATTTCTGAAAATTTTTCTGGCCTACGACCCGAAGATTCGCACGCTCCGCCTCGCATCAGGAAAGGATTGGCTGAAGGCAGCCAGTTCTGCCAACCGGGTCTAGGAGTGATCACGGTGGTTTCGAGTGGCACCCGCCACCCGGATGTGCGAGGGGTCAAACCCTCGAACAAAAAACTCCTCCGAAAAAAGCGAAAAGCCGCCTGATGCCCTCAGGCGGCTTTCGTTTTTTGGAAAATCCCTGGCGCGCGAACGATTATCCAAAAAACGCTAACCGCTCACGCATCATGTCGAACCTCATCACCCTCGCCTCCCTTCGCATCAGCGAAACCAATCCGAACCACCACCTTTGGAATAACAACGGGACGTGGTTTTTACACTACACGGTCTACCCCACCCCCTTCACCAAGGAGCGCATCCGCCGTTCCCTCGGCACCAAGGACGTCAAGGTGGCCCGTGAACGCCGTGACAACTTCTTCAACCACCTGGCCAAGCAGACCCCCAACTCGGCGGTGCCCGCGGGTCAGATTGCGGTTGCCTGAACGTTTTAAGCCATAGCAAAGACCAAGGGGCATGCTTCACCGCATGCCCCTTTTTTGTGCCCAGGCTTCGAATTGTAAAAGTCCTTCGGTCCCCTCAATCTGAGCCTCATCGATACGGACTATGCAGTTGAAGCGATGATCCTGTCGGACGCCGATCCCTGCCCTCCCGGGCAAGGGGGAAAGCAGAGGAACCGCGAAGGCACAAAAGGACGCGAAGTCCAACGTTCCGAACTCTCCACCCTCATCCCTCAACTCATCCTCCCCCTTCTCCATTCGCGCCCCTTGGCGTGATTAGCGGGCCCGTCTCAACGTTTTTCCGGGATCCTCCCTGATTTCCTGAATTCACACCCTTTCCTCTCCGCATGCTCATCCCGGCGGGATTGAGTCCTGGGCAGCCGGGCGAAAGCCGAAAGGGCTCTCATCGCTCAACTCTCATCGCGCGACTTCAACTCCGGTATTATCTCGTATCGGCTCAGGGAATCCGCAGCTGCTGCCCGACGCGCAGGGCGTTGGAGCCCTGCAGCACCTCGCGATTCGCCTGGTAGATCTCCTGCCAGCGGTTGGCCGTGCCGTAATAGCGCAGGCTGATCCGGGAAAGGGAATCGCCGTCGGTGACGGTGTGGATCCGGGCTTCCGGCTGGGCCGGCTGGGGCGTCGGCCGGGTCGGCGCCGCACCTCCGGTGGCAATCGCCGCCGCGGGCGTACCCAGCCGGGCCGCGGCCGCGATCTGATCCAAGGTGCCCTGGGCCTGCGTCAGGCGTGCGGCAAGCGCGCTGTTCTGCTGCCGCAGCTGGGCGAGGGTTGCGGCGCGCTCCCGTTCCTGGGCGGCGCTGGATTCCAACAGCCGCGCGTGGGCGTCGCGCGCCCCCTGGAGGTCGCGCCGGGTTTGCGCCAGCTGGGCCGAAAGCGCCTCGACGTTCTGCTGCGCGCCGCGCTCGGCATCGGCCCGCAGGCGCTCCAGGTTGCCGGCCATCTCGCCCAGCCGCGCCGCCTCCGCGCGTGCCGCCGCCAGCTGCCGCTTCAAGTCCTCGCGCTCGGCCTCGAGCGCCGTGTTGGCCCCGGTCAGCTCGGCCACCGACGCCGTATGGGCCTCCGCCGTCTTTTCCGCCTGGTCGGCCCGCCCCTGCAGCCCGGCAAGCTCCGTCTGCGCCTTCTCTGCCGCCCGCCGGCTTTCCGCCAGCTGGGCAAGCGTCTGGCCGTGCTCTTTCTGCAGGGCGTCGAGTTCCCCCTGGGTCCTGACCAGCTGCGTGCCGACCGCCTCCAGCCGCTCCTGGAGCGAACTCTTCTCGTCGGACAGTCCGGGAAGGAGCGAGGCCACCTTCGCCGCATCGTCGAGCTGGACCTTGAGTGCCTCCTTCTCGGAGGAAAGCCGCTGGTTGTCGTCGGTCAGCTTCTGGTTCTGCCGCCGCAACTCGTCACCGACCACCTTCAGGTCGCGCACCTGCGTCTCCAGCCGGTCATACTCGTCCTTCTGCACCATCGGCGCCTCCGCCTGCTGCGCGTTGAGCAGCGCGCGGTTGGCGTCGGTCAGCGCCTTGTTGCTCTCCCGCGCGCGCTGGAGCTGCGAGGCCAGCGTGGCGACCTCCCGGGCGGTGCTGCTCCGGTCATCCTCGAGCTGGCCCTCGAGCTGTTTCACCCGCGCCTGCAGCGTGCTGATCTCGACCTTGTAGGCGTCGGGCTCCGTCGCGCTGACCGCCTGCGATTGCGCCGCCAGCGCCGCCTCGGCCGACTTCTGGCTGTTCTCCAGGTCCTTCTCCAGGCGGTCGTTGGCCTCGGTGAGCTCCGCCACCGTGGCGTTCAGCTTCTCGATCGCCTGACGCGCCTCGACGGCCTCCGCCTCCAGCTTCCGGGTGTCGTCGCCGGAGCGCGTCCGGATGGTCCGCGCCTCCTCCAGCTGCTTCTCCAGTTCGGCCACCCGGGCCTGGGCCTGGCCGAGCTCGCTCCGGCTTCCGGAAACGAGGCCGTTGAGCCGGGCCACCTCGCGCGCCAGTTGCTCCCCCTGGCCTCGGCGCGCTTCGTGTTCGGCGGCCGCCGACCGGAGCCGCGCGTTCTCTTCGCGGAGCGCGGCCAGCCCGGCCGCGTCCGCCCGCGCCTTTTCCAATTCTCGCTGCGCCCCGGCGGCCTGGTCGCCGGTCCGGCGGGCGGCGGACAGCGCCTGCTCGAGCCGGTCGTTCTCGGCCGTGAGCTCGGCCACGGAAGCCTCGCTCCGGCCCAGCGCCCGGTTGGCCTCCGCCAGCTGGCGGCGAAGCTCGTCGGAAGCCGGCACGGCATCCTTGCCCGTCGCCGCCATCCGCGCCACCTCGAGGGCGGCGGACTTCTCGTTCACGGTGCGCTCCAGCGACTGGGCCCATTTCTCCAGCTCGGCCTTCTCGGCCTGGAGGGCCTGCACCTGCTGCTGCAGGAGGGAAAGCGACGCCCGCAGTGGCTCCAGCCCATGCTCCGGCGTCGACCCGGCGGCCGGCAGGTCGGGCACGATCCCCCGCTCCGCCAGCCGGCGGCGGGCGGCGTCGCGCTGCTGGCTGGTCAGAGACTTGCCCACGAAATCGCGCGCGGCCGGGTTGGAGCCGTTGGCCGCGGCCAGGCTCAGCCAGACGTAGGCCTCGACGGGGTCTCGCGTCACGCCCCCCCGCCCCTCGGAAACCATCAGCCCGTAATTGTTCTGCGCGGGAGCAAAGCCCTGTTCGGCCGACGACCGGTAAAGCCGCGCGGCCTGGGCCTCGTCCTTGGCCAAGCCCCGGCCGTCCTCGAGCAGCAGGCCCAGGTTGTACTGGGCGCTGGCCAGGCCCCGCTCGGCGGCCTGACGGTACCAGCGGGCGGCCTGGGCCTCGTCCCGCTTGATGCCGCGTCCGCTCTCGTAGGCCAGGCCCAGGTTGAACTGCGCCTCGGCCACGCCGTTCTCGGCGGCCTGCTTGTACCAGACGTTCGCCTCGAACAGGTCCTGCGGCACGCCGCGGCCGGCGGCGTACATGTTGCCGACGTTGAACTGCGCCGCCGCGAAGCCCTGCTCGGCCGCCCGCAGGTAATGCCGGAAAGCCACGGTCTCGTCGGCCGCCACGCCCCGCCCGAGCTCGTAGGCGAGCCCGAGGTTGAACTGCGCCGCCGCGTAGCCTTTCTCCGCCGCGCGCTGGTACCACTTGAGCGCCTCGGCGTAATCGCGGGGCAGGCCCAGCTGCGCGTTGGTGTACGCGTTGCCCAGGGCGTTCTGCGCCTCGGGATCGGACTGCCCGGCCCGCGCCCGCAGCTCCTCGATGCCGCCCGCGGGCTGGCCGAATCCGGCCGGCATCCAGACGAGGCCCGCGACCGTGACCGCCGCCGCCAGCGCCAGGCTCCTCCCTTTTTGAACCGTGATACCGTTGAACGCGGCGATGTTACGCACGCGCTATGTTAAGGATAAAACCCGACAGGGGAGCAAGGCTGCATCCGTCATGCCGTGGATGATTTTCTTGTCCGGCGGACAGAAGGTCGCGAGGGCGCCCGACAGCCGGGCCTGGCCGCCGACGACAAAAAAGTAGGGGCACAGCCGCAGCCGCCCCGCCTTGAGCTCCGCCCGGGCCGGCTGCCCGTCGGCGGGCCGCGCGTAGACCGCATGCTGCACCCGCTTCGGCTTCCGGTACTCCTGCAGGACGTGGAGGTTGGTCGGCGCCAGCCGGAGCGCCTGCTCGATGCCCTCCTGCCACTCCTCACGCGAACAATCGCTGCCCAGCAGCACGCTGCGCGCGCCCCAGGCCGTCTCGTGGAAGCCGCTGATCTTGATGATGAGGTCGCGCTCCTTCTGCGAGGCCGACGCCAGGTCGCGCCAGTCGTTCGGCAGCCGGCCGCCCACCCGCGGGCCGTCCAGCACCGCGCCCGGCGGCAGCGGCGCCGGGTCCATGATCCAGGACTGCGGGATCAGCTGCCGCAGCAGCTTCAGGCCGCGGGCGCTGACCGTCTCGGCCCAGAACTCGGCGAGCAGGTGGTGATGGAACAGGGCCAGCGCCAGCTTCTCCTCCTGGAAATGCCGCATCGGCGGCGCCAGCGCCACCGCCCCGCCCTGCCACGCCTCGAGGATCTCGGGCGCGATCCGGAGGTTGGGCCAGTCGAACAGCTCGAAGAAACGGTAGATGATGTCGATCTTCTCCGGCGTGCCCTCGACGTCGAAGAACAGCTCGCCCCCGAGCGGAAAGACATCCTCCGGCCGCATGCAGAACACCCGGCGGCCGGTCCGCTGCAGCTGCTCCGCCAGCCAGCGCATCTCCGGCCGGTAAGTCGCCGCCTCCTCGCTGACCAGGATGGCGACCAGCGGATTGCGCACCTCCGGCCGCAACCCGGCGAGCGACAGGTGGAAGTTCTCGACCATGGCGCCGCCGTGGCCGAGCACCGCCGGGTCGGTGTCGCCGCCGTAGAGCCGGTTGAGATACGCGGTCAGCCCGATGCCCCCCGGCACCGAGTCGAGCTCCGTCAGGGCGAACCCCTCCTCGGTCAGCAGCAGGTCAGGCCGCAGCACCGTCGGAAACGCCCCGCGGTTCCGGGCCTCGCGCGCATGCCGGACCAGCGCCTCCGGCTTGCCGCGGTCCAGGTAGTCGGCCACCCACGGCGCCAGCAGCGGCTTGTTGCGCAGGAGGTTCTTGCCCGCCGCGGAACGCAGGTAAAGCGTCTCCAGCGCCTGATGGAACTCGAGGCACGCCGCCCCGATCCGCTCGAGCTCCCCCGCCTGCTCCGGCGTGAGCGGCCAGGCCTGCGGGGAGAGCTGCCACGTCTTGTCCTCAAACAGCGCCTGCTCGGCGAACGCGGCGGCGAGGGTGGCGTAGGACAGGTCGGACATGGCGCGGAAACGGGAACTGAAAGGCGGAATGGACGAAATTGCGAGCGGGAGTTGGCGGCCCGCCGGGGCTCCCGGCCGTCCCTCCCCGAGGGCGGAAATCCCGTCACGGCCGCAGCGAACGACGGCCGCCGCCCCGCTCAATCATCCAGCTGGATGTCCTTGTTCCGGTGGCGCGGGCAGCCGGCCCGCAGCCAGCCGTAGATGAAGCGGTCGAGGTCGCCGTCGAGGACGCCCTGGGTGTCGCTCGTGCTCACGCCCGTGCGCAGGTCCTTGACCATCTGGTAGGGCTGCAGCACGTAGCTGCGGATCTGGCTGCCGAAGCCGATCTCGCCCTTCTCGCCGTAGAATTTCTCCATCTCGCTGCGCTGCTCGTCGAGCTTCTTCTCGTAGAGCCGCGCCTTGAGCACGTTCAGCGCGCTGGCGCGGTTCTTGATCTGGGAACGCTCGTTCTGGCAGACCACCACGATGCCGGTCGGGATGTGCGTGAGGCGCACCGCGGAGTCCGTCGTGTTGACGCCCTGGCCGCCCTTGCCGGAGGAGCGGTACACGTCGACCCGGATCTCGCTGTCCGGGATGTCGATCTCGATGTCCTCGTTGATCTCCGCGATCACGTCGACGGCGCAGAACGACGTGTGTCGGCGCTTGTTGGCGTCGAAGGGGCTGATCCGGACCAGCCGGTGCACGCCGCGCTCGGCCTTGGCGTAGCCGTAGGCGTTCTCACCCTTGATGAGGATGGTGGCCTTCGAGATGCCCGCCTGGTCGCCCGGCTGGACGTCCATGAGCTCGACGGCGAACCCGCGCCGCTCGCACCAGCGGGAATACATGCGGAAGAGGATGTCGGCCCAGTCGTTCGACTCCGTGCCGCCCGCCCCCGCCTGGATGCTGAGGATGGCGTTGTTGCGGTCGAACTGGCCGGTCAGGAACGACGCGATCTCCAGTTTGTCCAGCTCCTCGACCATGGCGGCGACCGACGCGTCGAGCTCCCGCGCGTAGGATTCCTGCTCGGCGGGGGTCGCCGACTCGATCAGCTCCACCATCACGGCCGCATCCTCCAGCCGCTTGTGGAACGCCACCAGGCCGCCGATGGTCTTCTTCAGGCCGTTGAGCTTGGCGATGTGCTTCTGGGCGCGGTCGTTGTTGTTCCAGAAATCCGGGGCGCCCATCTGCGCCTCCATCGCCTCTATCTCGCGCTGCTTTTGTTCGACGTCAAAGAAACCTCCACAAGTAGCCGGCGCGCTTCTTGATGTTCTCGAGGTGAGAGAAGGTCTCGGGTGAGATCATGATGAACGCCAATCGGCGCAAACTGCCGTCGCCGAGGCAAGAGTAAACGTCCCGCCTGCGGCGGCCGAAAAAAAAGCCACGGATCGCTCCGTGGCTTGGCGGGACGCGGCGGCGGCGTTCAGTTGAACGCGTTGCCGAACCACTTCTGGTAGTGCTCGCCCAGCACGGGCACGGGCTTCTGCGATCCGGTGGCGGCGCCGATCAGGCCCATGATGACCATCGCCAGCATGCCGAGCCAGCCGACCATGATGGCCAGCCAGCCGAGGATCGGGATGAAGGCCAGCACGATGGCGCAGAGGCCGAACGCGACGCCGGTGACGAAGAGCCCGAGCACCTGGCGCAGGTGGAACGCGCCGAGCTGGGTCTTCTTGCTGCTGTGCAGGACGATCGCGATGATGAATCCGATGATCGTGATGTAGGCGAGGATCGCGACGGTGCGGTCCTCGGTCGCGGCCGCCGGCGGCGGAGTGGATGCTTCTGGAGTCGACATGGTTTTATGGGCTGGAGTGTGGGAGAAGTGCGCCGGCAGTTTGGCAAGCCAACCGGGCGAGTCAACGCCGCGGACCCGGCGGCCGAAAATTTACATCCGCGCCGTCCCGCCCGCGGCCTCAGGCGCGCAGCGTGCCCGCCGCCTTCTCCGCCAGGAAATCCGCGTAAGTGCGCTTCACGCCGTCCTCGAGGCCGACCCGCGATCTCCAGCCGAGCGCGGCCAGCCGCGAGACGTCCATCAGCTTGCGCGGCGTGCCGTCGGGCTTGGTGGCATCCCACACGATGCGGCCGGTGAAGCCGACCACGCGGGCGACCAGCTCGGTGAGTTCGCGGATGGTCACGTCCGTGCCGGTGCCGATGTTGATGAGGTCGGGTGGATTCCCGAGGCGCAGCAGAAACGCGCAGGCGTCCGCCAGCTCGTCGACGTGCAGGAACTCGCGGCGGGGCGAGCCGGTGCCCCACGCGGCCACCTCCCCGCGCCCGGCCTCCTTCGCCTCGTGGAATTTCCGGATGAGCGCGGGCAGCACGTGCGAGTTCTGGAGATGGTAGTTGTCCCGCGGCCCGTACAGGTTCGTCGGCATCGCGGAATGATAGGACACCCCGAACTGCTTGCGGTAGTACTCGCAGAGCTTCAATCCCGCGATCTTGGCGACGGCGTACGCCTCGTTGGTGGGCTCCAGCGGGCCGGTCAGCAGGCAGCTCTCCGGCATCGGCTGGGGCGCCAGCTTCGGGTAGATGCACGAGCTGCCGAGGAAGAGCAGCCGCCCGACCCCGGCCTGGTAGGCGCCGTGGATGCAGTGCGTGGCGATCGCCAGGTTCTCGAATAGGAATTCGGCCGGCTGGGTATTGTTGGCGTGGATGCCGCCGACGCGCGCCGCCGCGACGATCACCGTGTCCGGCTTCTCCGCCGCGTAGAAGGCCTGCACCGCCGCCTGGTTGGTCAGATCAAGCTCGCGCCGCGACCGCAGCACCAGCGTCGTGCCCGGCTCGTTCCGGAAGCGCCGCACGAGCGCGGCGCCGACCATGCCGTTGTGACCTGCGATGAAGAGACGCATGAGCGAAGGTGGGGGTTTAGGAGGAAGGAGCCCGGCGGCGCGCGCCCGGGCTCGGCCCGGGCCGCCGGGCCGGTCACGCAAACGGCGCCTTGGACACCTCGGGCAGCCGGGCGATCTGCGCCTCGCGCTTCGCCAGCTCCAGGTCGTGCTCGACCATGATTTTCACCAGCTCCTTGAACCGCACCTTCGGCTCCCAGCCGAGCTGGCGCCGCGCCTTGGCGGGATCGCCGATCAGCAGGTCGACCTCCGCGGGGCGCTCATAGCGGGTGTCGTGCTTCACGTACTTCTGCCAGTCGAGCCCGAGCAGGCCGAACGCGACCTCGCAGAACTCCTGCACGCTGTGGGTCTCGTTCGTCGCGACCACATAGTCGTCGGGCGTGTCCTGCTGCAGCATCAGCCACATCATCTCGACATACTCCTTCGCGTACCCCCAGTCGCGCTTGGCGTCGAGGTTGCCGAGGTAGAGCGATTCCTGCAGCCCCAGCTTGATGCGCGTGGCCGCCCGGGTGATCTTGCGCGTGACGAACGTCTCGCCGCGCCGGGGCGACTCGTGGTTGAAAAGAATACCGTTGCTGGCGTGCAGGTTGTAGCTCTCGCGGAAATTCACGGTCAGCCAGTAGGCGAAGACCTTCGCGCAGCCGTAGGGCGAACGCGGCCAGAACGGCGTCTTCTCCGTCTGCGGCACCTCCTGCACCTTGCCGAACATCTCGGAGGACGAGGCCTGGTAGAACCGGGTCTTCTTCACCAGGCCGGCCTCGCGGATCGCCTCGAGGATGCGCAGCGCCCCGAGGCCGTCGATGTCCCCGGTGTACTCGGGAATATCAAACGACACCCGCACGTGCGACTGCGCCGCCAAATTGTAGATTTCGTCCGGCTGCAGCTCGTACAGCAGCTTCACCATCTGCACCGCGTCGGCCAGGTCACCGTAATGCAGCGTCAGCTTCGCGCCGTTGGCGTGACGGTCGAAATTGAGGTGGTCGATGCGGCTGGTGTTGAACGACGACGCCCGGCGGATGATCCCGTGAACCTCATAGCCCTTGGCGAGCAGCAACTCGGCCAAATAGGAACCGTCCTGCCCGGTGATGCCGGTGATCAGAGCTTTTTTCATGAGCAGGTCACGGTAGAGAGAAGGCTCCGCCACACGCAAGCGCCGAGCGCGCGCATCCGCACGGCCGCCGCGTGGGGTCCGCCGTAAGCGGCACCTGCCGGCCAGCGAACCATCCGGATGTCAGCCGCGCGTTCCGGAAGGCGGCGGCGCGGCCGCTTCCGCCGGCGGCTCGTCCAGCACGACCTTCATCACGCCCGGCACTTTTCTCAGCTCCGCGGCCAGCCCGTCGATCTGCGCGGGCTCGGCGTTGAGGATCAGCCAGACCCGCGCCTCGAGCTCACCGGGCACCAACGACCAGACCAGCGTCTCGGGCAGCTCCGGCAGCCGGCGCAGCGCCGCCGCCACCTGGTGCAGGATCTCCCCCTGCGGCGCGGTCAGGGCCTCGATGATCAACGAGATTCTCATGTCTGGCGGCGCCCTCCCGCGCGTATCCCGCTCAGGCCGGCCCGGCGCCCCCCGCCGCCGCAAGCCGGCTGGGCCAGCGCCGGGTCATCTGCCGCGACACGCGGAAGGCCTCGTTGATGTCCGGCACCGCGATCTCCGCCCGGCGCTGCTCGTAGGGATAGTTCCGGGCCAGCGACGGAAACGACTTCACCCGCGTCGTGGACCCGTCCGTCACCTCGACATAGATTTCGGCCGAGGCGCAGTCGCCGTAGATCTTCATCTTGATGTTGAGCGCTTCGTCCAGGACCAGGTTCTCGAAATACAGGCGGTAATGCCGGGAGCGCTTCAGCTTGTTCACTTTCTCCAGGAGGGAGCGTTCCATGCGGCAGACGAACCCGCGACGGCTGGCCACGGTGCGGCAAAACCCGGTGGGATCGCGGCGGGCCGAGACCGTTGCCGCATCCTCACGGCAGCGCGCGCGGGCCGCCGCCGGGTGTTTCGGTCTGCACCGATCCACCCGGCGGCGGCGTTTGCGCACAACCAACACTGCCGACTATGACCAAGGAAAGGCATGTTGCGCCGCCGGCCGGAACTCAACCGACCTGCGCCTGCGGCGAGCCGCTCGTCAGCCAAAGCGCGAGCAGCCGGGACCGGCTGCGCACGCCGAACTTGTGCAGGATCGTCGCCACCTGCGCCTTCACGGTGCAGGGCGCCTTGTTCAGCGACTGGGCAATCTCCTTGTTGGAATATCCCTGCCGCACATAGGCGGCCACCCGCTTCTCGGCGGGCGTCAGCCGGGCGAACATTTCGTCCACATTCATCGGCGACATCGCGTCGGCGGGTGTCGGCGGCATGGTCACAGGATCGAGGGTCGGATTCAGTCTGGTTAGCATGGTGTTGGTTGGGCGTTGCATTCAGCGCGGTGCGCCCGCGCCGGGCCGTCGTGTCTTCTACGATACAGGGCCGGCGCGATAAGCTTACGCATATGACACGGCATCTGGAAAAATCGGCCGCTACGCATCATCGGCTCCGCCGAATGGCGGAGAAGGCTTCCGCGAAAGGACGTGAAGTCCCAATCTTCGAGCCCTCAACCCTCATCTCTCGCCTCATCCTCCCACTCCTCCATTCGCGCCCCTTGGCGTGATCAGCGGGCCCACCCCGGGGGTTGCCGGCATCATTCCTGATCACCTGAGGCCGCACCCTTTCCTTACGGCTATCTGGTTCTCAGCCGAATTTGAGGTCCGGGGGCCAGCGAACCGGCCGCAGCGCTTGGTTACCCGACTCCCGGGATATTGACCATCGTCGGCTTCACTTGCTTCCAGGACTGCACGCCGATGCGCTGCGCCCAGGCGGTGTGATCCGCCGCCATCTTTTGGAGGCGTTCGGGCTGCTCGGCCGCCAGGTTGCGCAGCTCCGTCCGATCGCGTGAAAGGTCATAGAGCTCCCAGGGTTTGTCTTCCTGACCAATGAGCTTCCACGGACCGGCGCGCATGGCGTAGCGGCCTTCGAGCTCCCAGAAGATCGGGCGTTGCCGGGTTGCCTGCCGGCCTTCCAGCAACGGGCGGAAACTCACCCCTTCCATCGGCTGGATGGCATGGCCCTTGAACTGGGTCGGGTAACTGGCCTGCCCGAGGTCCACGCAGGTGGCCATCAGGTCGGTGACGTGACCGGGCTCATGGCAGATGCTGCCCGCCGGAGCCGTCACGCCGGGACCGGCGACGATCAGCGGCGTGCAGATGCCGCCTTCCTGGAAGTAGGTCTTGTATTTCCGGAACGGGGTGTTGCTCGCGTTGGCCCAGCCGTCGGCGTAAGCCTCATAGGATTCGGGGCCGCCGAGGTACGGCGCCCGGTTTAGTTCAGGACGCCGGAAGCGCCTGAGATCGGCCTCGGCGTTGCTGCCGTTGTCCGACAGGAACATGACCACCGTGTCCCGGTCCTTGCCGGTGCGGCGCAATTCGGCGAGCACCCGGCCGATGCCGGCGTCCATCGATTCGACCTGCGCGGCATAGATGGCCATCTGCAGGTCCATCAGGTCGGGATCCTCGACATCCGCCCACGCCGGAACCGCGTTTTCCCGGGGAGAAAGGGGTGTCTCGGGGCCGATCAGCCCGAGCTCTTTCATCCGCGCGTAACGCGCCGCCCGCATCGCGTCCCACCCGCCCCGGTAACGGCCACGGTGCCGCGCGATCGCTTCCGGCGACGCATGCAGCGGGTAATGCGGCGCCGTGAAGGCCAAATAGCAGAAGAACGGGTCGCGCTCCTGCGCCGTCTCCGCCAATAGCCGCACCGCGTTGTCCACGATGGCATCCGTCATGTAGAAACCCTCCTCCGGCGGCTGCCAGGGCCGGTCGTCCGAGAACATCTGCCGCTTGATGTTCGGCAGGTAGTCCTTCGTCAGCGAATAATAGTTCGACGAACCGCTGATCAAGCCGAACGAGCGGTCGAATCCGCGATCCGCCGGCCAATGCGGCCGGCTCTCGCCGACATGCCATTTTCCCGACATGAGCGTGCGGTAGCCGGCGCCCTTCATGACCTCGGCAATCGTCACGCAGCGGTCATTGAGCCAGCCCTGGTAAGGACCAGGAGGACGCGCGTCCGCGCCGTGCATCACCATCCAGCCCACGCCGGCTTGGTGGGGATAGAGCCCGGTGAGTAGCGACGCCCGCGTCGGACAGCAGACCGCGCAATTGTAGAATTGCGTGAAGCGCACCCCGCGGCCGGCCAGCGCGTCAAGATGGGGCGTCCGGATCTCGGAACCATAGCAGCTCAGGTCGGAATACCCCATGTCGTCTGCCAGGATCAGCAGCACGTTCGGCCGTCGCTGGCTCTTGCCCGCCCCGCGCAGGATGGCGGGAGCCGTCAGACTCGCCGCACCGATTCCCATGGTCCGCAGAAAATCGCGCCGCGGCATCGCATTCCGGCAGGATCGACGTTTCATGCCGGACAAGCAAGCGGACCGCCTGCACCTGCGCAATACGCTAACCCTGGTAAGCTCGCTTGCCCAACCCAGCCGCCCGCGTCCGGCCGCGCCCTCGTTGCACAAGATAGGGATTGTGACTCCGGATGCCGGAGCCTGTGCTGCTGCCGCCACCCCTCCACCCCATGCGTGCCTACCTCCTGCTGCCGCTGGCCTGCCTCGTGTTCGCCGGCGGAGCCAGCGCCGCGCCTTCCGGCCCGGCCCGGCTGAATGTGCTGCACATCATCTCCGACGACCTCAACGCCGACCTGTCCAGCTACGGCGCCGTCAAGGTCAGGACCCCGAATCTCGACCGGCTCGCCGCCCGCGCCATGCAATTCAACGGGGCCTACTGCAATTACCCCGTCTGCAACGCCTCGCGCACCTCCTTCCTCAGCGGACGCCGGCCGGACACGACGCGCATCGTCGACAATTTCACGCCCACCCGCACCCACCTCGAAGACGCCGTGTTCCTGCCGGAATACTTCCGCCGCCAGGGCTACCGCACGCTGAAGGTCGGCAAGATCTACCACGAGGAGCCGGAGTGGGAGGACCCGCGCTCCTGGGACGTCGACATCCGCCAGCCGGTGTGGGCCAAACGCGCGTCCCCGGATCAGGTCATCCGTCGTCAGGGCCCCTCAGGCATCGTGATACGCACCCCCGACGAGGACACCTGGGACGGCCAGGTGGCGCGACGGGCCGTTGAATTCCTGGAGGACAGCTCGCGCAGCGGGACTCCTTTCTTCGTCGCCGCCGGCTTCCGCTCCCCTCACCTGCCCTACATCGCCCCCGAGAAATATTACGCGCTCTACGATCCGGCCGGTTTCGCCCCCCGCGCGGGACCTCCGGAACATCTGGCCGACATTCCCGCGATGGCGCTGACCTACCTCATCAAGGAACGCTCCTTCCCCCGCTTTCCCACGGAGCGTCCCGGCGACACCATTGCCGCGTATTATGCCGCCATCAGTTACATGGATGCGCAGGTCGGGGTCATCCTCGACGCCCTGGACCGCCTGCAGCTTTGGGACCGCACGGTGGTCATTTTTCATAGCGACCACGGCTATCATCTCGGCGAGCACGGCGGCCTCTGGGCGAAGATGAGCCTGTTCGAGGAATCTGCGCGCGTGCCGCTGCTTGTCGCCGCGCCCGGTCGTCCCGCCGGCT
This sequence comes from Opitutaceae bacterium, assembly GCA_016795545.1. Taxonomy (GTDB): domain Bacteria; phylum Verrucomicrobiota; class Verrucomicrobiia; order Opitutales; family Opitutaceae; genus Lacunisphaera. The sequence goes on from JAEUGX010000020.1 coordinate 70,030, forward strand.
CCACCCGGGGCCTGGTCGAGCTCGTCGACCTCTACCCGACCCTCGCCGATCTGTGCAACCTGCCCGCGCCTGGAGAACTGGAAGGCACCAGCTTCCGCCCGCTCCTCGAGCAGCCAAACCGCGCGTGGAAGCAAGCCGTGTTCACCGTGGTCAACCGCCGCTTCCCTCCCGGCGAATACGACCCCGCCGCCGTGGGCCGCAGCGTCTTCGACGGCCGCTGGCGGTACACGGAATGGCCCGACGGCAGCACCGAACTCTACGACCACGACTCCGATCCCTACGAGTACGCCAACCTCGCCCGCCAGCCCGCCCGGCAGCAGCAGGTCGAGCATATGCGGTCCGTCCTGCACGCCGGCTGGCAAGCCGCGCTGCCCGCCCGGAGGGAATACAAATAGGGTCAGGCTTTGTAGTTTGTGGCGAGCCCCAGTTTCTTCTGCAGTGCGGGGTCGGGTTGACGGAGCCAGGCGCCGACCTGTCGGCTGACTTCGTGGAGTCCGCCCATGTGTAGGGTCTCGCCCAGCCAGCGATTGGTCGCGGTCGTGCGTGTTTTCAGCGCGGCCGCCAGGGCGACTTTCCAGCCGGCCGACTTCCGGTCGGACTGCAGCTCCGCGCGGGTACGGCCGAGCTTGCCCAGCAACCGGTCCACC
>JAEUGX010000064.1 GCA_016795545.1 Opitutaceae bacterium
TTTTTGGTCGGTTGCTGTCATGGAGAGTTCAAAGTCCCGCGTCGCCGCGCCTGTCATGTCCCCCTCGTCCGAACGTCCGCCGCTCCGGGAGATTTGCCGGCAGTTTCCCTTGGCGGGTGAGTTCGAGCAGGGCGAGCCGCACGGCACGGGGCACATCAACGACACCTATGCGGTGTCGTGCCGCGGGGCGTCCGGTCGGGTGCGTTACATCCTGCAGCGGATCAACCCGCGGGTTTTCCGGGACATCCCCGCGCTCATGGAGAACATCCAGCGGGTCACGGAGCATGCGGCGCGGCGGGGCGCGGCGCGTCCGGGCGAGCCGCGGCGGCAGACGCTGCGGGTGGTGCCGACGGTCGGCGGGGCGGCGTTCCTGCACGATGCGGCCGGGCAGTGTTGGCGTTGCTACGACTTCGTGGAGGGGGCCCGGACCTACGACATCCTGCAGGACCCGGCGCAGGCGCGCGAGGCGGCCTACGCCTTCGGTGATTTCCAGGGGCTGCTGGCCGACCTGCCGGCGCCGCGGCTGCACGAGACCATCCCCCACTTCCACCACACGCGCCGGCGGTACGACGCCCTGCGGGCGGCGGCGGCGGCCGACCGGCATGGCCGCGCGGCGGCGGCGCGGGCGGAGCTGGAGTTCGCGGCGGCGCGGGAGCCCGTCGTCGACGTGCTGCTCGACCAGCAGGCGCGCGGCCTCCTGCCCGAGCGCATCACGCACAACGACACCAAGCTCAACAACGTCATGCTCGACGACGCCACCGGGCGCGCCGTCTGCGTGATCGACCTCGACACCGTCATGCCCGGCCTCGCGCTCTACGACTTCGGCGACATGGTCCGCTCCGCCACCAACTCGGCCGCGGAGGACGAGACGGACCTCGGCAAGGTGCACATGCGCATGCCGGTCTTCGCCGCGCTCGTCGAGGGCTACCTCGCCAGCGCCCGCGGGTTTCTCAACGCAGCCGAGGTCGGGCACCTGGCGTTCTCGGCCCGGCTGATCACGTTCGAGATTGGCGTCCGGTTCCTGACGGATTTTCTCGAGGGCGACGTGTACTTCAAGACGAAGCGCCCGAGCCACAACCTCGACCGGTGCCGGTGCCAGTTCGCGCTGGTGCGGAGCATCGAGGAGCAGACCGACGCCATGCGCCGCCTGGTCGACCGCCACGCCACATGAGCATCCTGATCACCGGCGGGGCCGGCTTCATCGGCAGCCACCTCGCGGCCCACTTCCAGGGCCGCGAGCGGGTCCGCATCCTCGACAATTTCCGCACCGGCCACCGCCGCAACCTGGCCGGGCTGGACGTCGAGCTGGTCGAGGGGTCGATCACCGACCGCGCCGCCGTGCGCGCGGCGATGCGCGGGGTCGACCGCGTCTTCCACCTGGCCGCCATGGTCAGCGTGCCCGAGTCCGTCGAGCGCCCGCGCGAGTGCGTCGAGACGAACGTCACCGGCCTGCTCCACGTCCTGGAGGAGGCCGCGGCCGCCGGCGTGCGCCGGCTGTGCTTCAGCAGCTCGGCCGCCGTCTACGGCGAGAATCCGGCCTCGCCCAAGACGGAGGACCTGACGCCCGACCCGCGCAGCCCGTACGCCATCACCAAGCTCGACGGCGAGTACTACTGCCGCCTCTTCGCCGCGGCGGGCCGGCTCGAGACGGTGGCGCTGCGCTACTTCAACGTCTTCGGCCCGCGGCAGGACCCCGGCAGCGCCTACGCCGCGGCCGTGCCCATCTTCATCCAGCGCGCCCTCGCCCGCCGGCCGCTGACCATCCACGGCGACGGCCTCCAGACCCGTGACTTCGTGGCGGTGCGCGACGTGGTCGCGGCCAACGTGTTCGCCTCCACCCAGCCCGGCCTGGCCGGCGTGTACAACGTCGGCTACGGCGGCCAGATCTCGATCCTCGACCTCGCCCGCCGCATCATCGCCGCCACCGGCTCGTCCTCGGCCATCGAGCACGCCCCGGCCCGGGCCGGCGACGTGCGGCATTCCTGCGCCGACGTCGGCCGGCTGCACGCCGCCGGCTTCCGGCCGGCGAGCAGCCTCGACGAGGGCCTGGCCGCCACCATCGCCCACTTCCGCACCGCCGCCCCCTGACCCCCTGCCGCCCATGCAACCGTCCTCCGAAACCCAGCAACGCGAACGGATCCCGGTCGAGATCTTCCCCGACGCCGACGCGGCCGCCGCGAGCGTGGCCCGGGAGATCGCCGCGCTCATCCGCGAGCGCGACGCGCAGGGCCGCCCGACCGTGCTCGGCCTCGCCACCGGCTCCACCCCGGTGCGGCTCTACCGCCAGCTCATCCGCCTCCACCGCGAGGAGGGGCTCAGCTTCAAGCGTGTCGTCACCTTCAATCTCGACGAATACCACGGCCTGCCGCCGACGCACCCGGAGAGCTACCGCTGCTTCATGCAGGAGCAGTTCTTCAACCACATCGACCTCCCGCCGGCGAACGTCCACGTCCCGGACGGCCTCGTCCCGCGGACCGAGGTGTTCGCCTCGTGCCGGGCCTACGAGGACGCCATCCGCGCCGCGGGCGGCATCGACTTCCAGGTCCTCGGCATCGGGCGGACCGGCCACATCGGGTTCAACGAGCCGGGCTCGACCCGCGACAGCCGCACCCGGCTGGTGACGCTCGACGCGCTCACCCGCCGCGACGCCGCGCGCGACTTCCTCGGCGAGGCCAACGTGCCGCGCTACGCCATCACCATGGGCGTCGGCACCATCCTCGAGGCGCGCCGCATCGTGCTCATGGCGTGGGGCGAGGCCAAGGCCGGCGTGATCGCGCAGGCGGTCGAGGGTGTGCCCGCGCCCCAGCTGCCCGCCAGCCTGCTGCAGGGCCATGGCGCCGTCCGCTTCGTCGTCGACCGGACCGCGGCCGCCGAGCTCACCCGCTTCAAGCACCCGTGGCTCGTCGGGCCCGTCGACTGGCAGCCGGCCGTGACCCGCCAGGCCGTGGTCTGGCTGGCGAGCACGGTGAAGAAGCCGGTGCTCAAGCTGCTCGACGAGGATTTCAGCGAGCACGGCATGGCCGATCTGCTGACCGAGCGCGGGCCGGCCTACGGGCTGAACATCCGCGTCTTCAACGAGCTCCAGCACACCATCACGGGCTGGCCCGGCGGCAAGCCGGGGGCCGACGACACGCACCGGCCGGAGCGGGCGGCGCCGTTTCCCAAGCGCGTGCTCGTGTTCAGCCCGGAGCCGTCCGACGACATCCTCGGCATGGGCGGCACGCTGCGCCGGCTTGCCGACCAGGGGCACGAGGTGACCGTGGCCTACCTGACCTCGGGCAACCTCGCGGTGCCCGATGAGGAGGCGCTGATGGCGGCCGACCTGGTCGCCGACCTCGCCGGCACCGCCCGCGATCCGGCGGTCGGCCTCGCCGACAACGTGCGCCGGCAGCTGCAGGCCAAGCCGGCCTTCGGCCAGGACTCGGCCGAGGTGCGCCGGTTCAAGGGCCTCATCCGCCGCAGCGAGGCCCGCGCCGCGCTGCGCCACAGCAAGCTGGGGGCGGAGCACACCCGGTTCCTCGACCTCCCCTTCTACGAGACCGGCCGGTACCGCCAATTCCACCCGGCCGAGGCGGACCGCGCGGCCGTGGCCCGGCTGCTCGAGGAGGTCCGGCCGCACCAGATCTTCGCGACCGGCAACCTCGACGATCCGTCGTCGCTGGCCGCCGTCTGCTGGGACCTCGTGCGCCAGGCCTACCGCTCGTGCCGCGCCGCCCCCTGGGCCGCCGACTGCCGCGGGTGGCTCTACCGCTCGCCGACGCGGCCGTGGAATCCCGCCGAGATCGACATGGCCGTGCCGCTCAGCCCCACCGAGCTCGCGCTCAAGATCCAGGCCATCTACCAGCACAAGAGCCAGCGCAGCCAGTCGCCGCTCGCCGACGCCACCCTGCACGAGGCCTGGCAGCAGGCCGAGGCCAGCAACCGCGCCACCGCCCGCGCGTACGACGCGCTCGGCTTGGCCGAATACGCGGCCATCGAGGCGTTCCAGCGCTGGCCGGCCTGAACCTGAATCCGCCACCCGCGGCGCCGGCCTCCGGCCGCCGTCCCCACGCCCAGGATGCCCTCCCTCCACGTCCCGCCTCCGTCGCTCCCGCCCCCCCTTGACCCGGGCTTCCTGCCCGCGGTGCTCTGGAACCGCGCCTACGCCGCGCTCGTCGAGCGCGATCCCGGCCGGCGCCGCCTCGGGCTCGGCCTGGTCCGCTCCGGCTCGTCGGGTTCGCGCCACGAAACCTGGATCCTCTCCGCCGGGCACCCGGCGGCCGAGCTGACCCACCGCTACGCCGAGCGCCTCCTCAAGTTTCTGCTCTGGCAGAAGGGCGGCCACCGCGTGCTCGTGGCCGGCGCGCCCGACGTCGCCGCGTCGCTCGCGCGCACCTACGCGCCGGGCGGCGCCCGGGCTTTCGACGCGGAGTTCATGGGCCCGCGCGTCTACCGCAGCCCCTTCGCGGTCGCGGCCGCGGACTTCGCCGACCTGCCGGCGGAGCAGGCCTCCGACCTTCCGCTCGGGCGGCACCTGGAGGGCTGCCGCATCGGCTTCGATCTCGGCGGCAGCGACCGCAAGGCCGCCGCGCTGATCGACGGGCGCGTGGTTTTTTCGGAGGAGATCGCGTGGGACCCCTATTTCCAGGCCGACCCGGCCTACCACCTCGAGGGGGTCCACGACTCGCTCCGCCGCGCCGCGGCGCACCTGCCGCGCGTGGACGCCATCGGCGGCAGCGCCGCCGGCGTCTACGTGAACAACGAGGCGCGCGTGGCGTCGCTCTTCCGCGGCGTGCCGCCCGACCAGTTCGAGCGGCATATCCGCGGCCTGTTCGCCACGCTCCGGGAGCGCTGGGGCGGCGTGCCGTTCGAGGTCGCGAACGACGGCGAGGTGACCGCGCTCGCGGGCTCGATGGCGCTCGGCGCCAACGCCGTGCTGGGCGTGTCGATGGGCACGAGCCAGGCCGGCGGCTACGTCACGCCCGCGGGCGGGATCACGCCCTGGCTCAACGAGCTGGCTTTCGCCCCGGTCGACTACCGGCCCGACGCGCCGCGCGACGAGTGGTCGGGCGACGTCGGCTGCGGCGTGCAGTACTTCTCGCAGCAGGGCGTCGACCGCTTCGCGCGGCTGGCCGGGTTCGCTTTCCCGGAGAAGCAGCCGCTGCCGGAGCGGCTCGTCGCGGTCCAGGCCGCGCTGGCCGCGGGCGACGCGCGGGCGCGCGCGGTGTTCGCGTCGATCGGGGCCTGCTTCGGCTACGCGCTCGCGCACTACGCCGACTTCTACGCCTTCCGCCATGTGCTGGTGCTCGGCCGCGTGACCTCCGGCGAGGGCGGCGCGCTCATCCTGGCCCACGCGCGGGAGGTCCTCGCCGCCGCGTTCCCGGCGCTGGCCGCCCAGGTGCAGCTCCACCTGCCCGACGAGAAGGACAAGCGCCACGGCCAGGCCATCGCGGCCGCCAGCCTCCCCCGACTTTCCCCCCCCGCACCCGCCCGATGAAATTCTCCCAGCCCCAAGCCGACGTCTTCGTCCCCGCCGGCGCGCCCGATCCCGCGGCCGCGCTGGCCCGCACCACCCACCTCTGCCTGGCCGCGCACCAGGACGACATCGAGATCATGGCCTACGAGGGCATCGCCGCCTGCCTGGACCGGCCGGACCGGCATTTCACTGGCGTGGTCGTGACCAACGGCGCCGGCAGCCCGCGCACCGGCCGCTATGCCGCGCTGACCGACGAGCAGATGCAGGGGGTCCGGCGCGAGGAGCAGCGCCGCGCCGCCGCGCTCGGCGGCTTCAACCTCTGCCTGCAGCTCGCCCATCCCAGCGCGGCGGTCAAGGACCCGCGCCACGCCGGCGTGCGCGCCGACCTGGCGGCGATCGTCGCCGGCTGCCGGCCCGAGGTGGTCTACCTGCACAATCCGGCGGACAAGCACGACACCCACATCGCGGTCCTGCTGCGCTCGCTCGAGGCCCTGCGGGCGCTGCCCGCCGCCGACCGGCCGCGGCGGGTGCTCGGCTGCGAGGTCTGGCGGGACCTCGACTGGCTGCCCGACGGCGAGAAGCAGCTGCTCGACGCCAGCGCGCGGCCCGACCTGGCGGCGGCGCTGCTGGCCGCGTTCGACTCGCAGATCAGCGGCGGCAAGCGTTACGACCTGGCCGCCATCGGCCGGCGCACGGCCAACGCGACCTTCCACACCTCGCACGCCACGGACCGGCACACCGCCGTCAACTGGGCCATCGACCTGACGCCGCTCGTGGCCGATCCCGCGCGGTCGGTGGAGGCGTACGCCACCGCCGCCATCGAGCGCTTCCGCGACGACGTGCGCGACCGCCTGCGGCGCTTCGCCTGATGCGCCCCCGCCCCATGGCCCGCCTCGGCATCCTCTTCGAACCGCGCTGGCGAGCGACGCTGTTCCTCGCCGCCGCGGCGGCGCTCAACTACGCGGACCGCGCCGCGATGTCGACGGTGCTGCCGGCGCTGCGCACGGACCTGGGCCTCGGCGACGCGGCGCTGGGCATGCTCGGCTCGGTCTTCCTGTGGAGCTACGCGCTGAGCTCGATCGCGGCGGGCGCGATCGCCGACCGCTGGTCGCGCCGGCACATCGTGGCGCTGAGCCTCTTCCTCTGGAGCCTGGTGACCGTGCTGACCGGCCTGGCCAACGGCTACCCGATGCTGCTCTGGATGCGCGTCGGGCTGGGGCTGTCGGAGAGCCTGTACCTGCCGGCGGCGATCGCGCTGCTGGCGGACTACCACCCCTCGGCCACGCGCGGCCGCGCGATCGGGCTGCACAACATGGGCTTGAATCTCGGCGTGGTCGTCGGCGGCTCCTTCGCCGGGTTCCTGGCCGAGCACTTCGGCTGGCGCTCGAGTTTCCTGGTGCTCGGCGGCGCCGGCATCGCGCTGGCCGCGGCGGCCGGGCTGTTTCTGCCGGCGGCCGGGGAGGCCCGTCCCGCCGCGGCGCGGGTGCCGGCGCGCGAGGCGTTCCGGTATCTGGTGGGGGTGCCGACGTTCTACGTGCTGCTGCTGAAGGCGATGCTGGTCGGGGTCGGCACCTGGACGTTCTTCAACTGGCTGCCGCTGTACTTCCGCGACAACTTCAACATGAGCCTGGGCGCGGCGGGCTTCGTCGGCACGTTCATGCTGCAGATCTCGACCGTGATCGGCATCGCGGGCGGCGGCTGGCTGTCCGACAAGGTGGCGGCGCGCGACACCCGCCGGCGGCTGTTCCTGCAGTCCTTCTTCTACTTCCTCTGCGCGCCGTTCCTGCTGCTGTTCCTGACCACGCCGGGTTTCGCCGTGGTGGCGGTGGCCATCTCGATGTTCTCCCTGCTGCGCGGCCTGGGCCAGGCCAACGAACATCCGGTGCTGTGCGACATCGTGCCGGCCCAGTTCCGCTCGACGGCCGTGGGCATCATGAACACCTGCGCGTCCGCGGCCGGCGGCCTGGGGGTGCTCACCGCCGGCCTGCTCAAGGCCGAGTTCGGGCTCAACACGATCTTCGCCTGCATCACCCTGGTCTTCACGCTCTCCGCCGGCATCCTTTACCTCGCGTACCGGGTCTGGCTCCAGGCCGACACCGCCCGCGCCACCGCCACCAGCACCTCGCAGGAACACTAGGCGGTCGATCCCCCCGGGGCTTTCCGGCGCCGCGGCGGGAGCAAGGGGTATCGCCCCCGGAATACCCGGAGCACCCGGAAAGGAGGAGGGGCAACTCTGGCAGCCCGAGAGCGGGCCGGGCCGGGGCTCTTCCCGCTGCGGCGGTCCGTTCCGGATCGCCTGAGCTCCAGGTCGGGCCTGACCCTACCGTGTCCTCGGCGCATTCCGCGGGCAGAAATCTCCCGACAATGTCCTTTCGGGCCGGTCTCATTCGTAGTAGTCAGAGACACCCCCATGGAAAAGCCCGCCGCCGCCCCCTACATGCTGTTCTTCCGCAACAGCGGTCCCGAAGTTTACCAGCACCTCTCGCCGGAGCAGCGGCAGAAGCTGGTGACCAGCTGGAACGCCTGGTTCGAGGGCCTGGTGGCCGAGGGCAAGGCCGTCGAGGGGCAACCCCTGGAGGAGGAGACCCGTCTCGTCTCCGGCCCGGGCGGCAACCGGGTGGTCGACGGGCCCTTTCCCGAGGCCAAGGAGGCCGTCGCCGGCTACGTCAAGCTGATGGTCGGCGGCATGGAAGAGGCCACCGAGATCGCCCAGCGCCATCCCGGGCTGGTCTACGGCATGCAAATCGAGGTCCGGCCGATGGTGAACCACTGTCACCTGGGCGTGAACGTGAACGCCGCGCGCGACGCGGCCGCGGCCCGCCGCTGAATCTGGCCGGACACGGAAGACCACGCCGTGACTGAGGCGCCTACTCCGGATCCCTCCGGCGCCCCGCCGAGACCGCCGGCGGGAGCCGGGCCGAACCAGCTGGTGGAGCATTTTTTCCGGCACGAAACGGGGCGGCTGCATGGTGCGCTGGTGCGGCTGGTCGGGGTGCACAACCTCGGCTTGGCCGAGGACGTGGCGCAGGAGGCGATGCTGCGCGCGGTCCGCACCTGGTCCATGGGCGGGGTGCCGCCGAACCCTTCGGCCTGGATCACGCAGGTGGCGATGAACCTGGCGCGCGACGCCCTGCGCCGCCAGCGGATGTCGGCGGCGAAGGAGCCGGCCATCCTCACCCACCTCGACCAGCAGAGCGCGTCGCCGGCGGTGCCGTGGGAGACGGTGCACGAGATCCGAGACGACGCGCTGCGGCTGCTGTTCGTCTGCTGCCACCCGTGGGTGCCGCCGGACGCGCAGGTGGTCCTGGCGCTGAAGGTGCTGTGCGGCTTCAGCACGGGGGAGATCGCCCGGGCGTTCTTCACCAGCGAAGCCGCGATCGAGAAGCAGCTCACGCGGACGAAGCAGCGCATCCGCGAAGCGGACCTCGGCTTTGAGATCCCGGAGGGCGAGAGCCTGGCGCCGCGGCTCGACGGCGTGCTGGCCGCGCTCTACCTGCTCTTCAACGAAGGCTACAAGGCCTCGGCCGGCGAGCGGCTCCTGCGCGAGGAGCTGTGCCAGGAGGCGATCCGGCTGACGTCGCTGCTGGTCGCCCATCCGGTCGGGCGCACGCCGCGCAGCCACGCGCTGCTGGCGCTGATGCTGCTGACGGCCGCCCGCTTCCCGTCGCGGGTCGACGAGTACGGCGACCTCCTGCGGTTGGACGACCAGGATCGCTCCAAGTGGGACCAGGGCCTGATCGCACGCGGCCTGGGCCACCTCGTCGAGGCAGCCCAGGGGGATCAGCTCAGCGAGTATCACCTGCAGGCCGGCATCGCGGCCATGCATTGCACGGCGTCGGATTACGCGTCGACGGACTGGGCGCGCATCCTGCGGCATTACGACGCCCTGCTGCAGCTGCGGCCGTCGCCGGTGGTCGCCCTGAACCGCGCCGTCGCCGTGGCGAACCTGCACGGCCCGCAGGCGGGGCTCGACGCGGTGGCGGCGATCCCGCAGGCGGACCTGCTCGAGAAGCACTACCTGCTGCACGCCGTCGTCGGGGAGCTGCACTGGCGGATGCGGAACCACCCCGCCGCCGCCGCAAGCTACCGGCAGGCGCTGCAGCTGGCCCAGGTCGGCCCGGAACAGCTCTACCTCACGCGCATGCTGGAACGGGTAAAATAACGCGAGGCGGAGGAGGGTTTGACCTCTCCGGGCATGCCCGGAGAGGCTGGCCTTACGGGCCAGGGCCCCGGACGGGACGGGGACAATCCGTCCTTCCCCTCCCCGCCCTCAACTTCCTGCGTCCAGCGAGATTCGGCCCACGGAACCCGCGGAAGACCCGGACGGAGAGGGCCACCCGTCGGGAAGCGATTTCGCTGCCGCCCCTGGCTTGGACGTGGTTCGATCCGATCCGCGCCGGACGAAGCATCGTGGCATAAAGGCAATCCAGCTTGCCGCATTCCGCTCGGCTGGGAGAGGGTTTGGGGCATGAGGCATCTCACGCTCCTGGCTGGCTTTCTGTTCTGGGGTTCGGTCCTGTTGGGCGCCCGATTCGAGCCGCCGGTGGTGGATTCCCGGGCCGTCCGCAGCGAATCCTACCGGGTCGAGGTGCAGGGCGCGCCGGTCTTCGTCACCAAATTCCGCGATATCAGCTACACCTCGTTTTCGTTCGACGGCGAGGTCACGGTGACGGTGCATGCCGCCGAGCCGGTCAAGGAATTCAACCTCAGCCCGCATTCTGCGCGCATCGCCGCGACCGTCCGCGGCTCCGCGGTGACGTTCCGGGTCGACCGGCCGCGGCACCTGGTGCTGACCGTCAACGGTGGCGAAAAGCTCTTCCTGTTCGCAGAATCCATCGAGCCCGACGCCCCCCGGCCCGGCGCGCCGGGAGTCACGAACGTGCTCGACTACGGCGTCGATCCCACCGGCGGCCGCCTCGACACGGCGCGGCTCCAGCGGGCGATCGACGAGGTCGCGGCGCGGAAGGGCACGCTCTATGTGCCGCCCGGCGTCTACCTGACCGGCGCGCTGGTGCTGAAGAGCAACCTCACCCTCTACCTGGCCGGCGGCTCGCGCCTGCTGTTCTCGGACAACCCCGACGACTACCCGCAGGAACCGGGCACCGACGAAAAGCTGATCGTCTACGACAGCGACCTCTGGTTCCGGCTCAACCGGACCGACGCCTCCTATCGCCGCTCGCTGCTGATCGACGAAGCCCGCCATGTCCGCGTCGCCGGCCGCGGCATCCTCGATGGCCGCGGCAAGATCCTGCGCCCCCTGCGCGCCATCTCCTTCGTGTTCGTACGCAAGTCCGCCGACGTGGTCTTCGAGGGCATCACGCTCCTCGATTCCCCGCAATACAACGCCCATGTGCTGGTGTCGGAGCGCGTCACGTTCCGCAACGTCAAGATCATCAGCGACCAGAGCGTCCACAACACCGACGGCATCGATCCCGATTCGTCCAAGGACGTGCTGATCGACCGCTGCTTCCTGTTCACCGCCGACGACGGGGTCTCGCCTAAGGCCACCCGGCAGACCGGGCTGGGCGGCGATCTCGAGCGGCTGACCGTGCGGAACTGCGTTTTTCTATCGCAGACCTCGGCCACGAAGTTCGGCAACGAGACGTTCGGCGGCGTGCAGCGGGACATCCTTTTCGAGAACAACGACATTCTGGAAGCCGACCGGGCCATCACCATTTCCACGCTCGACGGCTACGGCTACGAGAACGTCCGCTTCATCGACACGCGCATCGAGCGCCTGCTGCCGCTGAAGCGCACCTTTCCCCTGCAGATCCAGGTCCGCCGCCGCAACCCGGCCGGCCAAGCGGGCTGGGTGCACAACGTGCTGTTCCGCAACCTCACGATCGAACAGGAATACCCGCGGCCCAGCCAGATCGCGGGGCTCGACGAGAATCACGAGGTGCGCGGAGTCCGCTTCGAAAACCTGGTCATCGCCGGCAAGGTCCGGCTGAGCGCCGCCGAGGCCAACATCGTGATCGGCCCGCATGCCCGCGACATCACGTTCTCCAAATAGATATCCGGTGGCGATCGTGGCCTGGGCTGCTAGGTTTGGCCCACGGAACACGCGGAAGGGGAGACACCGAAGCGAGCCCGCGATTTGCGGCTCTCCCTCCTCCCCGTAGCCCTACCCGGGAGGGCAGGGAGGGATTCCATGCACGCAGCGCACTCCGTGAACCCGCCCGAGCCTAAGCGGCCCGGTCGCGGGCACGGACGTGGAAGGCGGTCCAGAATGCTTTGGGCTCCGGAAGATTGGCCCTGACGTAGACGGCCACGGCCGCAATCGGGCGCCCGTTGTCGTCGACGGCCGAGGCCACCAGCTGCACCTCGCCGGCCACGTTGGTGGCCCTGGCCGCCCGCACTGCCCGCGCCAGGTTGGCCGCCGCAATGTTGGCGACAAAACGATAGCCGAGCGGCGCCGCGGCCCGCCGGTGTATCCGCGCCACCAAGCGCGCCAGGGACGTGGCTGAGGAATGACGATTTTCCGATTTCGGGGAGTCCAGATGGGCCCCCAAGGCCGCAACGGCCGAGTAGTCAGCAGTGTCGCAGTAATTCATGGCGGATTCGGGATAGTGCCCAGACTAACACGTCCCGCGGCGCCACAGTATGGGTCAACCGCCCCTTAGCCGATCGGCTAAGATGGAATCATACAGATGAAAGGTAAACCTACGTTTCTCGTGTTGGTTGCTGGAATCGTGTTTCCAGGATTTTTATCGCGGCTCTTGGTGCACCGGATCCCATCCCCGCCCACCGGGCAGGGCTACCGGTTCCTTCCTGTTTGGCGCTCTTGAGCGGGATCGGGGCCCCGTGATCTGCGTTACGGCTTAGGCGATGGGCTCCCGACTTGGACAAAGCATGATTTTCTTTCTCTGTGTCCAAAATGCCGTGCCTCGTTCGTTGAGTATTTAACCACCCGAACCCATGCTTCCCGCTGTCATCGTCCTCACTCTCCTGGTCGCCCTGGTCGCGACGGAGCCTGCCGACCGACGTTCGCCCGAGTAATCCCCCGTCCGCCCATGCAAGCACCCTCCGACAAGGCCTCCCTCCCGGAACGCACGCTCGCCCTGACCCGGGTGATCGACGCGCCCCCCGAGCGCGTTTACCGGGTGTGGACCACCCAGCTGCCGCAGTGGTGGGGGCCGCACGGCATGACCACCCCTTCGCACAAGATGGACCTGCGTCCCGGCGGGGTTTTCCGCACCGTGATGCGCGCCCCCGACGGCAGCGAATACCCGACCCAGGGCATCTTCCTGGAGGTCGTGCCGAATCGTCGCCTCGTCTTCACCGACGCCTTTGGTCTCGGGTGGGAGCCGTCGCCGGATATCTTCTTCACCGCCGACACCACGTTCGATCCCCTGCCCGGCGGTCGCACGCAATACACCGCCCGCGCCCTGCACTGGACCGTGGAGCACCGCGAGAAACACGAACGCATGGGCTTTCACCAGGGTTGGGGCGAAAGCATGGACCGCCTGGTGGCGGTGGTGATGCAAGGTTAGGCGTTTTTCCGGAACGACATGCGATTCCAGCCTGGCCATCCCGATTGGCGGCGAAACAGACCGCCTGTGTCCTTCGCCCTTTCCCGAGATCTCGCGCCGATTCGCGCGCTTTGCGGCCCCGCCTTCGCTCTGTAAACTTCCGGTTCTCCTGCTAGGCTGCCTCCGTTTCCCCAACTCAACCCCATCCCCCCATGATCAAAAAAATTCTGCTCGGCCTCGCGGCCATCGTCGCGGTGATCCTCGTGGTCGCCGCCTTCCAGCCAAGCGCGTACCGGATCGAGCGCTCGCTCGCCATCGCGGCGAGCCCCGCGGAGATCTACGCGCAGACCAATGACCTCAGGAAGAGCGCCGTGTGGTCGCCCTGGCTCAAGCTCGACCCCAACGCGAAGGTCACGTACGAGGGCCCGGCCACGGGCGTGGGCGCCAGTTCCACCTGGGAAGGCAACAGCGACATCGGCGCCGGCCGTCAGACGATCACCGAAAGCCGACCGAACGAGCTCGTGCGCATCCGGCTGGATTTCGAAAAGCCCTTCAAGGCGACCAGCATGTCCGATTTCGTCATCAAGCCGCAGGGCGGACAAACCGTCGTTTCCTGGAGCATCGCCGGCGACAACAACTACCTCGGGAAGATCTTCTGCCTGTTCATGAACCAGGACAAGATGGTCGGAGGCCAGTTCGAGAAAGGCCTCGCCGACCTCAAGACGCTCGTCGAGTCCGCGAAGAAATAAGCCTGAATTCCGCAGATGGTTAACCGCTAATTTTCGCTAATCGCCGCTAATGCAGAAAGGAATCGGATATTCGTCCGGCATTTTGGTGTCACCGATCAGGTGACCCCGCTTGGTGCCTCGGCTCTGATGCCGTTCCTTGATTAGCGTTCATCAGCGCGGATTAGCGGTTTCTCCCCTGCGTTTCTAGAAAAAGCTGATCCCACAGTCGAAATCACTCCCACCCATTCGTCATCTCCACGCCAACCCCCAACCCGAGAAATCCCCATGCCCAAATACGTCGACGGATTCGTCATTCCCATCGCCCGGAAAAAAATCCCGGCCTATCGCCGGATCGCGAAGCTCGCCTGCAAGGTCTGGCTCGACCATGGCGCGCTCCAGTACCGCGAGTGCGTCGGCGACGACCTGAAGGTGAAGTGCGGCCTGCCGTTCTCCAAGATCCAGAAGCTCAAGCCCGGCGAGACCGTGGTATTCGCCTGGATCGAGTACCGGTCCCGCGCCCACCGCGACCGCGTCAACGCCGCGGTGATGAAGGACCCGCGCATGCAGGCCATGATGGGACCCGACGGCTGTCCCTTCGATGTCGACCGCATGCAATACGGCGGCTTCAAGGTGATCGTCGAAGGCTGACGCGCCCTCGCCCGGCCTCCTGCCGCTCGGACTTCCCGCCGCTCACCCGCGTTTCCATGAGGGTCGATTCCCCGCAGGAGCAACTCCTGGCGAAACTCGCCGCCTTGCGCGTCGAGCTGGTCGACTTGGCCTACCAGCTCGATGTCCAGGGCCGGCTCGAAGCCGCCGACGTCGCGATGGCGACTTCCGCTCGCGTCGCGGAGATCTGCGAGGAATTTTCGGGCGGGCAGTCGAAGGTCACGGTCACGGGGCTGAAGGACGGAGTTGCGGAAGTTCTGAAAATCGAAGGCCGCTAGCTCTCATCGCCCAGCTCCGGCGAGTGACCCGGCCCGGCCGGGAAGTCGTGGTTTGGTTTTGCCTGCTCTCGGGCTGGCGCGCCTCAGGGCTTTCCTGCCTCGACCTCCCGCAGCCGGCCTTCCAGGTAGCGGCGTTCGGCATCGTTGTTGACGAGGGCCAGCGCCTCGCGGTACGCGGCGGCCGCCTCGGGGCGGCGGCCGAGCCGGCGCAGCAGGTCGGCGCGCGCGGCGGGCAGCAGGTGGTAGCCCGGCAGGTCGATCCCGGCCATGAGCGCGAGGCCCCGTTCGCAACCCTCGGCCATGGCCACGGCGGCGGCGCGATTCAGCGCCACGACCGGCGACGGGTGGAGGCGGAGCAGGATCCCGTAGAGCTGCACGATCTGCGGCCAGTCCGTCTCGGACCACGTCGGCGCCTGCGCGTGCAGCGCGGCGATCGCCGCCTGCACGGCGTAGAGGCCCGGCGGGCCGCCGCGGAGAGCCGACTCGACCAGCGCGGCGCCCTCCGCGATTCGCTCCCGGTCCCAGCGCGAGCGGTCCTGATCCTCGAGCAGCACGATCGCGCCGGTGGCGTCCGTGCGCGTCGCCCGGCGCGAGTCGTTGAGCAGCATGAGCGCCAGCAGGCCGCGCGGCTCGCGGGCCTCCGGCAGCAGCTCGACCAGCTGCCGGCCCAGGCGGATGGCCTCGGCGCAGAGGTTGCCCCGCACCAGCTCGGGACCGAAGCTGGCGGAATAGCCCTCGTTGAACACCAGGTAGAGGGTCGCCAGCACGGGTTCGAGACGTTCCGGCAGCTCGTCGTCATCGGGCACCTCGTAGGGGATGCCCGCCAGCCGGATCTTGGTTTTGGCCCGCACCAGGCGCTGGGCGAGCGTGGGCACCGGCACGAGGAAGGCCCGGGCGATCTCCTCGGTGGACAACCCGCACACCGTGCGCAGGGTCAGCGCCACCTGCGCCTCGCGGGCCAGCGACGGATGGCAGCAGGTGAAGATCAGGCGCAGCGTGTCCTGCGGCACCGGGGCGTTTTCCTCGGGGGTGGCGAGCGTGATCATCTCCTCGTGCTTGTTCTCGGCCAGGGTGCGGCGGCGGAGCTGGTCGATGGCTTTGTGCCGCGCGGTGACCATGAGCCAGGCCACGGGATTCTCGGGCGGGCCCTGCTCCGGCCACAGCCGGACCGCGGCCGCGAACGCCTCCTGCAACGCATCTTCGGCCAGCGTGATGTCCCGCAGCCGGCGGATGAGGCTGGCCAGGATGCGTCCGTATTCACGTCGGTAAAGCTCGTCGAGCGGCATGAGCAGGAGGCGGTAAGCTTTCGACTCTCAGCGGCCAGACATCAGCGATCGGCGGTGCATTCGCTCAACTCGCAACCTTCTTCCCTACCCAGCCCTGCATTCGTTTCCGATCACGTTCGGGCGCAGCTCAAGTGTGGCTCCGGCCTGGAGCGCGGGGAAGCGCCGGGCGATGGCGATGGCCTCGGTGCGATCCTTGCACTCGAGGAGCTCGAAGCCGCCGAGGATTTCCCGGGTTTCGGCGAAGGGGCCGTCGGTCACGACCACCCGGCCATCGCGCTCGCGGAGGGTGGCGGTCAGCGCTGACGGCTGGAGCCCGTTGGCGCCGCGGCTGTGTCCGCTGCGGACCAGTTCCTCGTGCCAGGCGCCGCACGCCTGATGCACGCGGTTCTGTTCGGCGGCCGGCAGCGAGGCGAATTGTTTTTCATCGAGATAGATGAGGAGTGTGTAGAGCATGGGACGGTGGACGGTGGGCGGTGGACCTTCTGACTTTCCGACATTCCGACATTCAGACTTTCAGACCAAAACCGGCCTTACTTCCATTGCGAAGCCGGCCTTGAGCGCGGGGAAGGTTTTGGCGGCGGCCAGGGCGGCGTCGAGGTCCTTGCACTCGATGTGCTCGAACCCGCCGAGGACTTCCTTGGTTTCGGCGAACGGGCCGTCGACGACCTCGATCCGGCCGCCGCGATTGCGGACGATCGTGGCGGTCTCGGGCGGATGGAGCCCAACCGCCGCCCGCGCCTGACCGAGCCTGGTGAGACCGTCATGCCACTGGTAGCAGGCATCGGAGACCTGCCGTTTCCCCGTATCGGGAAGCTGCGACCACCGTTCGGTATTTTCGTAGACGAGGAGGAGGTAGTGCATGGGGGGGCGGAGGTCTGAAAGTCTAAGGTCTGAAGGTCTAATGTCTAAAGTCTGAGATTTTGAGGGTCGTGCGGTCTTTCAACTTTCAACCTTCAACTTTCAACCGGGGCTTCGCCCCTCCTCCCCCCACCTCTTCTTCTCATCCGCCTCGGTCATTAGCGGGCGGATTTCGACGGAGGTGCCTTCGAGTTGGAGCGGAGGAAAGCGTTTGGCCAAGGCGATGGCGTCGTTGACGGTTGGGCACTCGACGATCTGGTAGCCGGCGAGGGCCTCCTTGGTTTCGGCGAAGGGGCCATCGGAGAAAACCGTCTGACCAGCCCGTTCGCGGACGGTGGTGGCGGTGGTGGTGGGCTGGAGGGCGCCGCCGCAGCGGCCCACATTGGTGCGGGCCATGTCCTGGGCGAAGGCATCGCATTCGGCCCAGAGCCGGGCCGTGTCAGCCGGCGGGAGGTCGGCCCAGCGTTTCTCATCGAGGCGGAAAAGGAGGACGTATTGCATGGGATTTCTTTGGTTCGACAGCTAATCGAACGACCCGGCGCCAGATCGACAATGGCGGGAAGCTTTTTTCAGAAAACCACGAATTTCAAGGAGGACACGGATAAGGCCAATGAACCGCGAAGGACACGAAGGAACGCGAAGGTTATCGACCCCCATCTTCGATCTCCCATCCCCGATCTCCAACTACCATCGTCAATCTCCAAACCTCCATCTCCCACTTACCACTTCCGATCTCCGATCTTCGAACTCCCTTCCCCCCTTCTCCATTCTCCCTTCTCGAGCCAGAAAATCCTTGCGCGAGGAAGCTCAGCCCGTAGCTTGCCCAACTCCGTGCTGGGTCCCCATCGTCTAGCCCGGTCAGGACACCACCCTTTCACGGTGAGAACCGGGGTTCGAATCCCCGTGGGGACGCCATCTTCAAGAGGCCCGCAACTCTAACGAGTTGCGGGCCTTTGTGCTTTCGGCTCAGCCCCAAGTGACAATGAGGGTGACAATAAGTTCAAGGAAATCTGCCGACGTTTAGGGATGACGCGGAAGAGTTT
>JAEUGX010000082.1 GCA_016795545.1 Opitutaceae bacterium
GGCGGTCATCATCGGTTTCAATACCAAGCAGGAGAACGGCGTCACCGCCCTGGCCAAGCACCACGGCGTCACGATCGAGAGCTTCAGCATCATCTATGAGCTGGGCGACCGCGTGAAGGAGATGATGGCCGACCTGCTCGAGCCGGACCTGAAGGAGAACAAGCTGGGCGTCGCCGAGGTCCGCCAGGTCTTCCCGGTGGCCAAGGGTTTCGTCGCCGGCTGCCTCGTCACGGAGGGCAAGATCAGCCGCGGCACGACCGCGCGCGTCCGCCGCGGCAAGGAATCGGTCTACGAGGGCAAGGTCGGCACGCTGCGGCGCTTCAAGGACGACGCCAACGAGGTGCGCGCCGGTCTCGAGTGCGGCATTCGTCTGGACGGCTTCGACGGCTATCAGCCGGGCGATCGCATCGAGTGCTTCGAGATCCAGAAGGTCAGGGCCTCGCTCTGACCCCCGCGCTCGGCCCGGCCCACGGTTCCATCCCGTCCGCCAGTCACCTCCCATGAGCAACCGCCTCCTCCGCGTCAACGAGCTGCTGCAGCGCGAGATCAGCGGCTACCTGCGCAAGCAGCACGCGAGCGAATCGGTCGGCATCACCATCACCGGAGTCGAGATCACCGGCGATCTCCGCGAGGCCAAGGTGTTCTACTCCGTGCTGGGCTCCGCCGACGAGGCCAAGCGCGCGGGCAAGCGGCTGCTGGCCTGGCGCGACGACCTGCGCGAGACGATCGCCCGCAACGTCGTCATCCGCCACGTGCCGCTGCTGGCGTTCGTGCATGACGACCACACGCCGCGCACGCTGCGCATCGAGCGGCTGCTCAGTGAAATCGACGGCGAGGCGCCCCGGTCATGAAGTATTACCCGCAGTTCGCCGCCCCCTTTGCCGCGCTGCTCGACGAGCTGAACCACCGGCGCGTCGTGGTCGTCGGCCACCAGCGCCCCGATGGCGACTGCATCGGCTCGCAGGTGGCGCTGTGCCGCGTCCTGCGCGCCCGCGGCATCGACGCGATCTGCCTGAATCCCGACCGGGTGCCGCGCCGGATCCGCTTCCTGGTCGAGGACACGCCGTTCTTCCAGCGCGATGAGATCGCGCACGACAGCCGTTCCGCCGTCTACACCGACTGCGCCGACCACGCTCGCGCCGGGGACCGGCTGGTCGAGCTCTACCCGGAGCCGCTCGGCTGCTTCGACCACCATCTGTCGAACGCGGGCTTCGGCCGCTTCAACTTCGTCGACACCGCCTCCGCGGCGACCGCCGAGGTCCTGACCGGCATCTTCCTCGACGCCGGCATCGCCCTCGACCGGGTGACGGCGCAGGCGCTGTACACGGGCATCATGACCGACACCGGCCAGTTCCGCTTCGCGTCGACCTCGGAGCGGGTCTTCCGGCTCAGCGCCGAGCTGCTGGCCCGCGGGGCCGACCCGGCGCTGGCGGGGCAGGAACTCTACGAACGCGAGTCGTTCGGCAAGCTGAAGCTGCTCCAGCACTACATCGGCTCGCTCAAGCTCGAGTGCGGCGGCCGGGTCTGCATCGGCGTGCTGCACAACGGCACTTTCGAGCGCACCGGCGCCACCGTCGAGGACACCGAGGGCCTGGTCGACTACGCGCGCTCAATCGACGGCGTCGAGGTCGGCGTCCTCATCGAGGAGCGCCCCGGCGTCATCAAGGCGAGCCTCCGGGCCAAGCACGCCGAGCACCGCATGGACACCGTCGCCGCCCTGTTCAACGGCGGCGGCCACGCCAATGCGGCCGGACTCAACTGCCAGGAAACCCTCTCCTCCTTCTATCCCCGGCTCGTGGCGGCGCTGGCCCAGCGCTTGGCCGAGGTGGATGCCTCCAGGAAATGAGCCTGCAGGCACCGAAGGAAATCGAGGGCGTCCTGCTGGTGGACAAGCCCCGGGGCCTGACCTCCCATGACGTGGTCTACCGCCTGCGGCGCAAGCTGCAGATGAAGAAGATCGGGCACGCGGGCACGCTCGACCCGATGGCGACCGGCCTGCTGGTGATGCTGATCGGCAAGGCGACGCGCATCTCGCAGTTCCTCATGAGCGCCGACAAGGCCTACGAGGGCGAGGCGACGCTGGGGATCGTCACGGACTCGCAGGACGCCGAGGGCGAGGTGATGGAGACCCGGCCCGTGCCGCCGCTGACGGAGGACGAGGTGCGCGCCGCGATGCGGGGGTTTCTCGGCGACCAGTACCAGACGCCGCCGATGCATTCGGCCATCAAGGTCGAGGGCGTGCCGCTCTACAAGATGGCGCGGAAGGGCGAGGTGATCGATCGCGAGCCGCGCTTCATCCGCATCATGGCGTTTGACCTGCTTTCCTGCAGTCTGCCGCAGCTGACGTTCAGCCTGCGCTGCACGAAAGGCACCTATGTCCGGACGATCGCCCACGACCTCGGGCAGAAACTCGGGTGCGGGGCGCACCTCTCCGCCCTGCGCCGGACCGCCAGCGGGTCGTTCACCATCGCCCAGTGCCTCGGGCTGGAGGCCATCGAGGCCCTGACGCCGGCGGAGATCGAGCGGCGCCTGATTCCGGTCCACGAGGCGACGCCGGGAGTCGGGCGGTGACCGCGCTGCTCCAGTTCGCGGGACTGGAAAACACCGCGTTGCCCCCGCGGCCGCTGCACCTGGCCATCGGGATGTTCGACGGGGTGCACCTCGGGCACCAGTCGGTCATCGAGTCCGCCATCCACTCCGCGCGCCGCAGCGGCGGCCTGGCCGGCGTGCTGACCTTCTGGCCGCATCCCAGCGCTTTCTTCCGGCCGGACCACCCGACACCGCAGATCCTGGCGCCGGAGATGAAGCGGCGCGTGCTGGGCGGGCTGGGGCTGGACTTCCTCATCGAGCAACCGTTCACCCGGGAATTCGCCGCGGTGGAGGCAGCGGAATTCGTGCCGCTGCTGCGCCACCGGCTGCCGCAGCTGGCGGCGGTCTACGTGGGTGACAACTGGCGCTTCGGCCGCGGGCGGGTGGGGGACGTGGCGTTTCTCGTCAATGCCGCGCCGGCGGCCGGGCTGGCGGTCTTCAGCATCCCGCGCCTCAGCCACAACGGCGCTCCGATCAGCAGCTCCCGAATCCGGGACCTCCTGGCGACCGGCGCCATGGCCGAGGCCAACGCGCTGCTCGGCTACTCGTATTTCGCGGAGGGCCGGGTGCAGCCCGGGCGGCGGCTGGGCCGGACGATCGGGTTTCCCACGCTCAACCTGGCGTGGGAGCCGCCGCTCCGGCCTCGTTACGGGGTTTATGCCGTTGAGGTCCTGGCCGCAGGCCAGCCGCCCGCGCCGGGCGTGGCGAACTACGGTCTCCGGCCCACCGTGGAAACCGCGGCGGTGTCCCCCTTGCTGGAGGTTCATCTGCTGGAACCCACCAGGCTCGACCAGGGCGACCAGATGACCGTGCACTGGCTGCATTTTCTGCGTCCGGAAGCCAAGTTCGGGAGCCTGGAAGAGCTGCGCCGGCAGATAGCCCGCGACCGCGACAACGCGTTGTCCTTCCATCGGAAAACGGCTCCCGGAAACTCTCCAAACGACGCTTGACATGCCTAGGTCGGAATCTACGTTGCGGCCTCTTTCCCGTCCAACGGGGTGGTAGCTCAGCTGGTTAGAGCGTCTGCCTGTCACGCAGAAGGCCGCGGGTTCGAGTCCCGTCCATCCCGCCATTTTAACCTCCGGCAGCCCGGAGGTTTTTGTTTTTCGGAGGCTCGCGGAGACGCAGGCTCCGCGACGGCATCCGGCACGGCCAAGCGTGCTGCGAGTCGCCTGGGCGTTCGGACGGGCAGCCAGGGAAGCGCTGGCGCAGCCACCCGTCCGGTCTGATTGCAGTGACAGCGGGAACGTAGCTTTCGCGTGACAGACCGTGATTTACGCTCGTGACAAAATCTGGGCCGCGCGGTAGCTTGCGCGCGTTTTCCGTTATGAGCGTGCCAGCTGAACCCAAAGCTGAACTCGAGGCGCTTAAGAATCTCAACCGGGCGCAGGCGCGCCTGGTCCAGGCGGTGCAGGAGCTTTCGCTCGTGCGCACGGTGCCCGCCATCCAGGAGGTGGTCCGACGCGCGGCCCGGGAGATCGCCGGAGCCGACGGGGCGACCTTCGTCCTGCGCGACGGCGACCGCTGCCACTATGCCGACGAAGATGCCATCAGTCCGCTTTGGAAGGGCCAGCGCTTTCCGATGTCGGCCTGCATCAGCGGTTGGGCGATGCTCAACGCCCGGCCGGCGGTGATACCGGACATCTACGTCGATCCACGCATCCCCGTCGACGCGTACCGGCCGACGTTTGTAAAGAGCCTCGTGATGGTGCCGATACGGCTGGCGGCTCCGGTGGGTGCGATCGGGGTTTATTGGGCGCGTCCGTATGCCGCCTCGGCGGAGGAGGTCGCCCTGATCCAGGCGCTGGCCAACACCACTTCCGTGGCGATGGAGAACGTGCAGGTCTACACCGAGCTCGAGAAGCGCGTCGCGGCCCGGACGCAGCAGCTCGAGAACCTCAACCGCGAGCTGGAGTCGTTCTCGTATTCGGTTTCGCACGACCTGCGCGCACCCCTGCGGGCAGTGAACGGTTTCGCCGAACTGCTGACGCGCGAGGTCGAGCCGGTGGCAAGCGAGAAGGCGCGTCGCCACCTGGCCACGATCATCGAGGAGGCGCGGCGCATGAACGAACTGATCGACGACCTGCTGCGGCTGGCCCGGGTTGCGCGCCAGGAAGTCCGGCGCATCGACGTCGACCTTGCCGAGATGGCGCGGGAGATTTCCGACCGGCTGCGCCGTGAACAGCCCGGGCGGAACGTCGAGATCGTCATCCCCGACACGCTGCGCGCCACGTGCGATGCCGGCCTGATGAAGGTGGTGATGGAAAACCTGCTTTCCAATGCCTGGAAATACACGTCCCGGACGGCGCAAGCACGGATCGAACTGGGTTCGCGCCTGGAAGCGGACGGATCGGTCGCCTATTTTGTCCAAGACAACGGAACCGGCTTCCAGGCTCAGTATGCCGACAAGCTGTTTACCCCTTTCCAGCGTATGCACAGTGCGGCCGAGTTCCCCGGAACGGGGGTCGGTTTGGCCACTGTGCAACGGATCTTGCACCGTCACGGCGGACGCATTTGGGCTACCGCCGAGGTGGGTCGCGGCGCAACCTTTACCTTCACCTGTGCCGGCAGCGATGCCGCCCGCTCCTAGCCCGTAAGAGCGCAGGTTGTATCAGTTTTCCCCATTGGGAGAAAGCGCGGTTCCCCAGCACCAGCAAGGGACAGACTATTTCTGTCCATTCGATTCTTTCTCCTTCAGCTCTATCCGCGTGTAGTGCATTCCCTCGCAGCAAGGGACAGGCTATTAACAGCGCGTCCGTCAGACATTCAATGACACGACTGTTTTTTCGGTGGCGGTTTCAGCAAAATGGACAACGTGTGATGCGTGCTGCCTGGAATCCAAACTGCTGCTGTGGTCGGACGGGGGACGACACTCAATCCGGCCAATCGATTTGAGCGCATCCATGTGGCGGTTGATCCCGAGTGGCTGGAGTCGGAGGCTGGAGAAGAGCGGCCTTCTCCGCGGACTGAGTTTTATATCGACGGCACGGAAAGCCTGCTGACCTACAACCGAAGCCCTGATGTGGGGCCGGGGTGGGGGCTCAACTGCTACCGGGGATGTGAGCACGGCTGTGCCTATTGCTTTGCGCGTCCGTTCCATGACTACCTGGGATGGAGCAGCGGGCTGGACTTCGAGACGCGGATCCTGGTGAAGACCCGGGCTCCGGAACTGCTGCGGAACGAACTTTCCTCCCGTAAATGGCGGCCCGAGCCGATCATGATGAGCGGGGTCACGGACTGCTATCAGCCGGCGGAGCGGCATTTCCAGCTTACGCGCCGCTGCCTCGAGGTGCTGGCCGAATTTCGGCAGCCGGTGGGCATCCTGACCAAGAACTACCTGGTCACCCGCGACTTGGATCTGCTGGGGGAGCTGGCCCGGCACCAGTGCGTGGAGGTGTATGTGACCATCACCACCCTCGATCCCGAGCTGGCCGGACGCCTGGAGCCGCGGGCGGCCCGGCCCGAGCATCGCCTCCGGGCGATCCGGATGCTGGCCGAGGCGGGCGTGCCGACCGGGGTCATGGTGGCTCCGGTCATCCCCGGGCTGACCGAACACGAGATGCCGGCGATCCTCGATGCGGCGGCGGCGGCTGGAGCGAAGCGCGCGGGTTACGTGCTCCTGCGGCTGCCGCATGCGGTGAAGGACGTTTTTCTGGCTTGGCTGGACACGCATGAACCGGGAAAGAAGGACCGGGTCGTGTCGCGGATCCGGGAACTTCGGGGCGGCAAGCTTTACCACGCGGAGTTCGGCAGCCGCCTGCGGGGAGAAGGTATCTTTGCCGAACAGACGGGGCGACTGTTCGAGGTCGCGGCCCGCCGCGCCGGCTTGAACCGCGAGAAATTTAATCTCAGCCCGGCCAGCTTCCGGCGTCCGGGCGGGGTGCAGACGGAATTCTGGTGACCCGCGCCGCGGACCCGCCGCTAGTGCAGCTGCGCGGCGGCGTGGCGCAGGGCGCGCTGGTAGGCGGTGATTCCCGGATCCTCCGAGGTGTCGCAAAGCGTGTCCAGGGCCTGGCGCAGGGCATCGCCGTGCCGCCCCTGGGCATGGAGCGTCAGGGCGAGGAAGGCGCCGAACTCGGCATTGTCCGGAAACTGCCGCTGGCCCGAGCGCAGGACTTCGGCGGAACGTTCGAGCTGCCCGACGAGCCGCAGGGTCGAACCGAGGCCCAGCAGCGCTCCCGACAGCTCGTTCGGCGGCAGGCCGAGGGCGACCGCCTTCTCATAGTACGGCAGCGCCTCGCCGGCGCGCCCGAGCACCTCGCAGGTCCAGGCGATCTGGTAGGCGATCTCGCCGACATTCGGATGGCGCCCGTCGAGGGACTGGAGGCGCGGGAGGATCTCCTCCAGCTGGCCGTGCGCCCGGGCGCCGACGATGGCGTCGAGTTCCTCCTTCCAGGCGGGCAGGGCCGCGCGCTCTTCCATGGGCGGGCTATAGTCTTGGGCGCCAGGACGCGGATATCCGCCCGGGTTGACTCGGGTTCATGGCGTCGCTGCGGGCTTTTTCTTCTCGGGCAGGGCGCGGGTAACGACCTCGTGCCGGAAGCGGGCGAGCAGGTCCGCGACCCTGTGCACGCCTTCGTCGCCCTTGGCGCGGGAACGCACCGACGCGCTCAGGGCTTCGGCTTCCTTCTGGCCGACGACCAGCACGTACGGGATCTTCTCCAGCTCCGCCCGGCGGATCTTGGCCCCGAGCTTGTCGGAGTGGGTGTCGAGCGTGGCCCGCAGGTCGGCCGCGATCAGCTGGTCGAGGGTCGCCTTGGCGTAGTCCATGACCTTGTCGCTGATCGGCAGCAGCCGGACCTGCTCGGGCGCGAGCCACAGCGGGAAATCGCCGCCGAAGTGCTCGATGAGCACGCCGCAGAAGCGTTCCATGGAGCCGAACGGCGCGCGGTGGATCATGACCGGGCGATGGGGGGCGTTGTCGGCGCCGATGTAGCTGAGGTCGAACCGGACCGGCAGGTTGTAGTCGACCTGCACGGTGCCGAGCTGCCATTCGCGGCCGATGACGTCCTTGATCACGAAGTCGATCTTCGGACCATAGAAGGCAGCTTCGCCCGGCTCCTCGGTGAACGGCACGCCGAGCGTCTTCGCGGCCTGGCGGCAGGCGTTTTCGGCCTTGTCCCAGTTGGCGGCGTCGCCGGTGTACTTGTTCGAATCCGGATCGCGCAGACCGACGCGCACGCGGTAGTCGTGCATGCCGAGCGTGGTGAGCACAATCTTCACCAGCGAGAGGCAGCCGAGCACCTCCTGCGCGACCTGTTCCTCGGTGCAGAAGAGGTGGGCGTCGTCCTGGGTGAAGCCGCGCACGCGCGTCATGCCGTTGAGTTCGCCGGACTGTTCCCAGCGGTAGACAGTGCCGAACTCCGCGAGTCGCACGGGCAGGTCACGGTAGGAGTGCGGCTGCGAGGCGAAGATCTTGATGTGATGCGGGCAGTTCATCGGCTTCAGCATGAAGCCGTCGAGCAACTGGTCGTCGGGCCGCACGCGGTCGGCCGTGATGGCTTCGCGGCCGGTGCGCTGGTTGATCGCATCCCGCAGGCGGCCGGAGACGGCCTCGAGCCGGGCGAACACCTCGCCGCACGGACAATTCTCGCTGATGACCTTCGCGAGGGAGTCGTTCTCGATCACGGGGGAGAACAGTGAATCCTTGTAGTACGGGAAGTGGCCCGAGGTCTTGTAGAGCTCGAGCTTTCCGATGTGCGGCGTGAACACCTGGTGGTAACCCTGCTTGCGCAGCTCCTCGCTGATGAACGTCTGCAGTTCCTGACGGATCACGGCGCCGTTGGGCGTCCAAAGGATCAGGCCCTGGCCGACATCCTCGTCGATGTGGAACAGCTTCAGCTCGCGGCCGAGCTTGCGGTGGTCGCGGAGCTTCGCCTGTTCGAGCTGGGTGAGATAGTTCGCGAGTTCGTCCTTCGACGGGAACGCGGTGCCGTAGATGCGCTGAAGCTGCTTGTTCTTCTCGTCGCCGCGATGGTAGGCGCCGGCGATGGAGAGCAGCTTGAACGCCTTCAGTTTCGACGTGTAACGCACGTGCGTGCCGGCGCAGAGGTCGATAAATTCGCCGTTCTGGTAGAACGAGATCTTTTCGTCCGCGGGAATGTCCGCGAGCCGCCCCAACTTGTAGCGCTCCTGGCCCATCTGCTTGATGATCGCGATCGCCTCCTCCCGCGAAACCTCCTTGCGCTGGAAAGGCTGGTTCTCGTCCGCGATCTTCTTCATCTCGGCTTCGAGCTTCGCGAGGTCGTCGGTGGTGAGCTTGTGCTCCAGGTCGACGTCGTAATAGAAGCCGGTGTCCGTGGGCGGACCGATGTCGAGCTTGGCGTCGGGGAAGACGCGGAGCAGGGCGGTCGCCAGCACGTGCGAGCACGAGTGGCGGAGTTCTTCGAGCGGAGTCATCGGCATACTGCGAAAAAGGTTGTGGCGAAACTTGAAGACATCAGGAAGCGAATTACGACTCTTCGCATGCGCGCTTCATTGGATAAGATTCTTGGGCGGCCGGTGGAGTTTCCGATCGAGGTGACCCTGACGAGTGGTGAGAAGCATCTCTTGCCGCATCCGGACCACGTGCACATGCATCCCAACACGCGG
>JAEUGX010000040.1 GCA_016795545.1 Opitutaceae bacterium
GGGGCTGAGCGGCAGGAGTTCGAGGTCCGCCACGTCGGCCTTCACCTCGGCGCGCCACGCGGGCTGGAGCACCACGCCGCCAGCGACCCGCACCCGGCCCTTCGGCGCCCAGCCGCAGTCCAGCTGCAGCGGCATCGTGGCCCCGTCCGCCAGCGTGAAGTCCTTCAGCGAAAAATTGAGGTCCGCCAGCCCGAGCTGCGCCGGACGCGGCGCGGCGCGGTCCTCCAGCCCGACTTGCAGCTGCTTCAGGTAGATCTCCCCCACCGTGACCTGCGGCCGCGGGGCGGGGGCGGACGCCGGCGCGGACGCGGACGGGCCCGCCGGCGGCAGGAACATCTTCACCAGGTTGAGCCCGCCGTCCGGATCCCGCCGGATCTGCAGCCGGCCGCCTTCGCCGCCGATCGCCGCGATCGCCACCTTCGGGGCCAGCGCGTCGACCTCGACGCCCGTGATCGAGAACCGGGGCAGCTCGACCACGGCCTCGCCGCCCGGCCGCTCGGCCAACCGGACTCCCTGCAGCTCGAGCGCCCCCTCCGTCAGCCGGAGCCGCCGGGCGGCCGCGTCGAGGCTGACGTCATAGCGGCCGCGCACCGACAGCCGCCCGTCGAGCAGTTCGGCCGGCACCCGGTCGACATAATACGCCGCATACTTGGGCAGCACGATCTGCTCGAGCCGCAGTTCGCCGGCGGAACGGAACGGCGCGGCCTGGAGCGTGCCGGCCCAGGTCAGCTTCTCCCCCGCCTCGGTCACCGCTTCGAAGCGGTAGGGCGCTCCCTGCGCCCCGGCGGTATGGAATTCCGTCAGCACAAAGCTGACCGGCCCCAGGACCGTCGCGAACGGCTTCGGACGCGACTGGTCGGCAAACTCGACCCGGGCGCCGCTGACCGCGAGCCGCCCGATCCGCAGCGGCCGTGCCGGCCGCGCGGGCGCCGCCGGCACGGCGGCCGGGGCGGCGGTCGCCCGCGCCAGGATGTCCGAAAAATTCAGCGATCCGTCCGGCTTGAGGATCACGGCCGCGTGGGCTCCGTCCAACTCGATGGCCCCCAGCACCCACGAGCCGGTCAGCGACGCCAGCGCGTCGAAATTCACGTACAGCCGCTTCCAGCCGAGGAAGGATCCGTCGCCTTCCTTGAGCCGCACGTCGAAATCCTCGAGCGTGAGCGACAAGGCGAAAGGGTTCACCTTCACCTTCCCCACGGTGACCGTGCGCCCGAGCGCCGCCGTGAGCCGCCGCTCGAGCTGCGCCTTGATCACGGGCGGTGCGACGAAGAATCCCGCGATCGCAAATGCCGCCAGCAAGCCGGACGCCCACCCGAGCGCGCGCCGCCGGCGCGGAGTCAACCGGCCCGTGTTCATCCTCCCAACCTAGCCCGCCCGCACCCCAATGCAACTTCACATCTTCAGCGGCCGGGCTTGAGCCCGGGCCCGCAACCGCCTACGCATGGACCCATGATGCCTCTCGTCCGCCTGGCCCTGGCCGCGCTCGTCGCCTCGCCGATGGCCGTCGCCTTCCCGCCCGCATCCGCGTCGCCCCCCGAGTACCAGTGGGTGCAGGTCGCGCCCGACGCCGGCTTCCCCCCGCGCGACGGCGCGGGTGCCGTGGTGCATCGCGATTCCCTGTGGCTCCTCGGCGGCTGGAACCCGCGCGACGCGCGGAACTTCCCGCGGCAGTGCAACAACGAGGTCTGGCGCTCCGCCGACGGCCGCACGTGGGAGCTGGTCAAGCCGAACACCCACCGCGACGCCGACTTCGACCCGACCCAGGACTGGGAGGCCCGCCACACCGCCGGCTACGTCGCGTTCCGCGACCGCCTCTGGATCATCGGCGGCGACCCGCTCCAGGGACACTACCAGTCCGATGTCTGGAGCTCGGCCGACGGCCGCGCGTGGCGCTGGGAGAACCGCGGCGTGCCGGCGCCCTGGGGCCCGCGCGTGCTGCACCAGGCCGTGGTGTTTCGCGACGCGCTCTGGATCCTGGGCGGGCAGACCCTGCCGCCGTTCGCGCCCCACGAGGAGATCTTCTACCGCGACCTCTGGCGCTCCGCCGACGGCGTCCACTGGCAGCAGGTGCAGCCGCGGGAGCCCTATTGGTCACCCCGGGCGATGGTGGGCGCGGTCGTGTTCAAGGAACGCCTGTGGGTGATCGGGGGCGGGCTCTACGAGACGCCCAGCCACCCCGACCGGCGTTCCTACCACGATGTCTGGAGCTCGGCCGACGGCGTGACCTGGGAGCAGCACACCGCCGCGGCGCCGTGGTCGCCGCGCACCTATCACTCGGTCGCCGTGTTCGACCACCGCCTCTGGGTGCTGGGCGGCTTCCTCAAGCAAGGCCGCGGCAAGCGCGGCGACCGGAACGATGTCTGGTACTCCGACGACGGCCGGGAGTGGCGGGAGCTGCTCGACACCCCCTGGCCACCCCGCCATGCCGCCAGCGTCTTCGTGTTCGACGGCGCGCTCTGGGTCGTCGCCGGCCACAACCTGCAGGCCGATGTCTGGAAACTCGTCCGCACCCGGCCGGCGCCGCCTCAGTAACGGGCCTCCACCTGCACCGGCCCACCGCCCGTCGGCAACACGATCCACTCCGAAGCGGGATCAAAGTCGCTCCAGGGCCGGCCGTTGACCGTCACCGCGCGGAGCTTCGCCCCGTCCGGCGCGCGGAGCCGCAGGCGCAGCTTCTCGGGCGCCCGCCGCGCCGGCCCCTCGACCCGGGCCTCGATCACCCCCGCCGCCAGCCGGGAACGGACCGTGAACGACACCGGACCGAATTCGGTCTGGAGCCCGCTGACCTCGATCTGCTCGCCGTCCCGCAGCCACCGCCGCGGCGCCGCCTGCAGCAGCCAGAGTTGGTCGTCCACCGTCCGGCAGAGCAGGTTCGTGAAATTTTTGGTCCAGTACCCCGCCGCCCAGGGCGTGAGCTCGTACGCCCGCTTCTGGCCCCAGGAGTAGTGCTCGAACGTGGTCATGGTCTCGCGGTCGAGCGTGTTCGTCGACTGGCTGTAGAAGGTGTACAGGAAGTTCGCGATCCGGTCCTGGTCGAGGTACTCGTTCATGGTGCCGCTGCAGAACGGTTCGTCGGGCAGCCCCGGCACCATCGGGGTGTAGGCATCCTCCCACAACGCCGTCAGCCAGCGCGCCTCCGGCGCCCCGACCCCGAACAGCCGCGTGTCGAACAGGCCCCAGGCCCAGGCGGCGTCGACCACATTGGAGTACTTCGACTTCGGGTCCCGCTCGTCCCCCTTCGTGTCGAGGAAAGCCGGGAAATACGGCACCCACGTGTCGTCGTTCAGCCGCACGAGCGGCCGCTCGGCGGACGTCCGCCGCATGCCGTCCTGCAGCCGGAAACGGTAGTCGTCCGCCTCCGCCTGGAACTCCGCGGCCCGCGGATGCCCGATCTCCCGGAGCACGCGGGCCATCGCGTCGAGGCCGAACCAGAGGCTGCCGTCCGAGTAGACGCTGGTGCCCACGATCGAGTCGCTGACCCGCCCGGCGGGGAACCACCCGTAGTGGAACGGCAGCGTGCCGTCGGGATTCGGCCGCATCGTCTGCCGCCGCGTGTGGGCGATCCAATCCATCGCCTTGATCAGCGCCGGCATCTTCTCGTCCAGCCAGGCCCGGTCGCCCGACAGCCGGTAATAGCGGCTCACGGCCCACAACACCGTGCCGTGGTAGCTCAGCCAGACCTTCGCGCATTGCTCCGGGGGGGCGCCGAAGAAGCCCGACCAGTCCGTGATCGCCGGCGAGTCCGGCGCGGGAATCCCCTGCCACTTGAAGATCGGCTCGAAATAACGCCGCGACAGCGCGAACTGGCCGCGCCGCGCCAGGTCGCCCGCCACCCCGTAGGCCGTGATGTGGTGCCACACCCGGGGGTACTGGATGGGGCCCGTGTGCAGCACCACCATCCCGTCCGGATCCAGGTGGGCGTTGAGCAGGATGCGCGGCAGGAACGTGCGGTAGAGGTTGTTCAGCCACTCGTCCGGCACCCGGATCGCGGCCCCGCCCGCCGCCAGCCGGTCCCAGTAGGCCAGCATCCGCCGGCGCGACGCGTCGAAGCCCGCGGCGCGGACCGCGCCGACCCGCTCCGCCGTGTCCGTCCGGTAGAAATGAGCGAGGTCGAACTGCCGCGCGCCGCCCGCCGGCAACTCCACCCTGGCCTGGAAGCGCCGCCGGGCGCCGTGCGTCGGCACCACCTCGAACGCGAGGCCCGGATCCGCCACCGCCAGCAGCCGGCCCCCCACCCAGAACGCGCCGTCGCGCCAGGCGATGTCCACGACGCCCCGCAGCGGGCCGCGGTCCATGAAGGTGGTCAGATCCTCGTCCGTGAACTCGATCCCGAACCAGGCCGTGCGGGCCGCCGGCCGCGGATTGGTCAGCGTCACGCGGCTCCACAGCAGCAGCGGCTCCAGGCCCGTCCTGACCTGGTCCCCCTCCAGCGGCAGGGCGAAGTTGGTCTGCGCCAGCTCGACGCCGTCGTTCTGCCAGGTGGTCGTGACGACCAGGCTGTGCCCGTCGTCGAGCCGCTGGCGCACCTCGGGGTCGCCGCGCTCGCGGTAGGGCGGGAGCGGCTGCCCGCCGACCGCGTAGCGGAAGCTGTAGGCGCCCGCCCGGGGATGCCACCGCAGGTCCTTGATCTTGGGGTCGCCGCCGACGGACTGCGACGACACCGTCACCTGCCCGTGGCTGCGCAGCGTGAACTGGTCGTTGTGGTCGGGCCAGCCGAGGTACATGCGCCCGTACTTCAGGTCCGGCACCCGCGAGAAGAAATACGCGGGGTCCACCTCCGGCTGCGCCGCGATCCGGTCCATCGTCCGGGCCTCGGCCGGCCACGTCTGCTTCGCGTTGATGAACTCCCAGATCAGGCGGTGCACGTCGTCGGGCTCGTGCTCGCTCAGGCCCGACCAGTCGCGGTACCGCTCCGCCGCCGAGGCGAACGGGGCCGAGAAGCTCTGCGCGATGCGCGCGGCGTTCTCGGCCCGGGCCGCCGCCGTGGCCGTCCAGCCGTCGCGGCTGATGAAGACGCCGAGATCCTTCGCCCAGATGTAAGGCTGGGCCGCCAGCATCGCTTCCGAAACCGTGAAGCCGCGGTTGCCGGCCAGGCGCACCTGCACCCAGCCGGGCTGGCCCGCCGGCGCGGATAACTCCACCGCCAGGCCGTGCGGGTACTCGCCCTGGCCCGCGGGCAGCGGCGTGACGCTCACGGTCGAGCCGTCGAAGCCGACGGCCTCAACCGACTGCAGCCACGGCATCGCCGGGCTGGGCGACTGCCACTCGATCCGGAAGCCGGCCGCCGCCGCGGCTGCCGCGAGAAAAAAGTTCAGCCCGATCAGCACCGGGCGCATCCCCACCAACCTCGTCGCGGTAATCATGGATGCTATCTCAGGCGCGCGCTTGGGCGGGCGTCGAGACCGAATCCGGCGCATGACACGCTCCGTCCCGCCGTTTCTCCTTGCGCCGACTTTCCGCGCCGCGCACATAAGGGCCGGCCTCCCCGCCAAACCATCAACCAGCCCGGACCACGCTGGGCTCGCCTAGTTCAATGGAACGTTCGTCTTCAATCAGCCGGAGGGAGTTCACACGCCGGGTCGCTCAGACCACCGCCGCAGGCCTGGCCTTCGGAGCCGCCGCCGCCGCCGGCGCCTCGCCCCCCACAACCCAGCCGCTCCGCAACGCCCGCCGCGGCGTGTGGAAGATCATCCGCAATCCCAAGATGCTGGAATCCCCGCCCAACGTCCCCGCGGGCGAAACCTGGCGCTACATGCTCAACTACCCGTTCCAGGTGGCGCCGACGCTCGGCGGCGTGCACGTGAACATGAAGCTCACCCCCGGAGGACCCGGACAGGACTTCGAGAACGGCACCGATATCATCCTCTTTGACCAGCTGGATCGGTTGAACGCGGCGAACGCGATCCCGGTCTCGCGCAATCACACGGAACCGAATCCCAACAACGGCAACCGCCCGGCCATCATCGCCAAGTACCCGGGCACGCTGGGCTTCGTCCCGTTCGGCGCCAAACGCGCCGACGGCACGCCCCACCCCCACGCGGGCACCGGCTTCGTGCTGATCAGCGGCTCGGCTTGGCCGACGGACGCCAGCGAGGGCTTCGTCACCTACCCCGACCGCATCGGACTCACCCAGTACTGGGGCAAGAAACTCTTCCGGCCGAGCTACCTTTACCCCCTCAGCTACGACGGGAGCCGGTTCCAGGTCGGCAAGCCGCAGGTCCTGCAGGACACCGACATCATCCCCGGCTACAACAGCTCGATGACGGGCATGACCATCGCGATCGCCGACGGCGACGACCTGCTCGTCCCACAATGCGCCAGGAAGCCGGGAGCGGCCAACGGGGGCGCGGGCGTGCAGCGCTGGCGCCGGCGGGCCGGCATCTGGACCCCCGGGGAATACGAGCCGGTCACCCCCGAGGACGACGCCATCGAGCCTTCGCTGATCCGCGACCTCGACGGCAGCCTGCTCTTCCTCGCGCGGGGCCGACGGCACCAGGGCCCCCCGCTGCGCGTCTGGCGCCAGGCCCGGCCGGGAGCGCCGTGGGAGCTGCGCATCAATGTCAACGGCCTCCTCAACAGCACGCCGATCTCCCTCAATCGCGCCGTCGACGGCACGCCCTTCGTGGTTTCGAACTTCTACCAGCCGCAATTCCGGCTCCCGGCCGGGCTCCACTCCGACGGCGGCATCTCGCGGCTGGAGCCCGTGGGCTGGCGCGGCGAGCGCAGCACGCTCTCGCTGTGGAGCCTCAACGCGGATCGCGACGGCTTCGACGCGCAGTTCATCGCGCGCGACCCGCGCACCGAGTTCGGCCTGCCGCCGCACGGCACCGTCTGGGCGATCGACCATCCCACCTCCAGCCCGGTCCGCCTCGCCGACGGACAGTGGCATGCACTCATGGGCTATCGCCTCCTCGAATGGAAGGAGAACACCCACCTCATTCCGCCCAGCCCCCACACCGGGAGCTACGTCGACGAGATCGTCTCCTTCGGCGAGCCGGCTCCACTCTGGCACTTCTGACGCCCGTTCCGGCGTCCCGCCCCCCGCAACCCAGCGGGCCGCCGTTCGCCCCGGGCCCTTAACCCAATCACCCATGTCCCACCCACGTTCCCTCAACCGTCGCGAGTTCGCCGGACTGGTCGCCAAGGCCGCGGCGGGCTCTCTCGCCTTGGGCGCCGCCCTCCCCGCCGCGCGCGCCGCCACCCCTCCCGCCGCCAGCGCCCAACGCGGCATCTACAAGACCGTGCGCCGCCCCAAGATCCTCGAGGCCCCCCTCGACGTCCCGGCCGGCGAGACCTGGCGGTACATGCTCAACTACCCGCTGCAGATCGCGCCCAACACGGCCGCCCTCTACCTCAACATGAAGCAGTGCGGCGGACCGGGCCAGGACTTCGAGGGCGGGGTCGACATCATCGTGTTCGACCAGCTCGACGCCATCCGGCCGGAAAAGGCCATCAAGGTGTCGCGCCAGCATCTCGAGCCGAACCCCAACTTCGGCGGCAAGATGTCCGTCATGGCGAAGTACCCGGGCAACATCGGCTTCATCCCGCTCGGAGCCAAGCTCCCGGACGGACGACCGCACCCCCACGCGGGCACGGGCTTCGCCATCGTCGTGACCGCGGCGTGGCCGACCGACCGCAGCAACGGCTACGCCACCTACCCCGACCGCATCGGGCTCACCGCTTACCTCGGCGAAAAGCGCTACCGCACGCTCGAGATCTACCAGCTCGCCTACGACGGCCGGACGTTCACCGTCGGCAAGCCCGAAGTCCTGACCGCCCACGACCTGGTGCCGGGGGTCAAGTACGAGGCGGCCGGCATGGGCTGCGCAATCACCGACGGCGAAGACCTGCTCATCGGCATGAAGGCGACCCGGCAGGGCGCGACCGCCGCGACCGCGGGGCTGACCCGCTGGGCGCGGCGCGACGCCCGCTGGCAGGCGGTCGGCTACGAACCCGTCACGCCGGAGGACAATTCCCTCGAGCCGTCGGTCGTCCGCGACCTGGACGGCAGCCTGCTGTTCGCCACGCGCGGACCCCGCTCGATGGGCCCCCCGCTGCGCGTCTGGCGGCAGGCCGCCGCGGGCGCCCCCTGGGAGAAGCGCATCCACCTCGACCGCATGCTGCCGAGCACGCCGGTGGCGATCGGCCAGGCCGTCGACGGCACGCCTTTCATCATGGGCAACCTGTGGCAGCCGGAATTCCGGCTGCCGGAGGGCCTGTATTCCGACGGCGGCATCTCGCGCCTGGAGCCCGTCGGCTGGCGCGGCGAACGCAGCACGATCTGCCTCTGGCCGCTCAACGAGGCCCGCAACGGGCTCGACGCCGAGCTGGTCGCGCGCGACCCGCGCTCCGAATTCGGCCCGCCGCCGCACGGCACCGTCTGGGCCCTCGACCACCCGATCGCCAACCGGATCCGGCTCGCGGACAACGTGTGGCGCTGCGTCATGGGCTACCGCATGCTCGAATGGAAGGAGAACACCCAC
>JAEUGX010000097.1 GCA_016795545.1 Opitutaceae bacterium
CCCGTCGGCCAGGATCTGGACGCCGGGCTCCAGCCGAGCACGACCGAGGTTCCGACCATCAAGGTCGAGGAAGCTCCCGCCGAACCCGCGCCGAAAAACTGAGCCGCCGCCGCTGATGCGCCGCCGTTCCGACGCCCCGCCTGCCGCGCGCGCCCCCCGGGCCCGGTCGCCCCGGGATGCGGGCCGCCCGGAAGCGGGCGGCCGGGAGCGGCGAGCCCGTGCCGACACGCCATGAGCGGATCCGGATCCCAACCCTCGTTCCCGCGCCGCCCGCTGGCCGTGACGCCGGCGAACGTCATCATCGTCTGCGTGGTGGCCCTGGTCTCGATCGGCCTGGCCGTGCTGTTCAGCGCGAGCTCGCCGATCAAGGGCGGGCCCTACGCGTACCTGTACAAGCAGTTCATCTTTCTCGCCCTCGCGATCGGGGCGGGCTGGCTGGTCGCGATCGCCGACCTCGAGCAGCTGCGCAAGTTCGCCTGGGTGGCGTCGATCGTGGCGCTGGTGGCGCTGGTGGTGGTCCTGATCCCGCAGATCGGCATCGCGGTCAAGGGCAGCCGGCGGTGGCTCGGCCTGGGCGGCGTGCGGCTCCAGGTGTCGGAGTTCGCCAAGCTGGCGCTCGTCTTCTCCCTCGCGCACTACCTCGCCCAGAACCAGAGCCGGCTGCACGATTTCTGGCGCGGCTTCGTGATTCCGTCGGCCTGGACCGGCCTGTTCGCCCTGCTGGTGCTGGCGGAGCCGGACTTTGGCACGGCCTTCCTGCTCGGCGCGATCGGCATGATCCTGCTCTTCCTGGCGGGCGCGCGGCTGAAGTTCCTGCTGCCGACCATCGGCGCTGCGCTGGCCGGGTTCGTGGTCCTGGTGCTCAACAACCCGGTGCGCCTGCGGCGCATCACCTCCTTCCTGGACATCGAGGCCAACCGCGGCGACGGCGCCTACCAGCTGTGGCAGGCCATCCTGGCGTTTGCCGCCGGCGGCGTCGACGGCGTCGGCCTCGGCAACGGCCGCCAGCAGAACTCGTTCCTGCCCGAGGCCCACACCGACTTCATCTTCGCGATCATGGGGGAGGAGCTGGGCCTCATCTTCACGCTGCTCGTGGTGGCGCTGTTCGTCACCATCTTCATCGCGGGCCTCCTGCACGTGCGCCGCGCGCCCAACCTCTTCCAGTTCCTGCTCGTGACCGGCTGCCTGCTGCTGATCTGCCTCCAGGCGATCATCAACCTCGGCGTCGTCACCGGCATGCTCCCGACCAAGGGCATGTCGCTGCCCTTCATCAGCGCCGGCGGCTCGAACCTGCTGCTCATGGGCCTGCTCGTCGGCGTCATCATCAACAGCCAGCGCACCTGGGAGCGGCCGAAGCCGCTCGTCCGCCGCCGCACGTTGACGGAGGTGGTGGCGTGAAGGGGCCAGCCGCCAGTCCGCGGTCCCGGGGTCCCGATCGGCGGCCGCGCCAGGGGAGGCCGGCGCCATGAGCCGGTTTGTCATCGCCTGCGGCGGCACGGGCGGCCACCTCTCGCCGGGCGTCGCCCTGGCCGAGGCGCTGCGGGCGCGCGGCCACGAGGCGACGCTCTTCATCAGCCAGAAGCAGGTCGACACGCGCCTGATCGAGAAATTCCCGCACCTGGCGGCGGAGCGGGTCCCGGGCGCGCCGTTCGGCTGGCGGCCGGACGTGCAGCTGCGCTTCCACTGGCGGCAGGCGCAGGGGCTGCTCTTCAGCCTGCGGTTCTTGCGGGCGCGCCGGCCCGACGCGATTGTCGGCTTCGGCGGCTTCACCAACGCCGGGGTGGTGATGGCGGGGCGGCTGCTGGGCATCCCGGTGGCCCTGCACGAGGCCAACCGCGTCCCCGGGCGCGCCATCCGCACGCTGGCGGGCTTCGCCCGCCGGCTGTACCTGCCCCCGGGCGTCCGGCTGCCGGGCCGGCGCGGGGTCATCGTGCGCCACACGGGACTCCCGGTGCGCAGCGACGTGGAGCGCCGGCCGCGCGACGAGGCGCGGGCCCGGCTCGGCATCAGCCCCGCGCAAAAGCTCCTCGTGGTGCTCGGCGGCAGCCAGGGCTCCGGCAGCCTCAACGCCTGGGTCGAGCAGAACCTCTCCGCCCTCGCGCTCGAGGGCGTCCAGATTTACTGCGTGACCGGCCTCGGCAAGGGCAGCGAGGGCGTCCGCGAACTTCCCGGCAAGGGCGGGCAGACCGTCCGCGCCTGGTCCGTCGCCTTTTCCGACCGGGTCGGGCTGCTGATGTCCGCCGCCGACCTCGTCGTCAGCCGCGCCGGCGCCGGCACCCTGTCGGAGCTCGTGCATTGCGAAACCCCGGCGATCCTCGTGCCCTACCCGCACGCGGCGGACAACCACCAGTGGGCCAACGCCGCCTACTTCGAGCAGCAGGGCGGCGGCGTGGTCGTCGCCGAGCAGGCGCTCGGCGGCCTGCGGCAGGAGGTGCTCGACGTGATCGGCAACGACTGGCTCCTGCACAAGTTCCGGGCCAACCTGCGCCGCATGGCGCACGAGAACAGCATCGAGACCATCGTGCGCGATCTCGAGGAGCTGGCCGCCGGCGCCGAGCCGCCGCGGCACCTCCGGCACGCGCCGTCGACGCCATGACGACGCCGCCGCCAGTCTTCGGCCGCGCCGTGCGGCGCGTCCACCTGCTCGGGGCGGGCGGCATGGGCGTGGCCCCGCTCGGGCAGTTCCTGGCGCAGCTGGGCTTCGCGGTGAGCGGCGAGGACGACGCCTGGAACCCGGCGGTCCGCGCCCTGGTGGAGTGCGCCGGGGTGACGGTCACGCCTCCGGGCGGGCTGCCGGACGACACCGAGCTGGTCGTGTACTCCTCGGCGGTGGCGGCCGCGCACCCGACGCGCCGGCGGGCCGCGGCGCGCGGCCTGGCGCAGGCGCGCCGCGGCGAGATGCTGGCCGAGGTGGTCCGGGGCCGCCGCCTGATCGCGGTCGTCGGCTCGCACGGCAAGACCACGACCACGGCGATGCTCATCACCGCCCTGCACCGGGCGAACTTTCCCTGCAGTTGGGTGCTGGGCGGGCTGTTCCAGGACGACGCCCTGGCCCCGGCCTGGGCCGGCCCGGGCGACTGGGTGGTGGCGGAGGTCGACGAGAGCGACGGCACGATCGGGCGCTTCGCCCCCGAGGTGACGCTGGCGGTGAACCTCGACTGGGACCATCCGGACCAGTACGCGCGCCTCGCGGACCTCGAGGCCGCGTTCGCGGCCCTGTTCGCGCGCACGCGGGGCGCGGTGTTCATCAGCGACGCCTGCCCGCTGTCGGCGCGGATCGCGGCGCGCCTCGGCGACCGCGGCGGGCAGCCGGTCTACACCTTCGGCCGCGCCGGCGACTTCCGCGGCCAGGTCGCGGGGGAGAAGGGCGCGCGGCTGCGGCTCGCGCTCGGCGGGCGCTTCGCCCCGGCCGAGGCCGAAGTGCGGACGCAGGGCGAGTTCAACGCCGCCAACGCCATCGCGGCGCTGGCGGTGGCGCAGCACGTCGGCGCGCGGCTCGACGCCCTGACGCTGGCCGGCTTCGCCGGCGTCCGCCGCCGGCAGGCGCTGCTGCACCACTCGACGGTGCGGATCTTCGAGGACTACGCGCACCACCCGACGGAGATCCGCGCGCTGCTGACGGCGCTGCGCGGCACGGTGGCGGCGCCGGGCCGGCTGCTGGTCGTCTTCCAGCCGCACCGCTACACGCGGACGGCCCAGTTCAAGGCGGAGTTCGCGGCGGCGCTGGCCGCGGCGGACGCCCTCTTCCTCATGGACGTCTACGCCGCGAGCGAGGCGCCGGTGCCCGGCGGCACCTCGGCTGACATCTACGCGGAGATCAAGCGGGGCGGCGCCGCCCACCCCGTCACCTACCTGCCCGGCAGCGACGCCGGGCTGCTGAAGGCCCTGCAGGCCGCGCTGCAGCCGGGCGACACGCTCGCCTTCGTCGGCGCGGGCGACATCGAGCAGACGGCGCGGCAGTTCGTCGCCCGGCTCCGCGCGGAGGAGCAGCGCGAGGCGGCGTGGCGCGAGTTCCTGGCCGCCGCCCGGATGCGCCTGGCGCCCGCGACGCGGCTGGTCGAGCGGGAGACGCTGGCGTCCCGCACCACGATGCGGGTCGGCGGACCCGCGCGCGTCTACGCCGAGCCGGCCTCGCGCGCGGATCTGCGGCACCTGCTGGCGGAGGCGCACCGCCGGGCCCTGCCGGTCTTCCTGCTCGGGCGCGGGTCCAACCTCATCATCCCCGACGAGGGCGTCGACGGCCTCGTGATCAGCCTCGGCCACCCCAGCTGGCAGGAGTTCGCGCCGCAGCCGGACGGCCGCGTCTGGGTCGGCGGCGGCCTGCGGCTCAAGAACCTCTGCGGGCTGGCGGTCAAGGCCGGGCTCCAGGGCTTCGAGTTCCTCGAGGGCATCCCCGGCTCCGTCGGCGGCGCGCTGCGCATGAACGCCGGGGCGATGGGCGGCTGGATGTTCGACGTGGTCGACGAGGTGCACCTCATGGACCTGCAGGGCGACGAACGCACGCTGCGGAAGTCCGAGATGCACTACGACTACCGGCATTGCGCCGACCTCGAGCGGGCGATCGCCCTCGGCGCCTACCTGCGGCCGGCGGCGAGCGCGCCGGCGGCGGACCTCCGCCGGCAGATCGACACCTACCAGAAGAAACGCGTCGAGTCCCAGCCCCGCGAGCCCAGCGCCGGCTGCATCTTCAAGAATCCGCCGGGAACCTCGGCCGGGCGGCTGATCGACGAATCCGGCCTGAAGGGGGAGCGGGTGGGGGACGCCGAGGTGTCGGCGGTCCATGCGAACTTCATCGTCAACCGCGGCCACGCCACGAGCGAGGACATCATCGCCCTGGTGCGGAAGATCCGGGCCCGGGTCAAGGCCGCCAAGGGCGTCGACCTCGAGCCCGAGGTGATGCTCTACGGCCAGAATTGGAGGGACGTGCTGTGAGCGGGAGCAAGGAAGCAAGGAGCCGGGAGCCGGCAGCCGGGGCGAGCGGCGCCGCGGTCCGCGCTGGGCTCGACTCCGTTCCTCTGGCCCCCGCCGTCCTCCGGTGCTCATGGTCCCGACCCCTTTCCCCCTTCCTCCCGTGAATCCCATCATTGCCGTCCTGTCCGGGGGCACGTCCCCCGAGCGCGAAGTGTCGCTCGGCTCCGGCGCGGCCGTGGCGCGGGCGATGGCCGCCACGCACCCGACGCGGCTCTTCGTGGTGGATCGCGACGCGCTGCCGGCGGGGCTGGATCCGGCGCGGCACGTGGTCTGCTCCACGCTGCACGGCGTGTTCGGCGAGGACGGCGGGATGCAGCGCCTGCTGGAGGCGGACGGCTTCGCCTACGCCGGTTCCGACATGAAGGCCAGCGACCTGTGCTTCGACAAGTGGCGGACGCGGCTGACCGTGTCGGCCGTGGGCGTCCAGGTGGCCCCGGGCCGCCTGTTCACCGCGGCGGCCAAACCCGCCGCGGCCGCACTGGCGGGCGAATTCGGCGAGCAGGTGGTGCTCAAGCCCAACCGGCAGGGCAGCAGCGTCGGGCTCCAGATCGTGACCTCGCGGGCCGGTCTCGACATCGCCCTCGGCGGCATCCGGCAGGGCGAATGGATCGCGGAGAAGCGCATCCTCGGCCGCGAGCTGACCGTGGGCCTGCTGGGCGGCCGCGCGATGGGCGTGGTCGAGATCGCGCCCAAGTCGGGCATCTTTGACTACGCGAGCAAGTACACGAAGGGCCTGACCGAGTATTTCGCGCCGGCGCCGATCTCGGAGGAGCTGGCGGCCCGGGTGCGGCAGGAGGCCGAGAAGGCCTTTGCGGCCTGCGGCTGCCGCGACTACGCGCGGGTCGACTTCATGCTGTCGGCCGACGGCGAGCTCTATTTGCTGGAAATCAACACGCTCCCCGGCATGAAGGACACCAGCCTGCTGCCGATGAGCGCGCGCTGCGTGGGCCTCGATTTCATCGCCTTGTGCCGCGACCTCGTGGCGCCCGCCGTCGAGCGCTTCCGGCTGGCCGCCGCCCTTCCCCGATGAGCAACGCCCCCGAGAATCCGCCGCCCCCGGGCCGCTCCTGGCGCAACATCCGCCAGGAAGTGCAGCCCGTGGCCATGTCGCGCCGCGGCCGGCGGCGCCGGCAGCTGGCCTGGCTCAAGGCGGGCGTGCTCCTGACCCTGGCCGCCGCGGGCGGGTGGGGGGTGCACCTCGCCGTGCACGCCTGGGGCCACGACCGCGCCGCGCTGGCCACGGCGGTCCACAGCGACCCCGTGCGCGAGGTCGTCCTCATCACCGACGGGGTGCTGACCCGCGCCTGGGTGACGGCGGCGCTCGCGCTGCCCCGGCCCTCCAGCCTCATGGCGCTCGACCTGCCGACCCTGCGCAACCGGCTGCTCGCCCACGGGCAGGTGCGGGTGGCGGTGCTGACGCGGAAGTTTCCGGACACGCTGGTGGTGACGCTCCAGGAGCGCACGCCGGTCGCGCGGGTGCAGGCGGCGGACGGCGCCGGCCAGCCCCGGCAGCTGCTGGTCGCCCGCGACGGCGTCGTGTACGACGGCGTCAGCTACGACCGCCAGATGGTGGCGGGGCTGCCCTGGCTCGACGGCATCCGGCTGGTGCGCACCGCGGCCGGCTTCGAGCCCGTGGCCGGCATGGAGGACGTCTCCGCGCTCCTGACCACCGCCCAGCTGCAGGCGCCGCACCTCTACCGGGAGTGGCTCATCGTGTCGCTCACCCGGCTCGCGGCGGCGGACGAGATCGTGGTCCGGTCGCAGGGCGGGATGGAGGCGGTGTTCAGCCGGCGGCGGGACTATTTCAAGCAGCTGGCGCAGCTCGACTACGTGATCGACCGCACGCGCGAGACGCCGGCGGCGCCGGCCCTCCTCTCGGTCAACCTGGCGCTCGACGGGCAGGTGCCCATCCGCGTGCAGGAGGAGGCGCCGGACCGCGCGCCCGGCGTCGGCCCCGGATTTTCCCACTCCAACTCTCAACGGAAAGCGAAACGTGATCTCTAACAGCAGCAGAATCGTGGCGGCCGTGGAAATCGGCACCGGCAAGATCGCCGTGCTCGTGGGTGCCATCACCCGCGGGCGCAGCCTCAACATCGTCGGCGTGGGCGTGGCCCCGTCGCGCGGCGTCATGAAGGGCGAGGTGATCGACTACAAGGCCGCCTGCGAGGCGACCCACCACGCCCTCGAGATGGCCGAGAAGCGCGCCGGCGCCCGCATCGAGGAGGTCTGGCTGGCGCAGACCGGCGGGCACCTGGACGGGTTCTACAACGAGGCGTCGGTCAACGTGAAGTCGGCCGACAACACCGTGACCGCGCTGGACATCGCGTCCGTCTGCGCCCTGGCCAAGGAGAAGGAGCTTCCGCCGGGCCGCTCCCGCATCCACGAGATCCGCCGCCCCTTCCGCCTCGACGGCCGCGCCGTGCCGGACCCCGAGCACCTCTCCGGCCGGCGGCTCGAGGTCGGCTACTGGATCGTGCACGGGCCGGAGAGCAAGGTGAGCGACAACATCCACGTCGTGGGCGGCTACCACCTCGAGGTCCGCGAACTCGTCCTCGCCAGCCTCGGCAGCGGCGCCCTCCTGACGACGGCCGACGAGCGCGCCCAGGGCGCCCTGGTGATCGACATCGGCAAGGGCGTGACCGACTACGTGCTCTACCGCGACGGCCACGTGCTGGTGACCGGCACGCTGCCCGTGGCCGGCGACCACCTGACGAACGACCTCAGCATCGGCCTCCGGGTCACGCCGGCGCAGGCCGAGATGATCAAGCTGCGCCACGGGCGTGGGGTGGTCGTCACCCGCGACAAGGCCGACAAGGTGTGGCTCAACGGCGACGCCTCGTTCGGCGACCGCCAGCTGCCCAAGCTGGCGATCGAGACGATCGCGGCCGCGCGCGTGGGCGAGCTGCTGGAGGTGGTCCGCCAGAAGCTCGGCCCGGCCTTCAGCCCCGAGCACTGCGGCGCGGGCGTCGTCCTCACCGGCGGCACCGCCAAGCT
The DNA here is from genome assembly GCA_016795545.1 of Opitutaceae bacterium. GTDB lineage: Bacteria > Verrucomicrobiota > Verrucomicrobiia > Opitutales > Opitutaceae > Lacunisphaera. Next base: position 7,966 of record JAEUGX010000097.1, read on the forward strand.
GCCCGGGATCGAGGAGGCGGCCACGCGCGTCTTCGGCCTGCCGGCCCGCCGCGGCGAGGCGCCGTCGTGGGTCAAGGACGAGCTGAAGGACCCGATGTTCAGCACCGTGCTCGGCGTCTTCCAGTTCGGCCTGCGCACGGCCCACGAGCACGCCCTGCCGCCGCGGCGCAAGACCGGGCTGCTGAGCAACCTCACCCGCATCTTCGCCAGCACCTGACCATGGACCCGATCCCGAACGAACTTCCCCTCGAGGCCCTGACCGACCGCGACGTCGGCATCAAGCTCATCGGCGTGGGCGGCGGCGGCTCGAACGCCGTCGACCGCCTGAAGATGGAGAACCTCGACCGGCTGCAGCTGGCCGTCATCAACAGCGACTTCAAGGCGCTCAGCACCTCGCCGGTGCAGGACAAGATCCTGATCGGCACCTCGCTCACCCGGGGCCTGAGCGCGGGCGGCGACCCCGAACTCGGGCGCAAGGCGGCGGAGGCCGACGCCGACAAGATCGCGGAGATCGTCAAGGACACCGACCTGGTGTTCCTCGTCGCGGGCCTCGGCGGCGGGACCGGCTCGGGCGCCTCGCCGGTCGTCGCGGAGATCGCGGCGGAGGCCGGCGCCGTGGTCATCGCCTTTGTCACGCTGCCGTTCAGCTTCGAGGGCGGCCGCCGCCGCAAGCAGGCGGAGGAGGCCCTGGCCGAGCTCCGCCGCGTCTGCGACGCGGTCATCCCCCTCGCCAACGACATGCTGCTCCAGGAGGGCACCGAGCAGACCAGCGTGCTGGACTCCTTCGCGCAGGCCGACCAGTGGATCGGTCGCGGCGTGAAGTCGATCTGGGCGATGCTCTCGCGGACGGGCCTGATGAACGTGGATTTCACCGCGTTGCGCCAGGTGTTCCAGCAGCGGGGCGGCAAGACGCTCTTCGGCCTCGGCGTCGGCTCGGGCGAGAACCCCGCGCAGGCCGCGCTCGACGACCT
>JAEUGX010000099.1 GCA_016795545.1 Opitutaceae bacterium
AATGCGTTTGCGCCTATGACGGCACGCATCTGCATGGCTGGCAGAGCCAGGAGGGGGGCAACACGGTCCAGGACCTGATCGAGAAGCAGCTGAAGCGGATTTTCGGCCGGCAGATCCGCATCGAGGGCAGCGGACGCACCGACTCGGGCGTGCATGCCCACGCGCAGGTGTTCCATTTTGACGCGGCATGGAAACACGGCGCCGACAAGCTCCGGCTCGCGCTGCAAACCGGGCTCCCGCGCAGCATCCTGCTTAAAACCCTGCGTGCTGCGCCGGCGAAGTTCCACGCCCGCTTCGACGCGAAGGGGAAGGTCTACCGCTACCACCTGCACCTCGGCTCGGCGGACCCGTTCGAGGTGAACTACTGCTGGTCGCTCGGGCGGGAGCTCGACTGGCCGGCGGTGCAGGCCGCGGCGAAGGTGTTGCGCGGCCAGCACGACTTCTGGGCCTTCTCGGGCGAGAACGACCGCACCTACGAGACGACGGTGCGCGACCTGCGCCGGCTTGAGATCCGGCGGAGTGGCCAGCGCGTGACGTTCACGTTCGAGGCCGACGGTTTCATCTACAAGATGGCGCGCAGCCTGACCGGTGCGCTCGTGAGCGTGGGCTTGGGCAAGCTCACGGCGGTCGACCTCGCCGGCCTCATCAAGAGCCGGAAGCGCATCCCGGCGGTCGTCACCGCGCCGCCGCAGGGCCTGTTTTTGGTGAAGGTGATCTATTGAGTCCGGCCGACGCCATCACGCGGGCCGGCGTCCGGGTGCTCGACCTGGTGTTCCCGCCCTGCTGCGTGCATTGCGGCGGGATCGTCGAGGGCCGGCTGCGGCACCTGTGTCCGAGATGCGCGCAACAGCTCCTCGTCGTCAAGCCGCCGCACTGCACGACCTGCGGTCATCCCTTCGCCGGGGAAACCGAGGTCAACCGCGGCTGCGGGCATTGCGAGACGCTGCGTCCGCGGTTCGGCGCGGGCAAGACCGTGGTGCTGCTGCGCGGACCGGCGCGGTCGCTGGTGCATGCGCTGAAATACCATCATGCGCTGCACGTGCTCGACGACCTGGCCGCGATCGCGGAGCAGGCGCCCGGGCTCGCGGCTTTCCTCGGGGAGGCGACGCTGGTGCCGGTGCCGCTGCATCCGCGCAAGCGGCGCGAGCGCGGCTACAACCAGAGCCTGCTGCTCGCGCAAGTCCTGGCCCGCGGCGGCGGCGGCCGGCGGGCCGTGGGGGAATTGCTTTGCCGGGTGGAGGATACGCGCTCGCAGACCCACTACGACCGCGCGGCACGGCAGCAGAACCTGAAAAATGCCTTTGCTTTGGCGCCGGGCGCCACCATTAATCCCGCCGATCGTTACGTCCTCGTCGATGATGTTTTTACAACGGGTTCCACCCTCAATGCCTGTGCGGCGGTCCTCCGTCGGGCCGGCGTCTTGAATCTCGACGTGGTCACCTTCGGCCACGGCTGAACCTGCATGACACATTTCGCCAAACCCAAGCTATCGCCATCCCGGAAACGGAAAAACATCCCCGAGGGACTCTGGACCAAATGCCCGGTCTCCGGTGAGATCGTGTTCAACAAGGACCTCGAGGCCAACTTCATGGTGGTGCCGAAAAGCGGCTACCATTTCCCGATCGGCTGCCGGGAACGGATCCGGAGCATGGTGGACGAGGGCTCTTTCGAGGAATTCGATGCGGCGGTGAAATCGGCCGACCCGCTGAAGTTCGTCGATTCGACGCCGTACCCCGACCGCATCAAGCGCTACGAGAAGGAAAGCGGCCTGCCCGAGGCCGTGATCTGCGGCCTGGCCCGGGTCGGCGGCATCCCGGTCTCGCTGGCCGTGATGGATTTCCGCTTTTGCGGCGGCGCCATGGGCGCGGCCGTGGGCGAGAAGATCACCCGCGCCATCGAGCGCGCGATCCGCAAGAAGGTGCCGTGCATCATCGTGAGCTCGTCCGGCGGCGCGCGCATGCAGGAGGGCATTTTCAGCCTGATGCAGATGGCGAAGACCAGCGCCGCGCTCGGCCGGCTGGCCCAGGCCGGGCTGCCTTATCTCTCGATTCTGACCTACCCGACGACGGGCGGCGTCACGGCGAGCTTCGCGACGCTGGGCGACGTGATCCTGGCGGAGCCCGGGGCGCTGATCGGATTCGCCGGCGCCCGTGTGATCAAGGAGACGACCAAGCAGACGCTGCCGCCGGGCTTCCAGACCGCCGAGTTCCTCCTGAAGCACGGGCTGGTCGACCAGATCGTCAGCCGCCTGGAGATGCGCGACCGCCTGACCAGCCTCCTGCAGGTGTTGCACACGCACAAGTACCAGGCGCGGAAGGTGCCGACCGCCACGCCCTTCCCGGTGGCCGCGGCCACCAGCGCCTGACCGGCCCGCTGCCCTTTTGACGACCGAGCCGCCGGTTTCTCCCGGGACTCCGCCCGCCTTCGCCGACTACGCGGCGGTGACGGAATACCTGTATTCACTCAAGGCGGGCGGCGTGAAGTTCGGCGTCGACCGCATGCGCCGGCTGGTTGAGGTGCTGGGGCATCCGGAACGCTCGTACCCGACGATCCACGTCGCCGGCACCAACGGCAAGGGCTCCGTCTCCGCCATGCTGGAGTCGATCCTGCGCGCGGCCGGCTGGCGCACCGGCCTCTACACCTCGCCGCACCTGGTGCGGCTCGGCGAGCGCGTGCAGGTCGACCGCCGGATCCTGACCGAGGCGGAGATCGTGGCTTACACGAACGAGCTCATGCCGGCGGCGGCGCGCGCGGCCGAGGCGGCGCGGGACGAGCAGGCGACGTTCTTCGAGTTCATGACGGCCATGGCCTTCCTGCAGTTCCAGCGGAAGCGCGTGGACGTCGGCGTCGTGGAGGTCGGGATGGGCGGGCGATTGGACGCGACGAACGTCGTGCTGCCGGAGGTCGCGGTCATCACCTCGATCGGCCTGGATCACTGTGCGGAGCTGGGCGACACGTTCGCCCAGATCGCGCGCGAGAAGGCCGGCATCATCAAGCCCGGGCGGCCCGTCGTCATGGGTCGGCTGCCGCCGCCGGCGGAGCAGGTGGTCCGGGAGGTCGCCGCGGCGGCCGGCGCGCCGGTGATCTCGGTGCGCGAGGCCTTCGGGGAGGACACCGCGCAATACCCGCACACCAATCTCGAGGGCGACTACCAGCGCTGGAACGCGGCGACGGCCACGCTGGCGGCCCGGCAGCTGCCGGCGCGCTGGCGGCTGGACCAGGCGGCCATCGATCGCGGGCTGCTGCGCGTCGATTGGCCTGGCCGCTGGCAGCGGACCCAGTTCGACGGCCGGCGGCTCATCCTGGACGCCTCGCACAATCCCGAGGGGGTGGCGGTCCTCGAGCAGAACCTGCGCGCCCTGATCGCCGCGGAGGGCCGCCCGCCCATCGTGCTGGCCGGCGCGCTCGGCGAGTTTCGCGCGCGGGCGCTGCTCGACGTGGTGTGCCGCCACGCCCGGGAGGTCCACGTGGCCGTGCCCAAGCAGGCGCGCGCCTGCACGTTTGCGGAAATGCAGCGGCTGGTCCCGCCGGACAGCCGCGTGCAGGTGCGCCCGGCGACGCTGGAGGAGGTTTTCCCCGCTGCCCGGACCTGCACGCTGGGGGCGCCCGGAGACACGATCCTGGTCACCGGATCGATCTACCTGCTGGGCGAGGTGCTGGCGCGGATCGAACCCCAGCGGGGCGCCGGCGAGGGCCGGCTGCAGGATTTCTGAGCGGGGATCGCGCAGGCGTGAGAGCCCCACTGGCCGATCCCGCCCTGCCGGCAGGGCCATGGAATGGGGCGCCACCGCGCTCCGACGAGGCCTTTTCCCCGTCCTGAGTCCCGCATCCTTTCCGCACGGACGGGTTCTCGTGCAGGAGTCGGCATCAGACGCCGTCGAAGAAGAGCGCGACCGTGGCCTGGTAGGCCTCGGGTGAAAGCAGCTGCGGATCGGAGCGCTCGCGGACCGTGTCGCGTTCGCCGGTGGCGCAGGCGACGAGGATGCGGAAGCACTCGGCGCGTTCGGCGGGACTGAACTGGAAGCGGTCCGTCAGGGCGGTGAGCACGGCGGACACCCGCAGCCAGCTCGCGATCTCGCGGTCGGGATCGAGGTCGCGGCGAAAGCCGTCCTCCCACTCCTCGGCGGACTGGGGGAACACATCCTGCAGCTCCGCCGCCAGGGTCCGGATGCACTCGGCGGCCTCGCCGGTGAACGGCGGCTGGCGGTAGGCGCCGGGCACCAGCTGGGAGGGATCGGCGTAGACGGGCGTGTCCTGTCCGGTGAGGTGCACCAGGATCACGCCCGGGCGCAGCTCGGCCTTCGGCACCAGCACGGTCTGCTTCAGGGCGAAGTCGTGGTACGGCACGAGACCGGACCGGCGGCCGGGGAACAGGCGTTTCCAGAAGGACATGGCGGGAGGAGAGGGCGGCGGCCGGCGCTCCGGACGGCCGGAGCAGGGAAAACCGGACCGCGCGCAGCCTCAATCCCGGATTTGGCCGGGCGCCGGGAAGTTTCCACTTGATGCACGGCGGGTTCTGACCGCATCTTGGCGGCGATGAGTTCCGCCGCCTACCTGCCGTTCCTGGTCCAGATCGTCCTTGCCGCCGTGATCACGATCGGCGTCATCGCCGCGAGCCATCTCTTCGGGCAGCGGGCCCGGGGCAGCCGGATCAAGGACGCCGCCTACGAGTGCGGCATCAAGTCCGAAGGCAGCACGCACACCCGGTTTTCCGTGAAGTTCTACGTGACGGCGATGCTCTTCATCCTCTTCGACATCGAGGTGGTGTTCCTCATCCCGTGGACCTTCGTCTACCGCGACTTCCTCGCCAACCACATCGCCATCCTGTCGCCCATGCTCTTCTTCCTCGGCGTGCTGGTGCTCGGCCTGTTCTACGAGGTGAAGAAGGGCGCGCTCGAGTGGGAGCAGTAAATCGGCCCGGACCTCCGCCGATGGCATCGCCCTGATCCAGGCCCATGCGGCTCGACAAGTACATTTCCCGGAGCCGCGTCGCCGACCTCAGCAGCGCCGACATGGAGGGCGCGCTCGTCGAGCTGCTCAACCTCACGGTCGAGCGGTTTCCCGACCTGAACCAGGACACGCTGCTGAAGGGCCTGCTGCGCCGCGAGAACACGATGACGACGTACCTCGGCCTGGGCGTCGCCATGCCGCACGTCCGGGTGAAGATGGACCGGCGGTACATCCTGGCGGTCGGACGCAGCCACTACGGCATCCGCTACGACGGCGCCATGGAGCACGAGCCCGTGCGGCTGGTGATCATGTTGATCGCCGACGAGAAGACGCGCGACTACCTCCAGCTGCTGGCGGCGCTGGCGCGGCTGGTGAAGGAACAGGAATTCGTGGACAGCCTGGTGCACGCGCCTGACCTCGACACGCTTTACGACCGGCTCTTCGCGGGCTTCGGCGGCGTGGCCCGCAAGCCGGTGGCCGCGCCCGAGAACCGGGTCAACCGCACGGTGCTGCGCGAGTCGGAGAAGATCGCGCTGGGCAGCGGCTGCACCGGCCTCGTGGTGTTCGGCGACACGTACGCGGGCGCGTTCAAGGCCCCGAAGTGGGCCGGCTCGCTCAAGACGATCCTGGTCACGCGCAACGCGGCCGAGGGCGAGGACCGGCCGGACCTCATCCAAGTGCGCTCGTTCTCGAACCAGCGGATGGCCCAGCTGCGCAGCGCGGTGCTGATCGGCATCACCCGCGGGCTCATCACTTTCAACGACCGGCTGTGCTGCGTCGGCGGACTGGCCGGAAGCAACCAGGTCGACACCATCATGGTCGTCGACGTGGAGAAGGAATTCCAGACGCTGCTGACCGGCCACGCGGACCTGCTTCCTCCCGACGTGAAGCCCGAGGTGCTCGAGCGGGTCATCGCCGTCGCCACCGAACTCGCCGTCGAGGGCCGCGAGGGCCGGCCCGTGGGCTGCCTCTTCGTCGTCGGCGACCACGAGAAACTGGCCGCCCTGACCAAGCCGCTCGTGCTCAATCCGTTCTTTGGTTACAAGGAGGAGGATCGGAACATCCTGAATCCGTTCATGGATGAGACGATCAAGGAGTTCTCCTCGATCGACGGCGCGTTCGTGATCCGCGGCGACGGCGTGGTCGAATCGGCGGGCGCGCTCATCCAGGCCTCCGACTACAACCACGTCCTGCCCAGCGGCCTGGGCGCGCGCCACGCGGCCGCCGCGGCCATCTCGGTGGCCGCCGAGTGCATCGCGCTGGTGGTGTCGTCGAGCTCCGGTCAGGTCACCCTTTTCCGCCGCGGCGTGATGATGCCGCTGACGGAAAAGAAGGTCTCCGCGTGACGCTGCGGGGGGATCGGGTGCTTGAGTGGCGAGGATTGAGCGGAAAAACCCGCTTGGAGCGCGCAGTACGGAATGGACGGGCAGCTCAGGTGATCAGGAAGACCGGGCGCAGAGGAAGGTGAGCCGGCAAGTCCGCGAAGCGGCGCGAAAAAGAACGGCGGGGCTTCACCCCGGTACTCTCTTACCGGCCTTCGTCCGCCCTGATTCCGCTCAGGGCAGGGCGGAGGTTCGGACGTCGTCGAGGTAGTAGACGGATTCGGCGACGGCGGTGTCCGCGCCGGGCAGGTCCTCCTGGTACACGCCGGGGCTGCCGGGTTCGCCGTCGATCATGAAGGGTCGGACGTCCTGCCGCCAGGCGCCGGTGCGGAATTCGACGCGTTGGAGCTCGGTGACGTTCGCCTGGAGCGGGATGCCGCTGGCGACCTTGGTGCCGTCGATGATGCAGTCGTAGCTGCGGCGGGCGGTGTCGAACTCGAGCCGGACCGCGTACCAGTGGTTGGCCCGGGTCGGAAGGGAGGGGCCCTCGGCGCGGACATGGTCGAACATGATGAACTCGGGGTCGAGGCGGAGGCGCATCGGGCGCTCGCCGCGCGCGCCCTGGACCTCGATCTCCAGGTTGCCGGGGCCGGGCTGGGCGAGCATCATCCGGAACTCGACGGCCACGCGGGCGCGGGCCGGAAACACGCGCTCGACCTTGGCGTATTCGTACGGGTCGCGGTCGCTCAGGCGGAGGGCGTGGTTGGCCGGGTTCAGCGGGTCGGCGGCGATCTGCACCGGCGCCCACAGGGGCACGTGCAGATTCCACTCGGCGAGGTCGGCCGCGGAGGCCAGGCCCTCGAAGTTGTCGTTGGCGTCGGAGGCCTGGCCGGTGATGGGCACCCGCAGGCTGGTGACCCAGAGGTCCTCCTTGTTCATGCTGTACGTCAGCCAGAGCCGGCCGTCGCCGGGGTCGCCGTTGCCCGCGATCAGGCCCCGGATGTACTGCGGACCGTAGTTCTTGTTGATGCCGTGATAGCGCATCGGCGACACCTCGCCGTGCACGAGGAGCATGTGGTCGAAGTCGCGGCCGTCGTCGCCGGTGACCACGACGAGCGGGAACCGGTTGCGGCGGGTGGCGCTCTGCGTGTGGGTGAGCGCATAGCGGCCGTCCGCGGTCCGCTGGGCCCAGATCTTGCCGTTGACGTCCCAGAGCGTCGGCATGCGCACGACGCGGGTCCAGGTCTGGCCGCCGTCGGGGCTGAGGGCCGTGTGGGTCTTCCACACCCCGACCGTGACGCCGTCGGGGCGCACGTACCAGTTGAAGGCCTTCGGCTCGACGCCGGGCTCGAGCTTGAGCGCGTAGAAACCGTCATTCTGCCGGTCCTCCTCCCACCACTGCAGCGTCATCAGCTTGTCGGCGAGCAGCGCCTCGCAGGCGGCGACGAAGCCGGCGTCGGGGCTTGCCTTGTACGAGGGGAACCAGGGGGTGTTCGCCTCGTCCCAGCCGGCCTCGCGGTTGTAGCGGATGAAATGGATCGGGCCGAAGCTGCCGTCGGCATGAACCTCGCGCACGACGCGGCCGATGCCGTGGCCGCGGTTGGGGCCGTGACGGACATCGGGGCAGTAGCTGTAGAACGCCACCGTCAGCAGCCGCCCGTTGGGCGCCACATACCAGCCCATGCGCTGGTGCATGATGGCCTGCGTGCCCTGCGGGATCGCCGGCAGAACCTCGCCGCCGAAATAGCGCGGGGGCGGCGTGACCGACGGCAGGCTGATGGCGGGGAAGGCGACCTCGGGAGCCGACCAGTGCCGGCCGTCGGCCGAGGAAAGCACGAGGGTCCGGCCCGGCGGATTATGCTCTTCCTTGACGTCGGAAAGGTACTGCAGCCAGAAGCGTCCCTTCCAATAGGCCAGCATCGGGGCGTGGTTGTAGGTCCAACCCACCTGGCCGCCTTCGAGCGGCGCGGTGCGGTTGGCGCGGAAAGCCTGGTAGCGGTGGACACCGACGGCGTGCGGCAGCCGGCCGTCATAGTAAGCCTTGTCAGGCTGGTCCTTGCCGATGTAACGGATCGGTTCGCCGGCCGAATCCGCGACCGACGGCGGCATCTTGGCGGCGGCAGAGACCAGGAGCAGGGCGGATACGACGGAGAGGGCGGGGCGGATCAAGGCGAAGCGGAGGGGTTGGTTGACCATGGCGCCCCATTTGCGCCTGCGGTCTTGTGCTGGCACAAGCTTATAATAGGCATGAAATAAGCCCTTTCCATCGGCTTCCGCCGGGGCTGGCGACCCACGCCGCCGGAAGCGGTGACGGCGGAAGTTTGCAGTTGCGTGCGGCGGAGCGGCGGCTTTTCTCTCGACCCTTCAAACTTATCGCCATGCAAGAAACCGTCACCCTGGAATGCACCGAAGCCCGCAAAGAGGGCAAACCCGTCTCGCGCTACCTCACCAAGCGCAACAAGAAGACCGTGACCGAGCGCATCGAGAAAAAGAAGTACAACCCGTTTCTCAAGCGCCACACGCTCCACAAGGAGATCAAGTAACACGGGTTCCGCCCGCGTATTGCCGAGCCGGTCGCAAGACCGGCTTTTTTGTTGGCGCCCGCGGACAGCGCGCCAGGAAGGCTACTTCTTCGCCGGCTCGGCCGGCGGCTGGCCGGCGGACCCGGCCAGCTGGGCTCGACGGGCGGCGCGCCAGCTGTCCCGGTGCTTCCGGATCCAGTCCAGCAGGGCCCGTTCAAAGCCGATATCGTAGCCCAGGCGCTCGGACTCGATCCACTTGTGCTTCAGAATCTCCTCCCGCTCAGCCAGAAATTCCTGGTAAAGGCTGGACTGCTTGACGAAGTCGCGATTGCCGGAGCCTTCGGGGGGGGTGGTCATGGCCGTCACAACACCTCAGGGATTAGCGACACCCGTTGTCACTTCCGACGGTCGCGATCGGTGTGGTTTGGCCCGGCTGCAGAATCATGCGGGATTCACCCTAGATGTTTCGCGGCTTCGGTGTCAATCAGTGTGCTCGTGGCCTTGTCCGAAAGGTGAGGAATCCGGCCGGAGCGGGCGTCAGACCTTCAGTCTTTCGAGCAAGGAGCCCGCTATTTCACGGAAAACCTGGGCGGGCCTGCCTGTCGGGGCTGACACGACGATGGGTGTGCCGGTGTCGCCGCCTGCGCGGATCTCGGGGTACAGCGGCACTTGGCCGAGGAGGCTGGTGCCGAGCGCCTCGGCGGTGGCGGCGCCGCCGCCTTCGCCGAAGAGCGGCAGCCGGGTCCCGGAAGCGTCCTCGAACCAGCTCATGTTCTCCGCCACGCCGAGCAGCGGCACGTTGACCTTCTGGAACATGAGCCCGCCCTTCCGCGCGATGTTCGTGGCGGCGGTCTGCGGGGTGGTGACGAGGATGGCGCCGTCCAGCGGCAGCGTCTGGACCAGCGAAAGCTGAGCGTCGCCGGTTCCCGGCGGCAGGTCGATCAGCAGCACGTCGAGTTCGCCCCACTTCACGTTCTGCACGAACTGCTGGATGGTCTTCATGATCATCGGGCCGCGCCAGACGACCGGCGTGTTGTCGTCGACCAGGAAGCCCATGGACATGACCTTGACTCCGTGCCGCACGAGCGGGACCAGCGAGTCGCCCTCGATCTCTGGCCGGCCGGCGAGGCCCATCATGAGGGGCACGGACGGCCCGTAGATGTCGCAGTCCATCAGCCCGACGCGCCCGGGCCGGCCGCGCAGTTCGAGGAGCTGGCCGAGGGCGCAGGCGAGATTGACGGCGAAGGTGGACTTGCCCACGCCGCCCTTGCCGGACGCGATGGCGACCGAGTGCTTGAGTCCGGCCGTCGTCTGCCCGGCGCCCAGGGTGTTCGTGCGGGGCTTGGGCGGGGCCTTGGCGGCCGACACCGCCAGCTCGATGATCACGTCGCGGACGCCGGGCTGGGCGCGCAGGCATTTTTCGATCTCGGCCTTGAGCATCGTCGGCACCTTCGGGTCCGAGGTGGTGATCGCCACGGCGACTTTGGCCGTGCCGTCGGCGAAGGTCGCCGAGCGCACGAGCCCGAACGAGACGATGTCCCGGCTGAATCCGGGGTACTTTACCTGCTTCAGGGCTTCCTTGAGTGAGTCGGCGGTCACGATGGCGGCGAAAATGGCTTGGAAAACGGGACGCTTTGACCTTGTGAGTAGGTTGCCGGGAGTAAAACAAAAACCGGTCCGAACCTTTTCCCTTCCAACCAGACTCATCCTCATGCCGCACGTCCTTCGCCTCGTCCTTGGCCTCCTGCTTGTTTCCCCGCTGGTCGCGCAGCGCGACATCGGCGATGTCGTCGTGGCCGGCGACACCCAGGTGGCGTCGGTCACGATCGGCGCTTCGTCCACCGAGCTGCAGAACCTGGCGCTCCGCGCGTTCTCCACGCACGGCCGCTTCCGGCCGGTGGCGAGCGGCGGGTCCTACAAGTTCACGTTCACGGCCGCCGGCGCGAACCAGGTGACCGTCGCGATCACGCGCGGCAGCGCGGCCACACCCGTGCACACGGAGACGGTGACCGGCGCCAGCCTGCGCCAGGCGCTGCTGAAGGCGGCCGATGTCGCGGTCATCAAGACCACCGGGCTGAAGGGGTATTTCGCGGGCCGGCTGGCCTTCGTTTCCGACCGCGGCGGCCAGCAGACGATCCTGACCGGCGACCTGTTCTTCGGCGAGGTCCTGAGCCATCCCGTGCAGGGCAAGCAGATCATCGGGCCGCGGTGGTCCCCGGACGGCGGCCGCATCATCTACACGAGTTACCGCACCGGCTTTCCCGACATCTACGTGCTCGACCTGCGCACGCATCAGCAGAACGTGTTCGCGAGCTTTAAGGGCACCAACAGCGGCGCGCAGTTCAGCCCGGACGGCTCGCGCGTGGCCATGGTGCTCTCCGGCGAGGGCAACCCGGAGGTCTATGTCAGCAACGCCCAGGGCCGGCAGATCAAGCGGCTGACGAACACCGCGGCGATCGAGTCCTCGCCCGTGTGGTCGCCCGACGGCTCGCGGCTGCTCTACGTCTCGGACGCGGCCGGCGGCCCGCAGCTCTACGTCATGTCCGCCGCCGGCGGCGCGCCGACGCGGCTGCCGACCAACATCTCCGGGCACTGCACGGAGCCGACGTGGAGCACCGGCGACCCCAACAAGATTGCCTTCACCGCCCGGGTGGGGAAGGGCTTCCAGGTCGCGGTCTACGACATGGCCAAGCGCGTGTCGAAGATCGTCACGAAGGCGCCGACCGACGCGATCGAGCCGGTCTGGCTGCCCGACGGCCGCCACCTCCTGTGCACCTACCGCTCCGCCGGGTCGCGCAGCATCTACCTCATCGACACCGAAACGTCGAAGGCCGTGCAGATCAGCCCGGCCGCGCTCGGCAACGCCTCGGGCGCGAGCTACCTCCCGCGCTAGGCGGGAGCCCGCCGGACCAGCGCTGCCGCCGGGTCGCTCCCGTCATGAGGCTGCTTTTTATCGGGGACGTCGTCGGCCGGCCGGGACGCGAGGCCGTGGCCGCCCTGGTCCCCGGCCTGCGCGCTTCCCTGGGACTCGACTTCGTCGTCGCCAACGGGGAGAACGCGGCGGCCGGCGCCGGCATCACCGCCCCGATCTGCCGCGGCCTGCTGGAGGGGGGCGTCGACGCCATCACGCTGGGCGACCACGTCTGGGATCAAAAAGGCTTCGAGACGGATCTCGTGGGCCTGGAGCGGGTCTGCCGGCCGGCGAACCTGCCGGCGGCTTGCCCCGGACGCGACCACGTCGTGCTGGAGAAGGACGGATTCCGGCTGCTGGTCTTCACCGTGCTCGGCCGCAGCTTCATGGGCCTGCGCGCCGAGTGTCCGTTCCTGGCCGCCGACGCCCTGCTGGGCCGGCTGGCGGGCCGCTACGACGGCGCGCTGGTCGAGGCGCACGCCGAGGCCACGTCGGAGAAGCAGGCGCTCGGCTGGCACCTGGCCGGCCGGGTCACGGCCGTGCTGGGCACGCACACGCACGTCGCCACCGCCGACGCCGCGGTCCTGCGCGGGCACACGGCCTTCCAGTGCGATGTCGGCATGACCGGGCCGCACGAGTCGGTGCTGGGACGCGAGATCTCCCCGGTGGTCGGACGCTTTCTCGACGGGCTGCCGCGGCGCTTCGAGGTCGCCACCGGCGACGTGCGGCTGTCGGCCGCGCTCGTGGACTTCGACCGCGGCGGCCGCGCCGAGAAGATCGCGTGGAGCCACTGGACGCCCCCGACCTGACGGCGGGGCCCGTCACGCTCGCCCAATCCCTTGCCCTCCCGGGCAGGGGTGAGAAAGCCGAAGCATCAGCTTTCAACTCCCACCGGGATGATCCCGGCTCAGGCGTCCTGGCCGAACGCGTAGGTGCCGTTGAAGATCAGCTCGATGCCGTCGGCCATGATCCGGACCTTGATCTTGCCGGAGGTGGCGTCCGCCGGCTGGGCCCGGCCCGTGATGGTGCGCGGCTTGCCTTTGTGGTTGGAGGCGTCGCCCGTGAACTCGACGGTTTCGCGCCGGGCCAGCCGTTCGAGGTCGCTTTGCGGCAGGCGGATGGTGATGGGCCCGGACTCACCCCAGAAGAACCACGGGAAGACGCTCGCCTCGTAGGACGACTCGAACCCGTCGCCCTTCTGCACGAAGGGTGTCATGGTCAGCGTGACGCTGCCGACGTAGATGGAGGTCTTCATCGGGCCGACCGTGACGCGCGTCGGCGCGGCGTCGGCGCGGAGCGGGACGGCGGCGGCGGCCAGGAGGAGAAGCAACAGGGGCAGGGACACTCGCATGCGGAGACCATGCGCCGGGTCCGGACACGCGCAAATGGTTTTTGCGGTTTCCGCGGCGGACGCGCGGGTCATTTCCGCGTTGCCAAGACCGGCCCCGGGGCGTTGCGTGGCCGGCATGGCAAAAAAGCCGCAAGTCACTTGGGGCGGAAGGTTCTCGGCGGGTCCCGCCGGGCTGATGCTCCGTTTCAGCGAGTCGGTCTCCTTCGACCGGCGGCTGGCCCCGTTTGACATCCAGGGCAGCAAGGCGCACTCGGCCATGCTGGCGAAGGTCGGGCTCATCACCCGGCGCGAGCGGGACGCGATCCACCGGGGGCTCGACGCCATTGGCCGCGAGATCGCCGCCGGCCGGTTCCGGTGGCGGACGGAGCTCGAGGACGTGCATATGAACATCGAGCAGGCGCTCACCGCCCGGGTGCCCGCCGCCGCCCGGCTGCACACGGCGCGGAGCCGGAACGACCAGGTGGCGACCGACATGCGGCTTTACCTCAAGGCGGCCTGCGCCGAGATCGGCGACCGGATCGTCGCAGCGCAGCGCGCGCTCGTGCGCGTGGCGGAGCGGAACGCGGCCGTCCTCATCCCCGGCTACACGCACCTCCAGCGGGCGCAGCCGGTTTTCCTGGCGCATCACCTGCTGGCCTATGTCGAGATGCTGCAGCGCGACGCCGAGCGGTTCGCCGCGGTGGCGGACCACGCCAACTGGTGTCCGCTCGGCTCCGGCGCCATCGCCGGCACGACGCTGCCCATCGACCGCGAGTTCACGGCCCGGGCCCTGGGATTCGTCGACGCCCGGGGGCGGCCGCGGGTCACGCGGAACAGCATGGACGCGGTCAGCGACCGCGACACCTACGTCGAGTTCGCCTCCGCCTGTGCGCTGGCCGGCGTGCACTTCTCGCGTCTGGCCGAGGATCTGATCCTCTGGGCCAGCCAGGAATTTAAGTTCGTCGAGCTGCCCGACGCGTTCTGCACGGGGTCGAGCCTGATGCCGCAGAAGAAGAATCCGGACTCGCTCGAGCTCCTGCGCGGCAAGTCGGCCCGGCTGCAGGGCAACCTGCACACGCTGCTGGTGCTGGCGAAGGGCCTGCCGCTGACCTACAACCGGGACCTGCAGGAGGACAAGCCGCCGGTCTTCGACAGCCACGACCAGACGGTGCTCTGCCTCGAGGTGCTGGCCGGCACGGTGGCCGGGATCAGGGTGCACCGGGACCGCTGCGCGGCCGCGGTCGCCGACCCGGCCCTGCTCGCCACTGACCTCGCCGACTACCTCGTGCGCCGGGGCGTCCCGTTCCGCGAGGCGCACCATGCGGTCGGCGCGGTCGTGAAGCTCGCCGAACGGCAGGGCCGGCCTCTCGACCGCCTCGCGCACGTCGACGTGCGCGCCGTGCATCCGCGGTTCGGCCGCGACTGGGTGACGTCGTTCGACCTGCGGCGGGCCATGGCGCGCCGCACCGGCCCGGGCATGCCCGGACCGGCGGCGGTCGCCCGGCAGCTGCGCGGGTGGCGCCAGCGGCTCGGCTGAGCCGGCGGTGCGCGGTGGACGCGCGCTGCCGGGCCGGCCTGTGCCCATGCTCCTCCCGACGAAAAGCCGCCTTCCCGAGCTGTACCCCCACCGGCACGGCCTGTACTTCGCGTTCTACAACGCGCTGAACTGGCAGGTGGGCGCGGGCACGCCGACCGTGCTGCTCATGGAGCAGCTCGGGGCGGATTCGTTCCAGGTCGGGCTGGTTTATTCCTGGGTGTTCCTGCTCACGCCCGTGCAGGTGCTCGCGACCGCCTGGCTGCCGCGCCTCGGCTACAAGCGGCTGACGCTGGCCGGCTGGGGCGCGCGCGGCTGGTTCCTGCTCCTGCCCCTCAGCCTGGCCCTGCTGGCCCCGGAGCAGCCGGCGGGGTGGATGATCCCGGCCATGGTCGCGGCGATGTTCTTCTACAGCCTGTCCCGCTCCGTGGGGGCGGCGGCGATCACCAACTGGCTGCACGGCCTGATCCCGGAGCCCATCCGCGGCCGGTACTGGACCACGGATCAGATGCTGGCCGGGGTCGGGGCCGTCGGCATGCTGCTGCTCGGCGCGCTGCTCTTCGCAGTGCTGCCGGCTTACCCGGCGTTCGCGATCCAGTATTTGATCGCGATCCTCGGGGCGTGGATGTCGTGGCGCTACCTCAACCGCCTGCCGGACATCGACCGGCCGAAGGTGCTGAGCCTCGAGAAGATCGTGGCCGACACCCCGCGGCTGGTGCTGGAGCCCAGCCAGTTCCGGACCTACCTCTGGCTGGCGGCCCTGCTGTTCGTCGTCACCACGCCCATCGTGCCGTTCGGCACCTACTACCTCAAGGCGACCGCCGGCCTGACCTCGGCCCACATCATGTTCTACATGATGCTGTATTACGCCGGGGTCATCGGCGCCAACGCCTTCATGCGCTCGCGGCTCGACCGGGTGGGGGCGAAGCCCTTTTTCCGCCTCAGCTTCGTCACCTACGGCGTCGCCGCGGCCGGCTGGATGGCCTTCCTCTACGCCGGACGGGGCGCCGGGCTGATCCTGCCCCTGCTGTTCCTGCTGCTGGGCGCCGCGGCGGCCTGCTGGACGTCCGCCAACCTCAATTACCTGGCCAAGCTGCTGCCCGCGCAGGAGCGGGCGCTGCCGCTGTCCATTCACGGCGCGGTCATCGCCTTCCTCGGCGGCGTCTCGCCGGTGATCTGGGGCCTCTTTCTCAAGGGCGAGGGGCCCGTGCCGGCGGTCAATGTCCCGGTCTTCGCCGCCTTCTTCGGCGTGGTGATCGTCGCCATGGTCTGCCTCCACCGGCTGACCGCCGTCCTCGAGGAGAAGGCCGGGCCCGTGGAGCCGCTACTCGACGGCAGCTGGCTGCTGCGGCCGTTCCGGATCATGACGGACCTCATCAACCTGGTCGACCGGAGCGACGACGGGCGCAAGGATTGAGCCCGGCCGTCACGTCGGGGCTGGCGCCCCGCGCGGATTTTTGCACGCTATCCCGCCCATGCCAGTCATCCGCATTCTCTCCGACCGGGTCGCGAACCAGATCGCGGCGGGCGAAGTCATCGAGCGCCCCGCGGCGGTGGTGAAGGAGCTGGTCGAGAATTCGCTCGACGCCGGCGCCACGCGGATCGAGGTGGAGTTCCGGCACGGCGGCCGCAGCTACCTGCGCGTCGAGGACAACGGCTGCGGCCTGTCGCGGGACGACGCGCTGCTGGCGCTCGAGCGCCATGCCACCAGCAAGATCGTCGAGACCGCGGACCTCGACCGGCTCGGCACCTTCGGCTTCCGCGGCGAGGCGCTGCCCTCGATCGCCAGCGTCGCCCACTTCGAGCTCCAGACCCGGCCGGCCGGCGCGGCGGCCGGCACCGAGGTCGTCGTCAACGGCGGCCGCCTCGTCCACGTGCGCGAATGCGGCGTGGCTCCGGGCACCCGCATCACCGTCACCCACCTGTTCAACTCCGTCCCGGCGCGGCGGAAGTTCCTAAAGAGCGACGCGACCGAGTCCGCGCACATCATCCAGACCGTCCGGCTCTACGCCCTGGCGTGCCCGCAGACGGCGTTCACCCTGCTGGAGGACGGGCGCGTGCTTTTCCAGTCGCCGGCGTGCGCGACGCTGTCCGACCGCGTCGCCGAGATCCTGGGCCGGCAGACCGCCGCCGACCTGCTGCCCGTGAGCGCGGAGGAGGGCGGGCTGAAGCTGGCGGGGCTCACGGGCAAGCCGGGCGTGAGCCGCTCCACCCGGCATGAGCTCCTCCTGTTCGTCAACCGCCGGCCCGTCGACAGCCGCACGCTGAACTTCGCGCTGATCGAGTCGTACGCCACCTCGCTGGCGAAAGGACGCTATCCCGTGGCGGTGCTTTTCCTGGAGATCGACCCGGCCGCCGTGGACGTGAACGTGCATCCCGCCAAGCGCGAGGTGCGCTTCCGGCAGGAAGGGGCGGTACGCGGCTTCGTCATCCGCGCGGTGCTCCAGGCGCTGCGGGAATATTCCGCGCCGGCCCCGGTCTCCGTGCCGGCGGGACCCGCGCCGGATCCGGCCGGGCGTCCGGCGGCGCCGCCGCTGCCGCCGCCGGTCCCCGGCCCGCGGGCGGCGGAACCCCGGCTCCCGCCGCCGGTTCCCGCGGCGGTGC
>JAEUGX010000059.1 GCA_016795545.1 Opitutaceae bacterium
AACCAATCAAGACCTCACAGCTCGCTCGGTGATCTGACGCCGGCCGAGTTTGCCGCCCAGGCGGCGCGGGCCCCCATGGGGGCCCCTCTGGACCCAACCAACCCTCCACTTGCAGTCGTAACCACAAACCCTAAACCATCCCTCACCACCCCGGGACTCGCCTTTTAACCCTCCAGTTCCGGGGGGCAGGTCAGCAGCTTGTCCTCCGCTGCCTCGCGCCCAATGTTGCAAGCGGCACAGAAGTGTGGCGGATCGGTTACTCCTCCTTTCGTCAGCTTCTACGTGGTGATCTTCACCGCAAAGACGGCAACTAGGGGCGGGCAAGGTAGGCTAAGATCGCCGCGTGTTCGGTGGGCCGGGGCGCGACGCCTCGCGCCCAAATGTCTACGGCCTGTTGTTCGTAAATATCAGGCGCGGAAAAACCGAGCCTCTGTGAAACCGCGCGTGCGACTTCTTTTCCCATGCAATCCTTCCAAAGGTCCGCGCTGCTTCGCACAGTCCTGTAAGCACTCAATCCGGCTTGGAAAGCATGCCGAAAATCGGTTAGCTGCTGGCTCACTGCATCGAGATTAAGGTGTTTTGACCAATCGTCTCTCACTTTTGTGCTATCTGCTTCGAGCTGCGCCCACGTCGTACGACAGGCAACAGCTTTCAGGCCGTGTGTATCGACGTCTTTCATCCGCGCGCTAGCTCCGCAGTGCTGAAATATCCAGGCCCCTGCGATCTTGTCGGCCTCCTCTTGTAGAAGGGCTGCGGCTGATATCGAGAGTCCGGCCCTCCGCAAGAGTTCGGTCAGGATTGCTGGTTCGAGGAGCAGATTTTCGATTTCGTGCACCGGGAGCACTAGAAGGCCTCGTGTCGTCAGTTCGGCTATCGTGGCAGCGTCTAGGAAATCGCGATCGACAATACCTCCCCGGCGGATCCCGTAGCCTACTGTGCTGGCAATTTCGCTGAGAGCGTTTACCCGCTTTGCGACTTCTTTACAGCCGCCGGCTTCGAGAAACCGGGTATCGGTAGCTGTAGGAAACAAGCGCTGAAAACGGCCCCTTTCGCCATCGCCAGGTTCACCTTCTACGTAGATGAATTTGTATTTTGTTAGGGAGAATGCTGGCGATCCAAGGGCCCCCGAAAGCGCTTCGAGCGCAGGAAGAGTTGCCAGTGCGATGACTGAATTTACTGTTCGGTCAGTGCCATTAGAGCTTCTTCGCTGCAGGACGAATACCGAGCTCGGACCAGCACATTCTGCCGCTTCCAGCGAATGCGTGGCGATCCACGTTTGGCCGTCTTCTATCGTAGACCGAAGATATGTTATCCAGGTCCGCAATAGATCTGGATTAAGGTGTAGCTCAGGCTCGTCTATTAGGAAAAGCCCGCGCTTCAGGTTAAAGCGGACAATCTGCCCTACCAGAAACGCTATTTCCCGCTCGCCGCCGCTGAGGCAATGAAATGGCAGACTAGTTCCAGCACTATCAAAGCGGATGGTGTTCTCTCTTCTGTCAGCCCCCGAGAATTTCAAGTGTGGTAGTATCCGTGCGACTGCATTGGCGTACTCCGTGAAGAAGTCTCGAAATTGCGGTGGTGTCGTACGATCAGCAGCAGCTTGACGGCTCGCGCGGTAAAACGCGTCTGCTTCCTGAGCATCTTTTGCGAGCACGTAGCGTATCCAGTCCCCGTAGATCATACTGGTTGGCTGGTACGCCCTGTTTTTTCCCCAGTCCGGCGACTCCCAGTTTCGCGTTAAGATTTCCGCAAGCTCGTGCGCATTGATTCCCGCGTGCGGATAGGAGCGGTCAGAATCGAGCGCTAGGTAAAATGTATCTTTGCGCTCCTGGAGTGCTGCGACGACGTGATTTGCGACACCTGGATCGGCTACTCCCCCTAAATATAGCGAGTTTTGATCTCGAACATTACTTCTGTAGATCAGAGTTCCGTCCCAATTGTTGAGGCGAGCTCTTAGCTCGGTCCACTTTTCTCCAAAAAGATGTGTCGGATTATCGGGAAGCGAAATCGTGACTTCAAACTCGTGAGGGCCTTGAAATACTTGTCCTCTTGTTGAGTGGAAACCTGGAGCCAGTCCAATTCGGGCTGCCACGGCTGCGATAAGCTCTAACAGATTGCTCTTACCGGTCCCGTTTTCTCCGGCCAAACAAATGAGTTTCGATTCCGCAGGAATCTTGAAGTCTACTTCACGAAAGTTTCTCCAATTCGGAATTCTGATTCGGCTGATTTTCATGCCGGAAACAGAACATCAAAATGTGCCCGGGTTGACTATTGAAAAGGTGAGCATGGCACGATGGGAAAAGGCCGGGGAGTTGCGGTGCCGCGTTAAATGGTCGCTTACCGCGGATCTTCTCAAAAACGCACCTTGCCTGCGGCAAGCATACTGTGCTCCGTCCGCAAATGTCCATAGATACGCATAGCTCAGGCGTCCTTGCATGTCATAGGCAAATTCCATTTTGCGGGTTTCACTTAGGGGGAAAGTACCAACCGGCGGCAAAATTGCAGGATTGGTGTGCATGGAGACCAGCCTGTTTTCTCCATCCCAAGCATATATCCAGCGATCATCGGATGTCAGATTCCCGTCGGAATCATAAGCAAATCCCTGGGGTGTTTTCGACAACCATGCTTTCCTGATCGAATGCGCCACGGTCTTTCGTGGGGACAGCTTAGCACATGCTTAACCTCCTCCCCGGCAGTCCACTTTGCCTTCCATTGCCCTACCGCAGCCGGCGCTAAGCCCTTGCCGCGCTAAAAGAAAAAGTTGGATTTCCGCGCCGAAATATGGCTCATTCCGCGCTCCAAGGCCGCCAGGGTAGCTCAGTGGTAGAGCAGAGGACTCATAAGCCTTTGGTCGCCGGTTCAATCCCGGCCCCTGGCACCACTTTCCGCGCTTCCTGCTACCGCCAGCCCCAGATCCAGGCGGCGAGATGCAGGCCCCCGCAGGCCGCCAGCGCCGCTGCGAAATCGTCGGCCACGATCCCCCACCCGCCAGGCCAGCGTTGCAGCCGGGCGATGCCGATGGGCTTGAGGATGTCGAATAACCGAAACAGCGCAAAACCGCCGAGCAGCATGGCCCAGTCGGGCAGCGCGGCGAAGTGGCCGGCGCGCCCGCCGAGGAACACCAGGGGCATCACGATGAATTCATCGAGGACGATCTCACCGGGATCCGACTTGCCCAGCCTCCGGGCGGCTTCGCCGGTAAACGCCACCGCCACACCGCTGGCGATCAGCGTCCACGCCAGTGTCTCCTCCCAACCAAGCCGGCGGAAAAAGACCAGCGCGTAGAGCAATCCCGCCAGCGATCCCCAAGTGCCGGGCGCCGGCAGCCGCCTTCCCAGCGGGCCGAGCGTGGCCACCGCCAGCACGACCTTCGTCGGCATCCATCGCAGCCACCTCACGTCGGACAGGGCCATCGCCTACTCCAGCACGGCCTGGCCGTGACGCCGGAAATACGAGATGCCCGAGGTGATTGTCAGCACCGCGGAGAGCACGTACAGCCCCGCGCCCGTGTAGTGGATGACCTGGATGATCCAGCGATCGGTGGTCGCGAACGCCTCGCCGAAATCCTGCGCCATCATCCGCGCCCCGAGCAGCCACCCGATCGAGTTCAACTGCACGAACGTCTTCACCTTGCCGCCCAGGTCGGCCTCGACCACCAGGCCCTTCGTGGCCGCCGCCATCCGCATGCCCGAGACGGCAAACTCCCGCCCGAGGATACATAGCAGCAGGATCATCGCGTAGGCGTCGTAGCCGAGGAAGTATTTCCCGTTCACCAGCGCAATCATCAGCCCGATCACCATCACCTTGTCGATGACCGCGTCCATGAAGCGCCCGAACGAGGACACCTCCCCGCGGGCCCGCGCCACCATGCCGTCGAACCAGTCCGTCAGCGCCGCGGCGATAAACAGCCAGAACGCGATCGTGGCCGACCACTCGAACTCCTGGTTCATCAGCCACACGATCGCGAACATCGCCGGCACGCGGGAGACGGTCAGCCAGTTGGCCAAAGTGAATCGCATGAACCGCAGTCGAACTCCCCGCCGCCCGCTTGGCAACCGCGATTGCGCCCGGCGCGGCGTCTCCGGACGCACGCCACGACGCCCCCGGGCGGCGCTTGACACAAATCGTCCTCGCCATCCCTTGGCGCTCTGCAATCCTGCCCTCGGCCCCGCATGAAACTGTGCATCTACCCCGGGACGTTTGATCCCTTCACCAACGGTCACCTGGACGTCCTCCAGCGGGCCGCCAAGCTGTTCGCCCGGGTGCGGGTCGCGGTAGCCATCGACTCGACCAAGACCCCGCTCTTCACTCCGGCGCAGCGGGTGGCCCTGATCAAGGCCAACCTCCGGGGCCTGCCTCATGTCGACGTGACCAGCTTCGACGGCCTCCTGGTCGATTTCGCCCGCCGCCAGAAGGCCTGCGCGATCATCCGCGGCCTGCGCGCCCTTTCCGACTTCGAGTTCGAATTCAACATGGCGCTCATGAACCGCCACCTGCAGCCGAAGGTGGAGACCCTCTTCGTGATGCCCAACGAGGCCTACAGCTACACGAGCTCCTCGCTCGTGAAGCAGATCGCCAAGCTCGGCGGGGACGTAAGCAAGTTCGTCCCCCCGAACGTCGCCACCGCGCTGCGCGACACCTTCCGCCGCACCCAGGGCAAGTAGCCCTCCGGCGGCGACCGCCTCCCGCGACAGGCGGCGCGGAAGGCTTTCCCCCGTCGGCGTTTCGCCGCCGCGGCGCTGTAACCCGAATCCAACCGGAACGTCTCCCCTCCGGCGAGGCGAACCACGACGACCGACCGGCTGCTGGTTTGAATTGCGCCGCCGCTTACCACGTCCACATTAGTTTTCACCTCATGGCTTCCTCCAGCCCCCTCAAAGCGTCCCTCGCCGTCATCCTGCTCCTCGCCGCCGTCGGCGGATATTACTTCTACCAGAAAACCCGCACCGCCGACCAGCCGCCGGCCTTTAACACGACCACTGTCACCCGCGGCAACGTCCGCCAGGTGGTGACCGCGACCGGGCAGCTCGACCCCCTCATCAATATCGACGTCGGCAGCCAGATTTCGGGCCTGGTGAAGCAGCTCTACGTCGACTTCAACACCCCGGTCACCAAGGGCCAGAAGCTGGCCGAGATCGACCCCGCCACCTACCAGCAGCGCCTGCGCCAGGCCGAGGCCGACCTGGCCGCCACCGAGGCCAGCAACCGCCTCCAACGCCTCAACACCGAGCGCACCCGCGAACTCCGCGACAAGCAGCTCGTCTCGCAGCAGGACTACGACCAGGCCCTGGCCCTCCTCCAGCAGTCCGAGGCCCAGCTCCTGACCCGCAAGGCCGCCGTCGAGAACGCCAAGGTCGACCTCGAGCGTTGCACCATCACCTCCCCCATCGACGGCATCGTCATCGCCAAGCAGACAGAGGAGGGCAAGACCGTCGCCGCCAGCCTCAACGCGCCCGTTCTCTTCACCATCGCCAACGACCTCGCCAAGATGCAGATCACGGCCGCGGTCGCCGAGGCCGACGTCGGTTCGGTCGAGACCGGCCAGCAGGTCACCTTCACGGTCGACGCCTTCCCCAACCGCAGCTTCGCCGGCCAGGTCACCCAGGTGCGCAATTCTCCGAAGGTGGTCAGCAACGTCGTGACCTACGACACCATCATCAACGTCGACAACAAGGACCTCAAGCTGCGCCCCGGCATGACCGCCAACGTCTCCATCGTCGTCGCCAGCCGCGAGCACGTGCTCCGCGTCCCCAATGCCGCCCTGCGCGTGCGCCTGCCCGAAACCGTCGCCGTCAAGGGCCAGGCCCCGTCCGCCGCCCCGGCCCCGGCGGCCGCGGCCGCCGGCGGAGGGGGCGAGCGTCGCGCCCGCGAAGGCGGCGGCGAGAGCAGCGGCGGCCGGCGCGGCGGCCTCCTCGGCCCCGACGCCACTCCTGAGCAGCGCCAGCAGCTCCGCGACGTCATGGCCGAGCTCGGCGTCACCAATTTCCGCGAGGCCACGGCGGAGCAGCGCGAGCAGGTCCGCAAGGTCCTCATCGAGCGCGGCATCATCGCCCCGCCGGCCGCCCCCGGCGAGCCGGTCATCACCGTCCGCACCATCTACCGCCTGCCGCGCGGCGACAAGCAGGCCATGCCCGAGGCCGTCTCGGCCAAGATCGGCATCACCGACGGCTCCGCCTCCGAGGTGGTCGGCGGCCTCAATGAGGGCGACACCATCATCACCGGCCTGGCCCTGACCGGCGACAGCGCGGCGCCCCGCCCCGCCGCCAACCCGTTCGGCGGCGGCGGCCGGCGCTTCTGATCGCCCCTCGCCCGCCATGGCCGCCGTCGTCCAGCTCGACGAGATCCACAAGATCTACGACTCCGGGGAGGTGCCGGTCCACGCCGTCCGCGGCGTGACGCTCACCATCGCGGCCGGCGAGTTCGTCGCCATCATGGGCGCGAGCGGCTCGGGGAAGTCCACGCTGATGAACCTGCTCGGCTGCCTGGACCGCCCGTCCCGCGGCCGCTACCTGCTGGACGGCACCGACGTCTCCGCGCTCGACCGCAACCAGCTGGCCGACCTCCGCAACCAGAAGCTCGGCTTCGTCTTCCAGGGGTTCAACCTCCTCTCCCGCACCACCGCCCGCGAGAACGTCGAGCTGCCCATGCTGTACGGCCGCCGCGCGTTCACTTCCCGCGAGGTCCGCGAGCGCGCCCTGCGCAGCCTCGACATCGTCGGCCTCTCGCAGCGCGCCGACCACTTCCCCAGCCAGCTCTCCGGCGGCCAGCAGCAGCGCGTGGCCATCGCCCGCGCCCTCATCAACGAGCCCCAGATCCTCCTCGCCGACGAGCCCACCGGCAACCTCGACTCCAAGACCTCCGTCGAGATCATGGGCGTCTTCCAGAAGCTCAACGAGCAGGGCATCACCATCGTGATGGTCACGCACGAGCTCGACATCGCCCACTATTGCAAGCGCAACCTCATCATGCGCGACGGCCGCCTCGTCAGCGACGTCGCCGTCGAGCAGCGCCTGTCCGCCGCCGCCGAGATGCAGAAGATCCTCGCCGCTGAGTCCGCCGCCAAGCTCACCGCCTGACCCCCCGCCCCGCCATGCGTTTCGTCAACACCATCAAGGTCGCGCTCCGGGCGCTGCGCCGCAGCGCGATGCGCTCGATCCTGACGGCCCTCGGCATCATCATCGGCGTGGCCGCCGTCATCGCGATGGTCAGCATCGGCAACGGGGCCAAGTCCCAGGTCGAGGCCTCGATCGCCAGCCTCGGCCAGAACATCCTCCTGGTCTTCCCCGGCACCGCCAACACCGGCGGCATGCGCGGCGGCTGGGGCAGCGCCAGCACGCTCACGGTCGAGGACGCCCTCGCCATCCAGCACGAGGTGGCCGGCGTGGTGAACGTCAGCCCCGAGATGCGCGACCGCTCCCAGGTCCTCGCCAACGGGCTCAACTGGAACACCCAGGTGCTCGGCGAGGATGTCAGCTACCTCGACATCCGCATCTGGAGCATCTCCGACGGCGAGATGTTCTCCGAGGCCGACGTCCGCAGCGCGGCCAAGGCCTGCGTCATCGGCCGGACCGTCGTCAACCAGCTCTTCCCCGACAGCGACCCCATCGGCCAGACCCTGCGCATCCGCAACATCCCGTTCAAGGTCGTCGGCGTCCTCGCGCCCAAGGGCTTCAACTTCCGCGGCGACGACCAGGACGACGTCGTCATCATCCCCTATACCAGCCACCTCAAGCGCCTCGCCCGCCGCCCGAATCTCAATTCGATCCTCGTGCAGGCAACCTCGCCCGACGACATGCCGCGCGTCCAGCAGGACATCACCGACCTGCTCCAGCAGCGCCGCAGCGGACGCGAGCCCGACTTCACCGTCCGCAGCCAGCTCGAGATCGCCGAGGCGGCCACGGCCACCTCCAAGACCATGACCGTCCTGCTCGCCGCCATCGCCGGCGTGTCGCTCATCGTCGGGGGCATCGGCATCATGAACATCATGCTCGTCTCCGTCACCGAACGCACCCGCGAGATCGGCATCCGCCTGGCCGTCGGCGCCCACGGCCGCGACGTGCTGCTCCAGTTCCTGGTCGAGGCCATCATCCTCAGCGTCATGGGCGGCGCCCTCGGCATCCTGCTCGGCATCGGCGCCTCGCAGCTCGTTTCCAAGCTGAACAACTGGCCCGTCCTCGTCTCGACCTCCGCCATCGTCGGCGCCGTCGCGTTCAGCGCCGTCATCGGCATCTTCTTCGGCTTCTACCCCGCCCGCAAGGCCGCCCGGCTCGATCCCATCGAGGCCCTGCGCTACGAGTAGCGCCTCCGGGCCGGCCGGCCCTCGGGCGGCCCACTAGCGCGTCCCACTGCTGGGAATCGCGATTCCCAGGACCGAGGGCTTTCGCGCCCCGGCGCGGAGGCGTATTTTTCGGTGCATAATTTTATCTCGCTGGATCACGTGTACTTACCCGCGGTTCGGGAAACCTGGCACGGCGTGAGCAGAGGGGGCCGGACATCAACGTCCTCACTCCCATGAATCAGAATCGCAATCTTCTCATCACGGTCCTCGCCTCCGCGGCCGCCGGCTCCGTCGTCTTCGCGTTCGCCAACGCCCCGTTCACCGCCTCGCTCCGTCCCGACCTGCTCGCGGCCGCGCTGGCCGCGATCGGCCTGCTGCGCCTGGCCGTTTTCGACTACCGCCGGCGCCCGCTGGCGTCCGCCCCGCAGGCCCGGGTCCTGCGTCCGGCCCTGCCCGACGCCGCCGCGGCGGCCGCGTGCGCCTGCCCTCACCGCCTTGCCGCCTGAGCCGGCCGGCTTGCCGCCCGCACCTTCCGCCGTTCCGCGGCCTCCGGAACGACTCCTCCGCGCGTTCCGGCGACCCCGGATCCGGCGGCCGCCGGCCGCGGAGGGCCGCGGGATGCGACGTACTTGACACCGACGACTGCTCACCTGTCACTTCTCCCAATGGCAGCCAACGACCCCGCGCCCCATCGCATCCTGGTGGCGGACGACCAACCCGATGTGCTTGAAGCCCTTCGCCTCCTGCTCAAGGCCGAGGGTTATCAAATCGACACGGCCAAGTCTCCGGCGGCGGTCATGAAGGCCATCGAGGCGCGGGATTATTCGCTGGCGATCATCGACCTCAACTACGCGCGGGACACGACGTCAGGGCAGGAGGGGCTCGAACTGCTGGCCAAGCTGCAGGCGGCCGACTCGTCGCTGCCGGTAGTCGTCATGACCGCCTGGGCCAGCGTCGAGGTCGCCGTCGAGGCCATGCGCCGCGGCGCCAAGGATTTCATCACCAAGCCGTGGGAAAACCCCCGGCTCCTCGCCATCGTCCGCAACCAGATCGAGCTCGCCGGCGCCGTGCGCGCCTACCGCCGGCTGGAGCAGGAAAACCAGATCCTCCGCGGCAAGGGCGGCCCCACCCTCATCGCCCAGTCGCCGGCCATGCGCCCGGTGCTCGAGATCATCTCCCGCGTCGGCCCGTCCGACGCGAACGTCCTGATCACCGGCGAAAACGGCACCGGCAAGGGTGTCGTGGCCCAGGCCCTGCACGCCGTCTCCGTCCGCGCCGGCAAGCCCTTCATCGCCGTCAACATGGGCGGCCTGCCCGAGGGCGTCTTCGAGAGCGAGCTGTTCGGCCATGTCCGGGGCGCGTTCACCGACGCCAAGACCGACCGCGCCGGCCGCTTCGAGCTGGCCGACGGCGGCACGCTGTTCATGGATGAGATCGGCAACATTCCCATGAGCCAGCAGGCGAAGATCCTGCGCACCCTCGAGACCGGGGAGTTCGAACGCGTCGGCTCGTCCCGCACCTCCCGCACCAACGTCCGGCTCATCTCCGCCACCAACGCCGACCTCAACGCCGAGGTCGCCGCCGGCAAGTTCCGCCAGGACCTCCTCTTCCGGCTCAACACCATCCACCTGCACCTGCCCCCGCTGCGCGAACGCCGCGAGGACATCCCCCTGCTCGCCCAGCATTTCCTCAAGCAGCACGTGGGCCGCTACGGCAAGGCCATCACCGGCTTCGACGACGCGGCGACCGAGGCCATGAAGAACTACGCCTGGCCGGGCAATGTCCGCGAACTGGATCACTCGGTCGAACGCGGCGTCCTCATGTCCCAGGGCAAGGTCATCCGCGCCCCCGACCTCGGCCTGAATGCCGGCCAGTCCGCCCCCCGACTCGAGGACATGAGCCTGGAGGAAGTGGAATCCTTCCTCATCAAGAAGACCCTGGCCCGCTGCGAAGGCAATGCGCGCAAGGCCGCCGAAGCCCTCGGCCTCAGCCGCAGCGCCTTCTACCGCCGGCTGGAGAGGTATGGGCTCTGAGCGCTGAGCCAGCAGCCTGAAGGCGCGGCTCCTTCCCATGCCCCCGCCCAAACCGCGCCGCCTGGCCCATGAATTGCGCGTGCTCTACTACGCGCTGGCGGGCGGCTTCCCCGGCGTCCTGGCCTCGATGCTCCTGCTGTGGACGGGCGAGTTTTCCCCGAAGGAGCAGTGGACCTATTCGCTGGTCATCGGGGTGTTCTGGCTGGGCTTCGCCTTCGCCCTGCGCGAGCTGGTGACCCGTCCGCTCCAGACGATGGCCAACCTGCTGACCGCGCTGCGCGAGGGCGACTTCTCGGTCCGGGCGCGCGGCGCCAACCGCGACGAACCGCTCGGCGACGTGCTGGCCGAGATCAACATGCTCGGCGGCGTCCTTCAGGAACAGCGCCTCGGCGCCCTCGAGGCCACGGCGCTGCTCCGCACGGTCATGGAGGAGATCGACGTCGCCATCTTCGCCTTCGACGCCAACGAGACCCTCCGCCTCGTGAATCGGGCCGGCCAGGAACTGCTCGCCCAGCCCGCCGAACGCATCCTCGGCCGGCCGGCGGCCGACCTGGGGCTGGCCGACTGCCTGACGGGCGACGCCACCCGCGTGCTCAACCGCACCTTCGCCGGCGGCGCCGGGCGCTGGGGCATGCGCCGCACCAGCTTCCGCGAGGGCGGACTGCCGCACCAGCTCGTCGTCATCGCCGACCTCAGCCAGCCCCTGCGCGAGGAGGAACTCAAGGCCTGGCAGCGCCTCGTCCGCGTCATCGGCCACGAGCTCAACAACTCCCTCGCCCCCATCAAGTCCATCGCCGGCAGCCTCACCACCATGCTCCGGCGCCCGCAGAAGCCGGCCGACTGGGAGGAGGACATGCGCGGCGGCCTCGAGATCATCGAGGCCCGCGCCGAAGGGCTCAACCGCTTCATGCAATCCTACGCGCGGCTCGCCAAGCTGCCCGCCCCGACCCGGCTGCCCGTCGAGCTCGGCCCGCTCCTCCGGCGCATCGTCACGCTCGAAACCCGGCTCGCCGTCCAGCTCCTCCCCGGACCCGAGATCACGCTCGCCGTCGACGCCGCCCAGGTCGAGCAGGTCGTCATCAACCTCATCAAGAACGCCGTCGACGCCGCCGAGGAGACCGGCGGCGGCGTCCGCGTCGGCTGGCGCCGCCACGCGGGCGAGGTTGAGATCTTCGTCGAGGACGACGGCCCCGGCCTCGCCAACCTACAGAACCTGTTCGTCCCTTTCTTCACCACCAAACCCTCCGGCTCCGGCATCGGCCTCGTGCTCTGCCGCCAGATCGCGGAAAACCACGGCGGCTCCCTCTCCCTCGAAAACCGGACCGGGTCCCCCGGCTGCCTCGCCCGCCTGCGGCTGCCGACTTGAGGATGCGGAACCCAGCAGAAAACGGCATCGCTGAGCGGTTCCGTTTTCCTTGCCGGGTCTTCCTGATTTCCTGAGCTCCCGATTCGTTTTGCTTCCCCGACCGGGCATCCAAAAGGAATTCTGGCTTCACCTGCGGGGCTGGCTTTTCCCATTTTCGGGACGCCCGCATCCCATCTCCGCTCTGGTCCTTCGAGGCCTGCCCCTCACGGCCTGTGCTTACATTTACTTGACAACGAGTTATACATAAGCCTCCCGTTGGCA
The DNA here is from genome assembly GCA_016795545.1 of Opitutaceae bacterium. Classification (GTDB taxonomy): domain Bacteria; phylum Verrucomicrobiota; class Verrucomicrobiia; order Opitutales; family Opitutaceae; genus Lacunisphaera. Next base: position 11,939 of record JAEUGX010000059.1, read on the forward strand.
CGGACACTGCAAAAGGGGGCGGCAATCTCGACCCGCATGGACATTGCCCGCCCCAACGCCGCCAAGGAAAAACGCCGGAAGCGCATGACTTACGGGGTCGTGGGCGCGGTTGTCCTGCTGGGCATCACGTTCGGTTTGTCCAGGCTGAAGCCGGCCGCGCCGACGGTGGAGCGCAACCTCGTGTGGATCGACACGGTCAAGCGCGGTCCGATGGTCCGCCAGGTCCGCGGCCTGGGCACGCTGGTGCCGGAGGAGATTCGCTGGATCGCGGCGCGCACCTCCGGGCGCGTGGACAAGATCATCCTGCGTCCGGGCGCCGTGGTCGAGCCGGGCAGCCTCATCCTGGAACTGGCCAATCCCGACGTCGAGCAGGCCGCCGCCAACGCGAGCTCGCAGCTCAATGCCGCCGAAGCGCAGCTGACCAATCTCCGGGTCCAGCTCGAGAGCCAGCTGCTCGCCGCCGAGGCCACCGCGGCCCGCGCCAAGTCCGACTACGAGACCACCAAGCTGCAGGCCAGCGTGCGCGAGGAGCTCTTCCGCGACGGCCTGGTTTCCGACCTCGAGCTCAAGCTCGCCCAGGCCACCGCCGCGCAGGCGGCCATCAGCAACGAAATCGAGCAGAAGCGCTACGCCTTCTCCCGCGAATCCATCAAGCCCCAGCTCGCCGTGCAGGAGGCCGAGGTCGAGCGCCTGCGCTCGCAGGCCCAGCTGCGCCAGGACGAGCTCGACGCCCTCAAGGTCCGCGCCAGCATGACCGGCGTGCTCTCCGCCCTGCCCGTCGAGGTCGGCGCGCAGGTCCAGCCCGGCACCAACCTCGCCCGCGTCGCCGACCCGTCTCGCCTCAAGGCCGAGGTCCGCATCGCCGAGACCCAGGCCAAGGACATCGCCATCGGCCAGGTCGCCCAGATCGACACCCGCAACGGCGTGGTCGAGGGACGCGTGGCGCGCATCGACCCGGCCGTCCAGAACGGCACCGTGCTGGTCGACGTCACCCTCGCGAACGACCTCCCCCGCGGCGCCCGCCCGGACCTGTCGGTCGACGGCACGATCGAGCTCGAACGCCTCGACGACGTCGTCTACGTCGGCCGCCCCGCCTTCGGCCAGGAACGCAGCGCCGCCCGCATCTTCAGGCTCGCCGCCGACGGCGGCGAGGCCATCCGCACGCCGGTCCAGCTCGGCCGCAGCTCCGTCAACACCATCGAGATCGTCAGCGGACTCCAGCCCGGCGACCGCGTCATCCTCTCCGACATGACCCAGTGGGACACCCACGAGCGCATCCGGCTCAACTGAGCCCGCCGCCATTTTCCTCAACCCGCCACCCGCAGCCTGAAAATTTCTCCCATGCTCCTCCCTGTCCTCATCCTCTCCCTCCTGACCGCCCTCGTCGCCACCGACGGTGACGGCGGCGAGTGATCACGCCTCCGCCTGGCTCGCTCGGCCTCCGGGCTTTGCGTTCCGGGCGGCGCTCGCCCCCCTTCCCATGAGCACCGACACCCCCTCCCTGATCAAACTCGAAGGCGTGACCAAGGTCTTCCTCACCGACGAGGTCGAGACCCACGCCCTTTCCGGCATTCACCTGGACATCCGCAAGGGCGAGTACGTGTCGATCGCCGGGCCGTCCGGCTGCGGCAAGTCGACGCTGCTCTCCATCCTCGGCTTGCTCGATACGCCGACGGAGGGCACCTACGTCCTGAACGGCCGGCCGGTCCAGGGACTGACCCTGCCGGAGCGCGCCCGCATCCGCAACCGCGAGATCGGCTTCATCTTCCAGTCGTTCAACCTCATCGGCGACCTCACCGTCTACGAGAACGTCGAGCTCCCGCTCACCTACCGCGGCATGCCGAACTCCGAGCGCAAGCAGCGCGTCACCGAGGCGCTCGAGAAGGTCGGCATGGGCCACCGCGCCAAGCACCTTCCCTCCCAGCTCTCCGGCGGCCAGCAGCAGCGCGTGGCCGTCGCCCGCGCCCTCGCCGGCTCCCCGGCGGTCCTGCTGGCCGACGAGCCCACCGGCAACCTCGACTCCAAGAACGGCGACGCGGTCATGGAGCTCCTGCACTCGCTGCACCGCGCCGGGTCCACCATTGTCATGGTCACCCACGACACCCGCTTCGCGCGCCACGCCGAACGCACGATCCACGTCTTCGACGGCCGCGTCGTCGACGAGCAGGTCGAGGCCGGCAGCGCGCACTAATCCCGGCCGGCCGACGGCGTCATGTCGCCCGACCTCCGCTTCGCCTGCCGGCAGCTGCAGAAGTCGCCGGCCTTCACCCTGATCGCGGTCGCCACGCTGGCCGTCGGCATCGGGTCGGCGACCGTGGTCTTTTCCGCCGTCAACGCGCTGCTCTTCAAGCCGCTGCCGCTGCTCGACTACTCCGCCGACCGGCTGCTGTACGTCGCCCAGACTGACCCGCGGCGCGGCGACGACGACCTGGGCTGGAGCTACCCGGACTACGTCGGGCTGCGCCAGCGCCTGACCACGCTCGACGGCCTCTGGATCCACTCCGACCGCACGGTCATCCTCGGCCACCGCCTCGAGCCCGAGCGGCGCGTCGGCACCGACATCACCTGGGACGCCTTCTCCCTCATGGGCGTCCTGCCGCTGTACGGCCGCCCCTTTCACGCCAGCGACGCCCGCGCCGGAGCACCCGACGTGGCCCTCATCAGCCATGAGCTTTGGCAGCAGCGCTTCGGCGGCGACCCCGCCGTCATCAACACCTCCGTGCCCCTCAGCGGGCGTCCCGTCACCCTCATCGGCGTCATGCCCCCGGGCTGGCGTTATCCGGAGCAGACCGATGTCTGGACACCCCTCCGCGCGGACCACGAGAAACTGAACGCGCGCGGCTACTACGCCTTCAGCGGCCGCGGCCGCCTGCGTCCCGGGGTGACCCTGGCCGCCGCCCAGGCGGAGGCCGACGGGATTGCGGCGGCGTTCGCGCGGGAGTTTCCCGAGACCAACCAGGGCGTCGGCATCAAGCTGCGCCCGATCCGCGAGGAAACCGCCCGCAATACCACGGAGCTGATGCTGCTGCTCTTCGGCGCCGTGGTCTTCGTCTTTCTGATCGCGTGCCTGAACGTCGCCAACCTCCTGCTCGCCCAGGTCGCCACGCGCACCAAGGAGGTGGCCATCCGCCTCGCCCTCGGCGCCGACCGCGGGCGCATCGTCCGCCAGCTCATCACCGAGAGCCTCGTGCTCTCCCTGCTGGGCGGGCTGGGCGGCTTCATCCTGGCGCTCTGGGGCAACGACGCCCTCCGCGCCCTGATTCCCGTCGAGCTGCCCTTCTGGCTGCGGTTCGACTTCGACGCCCGCGTCTTCGCGTTCGTGCTCGGGCTCGTGGTCTTGGCGGCGCTGGCCGTCGGCCTCTTTCCCGCGCTGCGCGCGTCGCGCCCCGACGTCGTCACCGAGCTCAAGGAGGGCGGCCGCAGCGCCGGCGCCGCCGGCCCGCGCGCGCTGCGGCTCCGCAACGCGCTGGTCGTCGTCGAGATCGCCCTGGCGCTCGTGCTCCTGGTCGGCGCCGGGCTCATGATGCGCAGCTTCCTGGCGCTGCGCCGCGTCGATCCGGGATTCGACCCGCGCGGCGTCCTGACCTTCCGCACCGGCTTTCCCGCGACCATGCTGGCCGGCCAGCCCGACCTGCCGCGACGGTTCTTCGCCGACCTCGTCCCGAAGCTGGCCGGGCTGCCCGGCGTCGAGTCGGTCGGCCTCGTCAGCCTGCTCCCCGGCCTGGCGGAAGGCGCCAACGCGCTCGAACTCGAGGACCGCCCCGCCCCCGCCCGCACCCTGGACCTGCCCCAGGCCCACCATCGCCTGGCCACCGCGGGCTACTTCCACGCGGTGCGCATCCCGCTGCTCGCGGGCCGGCTGTTCGACGATGCCACCGACCGCCCCGGCACCCCGTTCGCCGCGGTCGTCGACGAGGCCTTCGCCCGCCGCCACTTCGGGGATCCGGCCGCCGCGCTCGGCCGGCGCTTCCGGCCGCACGGGGACAAGGATTTTGCGCTCGGCTGGATCCAGATCGTCGGCGTCGTGGGCAGCATCCGGCACCGCCTGGACCGCGCGGAGCTCGCCCCGACCTTCTACCTCTCGCTCAACCAGGCCCCCGGCCAGTTCCTGTCCGTCGTCATGCGGACCCACACCGATCCCGCCGGCTTCACGCAGGCCGCACGCGAGGCCGTGCTCGCCGTCAACCGGCAGATTCCCATCTACCACGCCCTGACCCTCGAGGCCGTCGTCCTCCGCACCATCTGGCCCAGCCGTTTCTTCGGCTACCTGTTCACCTTCTTCGGCCTCGCCGCCCTCTTCCTCGCCTGCATCGGCATCTACGGCGTGATGGCCTACAACGTCACCCAGCGCTCCCAGGAACTCGGCGTCCGCCTCGCCCTCGGCGCGCAATCGGCCGAGATCATCCGCCTCGTGCTGAACCGGGGCGTCCGCCTCGTCGGCTGGGGCCTGGGCATCGGGCTCCTGTCCGCCCTGGCCCTCGCCAACCTCCTGGCCGGCCTCCTCTACGGCGTGTCCCCCCACGATCCGCCCACCTTCGCCGCCGTGCCGCTCCTCCTCGCCGCCGTGGCGCTGCTCGCCTGCTGGCTGCCCGGACGCCGGGCCACCCGCGTGAACCCGCTCGAGGCGATGCGGCTGGGCTAGGCCGGCACCGTTCCTCCCCTCCGCCTCCCCGGCTTACTGCGCCTCACCCCACAGCGGGGCGGGATACTGGCCCGCGGCGATCAGGTTTTTCACGGCGGCCTGGGAGGAGGCCAGGTCCTCGCGATACGTGATGCCGAACCAGGCGTCGCTGCTGCGCAGCAGCGCGACGTCGGCCAGCCCGCGCTCGTTCAGGGTGCTGATGGCGGTCGGCAGGTAGAATTCGGACTTCGGGTCGGCGCCCTGGCGGACGAGGAAATCGGCCAGCAGAATCTCGAGCTGCGGGAAGACCGCGGGCGTGAAGCCCCAGAAGTTCATCGAGACCACCTCGTCCCCGCTAAGCCGGCGCTCGGCGCCAGCCGCGTCCAGGTACCGGGCGCCGGATGCGGTCCGCTCGATCTTGGTGATCTCGGTGATGCTCCGCAGCCGCCCGGCCGCGTCGGTGGCGCAGAGGCCGCGGCTGACGGTGCCGAACTCCGACAGGGTCTGCCGCAGCGGGTAGCCGACCAGCGCGTAGGCGGGCCGTCCGGCCGCGGTGCGCGCGAAGTGGCCCGCCAGCGCCGCGTAGCCCGAGGCCCCGTAGAAATCGTCGGCGTTGATCACGGCGAAGGGCCCGCGGACCGCGTCGCGGGCCGCCCACACCGCGTGGCCGGTGCCCCACGGCTTGGTCCGGCCCGGCGGGTGGCCGCCGCCGCTCGGAGGCAGCGCATCCAGCTCCTGGAAGACGTAAGCCACGTCCATCCGCGACTCCAGCCGCCGGCCGATCGTGGCGCGAAATTCGGCCTCGATGTCCCGCCGGATCACCAGCACCAGCCGGCCGAAGCCGGCCCGCATCGCGTCATAGATCGAGTATTCGATGATCAGCTCGCCCGCCGGCCCCACCGGCTGCACCTGCTTCAGGCCGCCGAACCGGCTGCCCATGCCCGCCGCCAAGATCACCAGGTCGTAGGAATTTTTCGTCACGGGGCCAAGCAACACGCCGTCCTCCGTCCGGTAAAACAAATTCCGTGCCGCCCGGTCGCAACGGCCGCCTGTAAGCGAGGCCCGGGCGGAAATTAGCGCGGCGCCGGCCCCTTCCCGCCCTTGACAACCCTCCCGCCCGCGCATGGCCTTTGGCGCGGCGCGTTTGTTTCCCCGGCCGCGCCTTTGTCCTCCATGGTTTGGTCCACGATTCGCCGGCATGTCAGCGGAGCCCGTCCCGTCCGGGTGATCGGCCGCCTGCTCGCCGCCCTGTCCGCCCTCGCGCTGGCCGCAGCCGCCGGGGAGCCCGCGGCGGACCGGTCCGGCGCCCCCCCCGAATCCCTTTCCCTGCGCCGCGCCATCCAGCTCGCCCTGGCCAACAACCGCAACCTCATGAAGGCCGGCCTCGACCGCGAGGTCCAGCGCTTCGACCTCCGGGTGGCCCTCGACGAATTCCTCCCCAACCTCGATGTGGCCTCCGGCATCCGCTACAACCCGGTCACCACCGCCGGCACCGAGACCGAGACCCGCTCCGGCACCGCGTCCGCCGTCGTCACCCAGCGCATCCCGACCGGCGCGCGCTTCGGCCTGGTGTGGGACAACACCGCGACGGACCGCTCCACCGCCACCGCCAAGGTCTACGACTCCTCCCTCTTCCTCCAGCTCGACCAGCCCCTGCTCCGCGGCGCCGGCCTCGGCCCCAACCTCGCCGGCGTCCGGATCGCGCGGCTGGCCGAGCAGAACAACGTCCTCGAGTTCCAGCGCACGGTCATGAACACCGTCACGGGCGTCATCTTCGTCTACCGCGCCCTCCAGCAGGCCCAGCGCCAGGTCGAGGTCAGCGAGAGCGCCGTCACCCGCGCCCGCGAGCAGCTCCGGATCAACCGCGCCCTCGTCACCTCCGGCATCCTGCCGCCGGTCGAGATCATCCAGACCGAGGCCGACATCGCCAACCAGGAGTACAACCTGCTGACCGCGCAGGCCACCCGCGACTCCGCCCGCGTGGCGCTCGTCAAGGTCCTCGACGTCGACCGCGACAGCGTCTTCGTGCCCAGCGAGGACATCGTCCTGCCGGAGTTCGCCCTCGATCCTTCCACCTGCCGCCAGCTCGCGTTCGCGCACCGGCCCGACTACCGGCAGGCGCTCCAGAGCAAGTCCATCTCCGAGCTCGACGCCGCCGCGGCCCGCAACAACCAGCTCTGGGCCCTCAACCTCAGCTCCCGCTACCGCCTGACCGGCAACGACACCACCTACCCGGGCGCCTTCGACTCCACCTTCTCCCGTCACGACGAGGACTGGAACGTCGGGCTGACCCTCCAGATCCCGTTCGGCGACCTCACCCGCCGCCAGGCCTACCTCCGCGCCCGCAACCGCGCGCACAAGGCCGACCTCGACGTCACCGAGGTCACGGAAAACATCGAGCTCGAGGTGCGCGACGCCTACCGCACCGTCGAGCTCACCTCCCGCCGGGTCCGCGTCGCCACCGTCGCGCGCGAGTTGGCCGAGCGGAAGCTCGACATCGAGAAGGGCAAGCTCCAGGTCGGGCGCACCACCAACTTCGCCGTCGTCACCTTCCAGAACGACCTCATCAGCGCCCGCCTCAACGAGATCGCCGCCCAGATCGCCTACCTCAACTCCCTCACCCTCCTCGAGCAGACGCTCGGCACCACGCTCGGCGTCTGGGGCATCCGCGTCGAGGATTACGGCGACGGCACCGGGCCCGCCCGCGCCGTCGCCAGCACCCCCTGAACCCGCCGCCCGGCCTCCGCCCATGCCCGAACCTGCCGCCGACACCCCCCACTCGCCCCAGCTCATCCGGCTCCTGGTCCAGCTGATGGAGCGGGTCACCGAGTTCCTCGAGGTCGAGCGCAGCACCATCTTCCTCTTCGACGAGGAGAAGGGCGAGCTGTGGACGCCCGTCGCCCAGGGCTCCAGCGAGATCCGCATCCCGCGCAGCCGCGGCATCGCCGCCCACGTCTTCAACACCGGCGAGACGGTCTACCTGCCCGATGTCTACGCCGACCCGCGCTTCGATTCCTCCATCGACCGCCGCAACACGGGCTTCATCACCCGCGACATGTTCTGCCGGCCGATCAGCGACAGCCTCGGGCGCCGGATCGGGGTGCTCCAGCTCCTCAACCGTCGCGCCGGGCCGCTGACGCCCCGCGACGAGAAGCTGCTCGACGCGATCTGCGGCCAGGCCGGCATCGCCATCGAGAATGCCCAGCTCTTCCTCCGGCTCAAGAAGGTCCACGACTCGGAGCACGCGCTCCACCAGGAGCTCGAGGCCAAGCACGCCGAGCTCCAGAAGGCCTTCCTCAAGATCGAGGAGAGCGCGGCGGCCCAGGAGCTCCTCGGCCGCCGCATCCAGAAGGTGCGCCTCGTGTCGATGGTCACGACCGTCGCCCTCTTCGTCGCCCTCGGCCTCTTCGCCTGGCTCGGCGGCGGCGAGACGCGCCCCGGCCGGCCCGCGGCCGCGACCGGGCCCGTGACCTGGCACACCGTCGCCGCCCGCCCGGTCCGTTCCGGCATCGCCCTCCTCGGCAACCTCGAGCCGCTCGAGGTCCGCAACCTCACCGCGCCCCTCCGCGGCCGCATCGCGGAGAAGAACTTCCAGTACGGCGAGCTGGTCGCCAAGGACCAGCTGCTGGCCCGCCTCGACACCACCGACGTCGAGATCGAGCTGCGCAACGCCGAGGCCGCCCACTTCCGCGCCTCCGCCGAGCTCGCCCGCCTTGAGGACTGGGAGCGCGGCCCCGAGGTCGCCCGCGCCAACCGCAACCTCCTCAAGGCCCGCCTCAGCTTCGAGGCCAACGAGCGCAACCTGAAGGAGATGGAGCAGCTCTTCCAGCTCGGCATCATCGCCCAGTCCTCTCTCGACAGCGCGCGCCAGCAGTTCACCACCCAGCAGGCCGACTACGCCTCCGCCCGCGAGGAGGTCGACAACGTCCTCGCCGTCGCCACGCCGGCCCGGCTGACGGTCGCGCGGTACGACGTCGAGAACGCCCGCCTGCGCGTGGCCGAGCTGCGCGACAAGATCGCGCGCGCCGCCCTCCACGCGCCCTTCGCCGGGATCGTCATCCTCCCCAACGCCCGCCCCACCGCCGGCCGGCCCGCCAACCACGACGGCTTCTACGAGCAGGGCAGCACCATCAACCAGGGCGACATCCTGCTCGCCCTCGGCAACCTCGAGGGCGTCGCCGTCAAGACCCGCGCCGACGAGGCCGACATCGCCCGCATCCGCCACGACCAGCCGGTGATCATCACCGGCGACGCCTTCGCCGGCCACGCCCTCGCCGGGCGCGTCGCCTACGTCTCCTCCCAGGCCATCGCCACCGGCGGCCGGCCCTATTTCGAGATCCTGATCAAGACCGGCACGCTCACGCCCGCCGAGCTCGCGGTCGTCCGCCTCGGCATGACCGCCCGCCTCGACATCACCGTCTACCAGCAGCCCGCCGCCGTGGTCGTCCCGGTCGGTGCCGTGCGCCGGACCGCGGACGGCGCCGTCGTCTACCGGCGCGGCGACGGCGAGCGCCCCGTCGCGGTCCCCGTCACCCTCGGCGCCACCCTGCCCGACGCCGTCGAGATCGTCGCCGGGCTGCGCGCCGGCGACGTCGTCGCCGCCAGCGCCCGCGCGGCCGCCGCCCCATAGCCGCCCGGCCTCATGACGCCCATCATCCATCTCGAAGGCCTCACCAAGCGCTACCGCGTCGGGCCCGACACCATCCCCGCGCTGGTGGACGTGTCGTGCGAGGTCTTTCCCGGCGAATTCGTGGCCATCTCGGGCCCCTCCGGCTCCGGGAAGTCGACGCTGCTCAACCTGCTCGGGCTGCTCGACCGCGCCGACACCGGCCGGTACCTGCTCGACGGGCGCGACGTGGCCGCGGCCGGCGACGACGAGCTCACCCTGCTGCGCAACCGGAAGCTCGGCTTCGTCTTCCAGAACTCGCCCATGCTCCCGCGCCTCACCGCGATGGAGAACGTCGCCGTCCCGCTCGTCTACCGCGGCGAGAGCCCCCGGGCGGCCGCCGCCGAGGCGGAGCGCCAGCTTGCCCGGGTCGGGCTCGGCGCCGTCGCCGGCCACCGGCCCGGCCAGCTCTCCGGCGGCCAGCTCCAGCGCGTCGCCCTGGCGCGCGCGCTCGTCGGGCGGCCCAAGCTCGTCCTGGCCGACGAGCCGACCGCATCGCTGGACCTGGCCACCGCCGGCGAGATGATGGCGCTCCTGATCGACCTGAACCGCGCGGCGGGCACCGCGCTGGTCCTCATCACCCACGACCCCGAGGACGCCGCCCGCGCCGACCGACAGCTGGTGCTCGAGGCCGGCCGGCTGCGCGCCGGCCCGGTTCCCGCCGCCCGCTGAGCCGCCCATGACTTCGCCCACGCTCAACCTGCGCATCGCCTGCGCCTCGCTCCAGGACGCCTGGCGCCGCAACCTGCTGGCCCTGACCGGCCTCGCCGTGGGGGTCGGCGCCGTGGTGGCCATGCTGGCGCTGACGCTCATCGTCCGCCGCGAGGCGCTCCGCCAGTTCGACCGTTCCGGCCTCGACGTGCTGGCGCTCCGCCAGGTCTCGGCCCCGTCCGCCGCCGGCTCCGCCCGGCGTCCGCCCGCGATCGACCTGGAGCTCGCCCGCCGCCTGGCCGCGGCCCAGCCCGCGCTGGAGCTGGTGGCGCCCGTCATGCAGCGTCGCGGCGCCGTGGCCTTCGACGGCCGCCGCGCCCAGGCGGAGGTGCTCGGGGTCACCGAGGAGTTCTTCGAGCTCAACGGCCTCGAGCTCGCCGAAGGCCGCGGTCTCACCGCCCTCGACCGCGGCCAGCCCTACGCCGTCCTGGGCCGCGGCCAGGCGGCCGCCCTGCGCGCCGCCGGCGACGGCGCCGTCGTCGGCCGGCAGCTCACCGTCGAGGGCCGCGTGCTCACCGTCGTCGGCGTCCTGGCGCCCGCCCGCGCCATCGGCCTCCACGCGGGCGACCTCGACCAGGCCGTGCTGACCGACGTGGTCACCTGCGCCCGCGCCTTCGGCCAGGCGGAGATCGACGTGCTCTACGCCCGCCACCGCGCGGGGGGCGTCACCGACGAGGTCGCCCGCGCCGCGGTCGACTATCTCCAGGCCGCGGTCGACGGCCTCGTCGTGCAGCCCACCAGCGCCGCCGCGCTCGTGGCGGAAATGGAGCGCCAGCTGCGGCTCTTCACGCTGCTCCTCGGCGCCACCGGCAGCATCGCGCTGGTGCTCGGCGCCGCCGGCATCATGAACAGTCTGCTGCTCGCCGTCGCCGAGCGCCGCCGCGAGATCGGCCTCCGCCGCGCCCTGGGCGCCCTGCGCGGCGACATCCAGGCCCAGTTCCTCTACGAAGCCGTGATGCTCTGCGCCGTCGGCGGCCTGCTCGGCGTCATCCTCGGCGCGGCCACCACCCGGATCATCGCCGCCCGCGCCCAGTGGGAGTTCGCCGTCTCCCCCGCCACCCTGCTCCTCGGCTTCGGCGTCGCCGTCGCCGTCGGCGCCGCCGCCGGCTTCTTCCCCGCCCACCAGGCCGCCCGCCTCGACCCGGTCGTGGCGATGAAGTCCGACCACTGAACGGACCAGGCCGCACCGCGAGGATGAAGTCGGACGGCCGATGCCGCCCTCCCTCGCAGAGCTACGGAGAGAGACCGGGAACCGCGAAAGGCGCCGAGGGACGCGAAGGGCAGAAAGAAATTCGAAGTCGAAAACCTGAAAGTCAGCCGCCGTCGTCGGGACTCCCTCCCCTCTCAACTCGTTCTCCCACTCTTCCCGATTAGCGCCCATTCGCGTGATTAGCGGGCCTCTTCTGCGTTCTCCCGGGCAGTCAGGAAAACCTTACCGCTCAACTCCCCACTGGGCTAGGCCTCCCCCAGGTTGCGACGCAGCCGTGCGGCCAGCCGGTCCGTGTCCGCAACGGTGATCGTGCGCGCGGCGACGGTGATCTGCCCCTCGTCCCGCAGCCGGGCCAGCGTGCGGGACAGCGTCTCGCTCGTCGTGCCCAGTTCGGCCGCCAGTTCGCGCTTGGTGCCGGACAGCCGGATCGTTCCCCCGGCGACAGCCCGCGCGTGTTTGACGAGCCAGTTCAGCAGCCGGGTCTCCACGTCCTTCAGGGTCAAGTCGTCCAGCATGCCGACCAGCACGCGCAGGTGGGAGCTCATCGCCCCGAGCATGCGCAGCGCCAGGTCGGGCCGGCGTCCAATCAGCGCCAGGATCGGCTCCTTCGGCACGAGCAGCACCGTGCCCGCCTCGTTGGCGCGGGCGTGCGCGGGATAACCGGTCGGCGATGCCAGCGACGCCTCCGCGAAGGACTCGCCGGCGCGGAAGACGTGGATGACCTGCTCCTTGCCGGCCGCGCTGACCCGGTGCACGCACACCGCGCCGCTCTGCACGACATAACAGCCGCGCGACGGCTCGCCCTCGCGGAAAAGGTAGTCCCCCTTGGCCAGCGCCTGCGGCCGCGTGAAGGCGGCGATGCCCGCCAGCTCCTCCTCCGGCAGTCCCGAGAAAAGCTGGCTGCAGCGGAGCGTCCCCACCAGCCCCGTGCGCTTGAGCTCGGCGGATCGGGCGGCGGGCGGCTTCACGGCCTCCTTGATACCGGCGGCCGACGCCTTGTCGCGCGCAAAAATGCCCGCGGGCGCCCCCGCTAGTCGCGCCAGAAATTCACGCTCCAGGCTCCGTCGGGCCGGTGCGTCGGCTCGGCCCGGAAGCCCTCCCCGCGGAGCAGCTCGATCAGCGGCGCCGGCAGGAAAGGTGCCACCACGGTCAGGCCGTCTCCCGGCGCCAGCCGGTCGACCGCGCTGCGGATGAGCGCGAACGGCTCCTCCCCGCGCGCCAGCGCCGGGCGGATGTCGAGCTGCCGGAACCGGGGACGGCTCATCGGGATCAGCGCGCCGTTCCGGCCTTGGCCAGCGCGGCGACGGCCTCGTCGAGCCCGCCCTTGAGACCCACGCGCTGGTGCACGATCTCCCCCTCGGCGTCGAGGATCGTGAACAGGTTCGAGTGCGCGAAGCCGCCGTCGGCCTCCTGCTTGTACTTGACGCCGAGCAGCGCGGCGAGCTCGCGCACGGAGTCGTCCGGGCCGTGCAGCAGGATCCAGCCGGCGTCGAGCCCGCGCTGCTCGCGGTAGCGCGCCAGCGCGGCCGGGGTGTCCCGCGCAACGTCGAAAGACACCAGCACGAACGCCGCCCGCTCGCGGAGCGCGTCCGGCAGCCGCGCGCGCACCGCCTGCAGGTCCGCCACGATGAGCGGGCAGGCATAACCGCACGAGGCGAAGAACAGCGCGACCACCACCGGGCGGCCGCGCAGCTCGCCGAGCCGGAAGGCGCGGCCGCCGTCCGTCGTGAACGCGACGTCCGCCTGGTAGAGGGAGCGGCGGCTGTACGCGGACGCCGGCACCGCGGCGCAGCAGCAGGAGCCGTCCGCGGGCCCGGGGGCCGGCGCACCGCAGGAGCCGGCGGGTTCGGCCGCCGCGGCCGCGGTGGCTAGGGTCAGCAGGAGGAAGAGCGGTTTCATGGTTGGGGCGGGTTGGCGCCGGGCTCCGGCAGGTCGCGGGCGCAGCGGAAGCCGAGGGCGGAGGTGGTGTAGCTGGCGCGCAGCGCGGAGCGCAGCGCCTGCCGCATGAAGGCGGCGTAATTGGTGGCGTCCTTGGCGCCGAGCGCCCCGGCGCCGCAGAAGAGGTCGCGCTCCAGCCCGGTGTCGGCCCGGGATTCGCCCGTGACCATCGCCGTGTTGAAATCGTCGACCCATTCCCAGACCAGGCCCTGGAGCCCGCGCACGCCGTGGAAATCCGGACGCGCCGCCGCCGCGTCCGGCAGAACCGCCGGCACCGGCCGGGCGAGCCAGGCGTAGAGATCGCGCGTATAGGCCTCGTCCTCCCGGGCGTCCGGCCGCGAGTAGCCGGCCGCGGCCGCGCGCTCCCACTCCGCCGTGGTCGGGAGGCGCTTGCCCGCCCAGCGCGCGTAGGCGCGGGCGGCAAACCACGACACCCGCACCACCGGCGCCCGGGCGGGGGCGCGCTCGCCGGGCGCGAGGTCGCCCGCCCAGTGCTCCTGGTAGGTCGGGTCGGCGAAAAGCGGGGAGACCTGCGAGCGA
>JAEUGX010000106.1 GCA_016795545.1 Opitutaceae bacterium
GTTTATCCTCCGCTGGTGGGCTCGGAATGGGTGACCGGTAGCGAAGAGCGCCTGATCCGCATCGTCCTGCACGGCCTGAATGGGCCGATCACGGTCGAGGGCAAGGAGTACAATAATGTCATGGCCCCGCTGGGCGGCGTCCTGAAGGACGATCAGATTGCCAATGTGCTTTCCTACGTCCGTGCCACCTGGGGCAATGCCGCGCCTGAAGTTCAGCCGGAAACCGTTGCCAAGGTTCGCTCCGAGACCGCCGGTCGCACCAGCTTCTGGACGGCTCCGGAACTGCTGAAGATCGGCAATTGATCGCGCGGGGCGCGGTCACGAAAGTCCCGTAATGCTCCCGTACGGGAGCGTGCTTCAGCTCCGCCATGCCTGGGGTGGATCGACCGACCTTGGTGGTCCGCTTCCCCACAAAAAGAGGCGGGGCTTCATTCCCCGCCTCCAAGAGCGCTGGCGCTGAGATTTCGAGCCGGAGTCCGGATCAGTTCTTCTTAAACAAACCGCCCAGGTCGGGCATCTGGAATTTCTGCCAGCCCGCGGGCGGAGTGAACTGAGATTCAGGCAGGGAGCCGGGTTCGATCTTCGTGGCTTCCATCTTGAAGGTTTCCTTGCCCTTCGGGTCGCGGGAAATCACGCGCAGCGGAAATCCTCCCTTGCCCTTCAGGGCTTCCTCCCACTTGGCGGAGGCGGCGCTCTTGCGCCCGCCGCCGAACATGCCGCCACCGCCGCCCGCGTTTTCGCCCAATCCCATGAACATCCCAAGGTCTTCGGCGACCCACATCTCCGTGGTCACAGCCTTGTCCTTCACGAGGATCTCGGCGCATTCATAGCCTAGGATCTTCTCGGTCCGGCCGGTGCGCTGCACATCCACATCCTTGTCGATCTCCTTATCGGCATGCTTGGCTGCTTTATCGACCATCTGCTTGATGGGCATGACCATGTACATCTTTTCCTCGGGCATGAGCATCAGCATTTCCATTTTCTGCAGGTCCATGATCGTCGCCACCTGTTTCTTCTCGGCGGTCATGTCCATCCGCAGCCGCTGACCTTTGATGGAATAGTCGAGCGCCTGGGTACGGCCTTTCTCGGCTGTGATGGCGAGGCTCACCTTGCCTTCGAAGGCTTTGGCGGCGAATAGCTGCGACGCGGTGAAGAGGCCGGCTACGGCCAAAACTCGGAGTAGGAGGTTCATGGCTGCAGCCTGACACACGCGAACCGCTTCTCAAATCTCAAATTCGGCTGAAAATCAGCGGCGATGCACTTGAGCCACAATGTGCTCACGGTTTCCCGGGGATTCGTTCCTGTTCGGCGGCGCGAATCGAGGAAAGCGAGTTTAGCGTTGGGGGTTGAGAGCCCCCGACATCCGCCTTTCGCGTCCATTCGCGCCCTTAGCGGTTCCACTCCTTGCCCGGGAGGGCAGGGATCGGGCCAAGAAGGGATCTTCTCTGGAGCTCAGCGGACTAAATCTCCGTCTTCCTTTTTGGCGGGTTTCCCCTACCTCTTATCCCATGGAGAAACACCTGTACCGGGGGGCGTTGGTGTTACTGCTGGCGGCAATGGTTTGGTTCGGCGTATTTGCCGCTTCACCTGAAGCGCATAGCTCGATCGGTTCGGTCCGATTTAATCGCGCGCTTTTTGTCGGGGTCATGCTGGGCAGCATTCCGGCCACCGTCCTGCTGTTCCTGCCCCTGCGCGTGCTGCTGGCCAGGGCAGGGGGGCGTGTTATCTGGATAAAGCATCCGACCAAAACAATCGATGAAACCGTCGACCTTCCTCTGGAGTCCGTCTTGGCGGAGGCCACACGGCGCCTGGGGGAGCTTGGTTTCACTCTCGAGTCGTCCGAAGCGACGGCGACGGAGGCCAGGATCGTCTTCAGCAAGCCGAAATCCCCCAAGGTCGTGCGCTTCGTCGAACATGCGTTCAAGGGCGAATGGGTCGCCCGCCGCGAATCGGGACGCACCCGGGTCGTAACCACGCTCGTTTTTCAGGACATCATCCTGCTTGAATCCGGCGAGTCCGAGCGGCTGCATGCCCTGGCGCGGTACCTCGGTGGCGTCGCGCCTGTCCTGCAGGTCGCCACCCTGCCGTTCACCCTGGTCTGCGGCATCGTCATCGCCCTGACCAATCTGGCACTGCTGCCTGTGGATTCCCTGCGTCCCTGGCTGACTCCCAACCAGCCGGCGATCGTACTGGGAGCCTTGGGCATGATTCTCCTGGGTGGCTATCCCATCCTGAAGCATCGGGGCGAGAACCACGGACTGCCCCTCGGCGTGCTCGGGGTCGTGGCCACGCTGCTGCCCCTGATTCCGTTCTTCCGTTGAGCGGGCCCGTCCGGGCCGCGGACAAAGGCATTGCCTCCTTGTCGCTCCTGCGGAATCCTCGCCGCCATGCCCTCCGAGTTCAAGCTGACCCGCCAGGTCGAATTCCACGAGACCGACATGGCCGGCATCATGCACTTCGCCAATTTCTTCCGTTGGATGGAGGTCTGCGAAACCGCCTTCTATCGCTCCCTCGACTTGCCGCTGATTTCCTTCGTGCCTGGCCAGATTGTCGGCTGGCCACGTGTCAGCGCTACCTGCGAATACCGCTCGCCCCTCCGTTTCAATGATACCGTGGAGGTCCGGCTCCTGGTTAAGCGCGTCAGCATGCGTTCAGTCACCTATGCCTTTCAGTTCCGGCACGGCGACATTCTGTCCGCCGTCGGTGAAATCACCGCCGTCTGCGTTGCCGCCGATCCCAAATCCAAGACCGGAATGGTCGCCCAGCCGATTCCCGAGTCCGTCCGGGCCAAGCTCCAAGTGGCCCCGGAACTGGCCTAGGGTGCTCCGCTCCCCCCGCAGGGGATCCGAGTCCGGATTTCCCACCTTTTTTCCGGGGTGATCCGCTTCTTCTTCAGTTCGCGGCGTTCGCGCCGATAGCTTGTCGGCCCGCGGCCGGTTTCCGCCGGGGCAGCCGCCCGGCAAGAATTTCCTCCCGGGGGCCGGAGTTCCGATCCGGGATGGGTTGGCCCGAATAGAAAAATTTTAAATCATTGAAATCCAATGTTTAAAAATAGCTTAAAGCGCGTTGGCACCTGCGTTGCTTTAGGACCGGCGCATGAACATCGGACTCTACCAAAGCGCCTCTTCGCTCTCCGCCTTGGAGCGGTGGCAGGATGCCGTGGCCCAGAACATCACCTCGAGCCAGGTGACGGGCTACCGCAAGCGCACGGTTGAGTTCTCCGCCCGCCAGGCCGGCGAACGCCTGCTGGATCCGCATGATCGCATCGGCCGCGAGACCGGCCCGTCCGCGATCTTTCCGCTGGCGACGGTCGGGGTGAATTTCATCACGGGCGAGACGCAGCCGACCCGGCGCGAGCTCGACGTGGCGATCCAGGGCGACGGCTTTTTCGAGGTGCAGATGCCCGATGGCACCCGCGCCTACACCCGCAACGGCGAGTTCCACCGCCGCCAGGACCGCACCCTCGTGACGACCGCCGACAACGAGGTCCTCAACGAGGACGGCAGCCCCATCGTTCTCCTCCCGGGCGCCGGCAATGTGACCATCAACCGCGACGGCACCGTTTTCCAGGGCGACACGATGCTCGGCCGCATCGCCGTCCAGAAGTTCGCCAACCCGGGCGCGCTCATTCCCGTCGCCGGCGGCATGTTCCGGCCGACCGCCGGCGCCGGCATCCAGCGCGTCGAGGAGCCGGAGCTCATGCAGGGTTACCTCGAGAATTCCAACGTCACCCCGCTGCGCGAGATGGTCGACCTCGTCGTCATCTCCCGCGCCTACGAGGCGAACCAGAAGATGATCACCACCATCGACCAGTCGATGCAGAAGACCCTCGAGGCGCTCGGCTGACCCGGACCCGCCATGACTTTCCCATACAGTAGACAACTGCAATCACGACTGCATGGCCGTGCGCGCCGTGGGAGCGCGCCGGCCCCTTTTTCCTCCGCCACCTCCCGCCGGGCCGTGCGCCACGCGCACGCCGGCCGCCGTTCCACCCCCGTCCTCCCCGCCTCATGAACCTCTCCCTATACTCCGCGGCCACCGGCATGGAGGCGCAGCAGCTCAACCTCAACACGATCGCCAACAACCTGGCGAACGTGAACACCCCCGGGTTCAAGCGCAGCAAGATCGAGTTCCAGGACCTCCTCTACCAGAAGCCGCGCGCCTCCGGCAGCGATTCGGGCGGCGGCAACCTCATCCCCACGGGCATCGAGGTCGGCAACGGCTCCCGCGTCGCGGCGACGTCCAAGGTCTTCACCCAGGGCCAGCTCACCTCCACCGGCGAGAAGCTCGACGTCGCCATCCAGGGCGACGGCTTCTTCGAGGTCCAGCGCGTCGACGGCACCATCGGCTACACCCGCGACGGCTCCTTCAAGCTCAACGCCAGCGGCCAGGTCGTCACCGTCGACGGCCTGCCCATCCTCAGCGGCTTCCAGCCCATCCCCGCCGGCGCCAGCTCTATTCACATCGCCGAGAACGGCGAGGTCACCGTCCAGTCCAGCAGCGGCACGCAGTCCTTCCGCCTGACGCTGACGCGCTTCGCCAACCCGTCCGGCCTCCGCAGCCTCGGCGGCAACCTCTTCGAGGAGACCGCTGCCAGCGGCACGCCCGAACAGGGGCAGCCCGGCGAACAGGGCTTCGGCGGCACCATCCAGGGCTACACCGAGGCCTCCAACGTCAACATCGTGGAGGAAATGGTGAACCTCATCGTCGCCCAGCGCGCCTACGAGATCAATTCCAAGTCCATCCAGACCTCCGACGAGATGCTCCAGAACATCGCCAACATGAAACGCTGACCGCCGATGCGCCCGCTGCTTTCCCTCCTCGTCCTCCTCGCCACGCTGCTCGCCCCGGCCGCCGCCGCCGAACCGGCCGCCGCCCCGCTCGCGCGCGACCAGTTCGTCGCCGCGCTCTCCCGCGACCTGGCCCGGCATTTCAACCTGTCCGGCGACCTGGCGCTCGAACTCCTCCGCCCCTGGACGCCGCCGGCGCAGGTCGCCGCGGCCTGGGACGTCACCATCACCGAATATCCCACCGTCGCCTCGTCCTCGATGCTCGTCCGCTGCCGCGTACTCGCCGACGGCGCCGTCGCCTCCGACCAGTCCCTCGTCCTCCGCGCCTCCCTGTGGCGCGACGCCTGGAGCGCCCGCCAGCCGCTGGCCTCCGGCTCGACCTTCGACCCGACCCTCCTCGACACCCGCCGCGTCGACCTGCTGCGTGAACGCGACGCCCTGCCGGCCGACGTCGGCGACGCCTCCTTCATCTTCACCCGCTCCCTCCCGGCCAACCGCCTCCTCAGCTGGCGCGACATCGCCCGCCGCCCGCTCGTCCGTAAGGGCGAGATGGTCGAGGTCGCCGCCACCGAGGGCTCCCTCGTCGTCACCCTCAAGGGCCTCGCGATGGAAAACGGCGCCCAGGGCGACACGGTCACCGTCCGCAACCTCGAATCCAAGCGCGACATCCACGCCCAGGTGATCGCCGAAAACCGCGTCCAGGTCCGCTTCTGATCATGCGCTCCGCCGTCCTCTTCCTCCTCCTCGCCACCGTCGCCTCCGCGCAGTCCGGCTCCCTGTGGCCGGTCGGCGGGGCGGGGGAGCGCAGCATGTTCGCCGACCGCCGCGCCTCCCGCGCGGGCGACATCCTGACCGTCGTCGTCAGCGAGTCCGCCTCCGCCCAGAACAACCAGTCCAAGTCCTCCACCCGCGAGTCGAGCGTCGAGGACGCCGTCCAGCAGTTCCTCTTCAGCGCCGCGGCCAGCGGCCTCGGCACCCACCGCGGCGAGCTGCCGTCCACCAGCTTCGGTGGCAAGGCCGGCTACTCCGGCGGCGGCGCCGTCAACAACAGCCAGAGCCTGACCAGCCGCGCCGCCGTGCTCGTCACCGACGTCCTTGCCAACGGCAACCTCGTCATCGAGGGCGTCCGCGTCGTCACCTTCTCCGGCGAGACCCAGTACGTCGTCCTCCGCGGCCTCGTGCGGCCGGAGGACATCGGGGCCACCAACGTCGTGTTCTCCAGCAACATCGCCGACGCCCGCGTCGAGTTCATCGCCGAGGGCTCCCTCACCGACGCCCAGCGCCGAGGCTGGCTGGGCAAGCTCTACGAGAGGCTCCGCCCCTTCTGAGCCCGGCCCCGAGACTTCCGCACCTGGATTGACCCGTCATGACGACCCTCGCCCACAATCTCGCGCTCCGCCTCGTCCTCCTGCTGGCCGGCCTCGCGCCGCTGGCCCAGGCCTCCCGCCTGAAGGACCTCACCCTGATCGAGGGCGGCCGCGACAACCAGCTCGTCGGCTACGGCCTCGTCGTCGGCCTCGCCGGCGACGGCGACAGCAACGCCGCCACCACGCTGCGCAGCCTGGCCAACGTCCTCCAGCGCCACGGCCTCACCCTCAATTCCCAGGACATCAAGGCCAAGAACACCGCCGCGGTCATGATCACCGCCGACATCGGCGCGTTCCTCAAGCCGGGCGCCCGCCTCGACGTCACCGTCGCCTCGCTCGGCGACGCCAAGAGCCTCCAGGGCGGCGTGCTCCTCCAGACCCCCCTGCTCGGCGCCGACGGCCGCGTCTACGCCGTGGCCCAGGGCCCCGTCGCCATCGGCGGCTTCCTCGGCGGCGCCGGCGGCACCGGCGGCGCCACCGTCCAGAAAAACCACCCGACCGTCGGCTCCATCAGCAACGGCGCCATCGTCGAGCGCGAGGTCGCCGCCCAGTTCGTCCGCGACCAGAAGCTCCGTCTCCTCCTCCACAATCCCGACTTCACCTCGGCTTCCCGCCTGGCCGACGCCGTCAATGTCCAGTGGGCCGACTCCGCCCAGGCGATCGACGCCGCCACCGTCGAGGTCCGCGTCCCCGACGCCTACCGCACCCGCGAGGTGAGCTTCCTGGCCGACCTCGGCACCATCGAGGTCACCCCCGACACCCTCGCCCGCATCGTCATCAACGAGCGCACCGGCACGATCGTCGCCACCTCCACCGTCCGCCTGTCGCAGGTCGCCATCGCGCACGGCGCGCTCACCATCACCGTCGCCAACACGCCGACCGTCAGCCAGCCGAACTCGTTCAACAACACCGGCCAGACCGTCGTGCTGCCCACCACCCAGACCAAGGTCGACGAGGGCAAGGGCAGCTTCATCGTCTTCAACGACCCCCCGACGATCGAGCGCCTGGCCGCCGCGCTGAACGCCCTGGGCGTCTCGTCGCGCGAGATGATGGCCATCTTCCAGACCCTCAAGCGCTCGGGCGCTCTCCAGGCCGAGCTCGTCATCAACTGACCATGGACATCTCCTCCGTCACCGCCACCGCCGCCTCGCTCCCGGGCATCCTCGGGCAGCCCGTCCGCTCCGGCCAGACGCCCGCCGAGCAGGCGAAGGCCGTCGCCGGCCAGTTCGAGGCCATCATGCTCCGCCAGTTCCTCCAGGAGAGCGTCGGCTCCATGATGGGCTCCGGCAAGGAGGCCGGCGGCAGCGTCTACGGCTACCTGCTGACCGACGTCTTCGCCCAGCAGCTTTCCGCCGGCGGCGGCCTCGGCCTCAGCGGCGTCATCCAGCAGCAACTCACCCCGCGCGCCGGCCCGGCCGACGCCGCCACCCCCGCTTCCCGCCCATGAGCCTCGTCTGGCAAAACCTCGCGGACGCCCTCCGCGCCGAGATCGCCGAGTACGGCGCCCTCCTGCACCTGTTTTCCGAGCAGCAGCGCCTGCTTTTCGCGCGCGACGCCGACGGCGTCCTCCGCCTCAGCACCGAGATCGAGGGCCAGGTCGCCGCGCTCCACGACTGCCGCCACCGCCGCGAACAGGCGGGCGTCGCCTATGCCCGCGCCCACGGCCATCCCGCCGGAGCCACGCTCCGCTCGCTCCTGCCCAGCATCGACGCCGAGGCCCGCCCGCTCCTCGAGGCCCTCATCACGGAGGTCAACCGCCTGGTGCACCGCACCCGCCGCATCACCCGCCACAACCAGGCCCTCCTGGCCCGCGCGGTCGAGACCCACCAGGAACTCCTCCGCATCCTCCGCCCCGGCGCGTTCTCCCCGACCTACGCCCCCAACGGCCGCGTCGCCGCCGCCGGCCCCCGCCCGGCTTCCTCCCTCCAAGCCGCCGGCTGACCGCCGTTCCCTCGCGCACGCCCATCCTCCCCCTGCCTCCCCGTGTCCGGCCTCTATTCCAGTCTCAACACCACCGTCAAGGCGCTGAACGCCCAGAGCCGCGGCATCGACCTCTCCGGACGCAACCTGGCCAACGTCAATAATCCTGCCTACGCCCGCCAGCGGGTCATCCTCGGCGACCGGGGCACCGTGGTTACCCCCGACGGCGCCCAGAGCCTCGGCCTCGAGGCCCTCGGCGTGCAGCAGCTCCGCGACTCGCTCCTCGACCGCCAGGTCACCCGCGAGGTCTCCCTCAAGGCCGCCTTCGCCGCCGAGCAGCAGGCCTACCAGCGCGCCCAGGCCGGCCTCGGCCAGGGCATCGACGCCATCACGGCCACCGGCGGCGCCGCCACCGGCCTCGGGGCCGCCCTCAACGACTTCTTCAATTCCTTCCAGGGCCTCGCCTCCCGCCCGACCGACTCCGGCGAGCGCCAGACGCTCCTGCAGAAGGCCGCCATCCTCACCGACCGCCTCCGGCTCACCGACAGCCGCCTGGACCAGGTCCAGACCGACCTCGACGCCCAGATCGCGAGCGACGTCGACAGCATCAACGGCCTCCTGCAGTCCATCGCCGAGCTCAACGCCCAGATCCACCGGACCGAGATCAACCGGCCCGGCGGCGCCGCCGACCTGCGCGACCAGCGCCAGGCCCGCATCGAGGAGCTCTCGGCCAAGCTGCCCGTCGAGGTCCGCCCCGGCGCGGGCGGCCAGGTCCAGCTGGTCATGAAGGACGCGGCCAACGCCGACGTCCTCCTCGTCGACGGCCCCAACGTCACCGGCCCCGTCGCCTTCACCGGCACCGGCCTCACCGCCGGCGCGGGCGCCACCCCCGTGGTCTTCGCCACCGGCTCCATCGCGGGCGCCCTGACCGCGCGCGACGGTGCCGTCCAGGACCTCCGCGACCGCCTCGACCAGCTCGCGCGCCAGATGGTCACCGCCGTCAACGCCGCCTACAACCCGGGCGGCACGCCGGGCGCCGACTTCTTCGACCCCGCCGGCCTCACCGCCGGCACCATCGCCCTCCGCGCCGGCCTCGACGCGAACACCCTCGTCGCCGGCGCCGGCGGCGCCGGCGACAACTCCATCGCCCTCGCCGTCGCGGCCGTCGCGGCCCAGCGGTTCTCCACCGCCGGCGGCGACGTCATCGACGGCACCCTCAGCCAGTTCTACAGCACCACCGTCAGCAGCCTCGGCCAGTCCCTCGCCAGCGCCAACACCCGCGTCGAGGACCAGAATCGCATCGAGCAGCTGGTCCGCGCCCAGCGCGACAGCGTCAGCGGCGTCAACCTCGACGAGGAGATGGCCGAGCTCCTGCGCTACCAGCGCGCCTTCCAGGCCTCCTCCCGCGTCTTCAACGTCATCGACGACCTGCTCGACACCGTCGTCAACCGCCTCGGCACGATGTAACGCCGCCCTTCCGACCCTCCCCGCCCATGCGCATCGCCTCCAACACCGTCGCGGAAAACTTCATCCGGCAGATCCAGCAGCTGAGCAACCAGCAGACCAAGCTGCAGGGCCAGGTGTCCACCGGCCGGCGCATCGCGCAGCCGGAGGACGACCCGGCGGCCATCGGCCGCGTCCTCAACCTGCAGAGCCAGCAGCAGACCCTCGACCAGTTCGCGCGCAACGCCACCCGCGCGCTCGACCTCAGCCAGGCGTCCTTCTCCGGCCTCAGCCAGATCAAGAAACTCTCCGACCGCGCCACCGAGATCGGCACGCTCGGCACCGGCGCGGTCAGCGCCGAGGCCCGCGCCGCCTACGCCTCCGAGCTCAACCAGCTCATCGAGCAGGGCGTCCAGCTCGCGAACAGCCGCCTGGGCAACGACTACCTCTACGCCGGCACCGCCGTCGACCAGCCGCCGTTCGTCGCCACCCGCGACGCCCAGGGCCGCATCACCGGCGTCGCCTACGCCGGCAACGCCCAGGCCGCGCCCATCCCGCTCTCCGACACCACCAGCCTCAATCCCGCCACCAGCGGCGCGACCAACGCGGGCCTCCGCGACTTCGTCAACCACCTCGTCAGCCTGCGCGACGCGCTCGAGGCCAACGACGGCGCCGCCGTGAGCACGGCCCGCACCAGCCTGATCGCCAGCGAGGACCTCCTCGTCTCCGCCCTCGCCGAGCACGGCGCCGTGCAGATGCGCATCGAGACCAACCGCGCGCAGCAGGCGGCGCTCGCCGAGAACCTGGCGGGCCTGATCGCCGCCGAGACCGAGGCCGACCTCCCGGCCACCGTGGTGAAGCTCAACCAGGCCCAGACCGCCTACCAGGCCGCCCTCCAGTCCGCCGCCACCATCATGCGCACCTCGCTGCTCGACTACCTCAACTGAATCCCGCTTCCGCACCCACCATGAAGATCCAGCCCGAAATGTACCCGACCGACCTCGAGTCGCCCGCCGCCAACGGCTTCCTGCTCCCGCACGGTCTCATCGGCTTCGCCCGCCACACGCAAGCCGCCCTCCACTACCAGCCCGACCACCTGCCTTTCCTCTGGCTGAAGCTCCACGGCGCCGAGCCGCCGGTCCACTTCGTCGTCATCGAGCCGGGCGGCATCATCCCCGGCTACGAGCCCGAGCTCTTCGCCGACGACGCCTTCGCGCTCGACCTCGCCAACCCGGCCGACGCCATGGTGCTCAACATCGTCACGCTCCGGCACCAGAACCCCCTCGAGGCCACCGTCAACCTCATCGGGCCGATCATCGTCAACCGTCGCCTCCGCGTCGGCCGCCAGATCGTCATCTCGAACTACTCCCGCTACAGCGCTCACCATGCGCTCGTCGAGAGTCCGCTGGCCCCCGTGGCCCGCGCCTATTCCGCCTGAGCCCCGTCCCGCCATGCTAGTCCTTTCCCGCAAGGTCAACGAGGCGATCATCATCGGCGACTCGATCGAGATCCGCATCACCCGCATCGAGGGCGACGTGGTCAAGATCGGCATCGAGGCCCCGCGCGACGTGCCCATCTTCCGCAAGGAGGTCCACACGACGATCGCGGCTAGCAACCAGGCCGCCGCCCTCAAGCCCAGCTCTTCCCCGTCCCTGGCCGGCCTGCGCCTGCCACGGCTGCCGCGGACCCGCGACCAGGCGGGCACCGCTCCCGCGCCGGCCCCCGCCGCCCGCGCTTCCTGATCCGCCCACCACACCGCCCACCCCCCACCCGCATCCCCCGCCCGCCCATGAGCGCCATCAACACCAACATCCAGGCCATCGCCTCGGCCCGCAACCTCAACCAAAGCCAAGAGATGCTCGGCCGCTCCCTGGCCCGCCTGTCCTCCGGCTCCAAGATCGTCAACCCGTCCGACGACGCCGCCGGCCTCGCCGTGTCCGAGAAACTCGACGCCCAGAACCGCCGCGTCAAGGCCGCCACCACCAACGTCCAGAACGCCATCTCCTACGTCCAGACCGCCGACGGCTTCATGAGCGGCATGACCAAGATCCTCTCGCGCATGAGCGAGCTCGCGATCCTGGGCAAGGACGTGACCAAGAACCCCACCGACATCGCGCTCTACCAGCAGGAGTTCAACGCCCTCCAGGACCAGCTGCGCGCCACCGTCGGCGGCAGCTCCGCCGACATCGGCGGCGCGGCCGACGTCGACACCCCGCTCGGCGCCTTCAACGGCATCACGCTCTTCGGGCCGAGCACCGTCGGCCTCAACGTCACCATCGGCCAGGCCGTCGGCCAGGAGATGACCATCCCGGCCTCCAACCTGCGCGACGGCGCCATGCTCGACATCATCGACCAGGACGGCAGCGGCGCCTACAGCCTCGCCCTGACCGACACCGACGTCGTCGAGAAGATCACGCTCGCCATCCAGGACGTCGCCACCGAGCGCGCCACCCTCGGCGCCGCCCAGTCCCGCCTCGAGCTGGCCGCCACCACGCTCCAGGTCGAGTACGAGAACCTGTCCTCCGCCATTTCCCGCATCCGCGACGTCGACGTCGCCGAGGAGTCCACCCAGTACGCCAAGTACAACATCCTCGTCCAGTCCGGCACCGCCATGCTCGCGCAGGCGAACCAGACTCCGCAGTCCGTCCTCCGCCTCCTCCAGCAGTAAGCCGCGCCCGCGGTCCGGACCCGCCCCGCCCGGGGCGGGTTGCCGCCGCCCGGAGGCGGCCCTTACTCGGGGTGGATCGCCCGGTGCACCGCGCGCGTGATCTCCGCGATGGTGAACGGCTTCGCGAGCAGCGTGATGTGGCCGATCTGGTCCAGCGCGCTCGGGGAGATCTTGGAGAAATATCCCGACATCACGATGATCGGGAGCCGCGGGGCGAAGGTCCGCACCTGCGCGGCGAGCTCCATGCCCGTCATGCCGGGCATCGTCTGGTCGGTGATGAGCACGGAGCAGCTGGCCGCGTCGTGCTGCAGCGCCTGCAGGCACTTGGTGCCGGAGTCGAAGTGGATCGCCTGGTAGCCGAGCCGGGTCAGGGCCGTGCGGGTGAAGGTGGCCACCACCTCCTCGTCGTCCACGATGCACACCACCTCGCCGCGGCCGCGGGTCAGCGGCCCCGCCGCGTCGTCCGGCCGCGCGTCCGCCGCCTCCGACTCGGGCAGGTAGATGTCGAACCGCGCGCCCTCGCCGAGCGCGCTGCGCACCTGGATGGCGCCCCGGTGCGCCCGCACGATGCCGTGCACCACCGACAGGCCCAGGCCGGTGCCCTCGCCGACGTTTTTGGTGGTGAAGAAGGGGTCGAAGATCCGCTTGATCGTCTCCGGGTCGATGCCGTGCCCGGTGTCGCTGATCGACAGCTGCAGGTGCCGCCCGGCGGCGAGCCCGCCCAGCGCCGCCGCCTCGGCCGCGCCCAGCCGCACCGGCGTCAGCGCGATCCGCAGGATGCCGCCGCCGTTCCGCATCGCGTGCGCCGCGTTCGACCCCAGGTTCAGCAGCACCTGGTGCATCTGGGTCGCGTCCGCCTTCACCCGCCCGCAGTGCGGGGCGATCTCCGTCTGGATCTGGATCGTCACCGGCACCGTCGCGCGCAGGAAACGCCGGGCCTCCTCGACCACCGTGGCGAGGTCCATCGGGATCTGCTCCGTGTCGGCGGCCGGCCGGCTGAAGGCGAGGATCTGGTCGACCAGCCCGCGCGCCCGGAAGCTCGCCTCGCGCGCGGCCACGATGCAGTGGTGCGCCTCGTGCTCGGTCGGCAGCCCGTCGAGCGCGAGGTCCTGGTAGCCCATGATCCCGGTCAGCAGGTTGTTGAAGTCGTGCGCGATGCCGCCCGCCAGCGTGCCGAGCGTCTCCATCTTCTGCGCCTGGAACAGCTGCGTCTCCAGCCGGTGCCGCTCCTGCTCGGCCTCGTACCGCGTGGTGATGTCCTGGAACGCCCCGAAGAGCCGCACCGCGTGGCCCTGCTGCATCTCGGCGCGGCCGATCGTGCGCACGCGCAGCCGGCGGTTGCGCGCCGTCACGAACGGCAGCTCCAGGTCGAACGGCGTGCCGTCCCGTTCCGCCCGCGCCATCGCCTCCTGCAGCACCGCCCGGGCCTCCGGCGGGTAGAACGCGAGCGCGTTCTGGATCGTCGGCGTGTAGCCCAGCTCCACCTCGTGGATGCGGTACACCTCCGGGGCCCACGTGATCCGCTGCGACGCCATGTCGACCTCCCAGCCGCCGATATGCGCCAGCCGCCCGACCTGCAGCGCGATCTCCTGGTTCCGGCGCAGCTGCTGCTCCAGCACCTTGCGCTCCGTGATGTCGCCCTGCATGCCGACCACGCGCAGCGGCTCGCCCTGCGGCCCGCGGGCCACCACCTCGCCGCGCGACAGCGTCCAGATCCAGCCGCCGTCCCGCGTCCGCAGGCGGTGCTCCGAGGTGTACACCGGCGTCCGGCCGGCGAAATGGTCGTGCAGCGCTGCGAGCGCCGCCGGACGGTCGTCGGGATGGATCAGGCCCTCCCACGTCGCGCTCGTCGCCGGCAGCTCATCCGGGCTGTAGCCGATCATCTCCATCCAGCGGGGGCTGAAGTACACGTGCCCGCCGGGCACGTTCCAGTCCCACATGCCCTCGCCCGAGGCCTTCAGCGCCAGCGCCAGCCGCTCCTCGGCCACGCGCAGCTTGTCCCGCGTCTCGACCTCGGCCGTCACGTCGCGGTCGAGGCCGACGATCCGCATCGCCTGGCCCGTCGTGTCGCGGTAGACGTAGCCGACCGTGCTGATGTGCCGCACGGCGCCGTCCGGCCGCACGATCCGGAAACGGTCGTCGACGTAGTCGCCCGAGGCGGACGGGTGGTCGGCGTAGCTGGCCAGCCCGGCGAGATCCTCGGGATGCACGAACCGGCGCCACGTCTCCAGCCGGCCGTCGAACTCGTCCGGCCGCACGCCGTAGATCTCGCACTGCCGTGCGTCCCACCGCAGCCGCCCCGAATGCAGCTCCAGGTCCCACACGCCGCCGCCCTCGGCCCGCAGCGCGAGCTGCAGCCGCTCGTTCAGCTCCGCGAGCTCGCTCTCGTGCCGGCGGTCGCGCGTGATGTCCTGATCCAGCCCCACCATGCGCGCGGCCTTGCCGTCCGGGTCGCGCTGCAGGTAGCCGAGCGCCCGGATGTGTCGCACGCCGCCGTCAGGCCGGATGATCCGGAACTCCGCCTGGTAGTGGTTCACCCGGCCGGCCAGCACGTCCGCCGAGCTCTGCGCCGCCCGGCCGAGGTCCGACGGGTGCACCAGCCGCTGCCAGTCGTCCAGCCGGCCCCGGAACTCCTCGCGCGGCAGGCCGTAAATATCAAGCAGGCGGTCGTCCCACTGCAGCCGCCGCTCCAGGAAGTCGTACTCCCACAATCCGAACCCGGCGGAGCCGACCGCGAACTGCAGCCGCTCGTGCAGCGTCCGGAGCTCCTGCGTGCGCGCCGCGACCTCGTACTGCAGGTTGGCGGCCTGCTGTTCGAGGCGGGCGAACAGGGAGTCGCGTGCCTGTTCCGCCGTGGCCCGCTGCTCGTCGAGCGCGTGCAGCCGGCGCAGGAAGTAGGTCAGCGCCCCGAGCAGGCCGACGCCGAAGGCCGAGGTCACCAGCGTCACATCCTCCTGCAGCTCCGGCAGCCCGTCGAGCAGCAGCCACACCTGCGCGAGGTACAGCAGCACCGGCGCCAGCAGGCCAAGCAGCAGCACGCGGCGCACGATCCGGCTGAGGGGGTGCCCGGGAGCGATGATCCGGAGGAAGTCGCGGTTCGCCCGCACGCCGGCCAGCCCGCTCCCGAGCGCGAGCAGGGCGAGCGCGCTCGTCCCCGACATGCCGGGCGCCTTGCCCGCGCCGGCGAGCGCCAGGAGGTGGCTGACCAGCGTCAGCAGGGACACCGCCAGCACGGCCAGTCCGAACCACGTGGAAAGGCTGTAGCGCGATCGCCCCGTGGGCTTCACGGCCAGCAGCCCGAGGCCGAGCAGCACGACCGGGATCATCGTGTTCAGCGGCACCGGCCCGCGCATCATCGTCGGCACCAGTGACGGCTCCGGAGGGAAGAAGAAGCGGTCGATGCCGAACGACCGGCCCGTCGCGTACTCGAGCCACGCGCCGAGCGCGAAGCCGAGCGGCAGGGCCGCCAGGGCCCGCCCCGCGAGCACCGCGGGTCGCGCCGTCGACTGGGCCAGCAGCAGCAGCGCGGCCCCGTAGCAGGTGAAACACAGCGCCGAATTGAGGCTCATCGGCCGGCCGCCGAGGAAGAGCGTGCGCAGCGCGGGGGCGTCGATCGCCCAGCCCAGCAGCGTCAGTCCCCCGAGCAGCAGCGCACAGCCGGCGGCAAGGCTCGTGTAGCGGCGCAGCGGAGTCTCGAGAGGCATGAGGCGATTGGGCGCGGAGGATAGGTGCCGCCCCGCCGCCGCATCAACCTCTATATCGGCGACTCCGCCCCCGGCATTGAACTTAGCGGAAATAGCCGGCTGCTGCAAACCGCTGGCCTTTGTTCCATGCCCGGTGGGGCACCGTGCGGACTCATGCCGTTGAAGCGCGGATCAAGTCGGTAGGCCGATCCCCGCCCTCCCAGGCGGGGCGGGATTGAGTCCTGCGCAGTCGTGAGTGAGCCGAAAAATCAGCTCTGCACTCTCATCACTCGACTCTCAACGGCTTGATCCCGTATCGGGGTTCCGGCCCATCCGGCAGATCTGCCGCGCGGCCGTGAACAGCTGCGTGCGGAAGGGCAGGGGGTCGAAGATGACGCGGGGGTTCGGCAGCACCGGCGCGCGGAAGATCGGGCGGTCCCAGGCGACGTCTCGCGTCAGGGGACGGGCGGCTTCGAACCCGGGGGTGCCGGCGGGAAAGCGGGAGGGGGCGGTGCGGGACGGCATGGGGCGGCGATGATCCGGGTAATCGGCACAAACCGGCCCGCGCTTTAGCGCCCGCTCCGTGCCCGCGCTCACTCGAGATACCCGGCGTAGAACCGCACCCGGCCGGCTTCCGCGCCCTCGAACGTGAAGCGCAGGCGGTAGGACTCCTGCGGGCAGGTGATCGCGGTCCCCTGCGGCCAGCGCACGGCGACCTTCAGCCCGGATTCGCGGACGATGGCGGCCTCCGCCCCCGCGTACCCGGGCACCGGCGCGCCGAGCCGGTCGATCAGCTCGATGCGCAGCCGGGCCTCCTCGGCCAACCCGTCCGCGTTCAGGTACAGCGTCACCGGGCCGCGGTTGGGCAGGGGCCGGCTGGTGCAGCTGCCGCCGCCGGCGTCGCGCAGCGCCAGGTGCGCCAGCCTATCCCGCGGCAGGACCGCCAGGCCGACCGCCCCGGAGCCCGGCCCGGCCCGGTCGCCGGACAGGTCCCAGTTGCCATAGTAGAGGTAGGTCTCGTCGCCCACGTTGTGGTAGCCCTGCCCGTGGATCAGCCCGCGCTGGTCCCACTCGCCGTCCCGCCCGGCCCGCAGGAACGCATGGTCCGCCACCGGCTCGCGGAAGTGCACGCCGTCGTTGCTGACGAGGAAGCCGAGGTCCATCCGTCGTTCGGAGGTGATGACCGCGCCCTGCCACAGCCCGTAGAGGCCGATCAGGACGTCCCCCCGGTTCCACACCCCTGCCGGCTCGTGCGCCTCCTGGAAGCTCTCGCGCGGTCCGCGGTAGCCGTGGCGCTGGAACGAGAACGACTTCTCCCGCGACCAGTGCACGAAGTCGCCCGACCAGTGCGTCACCATCGTGCGCCGCACCAGCGAGCCGTCCGGCAGGTAGATGTCGGGCGACAGCTCCTGGCCGGCGGCGTAGTAGATGCCGTCGAACTTGTACAGGCCGCCGAGCTCGAAATTGTTGCGGACGGGGATCGGCGCCTCCGTCTCGTCGAACGCCGATCCCCGGCACGGCACCGCCAGCCGCCAGCTCAGCCCGTCCGCGCTGAAGAAAGGATAAATTGTCGAGGGCACGTTGCCCGCGGGCACGCCGGGATATGTCGGCGCCCCGGCCGACGGGTAGTAGCGGCCGTACACCGCCATCTTGTAGCGGCGCGCCGGGTCGGGATCCTCCGGCTCGTGCAGCACGAAGCAGGCGAGCGGCTCGATCCGCCCGAAGTCCAGCTGCGCCGGCATGCCGAGCAGGTTGTTGCGCCGGCTGCCGTTGAACTCCGTCAGGCCCAGCTCCGGCTTGGTCCAGCGGACGCCGTCCGCGCTCTCCGCGTACGCCAGCCGCGCGGTTGTCGCCTGGTTGCCGCGCAGCTCCGACGTGGCGATCGCGCTGTACCACATGCGGAAACGGCCGTCGATCCGCAGCACGCTGCCGTAGAACTGCGCCCGGGTCGCGTCGACCGATCCCGCCGGCCCCGGGGCCAGCACCGGATTGGCGGGATGCTTGCGCGGCGTCGCGAACGTCAGCTGGAGGTTCTCCTTGTAGGGCAGCGTCCGGTCGTCGAAGGCGAACAGGTGGGTCACCGCCGCGCCGGCCGAGCCGGCGGCGAGGGCGACCACGAGCGCGAGCAGCCGGCCGGCCGGCCGGAGGCCCGCGCGGCGCGGGCGGGGGAGGGTGAGGATCATAGGGAGGGGCGCGGTCGGCGGAGCCGCTTGTGACACAAGATTTGCTTTACACCATTTCGCTAATTGAAACAGTAATTTCGTTATCCAAAATCTCCAATCCATGGCGCAAGTGCAAAACACCTTCGGGCCGCGCGGCGGCCGCTGACCCAGCCCATGAACGGACGGAAAGAGCGGAAGGCGGATTATGCCATCGTGTGGCCGCTGCAGGCGCCGCTGGGCGAGGGGCCCATGTGGGACGCGCGGACGGGGCGGCTCTACTTCGTCGACATCATCCCGGGTCGCCTGCACGCGTACGAGCCGGCGACCGGCGCCCGCCGGACCTGGGAGGTGGGACGGATGCTCAGCGCCGTCGTGCCGCGCACCGCGGGCGGGCTGGCCGTCGTCGTCCGCGAGGGCTTCGCCACCTACGACCCGGACCAGTCCCGGCTGGACTTCCTCACCACCCCGGCGGGACACGACCCTTCCCGGGTCCGCTTCAACGACGGCAAGTGCGACCCGGCCGGACGCTTCTGGGCGGGCACCATGGGGCTCAAGGCCGAGCCGGGCGCCGGCGCGCTTTACTGCCTGCCGCCGGGCGGCCCCGCGCAGTGGAAGGTCGGCGACGTCACCATCTCCAACGGCCTGGCCTGGCGCGACCGCCGCCTCTACTACATCGACTCCATCACCCGCCTGGTCCGCGCCTTCGACTATGAGCCGGCGACCGGCGCCATCTCGCGCCCGGTCACCGCGCTGGTCCTGCCCCCGGGCGACGACGTGCCGGACGGCTGCTCCCTCGACGCCGAGGGCATGCTGTGGATCGCCCACTGGGGCGCCGGCAAGGTCTCCCGGTGGGACCCCGTGCGCGGACGCTGCCTCCAGGAGTACCGCTTCCCGGCGTCGCAGATCACCTCCTGCGCCTTCGGCGGCCCGGGGCTGAAGACCCTCTACGTGACGTCCGCCCGCGAGGGCCTGGCGCCGGAGCAGCTGGCCCGCGAACCCGAGGCCGGCGCGCTGTTCGCCTTCGAACCCGGCCCCGTCGGCCTTGAGCCCGACGCCTTCGCCGGCTAGCCTGCCTTTCCTCCCCCTCCTTCTCCTATGTCCAACACCACTTCCCCCCAGCGCTTTTCCCTGCAGGGCAAGGTCATTCTCCTCACCGGCGGCGCCGGCCAGTACGGCCGCGGCCTGGCCCGCGACCTCGCCGAGACCGGGTGCCGCCTCATCCTCGCCTCGCGCGACAAGAGCAAGCTCGAGGTCGTCGCCGCCGAGGAGCGGGCCCGCGGCTACGACGTGACCGCCTACGCCCTCGACCAGGGCGACGAGGCTTCCGTGCTCGCCCTGCGCGACCAGGTCGTGAAAAGCCACGGCCGCGTCGACGGCCTGGTCAACAACGCGGTCCTTCGGACCATGAAGTACGCCACCGACCCGATCGAGAAGTGGCGCGAGTCGATGCGCGTCAACGCCGACGGCATCCTCCTCGTCACGCGCACCTTCGGCGAGATCATGCTGAAGCAGAAGTCCGGCAGCATCGTGAACATCGGCTCCATCATGGGCGTCATCGGGCCCAGCATGATGCTGTACGAGGGCACGCCGTCCGAGGGCATCATGCCCCCCGATTACTTCTTCCACAAGGGTGGCATGGTCAACCTCACCCGCTACTTCGGCTCCATGTACGGACCTGCCAACGTCCGCGTGAACTGCATTTCGCCCGGCGGCTTCTACTCGAACCAGCACCCGCTCTTCCTCGAGCGCTACTACAAGAAGACGATGCTGGGTCGCATGGCCAACGAGTCTGACCTCGGCGGCTCGGTGATCTTCCTCCTGAGCGATGCCTCGCTCTACATCACCGGTACCAATTTGATGGTGGACGGCGGTTACACGGCCATATGAGTTCGGCGCCCCGGGAGCTTCGCCTCGCCATGCTCGGCATGGTCGAGGGCAACAACCATCCCTATTCCTGGTCCGCGATCATCAACGGGTACAACCCGGCCAAGATGGCCGAGCGCGTGCTCCCGATCGCCCAGTACCTCGGCGAGAATCCGTTCGACTCGGTCCGCATCCCGGGCGCGCGCGTCACCCACGTCTGGACCGATCAGCCCGCCGAGGCGCCGCACGTGGCGGCGGCGGCCCTGATCGACCACGTCGTCAGCGATCCGCGCGACGTCATCGGGCACGTCGACGCGGTCATCATCTCGACCGACGACGGCGACGGGCACGTGGCCCGCGCCCGGCCCTTCATCGAGGCGGGGCTGCCCGTCTTCGTCGACAAGCCGCTCGCGACCAACGTGCCCGACCTCGCGCAGTTCCTCCACTGGCAGCGCGGCGGCGCGTTCGTGATGTCGTCGAGCGGCATGCGCTACGCCGCCGAGCTCCCCGAACTCCGGGCCCGGCTGGCCGGGATCGGCGAGCTGCGCCTCGCCTCCTGCTTCACGAGCAAGACCTGGGAGCGCTACGGCATCCACTGCCTCGAGCCGCTGTGCCAGCTGCTCGGCCCCGGCCTTGAGGCCGTCAGCACCGCCGAGGCCCCGCAGGGCGTCGTGGCCAGCGTCGCCCACCGCAGCGGGGTCATGCTGACTATCCCCGCCCTCTACGACGCCGCCGGCAGCTTCGGCGTCGTGCACCTCTACGGCACCAAGGGTCACGCCTCGCTGCAGATGACCCGCTTCTACGCCGCGTTCCGCGCGCAGATGGTCTCCTTTGTCCGGGCCCTCCAGGACCGCGCCGCCCCGTTCCCCTTCGCGGAGACGGTCGAGCTGATGGGCGCGGTCATCGCCGGCCGCCTCAGCCGCGAACGCGGCGGCGCCCGGGTCGCCGTCGCCGACGTGCTCGCCGCCGTCGAGGCCCAGGTCGCCAGCCTCCCCAGTAACCGACGCTATGATTCGAAACTATGAAACCAAGAAGAAGCCGAGTTCTGGAGATCCTGCGCCGCGGGGGTTCCGCCACGTGCGCCAAGATTAACCTGTCCGATCCCCGCGTGGTGGAGATCGCCGGGTACGCCAATTTTGACTGCGCCTGGCTGTGCAACGAGCACGTGCCCAACGACTGGCTCAACCTCGAGCACCAGGTCCGCGCCGCCAAGCTCCACGACATGGACACGCTGGTCCGCGTCCAGAAGGGCGCCTACAGCGACTACGTGAAGCCCTTCGAGGCCGACGCCACCGGCATCATGGTGCCGCACGTGGCGAGCGCCGCCGAGGCCCGGCAGATCGTCAAGTGGACGCGCTATCACCCGCTCGGCCTCCGCGCGCTCGACGGCGGCAACGCCGACGCCCAGTTCTGCAAGCTCCCGCTCAAGGACTACATCGCCAACGCCAACCGCGAGCGCTTCATCGGCCTCCAGATCGAGTCGGCCGAGGCCCTGGCCAACGTTGACGAGATCGCGGCCGTCGAGGGCTTCGACATGCTCGTGTTCGGCCCCGGCGACTTCTCGCAGTCGATCGGCAAGCCGGGCGAGATTCACGCCCCCGAGGTGGTCGAAGCCCGCAAGCGGATCGGCGCCGCCGCGCGCCGCCACGGCAAGTACGCCTTCGCCCCCGGGCTGCTGGCGGACCGCGCCACCCTCCAGGCCGAGGGCTACAGCGTGTTCGGCCTCGGCGCCGACGTCGTCGGCCTCAGCACCTTCTTCCAGCAGGCGCGCGACAAGTTCGACGCCCCGCCCGCTCCCGTCGTGCCCGAGAAGGGCCCCGCCAAGGGCGGCATCTGACCGCCGGCAGCTTCGCCTGACTTCCGCCGCGGCTTGGCCGGCATCGCCGTCCAAGCCGGGCGCGATGAGCGGTTTTTTGCCGCGTTCCTCCCCCCGATGCTTCCCGGGATTTAATCCCGCCGGGACGCGCGGAAAGCACGCGGCATTCAGGAAACCGGCAAGCGATCGTCCGGTCGCGCTTGCGATCCCTGACCCGTGGCCCCCCGCCCGGGAGGGCGGGGGATCAGCCGTCCGCTTGAGCATCGCGGCAGCGGCCTGGGGCGGCTAAACCCCGGCCGGCAGCCAACGCGGCGCCCGCTGGCGGATCTCGGCGACGATCTTCGCGTAGGCGGCCTCGTCGTACGACGCGTACGGGGGCAGCAGGCGCAGCGGAAACTCCGGCAGGTGCAGGCGGGAGTAGATCTTGTCGAACGCGCCGTCCATGTGCGCCACGCCCTCGGCGTGCTTGAGCAGGATCTCCACCACCGTCGCCAGCTCCGCCGCGTCCGCGGCCAGCCGCGCCTCGTCGCGGGCCTTGCCCGCCGCGTAGTATGCGCGGGCGAGCGCCAGGTTGGTCGACGACACGGAGAGCAGCAGCCCGCAGCTCTCGCCCAGCAGGCAGGCCTTGGCGAAGCCGGCCTCGGTGATGAAATGCGTCAGCATCGGCGCCTCCCGCATCAGGCCCTGGATGGTGGCCGCGGCGTTCGTGCCGTGCTTCGTCGCCACCAGGTTCGGATGCCGGGCCGCCAGCTCGACGTACTCGGCCGGCGTCACCACCCGCTTCGCGCGCATCAGATTGTAGTGCAGGAACTGGCAGTCGGGAAACCGCCCGCAGGTCGCCGCAAAGAAGTCGCGCAGCTCCCGGTCGTTCAGCGCGCCCCAGCTGGGCAGCGAGAGCTGGAACTGGCGGATGCCCAGCGCCCGCGCCGCCTCGATCCGCTCGACGATCGTGCCGAGCGAAAGGCTGATCACGCCGATCATCGGCCGGTCCGCGGGGCCGCTCATTTCCTCCCGGAAGATCCGGCAGAGCCGGAGGTACTGCGCATCCGTCACCGCGTGCCCCTCGCCGGCGGTGCCGAAGAGGTACAGGCTCCGCGTGACATGGTCGCGCAGGTGCCGGATGCTGCGGCGGAACAGGTCCTCGTTCAGGGAATAATCCGCGTTCCACGGCACGCAGCAGGTGCCGAGGATCGTCGGGGGCAGGCGGGAGGGCAGGGCGGTGGGCATGGGTAAAGACGGGCGGCTCGCCTCCGGGCGGGCTTCAGGTGACCTTGCCGCGGGCGTCGACGCGCCACGTGGCCGCGAGCCGGCCCTGGGCGACGACCGCCACGGTGTCGGTCAGGTTGACCACGGTGCAGACGTGCGCCGGGATGAAGGCGATGCGGTCGCCGATGGCCACGCCGGCGACGTCGCTTCCCCGCACGTAGCCGTGCTCCTCGTTGCAACGCACCACGTTCAGGTCCCGGCCGTCGGCCGCCCGGCCGGCGTGGCCGGCGGGCGTCTTGTCGCTGCTGAAGACCTTGGAGCCCGCGTCGATCAGCGCCAGGTCCGGCTCGGGCTTGTCCACCACCGTGGCCACGACCGTCAGCGCGCAACCCTCGCGGCCGACCACCTGCGTCGTCTCCGCCAGGGCCAGGTCCGCCAGGACGTAGGCGCCGGGGCGCACGGCGTGGACTCCGGGCAGCTGCGCCATGGTCGAGGCCGTGACGCTGCAGCCGGGCCAGAGCGTGAGCCGGGGGTCGATCGTGTCGCGGACCGCCGCCAGGCGGGCGAGCACGTCGCGCGTGAACGCCGGGCGCTCCGCGGGCGGGAGCCCGTAGGTCTGCCCCTCGTGCGTGTAAAGGCCGATGAGCCGCAGGTGCGGCGACGCGGCGATGGCGCGGGCCGTCTCCTGCGCACCCGCGGCCGTGCGGGCGCCCTCGCGCCCCAGGCCGGTGTCGACCGCCATCAGCACCGGC
This sequence comes from Opitutaceae bacterium, assembly GCA_016795545.1. Classification (GTDB taxonomy): domain Bacteria; phylum Verrucomicrobiota; class Verrucomicrobiia; order Opitutales; family Opitutaceae; genus Lacunisphaera. Next base: position 23,671 of record JAEUGX010000106.1, read on the forward strand.
AGCGTCAGCCCGGCGTGCGCCAGCAGGCGCTCGAGCGCGGCGGCGTGCAGCGGGCTCGTGACGGCCAGGACCAGCTCGTCCAGGCTCTCGCGCAGCCGCCGCAGCCGCGGCGCCTGGCGCAGGTCGACCAGCGAATGCGCGATGAAGATGCGGCGGACGCCCGAGGGCAGCATCGCCTCGGCTTCGCCCAGCTTGGCGCACGTCAGGCCGGCCGCCCCGGCGGCCAGCTGCCGGCGCGCGATCTCGACCATCTTGTGCGTCTTGATGTGCGGCCAGAGCTGCACGCCGTGGCGCGTGCAGACCTCCTGCATCGCGCGGATATTGGCCTCCATCGCCTCGAGCTCGATGGCGACGACGGGCGTGGGCAGGCTGTCCAGGGCGGCGACCGTGATCATGGCTTGCCGATCTGCCCGACGGTGAGGCCGCCGTCGACCACGATGATCTGGCCCGTGACGTAGGCGGCGGCATCCGAGCACAGGAAGGTGACGGCCCCGGCGCAGTCCTCCGGCTCGCCGATGCGGCCGAGCAGGATCTTCTTGTGGTAGTGGGCCCGCGTCTCCGGCTGCGTGTCGATCCACGGCGCGGTCAGCGGCGTGCGGATCAGGCCCGGAGCCAGGCCGTTCACGCGGATGCGGTGCGGGGCCAGCGACTGGGCGAGCGAGCGGGTCAGCATCACCAGCGCGCCCTTCGAGGTGTCGTACGCCGTGGAGTTGTCCTCCGACTGGAAGCCGTTGGTCGACGACACCACCACGATGCTGCCGGGCCGGCCGGCCGCCTGGAGCCGGCGGGCGAAGGCCTGCGCCAGGAAGTAGACCGAGCGCACGTTGAGGTTGATGGTCTGGTCGAAGCGCTCGGGCGTCATCTCCAGGAACGGGGTGTCGAAGAAGCTGCCCGCGTTGCAGACCAGCAGGTCGAGGCCGGGCCGGGCCTGCAGGGCGCGGGCCACGAGGTCCTCGCCCGCGCCCGGCTTGGCCAGGTCGGCGGTGAGGTAGGCGCAGCCGGCGGGCAGGCCGGCGGGATTCGGGTCGCGACCGTGGCAGACGACGCCCGCGCCGGCGCGGGCGAGCCCGGCGGCGATGGCCAGGCCGATGCCGCGCGAGGAGCCGGTGACCAGGGCGTGGTGGTTTTGCAGGGAGAAGTCGCTCATGGGAAAGGTCGGCCCCGGCGGACGGCCCGGGTCGGTGCGCCCCGGGCGCGGCGGCGCCGGCTGTATTTTATTTGACGAAATTGGTGTTTCGTTTAGCGAAACATGTAAAGCGCAAAACCGCCTGCCTCATGGCCATCGAAGTCGTCGAGAAAACGTTCTCCGTCCTGGAATTCATGGCCCGGCACGGACAACCGTTGCCGCTGGGGGAGCTGGCCGCCGGGGTCGGTCTGCCGAAGCCCACGCTGTACCGGATCCTGCGGACGCTGCGCAACCTCGGCTACGTCGAGCAGCGCGAGGTGGGGGAATACGCCCTGACCGAGCGGCTGGTGTCGCTCGGCCGCAACGACCGCTTCCACCACCTGACTCAGCTGGCCCGGCCGCTGATGCAGCGGCTGCACGCCGAGTTCGACGAGACGGTGAACCTCGGACTGCTCGAGGGCACGTACACGCTCTACGCGGACGTGATCGAGACCACCCAGGCGTTGCGCTGGATCGTCAAGCCGGGCGTGCGCGACCCTTTCCACACCACCGCGCTCGGGCGCGCAATCGCGGCCGGCCTCCCGGAGGAGCGCCGGAGCCGGCTCGTGGCCAAGGCCGACCTGGCCCACCCGGTCGCCCGCCGCATCAAGACTCGGGCGGCGCTCCAGCGGATCCTCGAGGAAACCCGCCGCCGCGGCTGGGCCGTCGAGGAGGAGGAAACCGTCACCGGCGTCGCCTGCCTGGCGTTCTCGCTTCAGCCGTGGGGCGAGCCGCTCGCCGCCATTTCCGTCTCCATGCCCATCAACCGCTACAACGAGCGCCGGCGCGCCGCCTTGGTGGCGGCCTTCGCCGAACTCCGCGCCAAGGCCCCCGCCGCCGCGGTGACCGCCTAACCCCTTCGCCTTCCCGATGAACGTCCAGGAACTCTACACCCACGCCAAGACCCTCATTCCCGGCGGCACCCAACTGCTCAGCAAACGCCCGGAAAACCAGGCGCCGGGCCAGTGGCCCGCCTATTTCCGGCAGGCCTCGGGCTGCACGATCACCGACCTCGACGGCCGCACCTACCGCGATTTCGGCTTCATGGGCATCGGCGCCTGCCCGCTGGGCTACGCGGTGCCGGCCGTCGACCAGGCCGTCATCCGGCGCATCCAGCAGGGCGCGATGTGCACCCTGAATCCGGCCGAGGAGGTCGCCCTCGCCGAGAAGCTGGTCGCCCTGCACCCGTGGGCCCAGCAGGCGCGCTTCGCCCGCTGCGGCGGCGAGTCCATGGCCATCGCCGTCCGCCTCGCCCGCGCCCGGACCGGCCGCAGCAAGGTCGCCGTCTGCGGCTACCACGGCTGGCACGACTGGTACCTCGCCGCCAACTACGGCAAGGGCGACGCGCTCGGCGAGCACCTGCTGCCCGGCCTGTCCCCGAACGGCGTGCCGCGCGAGCTGGCGGGCACCTGCCTGACCTTTCGCGCCAACGATCTCGCGGCCGTGCGGGCCATCCTCGCCGAAAACCCGGGCCAGCTCGCCGCCATCGTCATGGAGCCCATGCGCTACGACCTGCCGCAGCCGGGCTTCCTCGAGACCATCCGCGAGCTCACCGCGCAGCACGGCATCGTCCTCATCTTCGACGAGATCACCTCCGGCTGGCGCTACAACCTGGGAGGCGTCCACCTGAACCTCAAGGTCGCGCCCGACATGGCCGTCTTTGCCAAGGCCATCTCCAACGGCTACCCGATGGGCGCCATCATCGGCACGCGCGACGTCATGGAGGCCGCCGGCACCTGCTTCGTTTCCAGCACGTACTGGACCGAGGCCATCGGCCCGACCGCCGCCCTCGCCACCATCGCCGAGCACGAGCGGCTGCGGCCCTGGATCCACTTCAAGCGCGCGGGCGAGCGGGTCATGGCCGCCTGGCAGGAGGCCGCGCGGCGCCACGCCGAGCCGATCTCGGCGCACAGCTCCGGCCCGCTCTCGCACTTCGCGTTCTCCGGCCCCGACGCCAACGTCGCCAAGACCATCTTCACCCAGCAGATGCTGGCCCGGAACTTCCTCGCCATCCCCGCCTTCTACGCCTCGGTCGCGCACACCGACGCCGGGATCGACGACTACGCCGCGGCCTGCGACGAGGTGTTCCACTACCTCCACGCCGCCCGCGCCCGCGGCCCCCTGGCCCAGGCCCTCACCGGCCCCGAGGCCTTCGTGGGCTTCCGCCGGCTCAACTGAGGCCCGCCCCGCATGTTGGCAGTTGAAAGTCGGCCCGGCCGGCTGATACTCCCCGCTTGACTATGGACCGACTTATCGACCGCGGGACAACCGGCGGCGGCCGCCCGGCCGGCCGCGGAGCCGCCGCGGGCGGCTTCCGGCGGGCGCGCGGCGCCCGGCCCGGCCGGTCCCGATCCCTCTCCCCAAGAAACACCAACAATCCAACCAGTGAAAATAACCAACATCAGAGCCATGCGGCTATGGGGCCCGCGCAACCACGGAGTGGGTGGCGGGGAGACTAAGATCAACAAGGTCATCGTGCGCGTCGACACCGACGCCGGCATCTACGGCCTCGGGGAAGTGGACAACTTCATGGGCGTCCACCAGGCCATCGCCTACATGGCGGGCTACTTCAAGGGACGCGATGCGTTTTCGATCAAGTCCGTCGTCTCGGAGATGCTCTACGGCACCCAGGCGCCGCATCCCGCCGACGCCGTGCGTGGCGTCATGTTCGACCAGGTGCAGGCGGTGAGCTTCTGCTCGCCGACCGCCACCCCCTGGGGCCCCGTCGTCTGGGCCGCCAGCGGCGTCGAGATCGCCCTCGTCGACCTCGTGGGCAAGGCGCTCCGGACCCCCGCCTACAACCTGCTGGGCGGCCGCTTCCGCGAGCACGCCAAGGTGTACCTCGACCGCTCCTCGCCCGACGACACCACCGACCTCGACGCGTGGCGCAAGATGGCCGCCGGCGCCGCCGAGGCGGGCTTCACCCAGATGAAGTTCGACATCGACTTCATGGCCACCGAGTGCGTCCGCGACGTGTGGAACCGCACCCTCAACCTCGGCCAGGTCAACCGCGTCGTCGAGCGCCTCACCGCCGTGCGCGAGGCGGTCGGCCCCGACTTCGAGCTCTGCGTCGACTGCCACATGCAGTACAACGTGCCCGACGCGATCCGGGTGTCGAACGCGCTGGCCCACCTCAACCTGCTCTGGATCGAGGACCCGACCCCGATCGTCAATCCCGACTCCTGCGCCCAGGTGCGCGAGCGCACCTCCATTCCGGTGTGCATCGGCGAGATGTTCATCGCCGAGCAGTTCCGCCTCTTCATCGCGCGCGGGGCCTGCGACATCCTGCACCCCGACATCCTCTTCTGCGGCGGCATGCACGAGCTCCGCCGGATCGGGGAATACGCCGAGCTCAACCACCTGCCGATCGCCTTCCACGGCAACGGCGGCGCGCTCGCCACCATCGCGGCGGCGCACGTCGGCGTCGCCACCCGCAACTTCCTGGGCCTCGAGTACCACTTCATCGAGACCCCCTGGATCGGCGAATTCGTGCGCCGCGACGTCCCGCTCTTCCGCGACGGCCAGGTCGTCCTCTCCGACGCCCCCGGCCTCGGCGTCGAGCTCGACCGCGAGGTCTGCCGCCGCCACCTGGCCCCGGGCGAGTCGCTCTTCGACTGACCCGCTCCCGCCTTCACCCACCTTTTTTTATCCTGCCGGTTTCACCCCCTTTCATGTCCCTATCTCCCGTCCGTATCCTGACCAACGAGCTGTTCGTCGCCGATCTCAAGGCGAGGCTCCAGGTTCCCTGCGTGTTCAAGACCTTCAACGGCCTGCCCGACCCCGAGGTCGCGCGGCTGGCCGCCGAGACCGACGCCGTGATCTCCGCCGTCTTCAAGGCGGAGTGGCGCCCCGCCGGCGCCAGCCCGATCCGCCTGGTGCACTCCACCGGGGCCGGCCTCGACGGCATCGCCCGCGCCGCCCTGCCGCCCGGCGTGCAGGTCTGCAACGTCTACGGCCACGAGCGCGGCGTCGCGGAGCAGGCGTTCATGCACGTGCTCGCCCTGCAGAAGGGCCTGCTCCCGCAGGACGCCGCCCTGCGGCGGGGCGACTGGATGATCCAGGAGCGCCCCTACCTGTCGGAGCTGCGCGACCGCAACCTCCTCGTCCTCGGCCTGGGCCACATCGGCCGCGAACTCGTCCGCTGGGGCCGCTTCCTCGGCATGCGGGTCACGGTGCTCACCCGCACGCCGGGCAAGGCGACGGCGGCCGAACTCGGGATCCACGCCCTCGGCAGCCTGGCGGAATTCCCCCGGCATCTGCCCGAGACGGACTTCCTCATCATCGCGATTCCCGCCACGCCGGAGACCGCCGATTTCCTTGGGGAGCGCGAGCTCCAGCTGATGAAGCCGACCGCCTTCGTCGTGAACGTCGGCCGCGCGCCCGTCATCAACGAAGCGGCCCTCTACCAGGCGCTCAAGGCCCGCCGCATCGCGGGGGCCGGCCTGGACGTGTGGTACAAGTACTACACGTCACCGACGGCCAAGCAGCTGCCGGCCACCCAGCCGTTCTGGGAGCTGGACAACGTCGTCATGACGCCGCACAAGGCGACCTACGAGACCATGGCCTACCGCTGGGGCAAGATCGCGGAGAACATAGCGCATCTGGCCCGCGGCGAGCCGCTCGAGCGGGTGGTATACGCCACTTGAGCCGGGCGCCCGCCGGGGCCACCCGCGGGCCGGGAGCCGTTGCGTGGGCCGGGTCGAGCGACGAGGTTCGCTCGCCCGGCGACGGCGCCCGCGGTGTCGGCTCGCCTTCGCGCTCCGCTCGCGTCTAGCTGCTCGGGACACTCCCCCCGTTTCGCCACCTCCCCATGAAAACCTCCCTCGACTACACCGCCCACGACCGCCAGATCTGGGAGGAAGAACTCGACGCCTTCGTGCCGCGGCGGATCTTCGACGCGCACGCCCACCTGTTCTGGCATACGCACGTGCCGGCCGGCCATCCCGGCCGCCAGGTCTGGTGCGACGCCGACCACGCCGCCCACCTCCGCTGGGCGCAGCGGCTTTATCCGCACCGGGAGGTGCATTTCCTCTACCTCGGCACGCCGGTGACGGGCATTCATGTCGGCCGCCACAACCTCTTCCTGCGCCGGCAGACCCAGCGGGACCCGCGCTCGCGCGTCAACCTGCTCGTCACGCCCGCCTGCCGGATCGAGACGATCGCCGCCGCCGTGCGCCACCGCGGGGTCATCGGGCTGAAGCCCTACCGGCTGTTCTCGCGGAACGGGAATCCGGACACCTGCCGGATCCATGAGTTCTTCACCGAGCCGCAGCTCGAGCTGGCCAACGACCTCGGGCTCTGGGTGACGATGCACCTCTCGCGCTACTGGGCGGCGGCCGACCCCGACAACCTGCGCGACCTCCAGGAGTACACGCGCCGCCGCTACCCGCGGATCAAGTGGATCCTCGCGCATTGCGCCCGCAGCTTCACGTACTGGCCCATCCGCGAGTCGATCGAGAAGCTGCGCGACCTGCCGAACCTCTACTACGACCTCTCGGCGGTGTGCGACGTCCGTCCGTTCATCACCCTGTTCCGGCGCGAGAACCACCGGCGCATCTTCTGGGGCTCCGACGGCATCACGCCCACCTTCTTCCGGGGCGGCTATTTCGCGCTCGGACGGTCGTGGGTGGGGATCGGTCCGGGCGACCTCGAGCGCAAGCAGTTCGCGCACTGCGACGGCCGGCCGATCCTCGCCGTCTACGAGAACCTCCTGGCCGTCAAGCAGGCCGCCGAGATCGCGGGTTATACCCGCGCGCAGGTCGAGGCGATCTTCTGGGGCAACGCCGAGAGGGAATTTCTCCGGCGCCAGTAGCCCCCGGCCTCACTCCGCGGGCACTTGCCGCAGCAGCTCCGCGGGCGCGCTCACGATTCCGGAGCGGACGACCCGGTGGATCCGCCGGGTGTGGCGGATGTCGGCCAGCGGGTCGGCGTCCAGGATCACGAGGTCGGCCAGCTTGCCGGGCTCGATGCTGCCCAGGTTCGGCGCCTGGTTGAGCGCGCGGGCGTTGTGCAGCGTGGCGGCCGTCAGCGCGGCGGCGGGCGGCAGCCCGGCTTCGACCAGCAGCTCCAGCTCCTGGTGCATCGCGGCCCCGGGGGGACAGAACTGCACGGGCGCGTCCGTGCCCGCCATCAGCGGCACGCCCGCCCGGTAAAGCTCGCCGGTCAGCTGCAGCAGCCGCGTGAAATGCTCCCGCCGCAGGGCGGCGGTCTCGGGGTCGGCCCCCGCGCGGGACAGGGAGTCGAACCAGAAGCGGCGCAGCCGCGCGGGGATGAGCGCCACGTCGGGGTGCTGCTGGATCTCCGGCTGGTCGCTGAGCAGCATCCAGTTCCGGAACACCACCAAGGTGGGGTCGACCATCGTGCCGTGCCGCACCAGCAGGTCGAGCAGCGCGCGCGTCGGCGGCGCGGCGAAGTCGATCTGGTTCTTCAGCGTGAAGATCCGGGTGCGGAGCGCGACCAGATCGGCCCGCGGCATCCGGAGCCGCTCCGCCAGCGGCGGCAGCCGGGGAAAGTCCGGCGGGAGCAGCCCCTCGAACACCGGGTCGATGTGCTCGATGCTGTCGATGCCGTCGGCGACGGCGTCCTGCACCCGGTACTTGCCGAGGTGCCCGGTCACCCACTTGCCGTGGCGGTGGGCCTCGCGGATCACCGCCTGGCCGACGGGCCTCTCGGTGCCGACGTAGAGTTTGAAGGTCTGCACGCCCCAGGCGACCATGTCGTCCACGTACGCCGGGACCAGCGCCGGGTCCGTCACCGGCCAGCTGACGCCCTGGTGGTACGCGGGATTGCCGTCGATGAGGTTGCTGGCGAGGAACACGCGGGGCGACCGGCCGGGATGCTCCTCGGCGCTCCGGGCCAGCAGCCGCTGGCCGACCACCTCGTCGCCCGTGTCCCGCACCGTCGTGACGCCGTGCGCGACGTACAGCGGGAAGATTTCGTCGGCCGTCACGTGCACGCTGCGCAGGATGTGGACGAGGTGCACATGCCCGTCGATCAGCCCCGGCAGCAGGTAGCGGCCGCGGGCGTCGAGCTCTCCGGCCCCGGCGGGGACGGTAAACGGCTGGCCCGCCGGCACGACCGCGGCGATACGGTCGCCCTCGATTACGACCGCCTCGACCGGGCGCAGCACCCCCGCGGCGGGGTCGAACAGACGGCCGCCCCGGATCACGAGCGTGGCGGCGCCGGCGCCGGTCGCGGCGAAACACGCGGCCAGCAGCAGGAGCAGCGGACCGGTCAGCGGGGAGGGGGAGGCGGGCTTCGGCGGCGGCATGGCGGCGTCAGCCTACGTCGGGCGGCGCCGACTGCAAGTCCGCGTGCGGTCGGGCGCCGGGCTCAGTTGACGACGTTCTGCGGCTTGCCGGCCAGGAAGGCGCGGACGTTGTCGACGGCGGTCGCGAGCAGGCGGGAGCGGGCGGCGCGGGTGGCCCAGGCGTTGTGCGGCGTGATCACGCAGTGGCGCGCGGCGAAGAGCGGGTTGCCCGGCGCCGGCGGCTCGACCGACAGCACGTCGAGAGCGGCGGCGGCCAGCCGGCCCCCGTTGAGCGCGGCGGCGAGGTCGGCCTCGTTGATCAGCGGGCCGCGGCTCGTGTTGATGAGGAAGGCCGTGGGCTTCATCAGGGCGAGCGTGCGCGCATTGATGAGCTCCTTCGTGTCGGGCGTCAGCGGGCAGTGCAGGCTCACGACGTCGCTGGTCCGCAGCACCTGCTCCAGCTCGGCGCGTCCGCCGGCGCGCGTGGCGTATTGCACCTTCATCCCGAAAGCCTCGCCCAGCTGCGCCACGGCCTTGCCGATCCGGCCCGAGCCGACGATGCCGAGCGTCAGGCCGTCCAACTCGACGAGGGGCGTGTCCCAGTAGCACCAGTCCGTGCTTTTCGCCCAGCGGCCTTCGCGGACAGTCTGCGCGTGGTGGCCGACGTGCTGGGTCAGCTCCAGGAGCAGGGCGAAGACGTGCTGGGCCACGGAACGGGTGCCGTAGGTGGGCACGTTGGCGACCGGGATGCCGCGGGCCCGGGCCGCGGCCACGTCGATCACGTTGTAGCCGGTGGCCAGCACGCCGATGTACTTCAGATCGGGCAGGCGGGCGATCGTGTCGGCAGTCAGCGGCGTCTTGTTCGAGAGCAGGACCGCCGCGCCCCGGCTGCGCGCCTCGAGGTCCGCGGCCGGCGTGCGCGGATGGATCTCGACCCGGCCCAGCGCCTCCAGTCCGGACCAGGAGAGGTCGCCGGGATTCAGGGTCTGGCCATCGAGCACGACAATTTTGACGGGATTGTTCATAGGAGGAAGCGGGTGATCGGGAAGGGGGCGTCATTGCAGACGAATCCGCCCCGCGCTGCACGCCTGTTATGTGTCATCACGGCCGCCCCGGCCGGACCCGCCGTCGTCCCCCTAGGCGAACGGCCGGCTGCGGAAGCGCGGCCAGTCGTGCGCGGCGTGAAAATCGAGGAGGCGGTGCGCGGAGGTGGAGGAGAACACCGGCGCACGCCCGGGCCCGCAGTCGTAGCGGCAGAACGAGAGCTGCCACTCGGCTTCGGCCTGCGCGCCCGCGGCCGGCACCAAAGGGGCCACGGGAATCCGGGCGGCGATCCGCCACCGGTTCCGCGCGGGCTCGGCGGCGACCTGCGCCGTGAAATGCGGCGACTCCAGCAGGTAGCGCTCGACCCCGCCGGAACGATCCGCGTAGAGGCGCGGATACCGCAGGTCGAGCGTCACGCCGTTCGGCGCCGTGTGGAATTCCCAGTACTCGGGCCGGGCGGTGTGCCGCACGAAGATCTCGAACACGTCCCCCAGGTCCCACAGCGGGTCATTGTGCCGGCGCGCCGCCGTGACGAGGTCGTGGTCCTCCAGCTCCGCGAGCACCACCAACGCCGTCGGCGTCGTGGCCGGCCAGACACGTCCGGGCCGCAGCTCCGGCTGCTCCGACGGGAGCCAGGCCTGGCGGAAGGGCAGGGGCGGCACGCCCGCCAGCGCGGGCGGCGGCCAAACGGGGGCGGCGAGCCACCCGGCAAGGTCGTCGGCCGGGAGACGGGCCAGGAGCGGCGCGGCGTCAGGCGGGACGTTCTTCCCGGACATCGCGCTCAGGCGTAGGTGGACTTGGCCGGGGCGCGGGAGGCGGGGGGCAGCGCGCCGATCTGGCCGCGCATATGCTCGATGCGCTGGCGGAAGTATTCGCCGAGGCCCCAGACGTCGGAACCGGAGCCGATCATGCTGTAGCCCTCGGCGACGAGCTCGGGCAGGGGAGCCATGGGCCCGGGGCTCATGGCGAACTTGCCGTGCTTGCGGGCGGCGGCGCCGATGCGGCGGCGGGCGGCGACGACCTCGGGGGCGCCGACGTCACCGGGCTTGCCGATGCGGTGGCTGAAGTCGCCGGCGCCGAACATGAGCAGGTCGAAGCCGGGCACGGCGGCGATGGCCTCGACGTTCTCCAGGCCCTCCGGTGACTCGATCTGGATCATCACGATCCGCTCGGAGTTGGCATGCCGGAGGTACTCGTCCATGGGCAGCTGGCAGAACTGGCCGTCGATGTTGCCGCCGTCCAGGGCGCGCTTGCCCAGCGGGTGAAAGCGGGTCCACTCGACGATCTGGCGCGCCTGCTCGACGGTCTCCACATGGGGGACGATGATCCCGGTGGCATCCGCCTCCAGCGGTCGGATGTAGTCGCTGTAGCTGCCCCGGGCCACCCGCACCAGGCTGTCGATGTCATGCACCCGCGCGGCCCGGATCTGCTGCTCGATGCCGATCCAGTCGTTGGCCACATGCTCCGTGCACAGCCACACCGCGTCCGGCTGGGCCAGCCCCGCCAGCTCGATCACCCGCGGATCCGAGAGGTTTATCTTCAGCACCATCGGCACCTCGCCGGCTCGGAGCTTGCGCAGAATTCGACTGGGACGGGGTTTCATGGAAATCATGGGTTGGGCGACAACCTCCGGCGACATGGCGGAGCTACTTGTCTTATTTTGTATGCAAGAAAAGTCAAAGTTGGGATTTTGAAAGCAAAAACAGCGGTAATTCATGGTCTTTCCACGGAAAGTCGGGGCAATCCGAGGTATTGACATTCAACCAAGCACAGGTTTCCTGCGTAGGTAAATATCTGCATTCAAGATAGTTCATGCCTAGAAAATCCCTTAGCAGCGGTACCGTGGAGAACGCGCACACCAATCAGGCGTGTGAGTTTATCCGGCACAAGATCCTCAGCGGAGCCTACCCGCCGGGGTATCGGCTGAAGACGATTGCGCTGGCGAAGGAGTCGGGGGTCAGCCGGACGCCGGTGCGCGAGGCGCTGCGGCAGCTGCAGACCGAGGGGATTGTCGACATCCGCCCGCGGCTGGGGGCCTGCGTGCGGGAGATCAATTTTCGCGAATTCAAGGAAATGTGCGAGCTGCGCCTCACGCTCGAGTCTTTCTCGGCCGAGCTGGCGGCGACGAACCACAGCCTCGAGGATATCGTCGAGATCCAGGACGCGTTCGAGAACATGCAGGTGCTGGTGGGCAAACTCGAAACCGCGACCGAGATCGACCCGCTCGTGCAGGAGCTGGCGAAGCAGGACATCCGCTTCCACCTCGCCATCCTGAATGCGGCGGGCAACAGCCTGCTGAAGGCGGATGTCCTGCGCCTCCACCTCTTCAACAAAATCGTCAACATCAACTTCATCCGGCTCAACCGGGACAACGATTCCGCGCTGGCGAATACCGACAACCAGGAGCGCCGCCGGTGGGTGCTCGAGTGCCACCGGAAGATCTTCGAGGCCATCAAGGCTAGGCAGCCCGAAGCCGCCCGACAGACCATGCGCGAGCATTTGAAGGACATTATCGATCGGAGCGTGATCGCCATGGCACGGAACGAGAAACGGTTCGAGTCCCTCCGCGCCGCGGATTCGGAGCTGTTCTACGCCTCGACCTGAGCTACGCACCGGACCGCCGGTGCGCTTTGGCGAGGCTTGGTAGACTATGCATACATTCTGGGTGGAATGATTTAATTCATTCCTATTTAATAATTAGCGAATAATCGTTATTGATCCTTATGGGCGGATATTCGCCCGGACGTAGTCGATTCGCAGCGGCCTAGGAAGAAAATGGAGATTGACACTTTCTATGTGTGCAAAATACATCCAAATGCATGCAATTGTTCGCGCTGCATGTCATGTGACCGAAAATTGCACGCTTTATTCCCGTTCGCGGGACCCTCTCGTCGCCTAACCTAACAACGTTTGTTCCCATCCATGAAGAACACCAAACCGTTCCCCATCGCCGAGGGCTGCCGGACCAAGTCGCTGGCTCTCGTTCTCGCTGTTTGTCTTCCGCTGGCCGCCCACCTTTCCGCCCAAGGCACCGCTGCGTCGAAGCCGGCCGAGGCGGAGAGTACCATCAAGTTCGATCCGTTCACCGTGACAGAGAAGAGGTCCTCCGCCTGGAATTCTCAGCAGACCTTCTCGGGCAGCCGCGTGGCGGAGAACATCATGAATCTCCCGGTCAACATCAGCATCATCAACGAGAATTTCCTGAAGGACCTGGGCGCGGGGAACCTCCTCGAGGCGCTGTTTTATGCGGGCAGCGGCGTGAATTCGCGCGTGAGCTACCGCGACGACATCAGCATCCGCGGGTTTCGCGAGTCGCCCATCCGCGACGGGCTGAATGTCACCAGCTACGCCAACACGCCGCTTTACGATATCGAGCGCATTGAGGTCGTGAAGGGCCCGACGGCGCTGGTGTACAGCAATGCCGCGAACATCGGCGGCACCGTCAACTACGTCACCAAGCGTCCGACCGCGACTCCGCAGGGCGACCTCGACGTCGTCGTCGGCCTCGATAACCGCTATGGCTTCGACATCACGCAGCGCGGCCCGATCAACGCCAGCGGCAGCGTCCGCTACCGGGTCACGGGCGGCCTCCAGCAATACGACGGCTTCCGTCCCCTCGAGTACGAGAACAACCGCCTCGCGAGCGCCAGCGTCGACTGGACCGTAAGCAAGGACCTCGTGTTCAAGTTTGATGCCGGCTACTACTCGGTCGTCCGCCGCGACTTCACCCGCTACCTGGTCGATCCGGTGACCCGCAACCTGGCCAACCTGCCGGACGACTTCACGACGACCTCGGAGTGGTCGAAGGTCGCCACCTCGACCTATCGCGCGCGCATCGAGGGCGTCTATACCCCCACCCAGGACCTGTCGGCTCGCGTGCTCGTCGGCACCTTCCAGAACGACTACAATTACTTCGTCCCGCAGCCTACGCCCGGACTCAAGGCCGCCGAGGCCCCCAACTTCCTCACGGTCGGCCAGCGCCTGCTCGATTTCAAGCTGAAGGATGAGCTCCGCGACATCCAGGCCGACGTGGTGTGGAATCGCGAGGTCGGCCCGACGAAGAACCGCTTCGGCTTCGGCTTCGCCTGGAGTTCCAGCCTCAACATCCAGACGCTTTCCGCCGGGACGCTGCCGGATATCATCATCGCCCAGCCGATCTCGGCGCGTCCGCTGCCGTCCGCGCCGACGACCTGGAGCTACCTGCTCGGACCCAACCTGAAGGCCAAGGGCAGCGGCTGGACCGGTTACGTGCAGGATTCGCTCACGCTCCTGAACGACAAGCTGATCCTTTCCGCGGGCGTCCGCTACATCGACGCCTCCGCCACCTCCAACGGCGTTTCCAACACCGTGCCTCGCTACGGGGTGGTCTACAAGCACACGGAGAACCTTTCGTTCTACGGCGGTTATGCGGAGTCTTACCGCCCGCTGGTCGGTTTCGACGTGTTCGGCAAGCCGCTCGTCGACATCGTGGGCCGCAGTCAGGAGGTCGGCGCCAAGCTGAACCTCTTCAACGGCCGCCTCTTCGGCTCGGTCGCCTACTTCGACGTCATGAACGACCCGGTGATCACCCAGGTCCAGGGCATCCACCCGGTCACTGGCCTGCTCGTGTTCGGCAACGCCCAGACCGCCAAGGAGACGAACAAGGGCATCGAGCTAGACATCGGCACGGTGCTCGACGTGGGCGACGGCGAACTGCTGGTCTTCGCGACCCTGTACGATGCCGATCCCCGCAACAACGTCGGCGCCAAGCCCGCGCGTGTCGTCACCTACAAGGGCACGCTGTTCGCCAAGTACGAGTTCAAGAAGGGCTCGCTCAAGGGCTTCAGCTTCGGCGGCGGCCTCTCGGAGTTCGGCGACCAGATCGGCACCGGCATCCCGCTGCAGCCGGGCTACACGCTCTACAACGCCTTGTTCGGCTACAAGGCCGCGAAATGGGGCCTCCACCTGAACATCGACAACCTGGGCGACAAGAAGAACGCCATCGTCGGTTCCGAGGCCAATTTCGCGGTCGGCGTGGCCCGCCCGCTCGACGCCCGTCTCACCTTCTCCTATGAGTGGTGAGTTCGGTTCTTCGGACCGCCGTTGACCACCGGTAGTCCTTGCCTCATTCGATCCCAGGCGGGTTGCCTCCGCCTCGGGATCACCTGGACACAGGGCAAAGCCACCCGCCCGGATCTGCTTCCGGGCCACTTCAGGATCCATCCCATGATTAAGTCACACCTGATGGCGTTGTTCGCGACCCTGCTGCTGGCGGGCTCGCTGGCGCCGGCGGCCACCACCCTCGACGTGGGTTCCCGCCGGCAGCTTTTCTTCGACGATCGCTTCGTGGAACAGGCCCAGGGCGTCACCTGGCGCCTCAACCCCCCGGTCAAGCACGGCCCCGTCCTGCTCGGGACCGACCCCTGGGACAACGGCATCGTCACCGGCGCGGGCACCGTGATCGAGGATGGCGGCCGCTTCCGCATGTGGTACACGGCCTGCCCGGCGTCCGGACATCCGCTGGCGCCGTTCCGTCTGTGCTATGCCGAATCGACCGACGGCATCACCTGGGTGAAGCCGAACCTCGGCCTCTACGACTGGCAGGGCTCCCGGGCGAACAACATCATCATGGACAGCAATATTGAGAACGGCGGCGGCATCTTTCTCGATCCGAAGGCTCCGCCGGCCCAGCGCTACAAGCTGCTGGCGCGGTTGTCCGCAAAAACCGTCGTGGCCGCCGGCAGCGATCCGCAGGTCGGCAACGCGCCGAACGGCTCCGGGATGTACCTCTACACGTCTCCGGACGGCCTGCACTGGACGCTGCAGCCGACTCGCGTTTTCCCGTTCGATCCCGACACGGTCAATATGGCGCTCTATGACGACCGCACGGGCAAATACCTGGCGTACCTGCGCACCTGGGCCCGCATGCAGCGGCGGGTGGGGGTGGTGGAGACGGACGATCTCCTGCGCCCCTGGCCCTACGACCAGTCCCAGCCGGGCCGGACCATCGCGGAAATGACCGTCTACAGCTCGAAGACCGTCGTGCCCACCACCGAGATTCCCGATGCCTACGGTGTCGACGCCGACGACCCGCCCGACACCGATCACTACACGTCGGCCGTGGTCAAGTACCCCTGGGCCGAGGACGCCTATTTCATGTTCCCCAGTCCGTATCGGCACTTCCCCGAACCGCCTGCCAGCAAGTACCGCAACGACGGCCTGCTCGACATCCAGCTTGCGGTCAGCCGCGACGGCAGGAAGTTCCGGGCCGCCTCGCGCTTTCCCTACATCGAACTGGGCCTGCCCGACGCGCGCGACCGCGGCTCGCTGTACATGTACATCGGCATGCTGCGGCGCGGGAACGAGATCTTCCAATACTACGGCGGCAACGACTGGAGTCACGGAGAGTATGCCGGCGTCCCGGAAATGCGGCATCGCGGCGGCGTGATGCTGGTCCGCCAGCGGGTCGACGGGTTCGTCGCCCTGGAAGGCAGCGAGCAGGGCGGCTCCTTCGTCACCCCCCCGCTGACGTTTGCCGGCTCCGGCCTCTACCTGAACTACAATGCGTCGGCCCTCGGCACGCTGCTGGTCGAGCTGCGCGATGCGTCCGGCCGGCCGCTCGAGGGCTTTACCTTCGCCGACTGCGACACCCTGGGCGGCAATCACACCGACCGACGCGTGACCTGGCGGCGCGGCGAAGGCGACGTCGGCGCCCACGCGGGCCGGCCGGTCCGGATTGCCGTGCGGCTGCGGACGGCCAAGCTGTTTGCGTTCCAATTCCGCCCCTGAACCGCGTGAGCCCGCCCCGGCAGTCGAGGTCCTCGGCGGCGCAACAACCCCTGACCACGGGCCTGCCCGCGAGTCCACTCCCTGCATTTATGCCCACCCGTCACCGCTCACTCGGGCTGCTCCTCGCCGCCTTGCTCGCGCTCGGCGCCGCCGGCCCGGCCTTCACCCAGACCCCTGCGCCGATCGAGCTCGGCTCCCGCCTCGAGCTCATGGTCGACCGCCACCTCATCGCCGAGATGAAGAATGTTCGCCTCAAGGCCGGCACCCCGCGCCGGGAGGAGATGTCCCTCCCGTTCGACCGCCCCTGGGAAGGCCGCTTCGCCGGCGCGTCGACCGTCCTCCGGGACGGCGACGTCTTCCGCATGTATTACCGCGGCTCCGGCTACGGGGCCGATGGCGCCGAGGACCGCCTGGCCGAACTCACCTGCTATGCCGAGAGCCGGGACGGTATCCACTGGACGAAGCCCGACCTCGGCCTGCACGAGTTCCGCGGCAGCCGGGCGAACAACATCATCCTGCCCCCGGGCGACAAGCGGCGGGTCTCGCACAACTTCATGGCGTTCCTCGACGCGCGCCCGGGAGTCCCGGCGGACGAGCGCTACAAGGCGATCGGCGGCACCCATGAGGCCGGGCTGATCCGGCTGCTGTCCGCCGACGGCATCCGCTGGCGCGAGATGGCGGCGCCGCCCCTGTTCGCCGGCTACGCGCTCGATACGCTCAACGTCGCGATGTGGGCGCCGGCGGAGAACCAGTACGTCATGTATATCCGCACCTGGACCGAGGGCGGCACGCCGGACCAGCCCAAGTTCCGCGGGCTGCGCACCGTCAGCCGCGCGGTCTCCCCTGACTTTGTGACCTGGAGTACCCCTGAACCCATGAACTACGGCGACAGCCCGCCGGAGCACATCTACACCAATGGCACCCAGCCTTACTTCCGGGCTCCGCACCTGTATGTCGCACTGCCGTTCCGCTACGTCGACGGCCTCGCCGGCAGCGTGACGGACCACCAGAAACCGGCCAAGACCGGCCGGGCCGCCCTGACCAAGGCGGAGATGGACGCCTGGAACTTCAACCTGCCGTGGATGCGCGTCGGGGTGTCGGACGTGGTTCTGATGACCTCGCGCGGCGGCAACCGGTACGACCGCACGTTCATGGAATCTTTCATCCGTCCGGGCCTCGAGCGCGAGTCCTGGACTTCGCGCGGCAACGGTCCCGCCGCCGGCGTCGTGCAGACCGGACCGACCGAGATGTCCCTCTACCTCCAGGCCCACTACATGCTCCCCAGCTATCATATGCGACGCTACTCGCTCCGCCTCGACGGCTTCGCGTCGGTGAACGCCCCGTTCGCGGGCGGCGAGATGCTGACTCACCCGCTGCGCTTCGCGGGCGGGAAGCTCGTCCTGAACTATTCGACCTCCTCGGTGGGCGGCATCCGGGTCGAAATCCTCGGGGCCGACGGCCGGCCGCTGCCGGGCTTCGGGCTTGCCGACTGCGACGAGATCATCGGCGACGAGATCGCCCGCTCGGTGTCGTGGAAGGGGAGCGCCGACGTCTCCCGTCTCGCCGGCCAGACGGTCCGGCTCCGGTTCGTGCTGAAGGACAGCGACCTCTACTCCTTGCAGTTCCAACCCTGACCCCCGATTCACCATGACCTCCCGCATCCTCCTCCTGCTCGCTGCGGCCGCGCTGGCGGCCCCCCGCCCGGCGGCCGCGGCCGAGGCGCCCCGCCAGATCGGCGGCCGGCTCGAGCTCTTCGTCGACCGCTATCTCATCGAGACCTTGGATGGCGCCGAGCTGCGGCTCGGCCAGCCCCAGCCGCGCGAGGTCGTGCTGCGCTTCGACCTCCCGTGGGAGGTGCCGTTCTCCGGCGCGCACACGGTGCTGAAGGACGGCGACCTCTACCGCCTCTATTACCGCGGCGGAAACACCGACGCCCACGGCGAGTATGACGAAGGCGCCGAGGTCACCTGCTATGCCGAGAGCCGGGACGGCATCCACTGGGTCAAGCCGATCCTCAATCTGTACGAATACCGGGGCTCCCGGGCCAACAACCTGATCCTGCCGCCGCAGAACGAGCGGCGGGTGTCGCACAACTTTGCCCCGTTCATCGACACCCGTCCCGGCGTGCCTCCGGAGGAGCGCTACAAGGCGGTCGGCGGCACGCGGAAGCACGGCCTCTTCCGCCTCGTCTCAGGCGACGGCATCCACTGGCGCCTGTTCTCGACCGAACCGATCTTCCACGGCTACGCGCTCGACACGCTGAACGTCGCCCAGTGGTCGCCGGCCGAGGGCGTCTACGTGGCCTTCATCCGCCCCGGCGGCACGCCGTTCCGCGCCGTCGCCCGGGCGGTGTCGAAGGACTTCGTGACCTGGTCCAAGCCCAAGTTGATGGACATGGGCGACACGCCGCCGGAGCACATCTACACCAACGCCACGCATCCCTACTTCCGCGCGCCGCACCTGCTGATCGCGCTGCCGTTCCGCTTCCAGCCCGAGCGCGCCGTGCTCTCGCGTTCCGAGCACAATGCCCTGCGCACCCACTACACGCAGCGGGTCGGCATTTCCGATGCGGTGCTGCTGACCTCGAGGGGAGGCCACACTTACGACCGCACGTTCATGGAATCTTTCATCCGCCCCGGCCTGGAGCGCGGCGCCTGGGCGGCCCGCAGCACGCTGCCGGGCCTGGGCGTCGTGCCGACCGGCCCCGGGGAGATGTCGATCTACATCACGACCCACCACACGATGACTGACTACCACATGCGCCGCTACACGCTGCGGACGGACGGTTTTGCCTCGGTCAACGCCCCTTTCACGGGCGGGATGCTCCTCACGAAGCCGCTGGTCTTCACCGGCCGTCGCCTCGTCGTCAATTACTCGACCTCGGCGATCGGGGACCTCCGCGTCGAGCTGGCCGACGGGGAGGGCCGGCCGCTGCCGGGCTTCACCTTCGCCGATTGCGACGAGATCGTGGGCGATGAGATCAGCCGCACCGTCTCCTGGGGTGCGCGCACCGATGTGGCGGCACTGGCGGGCCGGCCCGTGCGCCTCCGGGTTGCCATGAAGGATGCCGATCTCTATTCGATCCAGTTTTGCGAATGACATGAAAACGGCCCTCATCATCGGCGCCGGGGTGACCGGACTCTGCACCGCCTGGCACTTGGCCCGCATGCGTTACGGGCGGGTGATCGTCCTCGACAAGGGCGGGGTGGGCGACGGCTCGAGCAGCCGGGCGGCCGGGATCAGCTCGGGCCTGCTCTGGACCGAAACCGGCGTCCGCGCGCGGCGCCACTCGCTCCGGATCTTCCGCGAACTCTCGCGCGAGCTCCCGGGCTACACCTTCCACAACGAGCACGGCTGCCTGAATCTGTTCAACCCGGCGCTGTGGCCGGCGCGGGAGAAACTCCTCCCGCTCTACGACCGGCTCGAGGCGCCCTACCAGATCATGGACGCCGCCGAGATCCGGCGCCGCTGGCCGGCGCTGAACCCGGATCCCGACTTCCTCGGGTTGCACGACCCGCTCGGGGGCTACAGCGAGCCGGCCGAGTTCCTGGCGGCGCTGACACGGCGGGTGCGGGAGCTTGGCGTCGAGATTCGCGAGTCCGCTTGCGTCGAGGCCCTGGTCACCGCGGGCGGCCGCGTGACCGGGGTCCGGCTGGCGGACGGTCCGCTCGCGGCCGAGGCGGTGGTCGCCGCGAACTACGCGTGGATCCTGCCGCTGCTCGCCACGGCAGGCGTCCGCCTGCCCGCCAAGACCTTCGTGCACCAGCGCTACGTGTCGGCGCCGCTGGAGCGGCCGCTGGTGATCCCGCCGGTCAACGCGGACCCGTTCGGCGGCTACGTGCGCCCCGCCGCCGGGGGACGTCTGCTCCTCGGGGTGGAGACTCCGGAGCGCGACGACTTCAAGGTGCCCGGGTTCGGCTTCCGCCTCGGGGAACTGGCCGCCCCGGCCGGCCTGCTCCAGGCCACGGTCGAGCGGTTCCGCCGCTTCGTTCCGGGCATCGAACGCCTGCGCTGGGAGAGCACCCACGTCGGCCTGCTGTCGTTCTCGGTCGACGGCGAGCCGATCGTCGGCCCCGTCCCGGGCATCGACGGCCTGTTCGTCGGCATCTGCTTCCACTCGGGCGGATTCAGCTACAGCCCGGCCTCAGGCCTCTTCCTCGCCCGGATGGTGGCGGGAGAGCCTCTCCCGATCGATCTCACGGCCTTCGCGCCGTCGCGGTTTGCCCGCGACGAGACCGACCGCTACCTGGCCGCGACCATCAGCCAGCAGCAGAGTTTTCGCCGCCGGCATTGACGGCCGTCGCGGCGACCTTTCATGAGCCACACCCTCATCCTCCATCACTGCCGCGCCGTCCTGCCCGACCGGGTGCTAACCGACGCCGTCATCCGCATCGAGGCCGGCGTCATTCGCGACGTTTCCGCCGGCCCCGCTCGTCCGTCCGGGGGCGTGGTCGTCGATGCGGGCGGACTCCTGTTGGCCCCGGGATTCGTCGACGTGCACTGCCACGGCGACGGCGCCACGCGCTATTTCGACGACCCGGAGAGGGTGGCGCTCAGCCTGCTCCGGCAGGGCACCACCACCGCCGCGGCCACGCTGGGCTATCCCGACATGGTGCCGGACGGGATTGCCGCCCAGCTCCGCGCGTACCGGGCCGCGCTGGGCGAGTGGGGCCGGGAGCTGCTCGACGGCGGCGTCCACCTCGAGGGCCCCTACATGAACCGGAAATACGGCGCCCAGACCTCGCGCGGGGTCATCAAGCATCCCGACCCCGCGGAATACCGCGCGCTGCTCGAGGAGTTTCCGGGCCTGATCACCTGGTGGGCCTGCGCGCCGGAGCTGCCCGGCGCGGTGGAGTTCATCCGCTCCGCGGCGTCCCGCGGGGTCGTGGTCGCCGCCGGCCACACCGAGGCCACGCCCGAGGAGCTCGCCGCCGCCATCGGCGCGGGACTCAAGGTCATCACCCACTGGAGCAACGCTACCGGCAATCCGCGCGCGGCGGCTTTCAAGGGTACCCGCTGCCCGGGCCTCGACGAGGCCGCGCTCGTGCACGACGAGGTCTCGGCCGAGATCATTCCCGACGAGCAGGGCCTGCACGTCCATCCGCTGATGGCGAAGCTCCTGTACAAGGCCAAGGGCCCCGAGCGCATCCTGATCATCACCGACGCGGGCTACCGGCGCCCCGACGATCCGCCCGAGCCGTCCGGCCGGCGGCGGGACGTTTCCATCGACGGCGAGGGCAACCTGGCGGGGTCGCGCCTGACCATGCCCGGCGCCGCCCGCAACTTCCGCGCGTTCTCCGGCTGCACCTTGCCGGAGCTCTTCCGCATGGCGGCGCTCAACCCGGCGCGCCTGCTCGGTCTGGGCGACCAGATCGGCTCGATCGAGCCGGGCAAGCGCGCCAACCTGGTGGTCCTCGACGACGACCTGAACGTCTTGCGCACCTTCGTGCGCGGACGCGAGGTGCCCCGATGAGCGCCCCCGGCGCCGCCCCAACCGTGTCCCGCTGGCGCACCGACGCCTTCCTGGCGGCCGGTATGGTCCTGAACTACGCCGACCGCTCGGCGCTGCCCGTGGTTTTCCCGGCGCTGCGGGGCGAGCTCGGGCTTTCCGATGTCACGCTCGGCCTGCTGGGCTCCCTTTTCCTCTGGAGCTACGCCCTCTGCGGCCCCGTGGCGGGCATGCTCGCCGACCGCTATTCGCGGCGGCTGATCGTCATCGTCAGCCTCGCGGCTTGGAGCGCGGTCACGGCGCTCACCGGCTTGGCCCACGGGCTGGTGGCGCTGGCCCTGCTGCGGGTCGCCCTCGGGGTCTCGGAGAGCCTATTCCTGCCCTCGGCGGCGGCGATCATGGCGGCCAACCACGGCCTCGAAACCCGCGGCCGGGCGATGGGCGTGCTGCTGCTCTGCCAGAGCGTCGGCGTCATTATCGGCGGGGTCGGTGTCAGCTACGCCGCCGACCATTTCGGGTGGCGGAGCGGATTCCTCTTCCTCGGCTTCGCCGGGATCGCGCTCGCTCTGGCCGGCGGACCCCTGCTGCCGTCCGCCCCGGCCGCGGCCACCACCGCGGCGCCGCCGCCCTTCCGTGTGCGCGACGCAATCGCTTACTTGGTCCACACCCCTACCTACCTTACCCTGCTGGCCGGGACCGTGTGCGCCGGCGTCGCTGTTTGGATCTTCTTCAACTGGCTGTCACTCTACCTGGTCGAAAAATTCGGCATCAAGATGGCGGAGGCGGGCTTTGCCGGAGTCGCGATGCTCCAGCTTTCGAGCATGGTGGGCATCGCCGCCGGCGCCTGGATATCCGATCGGGCGGTGCGTCGGGACCACCGCAGCCGGCTGGTGGTGTTCGCGGCCGGGTATTTCGCGGCGGCGCCGTTTCTGCTCTGCTTTCTGCTCGATCCCGGTCTGCTGACCGTGACGGTCTGCTGTGCGCTGTTCTCCCTGCTCCGCGCGCTCGGCAGCGTCAACGAGATGCCCGTGCTGTGCGAGGTCGTGCCGCCGGCCTACCGCTCGACCGCGGTCGGCATCCTGATCGCTTGCGCCTGCCTGTCCGGGGGTGTTGGGATCTTCGTCGGGGGCCTCCTCAAGCGCGGCTTCGGGCTCGAGCTCGTCTTCGCGGGGCTGGGCGGGTTCTTCGCCCTCGCCGGCGCCGGCTTCCTGCTCGCGCGCCGGCGCTTCCTGGAATCCGACCTCGCGCGCGCCGAGGCGACCGCCGGATGAACCCGGTCCGCGCCCCGTCCTTCCGTCCGGCCTCGGCCGCGCGCCTCGCGGCGGTGCCCGACTGGCCGCGCTTGCCGCCGGACCTCGCCCTCGATCGGGTGGTGGGGATCGGCGTGGACTCGCGCGGCCTGGTGTACGTCGCCCACCGCGGCGACCGTCCACTGCTCTGCCTGCGGCCCGACGGCACGCTGCTCCGCGAGGTCGGCGCCGGCGTCCTGCGCCGCTCCGTCGCCTACGACCTCACCGGCCCCGCGCCCCGGGCCATGCCGGCCCGGTACTGGCTCCACGGCCTGCACGTCGACCCCTGGGACCACGTGTGGGTGACCGATGTCAGCCGCCACCTCGTGCTGCGCTTCGATCCCGCAGGCGCGCTGGTGCTCACCCTCGGGGTCGAGGGCGAGCCGGGCTGCGACGGCCGGCGGTTCAACCAGCCGACGCACGTCTGCGTGCTGCCGTCGGGCGACTTCTTGGTGACCGACGGCTACGGCAACTCTCGCGTCGCCTGCTTCAGCGCCCGCGGTGAGTTCCTCCGCTCCTGGGGCGAGCGCGGCGTCGCCCCCGGCGAATTCCATACCCCGCACGTCGTCACCCGCGACGCCACCGGCCTCCTCTATGTGTCCGATCGGGAGAACGACCGCATCCAGATCTTCGATGCGTCCGGCCGGCTCCACGCCGTCTGGCCCGGACTGCACGGGGTCGACGGGCTGCACGCGGCGGCCGACGGCTGGCTCTACGGCTCGTGCGGCGTCGACCACGCGCTGCTCCGGCTCGATCGCTCCGGCGTCGTACGCGACGTCTGGGTCGAGCCCGGCCTGTTCACCTACCCGCATGCGGTCTCCACCGACGGCGCGGGCGCGGTCTACGTGGCGGACACGGGCGACGACTGGGTGCTCGACCCGGCGAGTGCCGGCCTCCCGCGCCGGCGGTACGGGCTCCGGCCCCGGACCGGCGGCGAGGGCAGCCGCGCCGTGAAGCTGCGGGTGACCGGAGCCTGACCGCTGCCGCCATGGAGCTCTCCGTCACGGTCGATTTCCCCGACGACGTCTGCAAGGGCCCCTGCGACGCCGGCCGACTCGACGCCATGATGGCGGCGATCGCCGCCACCGGGGCGCGGCGGGTGCACTGGCTCTACTACGGCGAGGTGGACCCGGCCGATCCGCGGTGCGGCAGCATTTTTTCGGCCCACTGGGCGACCTACGGCCCCGCTTCGCTCGCCGCCCTCGGCGAGCCGCTGCGCGCGGCGGTCCCGGCCGCGAAGCGGCACGGCCTCGAGATCTACGGGGTGCTGAAACCCTACAACGGCGGCCTGTCCGGGAGCTATCCGCTCGGCTCGCCCGAGGCGGGCTCGAAGTCCCGGCTCGCCCGCGTCGGCGGCACCCTGCAGCAGGTGATCCCGTTCCTGGAGCGGCACCCGGCGATGCGGCTCCAGCGGCGGCCGGAGCCGGCGCGGGACGCGGGCCCCGTGGCCGCGATCCGGCTGATCAAGGCGGACGCCGCCGCCACCCGCCTCCGGCCGGAACACGTGCGGATCTGGACCAGCCCGGACAATTACCGGTACCAGCTCCAGCCTGGCGTCCCGGCCGGCACCGTCACCGTGGAGCCGGCCGCGCGCACGGTCCGCGACTACCACGGCAACGTCCTGACGCGCGCGGGCGAACCGGTCCGGGTCGTGACCCTCGCCGGACTGGCCCTGGACGCGCCCTTCGTCGTGCTCACGACCACGTTCACCGACGGGGCCGGCGATTTTCGCAACACGCCTGCCGGCCTGGTCGAGCTCCGCGGGCGGGACGGCCGGATCATGGACTGCGTGCGGGCGACCCACGCAGCAGCCTGGATTCAGCCGCGTGATTTCCGGACCTACGGGCTGGAGTTCGACCTCGGCTTCGGACACCTGCCGGTCGCGCTCGACGAACCCTGGCGCGGCCTCGCCCGCGACCCGTGGCAGCCGTTCGCCGGCGAGGACGAGTTCGCCGACCAGGCGCTGCTCGGACACGGACCGGCCGGCGGATTCATCGGCTTCGCCCCGGGCAGGAACGAGCATCTGGCCGCGGCTCCGTGCGAGGCCTATCCCGAAGTGCGGGCGCTCTGGCTCGGCTGGGTGCAGGCGATGCTCGATGCGGGGGTCGACGGCGTCGACCTGCGGATCTCCGCCCACGGCTGCTTGACGGACGAGCCGGAGGCCTTCGGCTGGAACCCGCCGGTGCTGGCGGCGTACCGGGAGCGGTTCGGCGACGGCCCCGTGGATGCGGCGAAATTGGCGACCGTGCGCGGCGATTTCTACACCGGATTCGTGCGCGAGGCCTCCGCGCGGGTGCGGGCCCGCGGCCGGAAGCTGCAGGTCCACCTCCACGCCGAGGCCTTCCGGCCAGACCCGGTGTTCGGCCAGCAGAACGGCGTGCCGGCCAACATCGAGTTCCAATGGCGTCGCTGGATTGAGGAGGGGGTGGTGGACTCGCTTTACCTCCGTACCAGCTGGTTCGAGGCGGCCGAGGATCCCCTCGGCGCCCAGGCCACCCGGCGCAGCCGCCTCACCGGCATGCTCGCGGACCCGGTCGTGGGCGAAATGCTCGCAGTCGCCGCGGCCCGCGGACTGCCGGTGGTGCTGAACCGCTACGTCGGACGCGCCGCGGGGCTGCCCGAATACCTCGACGACCTCGAGGCCGTCGCGCGCGACGGCCGGTTCGCGGGCTTCGATGTCTACGAGTTCTTCGACCTCGCCCAGGCCGACCCCGACCGGCCGGGCCTCGTGCCGCGCCACGGGCGCCTCGCCGGCATCACCGAGCGCTGGCGGGCGATCCGGCGGCGGATCCCCGCCGCGGAGTGAGCGCGCCCGCGGGGCGGATCAGGCCGGGACGACGCGGACCTCGAGGCGGTCCAGCCCGCGGAGCAGCCCGTCCTTCCACGCCGGCGGCCCGTCGAGCACCTCGACCCGCAGCGGGCCGGTGAGCAGCTCGACCAGGGCGACCTGCGCCTCGAGGCGGGCGAGGGCGGCGCCGAGGCAGAAGTGCGCGCCGTGGCCGAAGGCCACGTGCTTGACCGGCTGGCGGGAGAGGTTGAGCCGGTCGGGGTCCGGGTTGGCGGCGGGATCGCGGTTGGCCGAGCCGAGGAACTGCAGGACGATGTCGCCGCGGCGGAGCTGCTGCCCGTGCAGCTCGCAGTCGGCCATCACCACCCGGCGGTTCCGCTGGAACGGGGCGTCGAACCGCAGCAGCTCCTCGACGGCGTTGCGCGCGAGGGCCGGGTTCGAACGGAGCTGCTCGCCCTGGTCCGGGTGTTGGTGCAGGCGCAGGACGGAGGAGCCCAGCAGGTTGGTGGTCGTCTCGTGCCCCCCGATCAGGATCGTGGTGAGCGTCGAGATCATCTCCTCGTCGTTCAGCCGGTCCCCGGCGTCGCGGGCCTGCACCAGCGCGCTGATGAGGTCGTCGCGCGGCTGCGCCTGCCGCTCGGCCGCGAGCTGCCGGAAGCGCTCGCGCATCCGCACGAGGTTGTCGTTGGCGTGGACCAGCACCTCCGGCGACGGCCGCGGGGTGGCCATGAAGCGGACCGTCGCGCCCGACCATTCCTTGAAGGCGTCGCGCTCCCCCTCGGGGATGCCCATCAGCTCGGTGATGACCGTGATCGGCAGGGGATAGGCGAACTCGCGGACGAAATCGGCCGATGGGCGCCCCGCGAGCCCGGCGAGGAGCCGCCGGACCACCGCGCGGACCCGCTCCTGCAGGCGCCCGATCGCCGAGGGCGTGAAGCCCTGCTGCACCAGCCGCCGCAGGCGCGAGTGGTCGGCGCCGTCGACGTTGATCAGACCCGTGTGGTAGTGGGTGATGAGCGGGCGGATGCGCTGCTGGAACGCCGCCGGCAGCTCGGCCTCGAACACCGCCGTCAGCCGGCCGCCGCTCGAGAACCGGGCGGAGTCGTTCAGCGTCCCGACGACGTCCTCGTAGCGGCTCAGCAGCCAGCAGTGCCAGCCCTCCGACCAGCAGACGGGAGCCTCCGCGCGGAGGCGCGCATACAGCGCATACGGGTGCTGCACAAACGCGGGGCTCTGCAGCTCGCGGTCGATGCTGGCGCGCAGGCTCATGCGGGGGCGGAAGGTCAGCGCCGCGGCGGCCGGAGCTGCGCGACCTCCTCCGGCGGCGGCTTCTGCCAGGTGCCGTAGCGGCTGATCACGGGCAGGCCGGCCTGCTTCGCCTCGACCAGGAACTCCGTCATCTTGAAGCCGACGAGCACCGGGTCGATGATCGGCACGCCCTGCAGGTCGCCCTTGCCGGCGACCGTGAGCGGGCAGCTCTGCAGCGTGCAGCCCATCAGGATCGCCTCGGCGCCGTCGTCCTCGATGCACCGCCGCGCGACGTCGAGCGTGCGCTGGACGAGGATCGAGGGGTCGGTGCGCTCGGCGTAGGACTCGCGGGCGGAGAGGTTGATGTGCCGGACCGACGCCAGCTTCGAGTCCGTGCCGTAGAGCTGGGCCAGCTCGCGGTAGCAGTGCACCGTCTTGGGCTCGGTCGCGATCACCGAATAGCGCTGGGCGATGTGGTTCACGTAGTGGGCGCCGGATTCGAACGCGCCGGTCACGACGATGTCGGCCACCTCGCGCGCCTCCCCGAGTCCGGGGTCGTAGCAGCAGCAGATGAACACGGCGTCGAAACCCTGGTCCTGGGCCCGCAGCACGCGCTCGACCACGGCGTGGGCGCAGTGGTGGCGGTAGTAGATGTAGGTGACGTAATTCAGCGGGTAGACGTCCCCGATGTTTTCGAAGACCAACTCGGTGCCGGGCCGGGCGACCCGGCGGCAGTGCTCGGCCTCACGGGTGACGCCGGCGAAGGGATTCAGGACGAGGATTTTCATGATGCAGTGGGCAGGAATCGGTTCAGGCGGAAAAGGCTGATGTCCAGGGCGGGGGTGATGCCGGTCGCGAGCTGGCGCAGGAGCTCGCCCATGACGGGGGTGAACTTGAAGCCATGCCCGGAGCAGGGCGAGCAGAGCACCACCCGCGGGTGCGCGGGATGCACGTCGATGATGAAGTTCTGGTTCTCGGTGAAGGTCTGCAGGCACTCCTGGTGCGCGACCGGCCGGCCAGCGAGGCCGCCGAACGTGTTGCGCATGAAGCGTGTCAAGTTCGCGTGGTCCGACTCGAGCAGCCGCCCGTGCTGCTCGTCGGCCGACGCCAGCTCCGTGCCACCGCTGGTCTCGGCGGTCTTGACGGTGCGCCCGTCGAGGGTGGGGAAACCGTAGAAATCTCCGCCCCGGTTCTTGAGGATGAACACCGGGCAGACCTCGGGCCGGAACGGGCGGATGTCCGTGACCTCGTACCAGACCTGCACTTTCCGCTTGAGCGTCATCTTCACGCCCAGCTTCACGAGTTCGGGGATGATCCAGGCTCCCGTGGTCAGCACGAGCCGGTCCGCGCGCAGCGTCCGGGCGTCCGTCGTCACCTCGACTCCGGCCGCGTCCGCCCGCCAGGAAAGCATGCGCTCCCCGGTCAGCAGCGTCGCGCCCTCCTCGAGGGCGCTCGCCACGTGGGCCTGGACGAACGCCTCGGGGTTGCCGTAGCCCCCGGTGGGATCGAAATACACCACCGAGTCCTCCGGCAGGAGCATGTGCGGGTAGCGGCGGCGCGCCTCGTCGACGTTCCAGCGCTCGTGCGGCAGCGGGTGCGTCGCGAAACATCGCTCCATCCCGCGGTGGAACGGGCTGTCGATCACCCCGGCGCTGATCAGGCCGACGCGGTGGAACAGTCGCTGCTTCCGCCGCGCCTCGAGCTCCGCCATGAGCTCGTAGCTGCGGTGCATCAGCGGGACATAGGAGGGGTCCAGGAAGTAAGCCTTGCGCACGATGCGCGAGTCGCCGTGCGTGCTGCCGCGGTTGTGTCCGGGCTGGAACTGTTCGAGTCCGCAGACCTTCAGCCCCACCCGGGCGAAGTGGAAGAGGGCGCTGCTGCCCATGCCGCCGACCCCGGCGATGATCGCGTCATAGTGGTCTTTCATGGAGGAGGGAGGGAAGGGGGCGGCTACCGGGCGGCGCCGTAGTGGGCGGCGGCGAAGGCGGGGGAGATGTAGCCGTTGCGCAAGTCGGAGGCGACCGCGGCGGCCGGCCGTTCCGCCGCCGGGCCCCAGCCGCCGCCCCCGGGGGTCTCGATCCGGATCCGGTCGCCGCGGGCCAGCGTGACCACGGTCTTGGTGGGCAGCTCGCGCTCGCGGCCGTCGGCCCCGGTCAGGTAGGTGTGCGCGCCGCGGGCCGGCCCGCCGCCGTCCAGGCCCCACGGCGTGAACCGCCGCCGGTCCGAGCTCAAGGTCATGATCGCGCGCTCGCCGAGGAACAGGAACTCGCGCACCAGGCCGCAGCCGCCGCGGTGCCGGCCGGCCCCGCCGCTGTCGGGCACGAGGCCGTAGCGGGTGACCCGCAGCGGATAGTTGCGCTCCACGACCTCCACGGGGGTGTTCTGCGTGTTGGTGAGGTGGTTCTGGATGCCGTCCTCGCCGTCGAGGTCGTGGCAGGCCCCGATGCCGCCGCCGTAGGTCTCCACGAAGTTGAAGTAGTCCCCGGTCGCCGGGTTCACGCCGCCGATGTTCGTCAGGTTCATCTCGCTGCTGCAGGCGGCGCACACGCGGTCCGGGGCGCACTGGTAGAGCGCGCCGAAAAGCACGTCGACCACCCGCTGGTCGGTGAGGATGTTCGCGTTGCCGATGGCGGCGGGGAAGCGGGCCTGCAGCAGGGTGCCCTCCTCGGCCCGGACCGTGATGGGCCGCTGCGCGCCCGCGCAGCTGGGGAGGTCGGGGTCGACCACCGCCTTGACCGCGTAGTAGACGCACGCGCGCGCCGCGGTGATGCGGGCGTTGAGCGGCCCGGCGACCTGGGGCGAGGTGCCGGCGAAGTCGGCCTCGAGGCGGCCGTCCGCGACCGTGAGCTTGACCCGGATGCGCACGGGGTCGCCGCCGGCGCCGTCGTCGTCCAGGAAATCCTCGAACTCGTACGTGCCCGGCCGCAGCCGGCGCAGCCCGGCGCGCATGCTGGCCTCCGCGTGGTCGAGGATGGCGTGGAGGTCCCGCGCGATCTCGGCGGGCGTCGCCGTCCGGTAGAGCTCGTGCACGCGCGCGGTGGCGGTGCATGCGGCGGCCCACTGGGCCATCAGGTCGCCGCGGAGCTCGCGCTGCGTGCGCACGTTCTGCTGGATCAGGTCGTACAGGCCCTGGTCCATCACGCCGCGCGCGAACAGCTTCACCGGCGGGATCTGCAGGCCCTCCTGGTAGATCTCGGTCACGCCGAACGGCATGCTGCCCGGCGCGTAGCCGCCCATGTCGACGTGGTGCGAGGTCGTCACGACCAGCAGCACGGGCCGGCCCTCGTGGAAGACGGCCGAGACCATCGAGACGTCGGGCAGGTGCCCGGGACCCTCCGGGTAGGGCAGGTTGGTGATGACGGCGTCGCCCTCCGCGAAGTCCCGCAGGGGGATCCGGGCGAGCACGGAGTTGATCACCCCGGGCATGTTGCCGAGGTGCAGCGGCGTGCCGATCTCGGCCTGGGCGATGATCTCGCCGCTCGGCAGCGCCAGCGCGGTCGAGCAGTCGAAGCGGTCGCGGATGTTCGGGGAATAGCTGGCGCGGATCATCGCGGCGCAGACTTCCTCGGCGATGCCGCGCCAGCGGTTGCGCATGATCTCGAGGCGGATGGGACTGACGGTCGGTTCGCTCATGGTTCGCGGGGAGATGCGGTTCATGTCCTCGGACGGCTGCGCAGCACCAGGTTGCCCTGCGGGTCGACCGCGGCGTGCTGGTGAGGCAGCACCAGCGTGGTGGTGTCGGGCTGCTCGATGATGGCGGGCCCGGCGATCACGGTCCCGGGCACGAGGGCGAAGCGGTCGTGGACGGGCGTCGGGACCATGCGGCCCTCCAGGTACACGGGACGCTCGCCGATGCGCGACGGCCGGGCCGCCGGCACGTAGGGCGGCGTCGGCGTGGGCGGGGTGTCGAGCGTGACGACCGCCCAGACCGTCACGATCTCGATGGGGTCGGCCTCGAAGGTGTAGCCGTAGAGCCGCCGGTGGGCCGCGTGGAACTGGGCGGCGACCGCCGCGAGCCCGATCGGGCCCGCCGGCACGTCGACGGCCAGGGTGTGGCTCTGCCCCTGGAAGCGCAGCTGCAGGCGGCGGTCCACCCGGTGGCGGCGCGCGCCGTCCGCGCCCGCCCCCAGACGGACCGCGGCCTCGCGCGCCAGCGCGTCGAACCGGGCGGCCAGCTCGGCCGCGTCGGTGCCGGCCAGCGGCTTCAGCCAGGTCTGCATCTGCTCCTCGCGCATCTCGGACAGCAGCAGGCCGAAGGCCGAGAACACGCCGGGCAGCACCGGGACGATGACCTCGGCCATGCCGGTCTCCTCGGCGAGCTCGGCGCCGTGCAGCGGCCCGGCCCCGCCGAAGATGCAGAGCGAGAACTGCGCCGGGTCGTGCCCGCGCTCGACGGTGAGCTTGCGGATCGCGGCGGTCATGCGCGCGTTGACGACGCGGATGATGCCCTCCGCCGCCTCCTCCACGCCGAGGTTGAGCCTGTCCGCCAGGCGGACGCGGACCGCCTCCCGCGCGGCGGCGAGGTCGAGGTCCATCCCGCCGGCCAGGTTCGACCGCGCGGCGAGGCGCCCGAGCACCAGGTTGGCGTCCGTCACGGTCGGCTCCGTGCCGCCGCGCCCGTAGCAGACCGGGCCGGGCACCGCGCCCGCCGACTGCGGGCCGGCCCGGAGCGCACCGCCGGCGTCGATCCAGCCGATGCTGCCCCCGCCGGCGCCCACGGTGTGGATGTCCACCATCGGCACGTTCAGCGCGAGGCCGTTGATCTCGGAACGGCTGGCGTAGGCGGGGCGGCCGCCGTGGATGACCGAGACGTCGAAGCTCGTGCCGCCGACGTCGGCGGTGATCAGGTTGGCGCGGCCGGTGTCGGCCGCGAGCCGCAGGCCGGCGACCACGCCGCCCGCGGGCCCGGAGAGCAGCGTCTCGACGCTGCGCTCGCCGGCGACCGCGGCGGTGGTCATGCCGCCGTTCGACTTCATGATGAAGGGCGCGTCGGGCAGCCCGGCGGCGCGCAGCTGCCCGCACAGGCGGTCGAGGTAGCCCTGCATCTTGGGCTGCACGTAGCTGTTGAGGGCGCAGGTGCTGAAGCGCTCGTACTCGCCCTGGCTGCGGATGACCTCGTGGGAGAGGCAGACCTTCACGCCGGGCAGGCCGCGGGCCAGCTGGTCGCGGGCGGCGAGCTCGTGCGCCGGGTTGACGTAGCTGTTGAGGAAGCCGACCGCCACCGACTCGACGCGGGCCGCCCGCAGGCGCTCGATCACGGCCGCGAGCTCCGGCGCCGCCAGCGGCGTCTCGACGGTGCCGTCGCCCAGGATGCGTTCGCCCACCTCGCAGATGAGCTCGCGCGGCACGACCGGCGCGGGCCGGCGGCCGCGGATGTCGTACAGCCGCGGCCGGTTCTGGCGCTGGATCACGAGCACGTCGCGGAAGCCGGCCGTGGTGATGAAGGCGGTGCGGGCGCCCTTGCGTTCGAGCACGGCGTTGGTCGCGACGGTCGAGCCGTGGATGAGCAGCGCGATCGCGGCCGGCGCGACGCCCTCCCGCGCGCAGAGCTGCCGGACCCCCGTGCACAGCGCCTCGCCGGGATCGTGCGGGGTGCTGTGCACCTTGTGGAAGAGGAGGCGGCCGTCCGCGGAGTTGATGCCGACCAGGTCGGTGAAGGTGCCGCCCGTGTCGATGCCGATGCGCCAGGTCATGTCGGGGGGAGGTTGGGTTCAGGCCGGGGCCAGGAGGTCGCGCAGCGCGCGGAGGAACGCGTCGACCTCCGCGGGCGTGTTGTAGTGGGCGAGCGAGACGCGCACGACCTCGCGGACGCCCAGGGCGGCGAGGGTGTGGCCGGAGTAGGCGTCGCTCACGCGGTCGTGGAGGATCACTCCCCGCCGGCCGAACTCCTGCACCAGGCGCCCCGTGGGCGCGCCCGCCACGCTGAAGGCGAAGACCGCCTCGCGGCCCGCCCGGTGGTCGCGCTGGCCGTGCAGCGTCACCCGGGCGTGCGCCAGCAGGCCGGGCAGGCCGTCCGCCCCGTGCAGCAGCCGGCGGCTCAGGGCGGCCTCGTGCGCCTCGATCGCGTGCATCGCGGCGGCGACGAGGCCCCGGCGGTCCGCGGGGGCGGGCGCGGCGGTCTGGGCGCCGAGCCAGCAGAGGTAGTCGACCACCGCGGAGAACGCGGCGAAGCCGCCGGGATCCCGCGTGCCGAGGTCCCAGTCCGCGGCCGCCTTGCCCGCCAGCTGCGCGTGGGGCCGCGCCGCGAGCCGCTCGCTCAGGCACGCGAAGGCGAAGCCGGGCTTGGAGAAGATCTTGTAGGCGGAGAACACATAGGCGTCCACCCCGCAGCCGGCGGCGTCCACCAGCCCGTGCTGCGCGTGCTGGGCGCCGTCGGCGATGATCATGGCCTGCGGCGCCCGCGCGCGGACGCGGGCCGCCACCGCGGCCAGGTCGGTGCGGCCGCCCGTGATGTTCGAGGCGTGGATGACCGTCACCGCGGCCGTGTCCGCATCCACCAGCGCGGCGACCGCGTCGGGGTCGAGCGCGCCGGTCGCCCGGTTCAGGGGCGCCACCCGCCGCTCCAGCCCGTGGCGGGCGGCGAGGATGCCGGCGGCGTCGTAGAAGGACGCGTGGTCGAGCTGGCTGCAGACCAGGTTCCCGCCGCGGCGGCCGAGCGCCGCCGCCTCCAGCAGCCGGAAGGCGCACGCGGTGGTGCTCTGCTCCGAGAGGATGGTGCCCGCCGGCGCGCCGAGGAACGTGGCGACGTCGGCCCGCCCGGCCTGGATCGCGCGCCCGACCTCGCGCGACGCCGGGTTGTCGCGTCCGGCGTTGTCGGGCAGCGCGCCCACGCGCTGGTCCGCGGCAAAGACCGCCTTCAGGGTGAGGCCGCCGCCGGCGTTCTCGAGGTAGGCGCGCGGCCCGGTGAAGGGATCGCCGTCGGCGTGGAGGAAGCGCTCGCGGACGGCCGGCTGCAGCGCGGGGGAGAAGAGCTTTTCCGGAGCGGGGTCGGACATGCGCGCCATTCTACCAGTTGCGCCCGCCCCCGGAACATGGCCTTTCGTGCTCTTACATGGCGCCGGCGGCGGGTCCCGGCTGGTGCCGCGAGGTGCGGAACTGCCGGGGGCTCACGCCCACCCGCCGGCGGAACAGCCGGGAAAACTGGAACTGGTCCTGGTAGCCGACCGCGCCGGCGATCTCCGCGACCTGGAGCCGGGAATTCTCCAGCAGCTCCTTTGCCTTCTCCATCCGGCATTGGATGAGGAAGTGCTTGAAGGGGTAGCCCGTCGTGCGCGCGAAGGTCCGGCTGAAGTGCGCGGGGCTGCACTGCAGCCGCGCCGCCAGCTGGTCGCGGGTCAGCGCGTCGGCGAGGTGGTCGCGGGTGTACGTGATCGCCTCCTGCACGATCCGGTCCTGGTAGGCGTTGCCGCCGGGGACCAGCGCGA
Organism: Opitutaceae bacterium; assembly: GCA_016795545.1. GTDB lineage: Bacteria > Verrucomicrobiota > Verrucomicrobiia > Opitutales > Opitutaceae > Lacunisphaera. The sequence goes on from JAEUGX010000106.1 coordinate 58,095, forward strand.
TCGTCGCGGCGACCGCGCGGCGGGCCAGTCGCACCAGCGCCGCGGGCGTGGCGACCCGGTCGATGCCTTCGACGATGTGCAGGCTGTGCCGCGCCAGGGCGTCGGTGGACGCGCCGGCGTTGAACGCGGCGCGGTTGGCGTTGGTCAGCACCTGCAGCGTGCGCAGCTTGTAGTAGGAGAAGCGGCCGCGGCTTTCGCGCGCGATCAGCCGGAGGATGAGGTCGAGCCGCCGCCGCGCCGAGCGGGCGTCGCGGGCCTGGATGCCGGCCATGAACTGGGCGCCGAGGTACCAGAGGTTGTCGGTGAGGGGCATGGACGCGGAAAATCGCGTCACATGATGGCACCCGCATTGACGGGAACGCAAGTTTCCCGCCAGATCGGCCTTCCTCCCCGATGCCTTCCGTTTCCCGCACCGTCCTGCTCGCCGGCCTGCCGCCGGAGCCGGTCCTGGCGCCCCGGCGCGCGGCCGCCAAGCTCGTCGTGCTCGATGACGACCCGACCGGCACCCAGACCGTGCACGGCGTCCCCGTGCTTACCGCCTGGGACGTCCCGGCGCTCGCGGCCGAGCTGCAGGACCCGTCCCCCTGCTTTTACCTCCTGACCAATACGCGCGCCTTCCCCCCCGAGCGCGCCTGCGCCATCAACCGCGAGATCGGCGCCGGCCTGGCCGAGGCCGGCCGGCGCACCGGTCGGGCCTTCACCGTCATCAGCCGCGGCGACTCGACCCTGCGCGGCCACTATCCCGCGGAGACCGACGCCCTGATGGCGGCGCTCGGCGGGGGGTTCGACGGCACCATCCTCGTCCCGGCCTTCTTCGATGGCGGGCGCTGCACGGTCGGCGACGTGCACTACGTGGCCGACGGCGACACGCTCACGCCCGCGGGCGAGACGGAGTTCGCCCGGGACGCGAGCTTCGGCTACCGGTCCTCGAACCTCCGCGACTGGGTGGCGGAGAAGACCGCCGGCCGGGTGCCGGCGGCGGAGGTGGTCGGCGTGCCGCTGGACGAGCTGCGGCGCGGCGGGGCCGACCCCGTGGCCGCCCGGCTGGCCGCGCTGCCGCGCGGGGGCGTGGCCTTCGTCAACGCCGCCGGCCGCGGCGACCTGGCCGTGCTGACGCACGCACTCGCGGCGCCGGCCCTCGCCGGCCGGCGTTATCTCTTCCGCACCGCGGCGGACTTCGTCGCGGCCTACGCCGGCCTCGCCCGGCGGCCGCTGCTGGGCGGCGGGGATCTGGCCGGCCCCGACGCCGCCGTCGGCGGGCTGCTCGTGGCGGGATCCTACGTGGGCCGGACGTCGGCGCAGCTCGAGGCGCTCTTCGCGGCGCGGCCTGGCTTCGCCCGGGTCGAGGTGTCCGTCAACCGCCTGCTGGCGGCCTCCTCGCGCGCGGCCGAACTGGCCCGCTGCGTCGCGGCCGTCGAGGAACACCTGCGCGCCCGGACCGACGTTGCGCTCTTCACCAGCCGCCGGCTCGTGACCGGCGCCGACGCCGCGGACAGCCTCGCGATCGGCAAGGCGGTCTCCTCCGGCCTGGTCGAGATCGTCCGCGCGCTGGCCGTGCGGCCGCGCTGGCTGGTGGCCAAGGGCGGCATCACTTCGAGCGACGTCGCCACCGCCTCGCTCGGCGTCCGCCGGGCCCTGGTGCTCGGGCAGGCCCTGCCGGGCGTGCCGGTCTGGCGGACGGGCCCGGAAAGCAAGTGGCCCGGCCTCGCCTATGTCGTGTTCCCGGGCAATGTCGGCAGCCCCTACGCGCTCGCCGACCTCGTCGGCAAGCTGCCGGGGGCCTCCTGACGGCCGCCGCTGCGCATCGCGGTGCCCAGCGGCGCGCGGATAACGTTTGACGGCGGCGGGCGCCGTGAAATCCATTGGCGCCGCCGCGTCGCGCGACCATGACGATACCCTCTCCCAACCCCGCGGATGCCGGGCCGCCGGAACGGACGACCTCCTACGAGCTGATCGCCCGGCGGGCGGGCGTGTCCCGCTCCACCGTGTCGCGCGTGCTGCGGAACGACCCCCGCATCTCGGAAGCCACGGCCCGGCGCGTGCGCGAGGCGGCGCAGCAGCTGGGCTACCGGCCGAATCCGCTGCTGTCGAACCTCATGGAGCGGATCCGCGCCGGCCGCGACATCACCTACCAGGGCGTGATCGCGGTGGTGACCGAGGCGGCCGACGCGCCGCGCTGGTATCGCCCGGGCAGCGCGTGGGAGGGCATCCACGACGGCGCCCGGCAGCGCGCCGCCGAGCGCGGCTACCAGCTCGCGTATTTCTCCACGCGCGACTTCTCGCCCGACGGCCGGCGGCTGTCGCAGATCCTTCGCACTCGCGGCATCCATGGCGTCTACGTCACGCCCGGCTTCGCCGCCCGCCGGGTCAACCTCGACTGGCCCGCCTTCTCCGCGGCCACCACCGGCCACGGCCTGCTGGACCCGGCGCTGCACCGGGTTTGCTACTCCAACTACCACGGCATCCAGCTCGCCTGCCGCCGGCTGGCGGCGCTCGGCTACCGCCGACTCGGGCTGTACCTAGAGCAGCGGAACGACGAGGTCACCGACCGCCACTACGTCGCGGGCTTCCTGCTGCACCTCGAGGACGTGCCCCCGGCGCGGCGGATCCACCCCTGCCTGGTGCCGCAGTACACGCGCGAGGATTTCCTCGCCTGGTACCGGCGGCACCGGCCGGACGCGGTGATCAGCAGCGCCGACGCCGTGGTCGACTGGGCCCGCGCCGCGGGGCTGCGGTGTCCGGAGGACTTCGGCTTCGTCCACCTCGACTGCACGGCCGCGCAGGGGGAATTCGCCGGCATCGACCACCACGGCCGCCTGATCGGCCGCGCGGTGGTCGACCTCATCATCGCACAGATCCACCGCGGCGAGTCGGGCGTGCCGCGGCACGCGATGACCACGATCGTCGAGGGCGGCTGGATCGACGGCCCCTCCGTCCGCCCGCAGGGGCGGGCGGCGCCCCGCGTGCAACGCCGGGCATAATCCCGGGATTTTGGTCCGGCGGCGGGTGCGGCAGGGTGGCGGCATGTCCACCGTTACCCCGCCCCGCACCGTGTTCGTCCCTGGCGCCAGCCTGCCCGTGCTGGCCGATGTCGACGTGGCCGTCGTCGGCGCCGGCACCGCCGGCTTCGTCGCCGCGATCGGCGCCGCCCGGGCCGGCGCGCGCACCGTCCTGGTCGAGCGCAACGGCTTCGTGGGCGGGGCCAACACCGCCACCTACAACACCGGCCCCGGCTGGACCGGCGACTCGGAGTGCAACCAGATCATCGGCGGGCCGGGCTGGGAGTTCCTCGAGCGCATGGAGCGCGAGGGCCACGCCATCATCAACCGGAAGACCAAGCGCACGCAGATCTTCCCCGAGGCGACGAAGATCGTGGCGCTCGAGATGGTCATGGAGGCCGGCGTCCAGCTCTACCTCCACTGCTGGGCGGGCGACGTGCTGGTGGAGCAGGGCACGATTCGCGGCCTGGTGGTGCAGGGCAAGTCGGGCCGGCAGGTGATCCTGGCCCGGACCTTCGTCGATTGCAGCGCCGACGGCGACGTCGCCGCCGGGGCCGGCGCGGAATGGGAGCGGCTCGAGCCCGCGGACCCGAAGAACTGGGAGGTCTCGGTGGATCTGACCGTCTGCAACATCGACGCCCCCCGCGTCCTGCGCTGGGCCCGCGCCAACCGCCACCGGCTCTCCGACGGCGGGAAGACCGTGCCGGAAGACGACGACTGCACGGGCCTGAAGCTGGGGGTGGCCATCAACCTGGCGAACGAGCAGACCGTGCCGGCGTCGGTGAAGAAGTTCGGCCGCATCGGCCGCGAGCTCCGCGGCCACGCCCACGTCGGCACCCAGCCCACGCTCAAGCTCCTCATCCGCCGCAGCGTCAGCCGGGTGCAGGGCAACGTCGTGATCGACCCGACCGACGTCGGGCAGCTGACCACGGCCGAGGTCGAGGGCCGGCGCAAGGCGTACCGGCACCTCGAGTACCTCAAGCGGACGATCGACGGCATGCAGGACGCGTTCATCGTCGCCCAGAACCCGCTGGGCGTGCGGGTCGCGCGGCGCGTGCGGGGCGAGTACCGCATCACGATCGACGACCTGGTCGAGAACACGCGCCAGCCCGACGTCGTGTCGCTCAACGCCCGCTCGATCGACAAACACATGCCGGGTGAGCGCTTCGAGATCCATTTCCTCGAGGGGAACCACGATGTGCCGTACCGCGCCCTGGTGCCGCTGGGCGTCGCGAACCTGCTCGTGGCCGGGCGCTGCCTCTCGTGCGACCACGAGTCGCACGCGTCGCTGCGCGGCGCGGCCACCTGCTGGGGCACCGGCCACGCCGCCGGCGTCGCCGCCGCCCTGGCGGCGCGCGGCGACGGCCGCACGCGGGGCGTCGGCATCCGCGCGCTCCAGCAGGCGCTGCTCGCCCAGGGCGCGATCCTCTCGACCGCCGGGCGCCGCTTCGACGACGAGGTGACGCTCGCCTGGCGGAAGTAGCGGCCGTCAGCCGAGGCCCGCGGCCAGGCCCTGCGCATAGCGGCAGAGCTCGCCGATCAGCCGGCGCTCGACCTCGTCGGGCTCGGCGTTGGCGGCGCGGTGGCGGGTGGTGGTGAAAATGCCCTCGGCCTGCAGCACCGCCTTGTTGAGGTGCTTCTGGATGCGCTGGTGCGTGGCGGCGAACGACAGGCAGGGCACCAGCCGCCGGTACAGGTCGGCCGCGGCCGCGCGCTGTCCGGCGCGGTGCAGCTGCCAGACGCGCGCGTAGATCCCGGGGTAGAGGGTGGGCATGTACGCGTCGGCCCCGCGGTCGAGCAGCTCGAGCAGGTCGGGCCCCGCCGTGCCGATCCGCAGGCCGGGCCCGGCGGCGTCGCGGATGGCCGAGATCTTCCGGCAGCGGTCGCCGGTCTCCACCTTGGCCCACGTGAAGCAGGGGATCTCCCGGTGCAGGCGGACGAGCAGCGACACCGGCAGCGCCGTGCTGCCGCGGTCGAGGTCCTGCACCATGAGGCAGCCGGGATTGAGCGCGCCCACGGCGTGGATCGCGGCCGCGTAGTCGGATTCGTTGTCGTAGGGGACGTAGACCAGCACGCCCTGGCAGCCGAGCTCCAGGTAGCGCCGCGCCAGCCGCAGCCGGGCGGCGGGGTCCGGGTCGGTCGCGCCGCCGATCAGCGGGACGCGGCCGCCGATCTCGTCGAGCATCGTGGTCACCACGAGCTCGCGCTCGTCCGGGGCGAGCGACTCGACCTCGCCGGCGTTCGCCGGCGCGAGGAAGCCGGCGGCGCCGTGCTGGAGCGCCGCGCGCACGTAGCGCCGGAGCGAGGCGGGGTCGACGCGGTTGTCCGCCGTGAACGGCGTCGCGGGCACCATGATGATGCCATCAAGGGAGGTGAGGGTCGGAGTGGACATGCAGAAGGCGGGGGAGCGGCGGGGCCGACGCGGCCTAGCGGTTGCGGTCGAGCTGGCGCCGGACGAACGCCTCGCCCTCGCGCAGGCCGGCCGCGACCACGGCGGGATCGGCGCCCGCGTAGCCGTGCTCGCCGCCCGGGATGCCGACGAGCCGGTGCTCGACCCCGTGGCGCGCCAGCTCGGCCGCCATCTGCTCGGCGACGGCGTAGGGGATGTCGGTGTCCTCCCGCCCGTGCAGGATGAAGGTCGGCGGGTAGTCGGCGGTGACCTGCCGGACCGGCAGGTACGGCAGGAATTTCTCCGCCTCGGTGACGGGGTCCCAGCCCGTGATGGCGCGGGGCCACTCGCCGTGGCGGCGCACGTAGCCGTTGAACACGCTGATGTCGCCGGCACGGTCCCGGGAATTGGCGATCGGCGGCCCGGCGACCACGCGCCAGGCCTCCTCGCGGGTGGTCGCCGGGTGCCGGTGATGGTCGGCATGCCGGCTGGGCTCGGTCTGCCACCGGCCGACGATGTCGGCGTACCCGAACTCGACGAGCAGGACCCGGGGCCGCGGGGTCACCCGGAACCCGGTGAGGAAAGCGAGGTAGCCGCCGGCGGAGCTGCCCCAGGCGGCGACGCGCCCGGGATCGGCGGCGAAGAGCTCCGGTCCGCGCTCCCGCACCCAGCGGAAGGCGTCTTCGACGTCCGCCACCAGCCCGGGCAGCCGGGTCTCCGGGGCGAGCCGGTAGTCGACCGAGACCACGGCGTAGCCCGCCGCCAGGAATCGCTCCGCCAGGTCCTCCCGGCGGTCCAGTTTCTGGCGTCCGCCGCCGACGAGCGACCCGCCGTGCAGGTACACCACCACGGGCCGCGGCCGCGGCCCGGTGGCCGGGGCGTAGACGTCCGCCTTGATCTCCAGGGCGTCGACCCGCTTGTACACGTGGGTGACCGGCTCCGGCAGCCCGGCGCCGGCGGTCGCCGCGCCCAGCACCGCCAGCGCGGCGAGAAGCCGGCGGGCCGCCGCGGTGCGGGGGGCGGCGGGATCGGGGGACGGCGGCGGGAAGGCGCGGGCCATGGGCGGAAGCAGGAAAAGGAGGGTGCGCTCCGGCCGCGGCAACCTCGAACCGCGGCGACCAGGCCGGCGCGCGTGGATTCACGCCGGCCGCGGGCGCCAGGGCGAACGCCGGGGCGGGCACACCGTTGCACGGGACGGCCCGTCGGCGGCCCGCCGCTACCGCTTCGCCGGCGCGGGGTCGGCCGCCGCGACGCTCTCGGCGTACAGCAGCTCGCCCGTGGTGGCGCGGTAGAACTGGACGACGACCTGCGGCCGCGGGAAGGCGAGGTGCCGCCGGCCCGCCTCGGGTCCGGGGCTGGGAAACACGTTGTTCACCTGCACCACGGTGTACACGGGGTTGTACCGCGGGGCGGCCGCGTCGCTGGGCACGTAGGTCGACCACCGGATGTCGAGGTCCTGGTCCAGCCAGCGGAAGGGCCCGCTGGGCGGCGGGTCGCCAGCGTCGCTGCTGAAGGTGGAGTTGGAGTTCATCGGGGCCGAGAGGAACTCCCACAGCCGGTCGCCGAGGCGGATCGCGTACGCGTTGTGCAGGTCGCCGGTGAGCAGCAGGACCGGCTTGCCGAGCGACTGCCAGAAATCGAGCAGTTCCCGGCGCTCGGCGCCGGCGGCGGACCAGGAGTCGTTCTCGTTCGCCTGCTCGGCCGTCTTCGCCCGCGGCTCCAGGTGCGGGAGCGAGACCGAGACCGACGAGACGACGAAGAGGAAGTCGGCGTCGCTGCGCCGCATGCGCTCCTTGAGCCAGGCCTTCTGCCGCGCGCCGAGGAACTCGACGCCGGGGGCGAACGGCTGCTTGCTGTCGTGCAGTTGCCGGTAGCTGCGCGTGTCGACGAGGAAGAACTCGCAGTTCGACACGCGGAAGCTGGTGTAGTGGGGCCGGCCGATGGAGTACGCCACCTCACCCGTGGCCCGGGCGGCGGGCGCGAGGCGGAGCCGGTGGGCGTCGAGCACCTCGCGGATGGCGTAGACCCCGGCGTTGGGGTCGCCGCCGACGTCGTCGTACTTGTCCTCGTTGATGCCCGCGTTCGGGTCGTTCCACAGCACCATCAGGTTGTCCGCGCGGGCCGGGTCGAGCCCGGCCAGGCGTCCGGACGGGTCGTGGAGGATGTCGCTGCCCGCCTCCAGCCGGCCGTGGCCGAACACGATCTCGTCGTCGTGCCAGCGCGGATTGCTCCAGCCGAGGTAGTCGGCCCAGCCCCGAATGCCGATGTCGCGGAACACGGCGCGCCGGTTGCGGAAGCCGATGTTGCCCGTGCCGGTGACGTCGCCCAGCAGCTCGTGGTCGTCGAAGAGGAAATACGACGGCGTGTGCCGGTGCCACTCGCGCAGGTTGGCGGAGCGCTCGAGGTAGAGCTTGTAGTTCTCCCAGACCCCGGCGATGGCCGGGGCGACCTGCACGACCTCGGGTGCGTCGGCGGGCGCGAGCCCCTGGGCCTCGAGCCAGGCGGCGGCGGGATACTCGCGCCTCTCCTCGTAGATCCAGTCGCCGTTCTGGATGCCGAACGCGATCTGGCCGGCATGCCGGTCGAGCAGCTGGCGGAAGGCCGGCATCGTCGTCGCCGTGCCCCGGAGCTGGTTGCTGCACGCGCCGATCTCGAACCGGAAATTGAACAGGCCGCGGGGGTTGTGCCGGGCGTCGCGGTAGGTCTCGGCATCGGGCAGCGTCCGGAACGTGCCCCCCGACTCCTCGTCGGGCCGCGGACTGTGGGGCGCCTGGATGCGGTAGTGGTAGAGGGTGTCGGGCTGCAGGCCGGTCAGCTCGACCCAGCCCGTGTTGTCGTGCGCGCGCTCCGTGGCGCCCAGGGCGGACAGCTGGTCCAGCCGCGCCGGATCGGTGCCGTAGCGCACGCGGATCTTCGCCGGCGCGGAAGTCCGCATCCAGACCCCGACGCTGGTGGCGGTGAGCCGCCCGAGGATCGGGCCGTGGGTGACGTAGGCGGGCGCGTCGGGCGCCACCGCGTAGTCGGCGGCGGATAAGGCGAGGACGGGGACGGCGAGCAGCAGGGCGGCGGCCAGGCGGAGCGGGGTCATGCGCGCAGGCTAAGCGGGGGGCGGGGGGCGCCGAAAGCGCGCGGACTGGCACCCGTTGCGCAGGGTTGCCCCTGCCGGAACCGGACCCGGCGCCGATCTCGCTTGGCGGCAAGCGGAGCACCGGTTTCCCGTGAGTTCAGCCCCGCCTCCGCCACGCCGTGGGCTGGGGGGTCAGCCGGCGTCCCCCGCGTCGGCGCCGGCGAACTGCCGGTACAGCTCGGCGTAGACGCCGCCGCGGGCTAGGAGCTCGGCGTGGGCGCCGCGCTCGACGATGGCGCCATGGTCGAGGACGAGGATCTGGTCGGCGCGGGTGACGGTGCTGAGCCGGTGGGCGACGACGAAGCTGGTGCGGCCGTCCAGCAGGGTCGCCAGCGCCTTCTGCAGGCGGGCCTCGGTCATGGCGTCGATCGCGCTGGTGGCCTCGTCGAGCACCAGGATCCGGGGCCGGGCGAGCAGGGCGCGGGCGAAGCAGACAAGCTGGCGCTGGCCGAGGGAAAGGCTGGCGCCGCGCTCGCCGACGGCGGTGGCGAAGCCCGCGGGCAGCGCCGCGAACACGTCGCGGCAGCCGAGCTGCTCGCAGACCGCGATCACCTCCGCGTCGGTGGCGTCGAGGCGGCCGTAGCGGATGTTGTCGAGGACGGTGCCCGTGAAGAGGAAGCTGCCCTGCAGCACGAAGGCCATCTGGGCGTGGAGCGAGGCGCCGGTGACCTCCCGCAGGTCAAGGCCGTCGATCCGGATCGCGCCGCCGTCGGGCAGGTAGAACTTGCCGATGAGGTTCGTGAGCGTGCTCTTGCCCGAGCCCGTGTGGCCGACGAGGGCGATCGTCTGCCCGGGCTCGGCGACGAGGCTGACGTCGTGCAGCACGGGACGGGCGCGGTCGTAGCCGAACGTGACGCCCCGCAGCTCGACGCGGGCCCCGGTGGCCGCCGGGCGGGGATCGGGCAGCGCGCGGGCCCCGGGGGCGTCCTCCCACTCGGGCGTGGTGTCGAGCAGCTGGAAGACGCGCTCGGCGCCGACGATGGCCGAGAGCGCGGTGTTGAACTGGTTGCCCAGGGACTGCAGCGGCGAGAAGACCAGGTTGGCGAGGAAGAAGAAGGAGATCAGGTCGCCGGCCGGCAGCGCGATGGCCGGGTCAAGCACGCGCCAGCCGCCGACCAGCAGCAGGACGGCCATGAACAGCTGGGTGTTGAGCTCGAGCAGCGGCAGGTAGATCGCGGTCGTCCGGGCGACGCCGAGGTTGCTCTGCATGTGCTCCTCGGCGAGGTTGCGGAAGAAGCCGGCGTTGGCGTCGTGCCGGACGAAGCCCTGCGTGACGCGGATGCCGTTGATCGACTCGGCGAGGTTGCTGAACACCCGGCTGAGCGTGACCTGCACCTGCCGCGACTGCTCGCGCAGCCGGCCCCGGAAACGCAGGTTGAGCCAGAAGACGAGGGGCGCCAGGACCAGGATCACGCCGAAGAGGACCAGGTCGTAGTACGCCATGAGCCCGGCGGCGACGAGCATCTGGCCGGCGTTGACGATGGTGACGAAAAAGACGTCCTGGATCCCGCGCCGCACGGCGTCGACGTCGGCCGTGCAGCGGCTGAACAGCCGGCCGAGCTGGTGGCGCTGGAAGTACGCCAGGGGCATCCGCTGCAGGTGCTCGTAGAGGCGCACCCGGAGGTCGTGCACCACGTCCTCGCCGAGCTGCAGGGCGAGGCGCTGCCGGTAGACGAGGGTGAACTGCGTGAGGGCGGCGAACGCGAGGAAGCCGAGGGAGCCCGCGACGATGCCGGCGGCGTCGTGGCGGGCGATGGGCCCCTTGATGATGGCGCCGATCATCCAGGCCAGCACCGGCATCTGCACCGAGCGGATCGCCGCCAGCGCCAGGGCCAGGTTGCGGCGCCCGGCGTACGGCGCGGTGAAGCGGAACAGGCGCAGGAAGAGCCGGAGGTCGAACGCGCGCTTCTCCGCGGCCGCGCCATCCGCGCCGGGGCGGGCGGGCGTGAAGGTCTCGGCGGCGGTGGGCAGGTACTTGGCCATGTCAGGACGGGGCGAGCGGCGGCACCGCGGCCGACTGGAGCTTGGCCGTGCGGCGGTAGGGGCCCTTGACGCGCACGAGCTCGTCGTGCCGGCCCAGCTGCACGACGCGGCCGTGCTCGAGCACGATGATCAGGTCGGCGCGCTGGAGCGTGCTGATCCGGTGCGCGACGATGAAGGTGGTGCGGCCGGCGATGGCCCGGTCCATGGCCTCGAGGATCTCGTGCTCCGTGGCCGGGTCGATGGCGGCGGTGGGGTCGTCCATCAGCAGGATCGGGGGCTCGAGCAGCACGGCGCGCGCGATGGCCAGCCGCTGGCGCTGGCCGCCGGAAAGGCCGACGCCGGCCTCCCCGAGGGGCGTGTCGTAGCCCTGCGGCAGGTCCTTGATGAACTCGTGCGCGGCGGCGATGCTCGCGGCGCGCTCGAGCTGCTCCGGGGTGGCCAGCGGGTGGCCGAACGCGATGTTGGCGCCGATGGTGCTGGAGAACAGGAAGCTTTCCTGGAAGACCAGGCCGACCTGGCGCCGCAGGGCGTGGAGGTCGAGCCGGCGGACGTCGCGGCCGTCGATCAGCACCTGCCCGGCGGTCGGGTCGTAGAACCGCGGGATGAGGCTGAGCAGCGTCGATTTGCCCGACCCGGTGACGCCGAGCAGCGCGACGCACTGGCCCGGCTCGACGGTGAACGAGACGTCCTGCAGCACCGGCGCGGCCGGGTCGTACGCGAAGCTGACGTGCCGGAACTCGATGCGGCCGCGCAGCCGGCCGGGGTCGATGGCGCCCGGGTCGCTGCGGATCTCCACCGGCGCGTCGAGGATCTCGAAGAGGCGCCGCGCGCTGGTGAGGCTCTGCTGCGCGCTGTTGGCGATCTCCGCCACCTTCGACACCTGGGCCGAGAACTGCTGCAGCAGCGAGGCGAACACGACCAGGCCGGAGCCCAGCGGCAGCCGGTCGTCCAGCACCAGCCAGCCCCCGTAGGCGAGGAGGATGAAGATGTTGAGCTGCGAGAGGAAGCCGATCGACGGCGAGAAGCGCGACACGCGCCGGAAGATGTCGCGCTGCTGGGCGCGCAGCTCGCCGTTGATCCGGCGGAAGCGCTCGCGGTGCCAGGCCTCGCGGGCGAAGCCCTTGATCGTCTGCACGCCCTGGATCGACTCGCCGAGGTCGCGGTAGAGGTCGTCCATCATCGCGCGGCTCTGGAGGTAGAGCGGCCGCACGCGCCGCGAGAACGAGTACGACAGCAGCCAGAGCAGCGGCGTCGACGCCAGGCAGGCCGCGGTGAGCGGCGGGCTGACCCACAGCATGTAGGCGAGGTAGACGACGAGCGAGAGCACCAGGATGACGCTCTGGAGCATCACCCCCTCGACGAAGACGCGGATGGCCTGCACGTCGCCGATGACGCGGTTGATGAGGGCGCCGCTGCCGTGGGTGTCGAAGAACCGGAAGGACAGCCGCTGCAGGTGGTCGTAGAGCTCGGTGCGCAGGGTCAGCAGCATGCGCTCGTGCACCAGCCGCGCGACGGCCACGGCGTAAAGGTAGTTGAGCAGGCTCCGGAACAGGGCGGTGCCAAGGATCAGGCCGCTGACCACGGCCAGCACCGCGTAAGGCGTCCACGCCGCCGGCGGGGCGAAGCCCGGCCACCACGCCGGGTCCGGCGCCCGCGGGTCGACCAGCGCGCGGACGTAGTCGATCCCGAGGCCGATGAAATTCACGCCGGCCAGGCCGAAGCTGAGCAGCAGCGCCTGGAGCCCGAGCACGAGCAGGAACTCGCGCGGATGCCGCCAGGCCAGCCCGAACAGGCGCCGGACGAGCACCCCGTTGGGGTAGGCTCGGTCGGGCGGAGGGATGGTGGGGGCGGGGGAGGACAACGGTGGCGCGAGGATGCGGGTGGGGACGGCCAAGGCAACGGCGCGGGCCGTCCCCCGGCAATCCCGAATGGGGATCGTCCGGCGCCGGCTTCCCGGCCGGCAAACGCGGCGGGATGAACCTCGTTGCACAATCCGGGGCTTGGCCGCGCCCCCGGCGCCCCGTACGCTTGCCGCATGATACCCCGCCCGTCCCGGGCCCGCCTCGGGCTCCTCCTCGCCGGCGCCGCCCTCGCGCTGGCCGCGCGCGCGGCCGAGCCGCCGCCGTTCCCGGTGGCGGTGGATCCGGCGCGCGACGAGTTCACCGTGATCATGGTGCCCGACACCCAACGGTACGCGCTGGCCTACCCGCATATCTTCCGCCGGCAGTTCCAGTGGATCCGCGACTCCGTCGGGCCGCTGCACGTCAAGTATGTCATGCACGTCGGCGACATCGTCGACGAGGACACCGAAGCCGAGTGGCGCGTGGCGGACGAGGCCTTCTCGCTCATCGACGGCGTCGTGCCCTTCATCGCCGTGCCGGGCAACCACGACCTCGACGCCGGCACCGGCCTGAAGGGCTTCCGCAGCTCGACCCGGTACAACGCCCTGTTTTCGCCCAAGCGCTTCGAGAACCGGCCGTGGTACGGCGGGCACCGCGGCGTCACCGCCGACAACAGCTTCGGCTATTTCACGGCCGGCGGCCAGCAGTTCCTCGTCCTCGGCCTGGAGTTCGGGCCCTCGGACGAGACGCTGGAGTGGGCGGCGATGATCGCCAAGAAGCACCAGAACACGCACCGGATCATCCTCGTCACGCACTGCTACCTCATGGGCGACGACACCCGCGTCGGTCCCGGCGACGACTTCAATCCGCACACCAAGTTCGGCCCGGCGTGGAACGACGGCGAGGACATCTGGGAGAAGTTCGTGCGCAAGGCCAAGAGCGTCGGGCTGGTGCTGTCCGGCCACGTGTGCGACGACGGGGCCGGCTGCCTCGTCAGCACCAACGACGCCGGGCGGCCGGTGGTGCAGATGGTCGCCAACTACCAGTTTCTCGAGCACGGCGGCAAGGGCTGGCTGCGCATCCTCAAGTTCCAGCCGCGGGAGAAGCGCCTCGAGGTCTACACCTATTCGCCCTGGCTGAACGCCTTCCGCGAGGACCGGGACCACCGCTTCTCCGTCGACGTCGCCCACCTCTTCCCGTGAGCATCCGCGCCCTGCCGCTCCTCGCGATGCTGGCGGCCGTCGTGCTCGCCGCCCCGCTCGGGGCGCAGCCGAAGCCCGCCGCGCCGAGCCAGCGGGGCTCCCCGCGGCTCATGCAAGGCCCGATGCTCGGCGCCGTGGAGGGCGACGGCGCGCGGCTGTGGGTGCGCCTCTCCGGGCCGTATGCGATCAACATCGGCTACGGCGAGCGGCCTGACGCCCTCGACCGCCGGTCCGCGACGGTCACGGCCCGGGCCGAGGACGACTACACGGCGATCGTGCGCCTCGAGGGCCTCGCGCCCGGCCGCACCTACTATTACGGGGCGATCGAGATCGACGGGCGCAGCCCGAAGTCCCTTGCCCGCCGTCCCGCGACGCCCTTCCGCACCGCGCCCGCCGGGCCGGCCCGCTTCACGGTCGGTTTCGGTTCCTGCGCCAAGAGCGCGGACGACGACGTGCAGCCGGTGTGGCGGCAGGTCAGCCTCCTCAACCCCGACCTCTTCCTCTGGCTGGGCGACAACGTCTACGCGAACGCCGTGGTGCCGCAGATCATCGCCGAAGAGTACCGCCGGCAGCGCGAGATCACGCTCCGCTACCCCGCCCTCCGCTCGATCCCGCAGCTCGCGGTGTGGGACGACCACGACTTCGGGGTGGGCGACGGCGACCGCACCAACCCGGTCCGCGAGGGCGCCCTGACGGTCTTCCGCCAGTACTGGGCCAACCCCGCCGGCGGCCTGCCCGACACGCCGGGGGTGTTCTTCCACTACGCCTACGGCGGCGTCGATTTCTTTTTCCTCGACGAGCGTTACTACCGCGACCCCGCGGTGCTGCCCGACACGCCGGCCAAGACGATCCTCGGCCCCGCGCAACGGGAGTGGCTCCGGCGCGGGCTGAAGGCGAGCCGCGCGCCGTTCAAGGTGCTGGCCGGAGGCAGCGGCTGGACGGACCTGCGGGGCCCGGCCGGCGACTCCTGGGCCGCCTACCTCGCGGAGCGCGCGGCGCTGTTCGATTTCATCCGCGACGAGAACATCACGGGCGTCCTGCTGCTCTCCGGCGACATGCACCAGGGCCAGGTCAACGTCATCCGCCGCTCCGAGGCAGGCGCCTACGACCTGGTCGAGTTCGTCAGCTCGCCGCTGGCGACCGAGAACTACACCTCGTCCTACACCTCGCCGAACGAGCCGGGCCTGCGCGTGCCGTACAGCGGCGGCAACAACTTCGGCCACCTCACGTTCGACCTCACGGCGCCGGACCCGACCGTCACGTTCCAGCTCTACGACGCGTACGGCATCGGCGCCTACGTGCCGGTGCGGATCCGCGCCTCGCAGCTCCGCAACGGGGTGAGCCTCTGGCGCGAGCTGATGGATCCGGCGCTGCGCGCCCAGCACGGGCTGCGCTGAGCCGGCCCGAGGCGGCCGGCAGGATCGGGGGCGGGGAACCACGCCACGGCCTCCCTCCGCGCTCATCGGGACGCCCCCGTCGCGCGCGGGTGCGCAACGGCGTGCATCCGGCAGCCGTGACTTGCTCCGCGGCCCGGACGAGCATCCGGCACCCGGCGCCCACCTTCGGCGCGCCGCCACCCCGCCCCCATGGAAAAGAAGCCCGCTCCGGAATCCCGGCCCAACGTCCTCGTCATCACCGTCGACCAGTGGCCCGGCTCCTTCCTCGGCTGCGCCGGCCATCCGCAGATCCAGACCCCGACGATCGACGCGCTCGCGCGCGCCGGCACCCGCTTCACCAACGCCTACTCCGAGACGCCGGTGTGCATCCCCGCGCGGCGGACGCTGATGACCGGCGTCCCGCCCCGCCGGCACGGCGACCGCGCGTTCAACGAGACGCTGCCGCTGCCGCCGGACCTGCCCACGCTGGCGGGCACGTTCCGCGCCGCCGGTTACCAGGCCTACGCTTCGGGCAAGCTGCACGTCTATCCCGTCCGCGCGCGCATCGGCTTCGACGACGTGGCGCTCTGCGAGGAGGGCCGGGTGCAGTTCGGCACCACCGACGATTACGAGGAAAGCCTGGCGCGCGCCGGCTACCCCGGCGAGGCCTTCTACCACGGGCTGTCGGTGAACGGCTACGAGACCCGCTCCTGGCACCTGCCCGAGCGGCATCACATGACCAATTGGACGACCGAGCAGATGATCCGCTACATCAAGCGCCGCGATCCGTCCCGGCCGTCGTTCTGGTATCTCTCCTACAACGGCCCGCACCCGCCGATCGCCCCGCCCGCGGACTTCCGGCGGCTCTACGACGGGGTGACGCCGCCCGCGCCGCCGGTGGGCGCGTGGGCGCGCGACGACGACCGCCTCCCCGGCCTGGTGCTCGAGGCGCGGCACCGCTTCTTCCATCCGCGGCCCGACACCTTCGCCGAGGCGCTGCGCGCCTATTACGCGGTCTGCACCCACGTCGACAACCAGCTGCGGCTGGTGATCGGCACCCTGCGCGAGGAGGGGCTGCTGGCCAACACGGTGATCCTGCTCACGGCCGACCACGGCGACATGCTCGGCCAGCATGGCTGCTGGGCCAAGCGCCTGTACTACGAGCGTTCGGCCCGCGTGCCGATGATCCTCGTCGGCGCCAACCAGGACCCGCGCGTGGCCCTCAATGCGACCGACGACCGCCTCGCCGGCCTGCAGGACGTGATGCCCACGGTCCTCACGCTCGCCGGGGTGCCCGTGCCCCGGGGCGTCACCGGCCTGCCCCTCACCGGCGCCAAGCGGCGTGATTACCTCTTCGGCGAGATCAACCATGGCATCGCTGCGTCGCGCATGATCCGCGAGGGCGACCTGAAGCTGATCTACTATCCCGAGGGCAACCTGTTCCAGCTCTTCGACGTCGCGCGCGACCCGGACGAGTTGGAGGACCTCGCGTCCGATCCCGCCCACCGCGCCGCGCTGCGCCGTCTGCAGGGCCGGCTGCGGGACGAGCTCCACGGCGACGACGTGAAATGGCGCCGCGGCGCGAAGTGGGTCGGCCTGCCCCGGCGGGAGACGGCCGCGGTGGTCCGGGCGCTCGATGCGCGCGCGCATCACCTGGTGAACCAGCGCGGCTCGCATTTCCCGCTGCCGCCGAAACGGGCGTAGGCCGGAGCAGGTTCGGCCGGGCCCGGACCCGCGACTCCGGACCAGGACGGGGGCCCGAGGTCAAAGCGCCCCGCGGCGCGCCGACCGGCTAGGGCTTGACCACGTTTCCACGCTCGCCCGGCTCGGACTGGCCGCCCAGCCAGTAAAAGATATCCCGGCCGTTCGCCAGCATCTGCTCGAATTCCCGGCGCCCATGGAGGATGTGCTCGCGCGCCAACGCCTCGGCGTGCTCCGGCCGGTTCTGGGCGATCGCCTCCAGCAGCGGCTCGTGCAGCTCGCGGATGCGCTGCGAGGTGTTCGTATTCGTATAGACCACCTTGCCGAAGAGGTTGCACTGCCGGGTCAGGGAGAGGAGCGAATGGCTGCGCGAGATCTGGTTGATCCGGTCATGGAAGGCGCGATCCAGCTCCGCGCGCTGCTCCTCGGCCCCGCGGTCGTGGGCCTCGCACATCCGGTCGATCAGGCCGCGGAGCTCCGCCACCTCGCCGGGCGTGATGTGCCCGCAGGCCTTGCGCGCGGCGAGGCCCTCGAGGACGCCACGCAGGTCGTAGAGGTCGAGCAGCGCGTCCGCGTCCAGCTTGCGCACGAAAAAGCCGCGGTTGTCGTGGGTCTCGGCCAGGCCGTACGCCTGCACGTCGAGCAACGCCTCGCGCATCACGCTCACCGACACGCCGAACTTCCGCGCCAGGTGGGTCTGCATCAGCTGCTCGCCGGCCCGGAACTTGCCCTCCGTGATCATGCGCACAAGCTTCTTGCGCAGCGCATGCCGGGCCGATTTCCGCGGCTTTTTGGGCCGCGGCGCGCGACGCTGGGGATTGACCGGATCGAGCAGCATGGGCAGCTTTTTGAGCCGAATGCGGCTTGCTAGGCAAGGCGCAAACGACCGGACGCGGACTTTTATGGATATTCGATTATTATTTTTTAATCGATTATACTGTTGACCGCTTTTGGGGATCTTGGGCATTCCTATCCCGATATTGGTTATCCTTTTCAGTGACGCCTTCTCAGTGGTCCTGACGGGCGGAATTGCTAAAAAATATACCCAAAAAAAACGACGAACTGGCCCGCCCGGGAGCCGTCACCACGTGCCCCTCGACAGGCCCCGTGCTTTCCTTCGATGAATCCCGAATCTTACTATCGCGGTGAACCGCTTCGCCTTGGTCCCGGCCCCTACCTGCTGCTTGACGACGCCTTGGTCGAGGACCGCTGGCGCCTCACGCGGCGGATCCATCCGCCGGAAAAACACTCGCGAAATCCGCTGATGGTGAAAGACAAGCCCTGGGAGGGCGATTACTTCAACGTTCCCGTCGTCATTCGCGACCGGGCCTACGGGAAATACCGCATGTGGTACGGTGGCGTGCTCAACGCCGATTACCGCTATCACGATGTTCGGCGGAAGTATGTGATGTACGCGGAAAGCGACGACGGCGTCAACTGGGTGAAGCCGCTCTTTGATTTCCATCCGTTCAAGGAGCACCGCCGGACCAACATCATCTACCAGGGCGAGTATCCGGACGACCCGACGCGCTACGGGGCGGTGGCGGACCAGGTGTTCATCGACGAGAACGAGCCGGACCCCGCCCGGCGTTACAAGATGATCAGCTACCAGGGGCGGCCGGTTGACGGACGGTGGGTGCGCGGCGTAAGCCTGTGCGTGTCGCCGGACGGCATCCGCTGGAAGCTGGGCCAGGACCGGCATCTTCTCGACTACGAGAGCGACACGTCGAACAATTGCACCTATGATCCGCGCCGGAAGCTGTGGAACCTGTACGTGCGGCCGGTGGCGATGCACGCCAGCGGCCTGATTTCCAAGGCGCCGACGCCGGGCTTTCACCCTGACGGCCGCCACCACTCGCGGCGGGTCGCGGTGCTGACCAGCCCCGACTTCGTCAACTGGTCCTACCCGCGGACCTGCCTGTATCCCGACGAGCGCGACGCGCCCGATTACGATGCCACGAGCGTTTTCCGCTGCGGCAGCCATTTCATCATGCTCTATACGGCGATGAACGACGACACCGACGGCTGCAAGGACGTGAAGGTGGCGTCGAGCTTCGACGGCTACCACTGGACCCGGCACCACTCCCGCGAGCCGTTCATCGCGCGGGGCAGCGCCCACGAGTTTGATGCCGGCCAGATCCTGCGCATCAGCTCCGCCCCTCCGGTGCGGGAGGGCACGGACATGCACATCTATTACGAGGGCGCCAAACTGGGGCAGCACCAGTGGCATGGCACGATGGGATACGGCGTGGTGTCCACCAAGGTCGATCGATTTGTCATGCAGCATGCGGGCGACGAACCAGGCTGGCTGATCACGCGCGAGTTCATCCTCGAGGGAAACCGGCTCCGGCTGAACATCTTCAACCCGAAGACCAAGCACGAGCTGCATTACCTCAAGGCCGAGATCGCCCGCCACCCCCCGATGGGCGGTCATACCGCCTACGGCAAGCCGGGCGGCTTCCGCCCGGCGTTCGAGGGCTTCTCGCTGGCGGACTGCGACGTGATCCACCGCGGCAACGACACCGAGGCCCTGGTGACCTGGAAGGGCAAGTCCGACCTCAGCGCGCTGCGCGGACAGCCGGTGTACGTCCGTTTCGAGATGCGGAACATGGGCATTTTTGCGTTCGACACCCCGAACGAGTGAGCAACGCGTGACGGTCATCGCACCCGCCTCCTGATGCGCCTGCCGCCCGCCATTGGTCTCGGGGTCGCGGCTGCCGCGCACCTGCTGGGGCTCGGGGGCTGCCTGCCGGCCGAGCTGAAGCAGACCGCCGTGGCGCAGGCGGAGGTCCGGGCCCAGCCGCTCCCTCCGCCCGCCGTGCTGGATCCGGAAGTACGGCGCCGGCGCGCCTATCGCGAGGCTCCGGAGCTCGCTGCCCAGGTCGCCGCGGGTGCGCTGCCGCCCGTGGCGGACCGGCTGCCCGAGCAGCCCCTGGTCGTGCGGCCGTTCGCGGAGATCGGGACCTACGGCGGCACGATCAACCGGGCGATCACCGGCGAATTCAGCGGGTGGCAGGAGGTGTCGAAGACGCTGGGTGAATCCATCCTCACGTATCGCCGGCCGCTGGGCGACGCGATCGAGTCGGTGGCCGCCGAGTCCTACGAAATCTCGCCGGACGGCAAACAGGCGATCGTGAAAATCCGCCGGGGGCTCAAGTGGTCGGACGGGGCGCCGTTTACGGTCGACGACATTCTCTTCCTCCATGAAGTGACGATGGACCTGGTCCTGATCCGCCCCGGCTATGTGCGCTCCGATTGGATCGTCAACGGTCGTCCGATCCGGCTGGAAAAGGTGGACGACTGGACGTTGCGCTACACGGCGGACGAACCCATGGGCACGCTGCTGCGCGTGCTCTGCCACGACCGGCATTTTGCGCTGCCCCGGCACTATTTCGCGCGCTATTACCCGAAGCTCAACCCGGCGGCCAACCAGGACGACTTCCTGAAGCGAATCGCGCCCCACCAGCTGCTGTTCACCCCGGGGGTGCCGACCATGTCGGCGTGGATGCCCGCCCAGTGGACCGAGGGCCAGCAGGTCCTGTTCGTGCGCAATCCCTACTATTACAAGGTAGACACGGCCGGCAACCAGCTGCCCTACGCGGACCGGATCACGTTCAACGTCGTGCCCGACCCGCGGGTCATCCTGCTCAAGTTCACGATCGGGGAGATCGATTTTGTCGGCACCGAGGTGACGATGGATTTTGTGCCGACGCTCGCCGCCGAGGAGCGGAAGGGGCGGTTCAAACTCCACACGCGCAAGCCGGAGGCGGGACCGTCGCTCTACCTGAACTGGGATGTCGACGACGCCGCGCTCCGGCGGGCGTTCCGTGACGTGCGGGTCCGCGAGGCGCTGTCGCTCGCCATCAACCGCGAGGAGATCGGGGAGATCGTCTACCTCGGCAACCTGGTGCCCGGCGGCTTCGGGTTCTCGCCCAGCAGCGCCTACTTCTCCGAACGCACCTTCCGGCGCGCCGCCGAGTTCGCTCCCGCGCGGGCGGCGGCTCTGCTGGAGGCCGCGGGCTTCCGCGATCGGGACGGTGACGGGGTCCGCGAACTGGACGACGGTCGGCCTTTCGCCGTCGTGATCGACTACGTCCACGAGAAGACGCTGGGGGACACGGTCGCGCTCGTGTCCGAATACTGGGCCCGCGTCGGCGTGAAGGTCTACCTCAATCCGGGGCGCCTGGAAGTGATCTACTCCCGCCGGATGGGCGGGGTTTTCCAGGTCTACGCCTACTACACGACCTTCGGTTCCGACGATCCGCGGGGCTCCGCCACGCAGTGGTCGGTGCAGAGCGACATCGATCCGTTCTGGCACCGCAACGCGTCGCGCGAGCGCACGCCGTGGCTGATGGAAATGACCGACCTCCTGAACGAGGCGATGGTGACGATCGACGAGGGCCGGCTCGACGCGATCTTTACGCGCGTCCACGAGCACCTGGCCAGGGAGATCCCGGCCATCGGGCTCGGCGCGATCCGGCGTCCCTGGGGGGCGAACCTCCGGCTGGGCAATGTCCCGGACACGGGAAATTTTGCGACGTTGTACCGCGGCTGGCCGCGGCCGATCTTCCACGAGCAGCTTTTTGTCCGGCCATGAGCAAGGCGACCACAGTCCGGCCCCCGGCGGGCGCGCGAGCGGAGGCGGCGACACCGCGCCGCGGGGAGGAGCCCCGGCCATGATCGGCTACGTCATTCGCCGGGTGCTGCACATGCTCCCGACACTGTTCCTCATCTCGCTGGTGAGCTTCATCGTCATCCAGGCCCCGCCGGGCGACATGCTGACGGCGAAGCTGGCGCGCCTGGAGGAGGAGATGGGGCAGGGGCGGACGGGATCGCGCGAGGAGATCGCGGCGCTCCGCGCCAAGCATCACCTCGACGAGCCGCTGGTGATGCAGTATCTGCACTGGATCGGGGCCATCGTCCTGCACGGCGACTTCGGCGACTCGTTCACCTACGAGATGAAGGTGATGGACCTGTTCCGCAACCGGCTGGGCATGACTTTCCTGCTGACGCTCGCGACCCTGGTGTGCACCTGGGTGGTGGCCATCCCCCTCGGCATCTACTCGGCCACCCACCAGAACCAGACCAGCGACTACGTGTTCACGCTGCTCGGCTTCCTCGGCGTGGCCACGCCCAACTTCCTCATCGCGCTCGTGTTCATGTTCGTCCAGGCCACGGTCTTCGAGGCCTCGTCCGTCGGCGGGCTGCTGTCGCCCGCCTTCGTCGGTGCGCCGCTGAGCTGGGCCAAGGCCAAGGACTTCCTGGACCATCTCTGGCTGCCGGTGGTGGTCATCGGCTCGGCGGGCACGGCGTCGGTGATGCGGATCATGCGGGGCAATTTGATCGACGTGCTGACGCAGCAGCACATCCAGACCGGGCGGGCGAAGGGTCTAGCCGAGCGTGTGGTGGTGTGGAAGTACGGGGTGCGCATCGCCATCAACCCGCTCATCAGCCGGCTCGGGCTCGAACTGCCCCATCTTTTCTCGGGTGCGGTGGTGATCAGCATTGTCTTGGGCCTGCCCACGGCCGGTCCGATTTTCCTGACTGCGCTTACGACCCAGGACATGTACCTTGCCGGGGCGTTTCTGTTGTTGTCGGCGACATTCCTATTGGTGGGGAACCTGCTGGCGGACATCTTGCTGGCGTGGGTGGACCCGAGGATCCGGTATGAGTGAGCGGTCCGAAGAGAACGTCC
>JAEUGX010000107.1 GCA_016795545.1 Opitutaceae bacterium
GGACGTTCTCTTCGGACCGCTCACTCATACCGGATCCTCGGGTCCACCCACGCCAGCAAGATGTCCGCCAGCAGGTTCCCCACCAATAGGAATGTCGCCGACAACAACAGAAACGCCCCGGCAAGGTACATGTCCTGGGTCAGCAGCGCGGTCAGAAAAACGGGCCCCATGGTCGGGAGTCCGAGCACGATGCTCGTGACGACGGCGCCGGAGAGCAGGCCGGGCAGTTCGAGCCCGAGCCGGCTGATGAGCGGGTTGATGGCGATGCGCACCCCGTACTTCCACACCACCACGCGCTCGGCCAGACCCTTCGCCCGCCCGGTCTGGATGTGCTGCTGCGTCAGCACGTCGATCAGATTGCCCCGCATGATCCGCATCACCGACGCCGTGCCCGCCGTGCCGATGACCATTACGGGGAGCCAGATGTGGCTCAGGAGATCCTGCACCTTGCCCCAGCTCCAGGGCATGCCGATGTATTCCGGCGACAGCAGCCCGCCGACGGACGACGTCTTGAAGACCGTCGCCTGGACGAACATGAACACGAGCGCGATGAGGAAGTTGGGGGCGGCCACGCCGAGGAACCCGAGCAGAGTGAAGCCGTAGTCGCCGGCCGAGTTGGGATGCGTGGCGGAATAGACGCCGATCGGGATCGCCACGATCCAGGTGAACACGAGCGTCGCGAGGGTGAGGACGAATGTCAGGCCGAGCCGCTCGCGGATGACGTCGACCACGTCGACCTCGTCGAAGCCGCCGACGAACGACTGCCCGAAGTCGCC
This sequence comes from Opitutaceae bacterium, assembly GCA_016795545.1. Taxonomy (GTDB): domain Bacteria; phylum Verrucomicrobiota; class Verrucomicrobiia; order Opitutales; family Opitutaceae; genus Lacunisphaera. The sequence continues at coordinate 777 of JAEUGX010000107.1, forward strand.
GCGCAGCACGATGCCGCCGATCCAGCGGAAGTACTGCACCGCCAGCGGGTCGTCGAGGTGGTAGCGGGCCCGCAGCGCCTCCACCTGCGCCAGCGACGACTCCGAGCCCAGCGTGCCCTCCTCCTCCAGTCGCGCCAGCTTGGTCGTGAGCATGTCGCCGGGCGGCGCCTGGATGACCACGAAGCTCACCACCGAGATGAGGAACAGCGTCGGGAGCATGTGCAGCAGGCGCCGGATGATGAACGGGATCATGGGGTGGCGGGGTGCGCGGCCGGGTCGGGCCGGATGAAAATCTGCTCGTGAAAGATGCCCCGGCTCCAGCCCGAGTACGCGTTGGAAAACGTCCCGTCCGGCGGCACGTTGCCCAGTCGCACATTGGCGGCCCAGGGCAGGCCGAGCGCGCCGAGACCGATCGCGGGAACGTTCTCCACGTAGATCCGCTGCAGCTGGAGCATCAGCGGCCGGACCTTCTCCTCCTGCGGAGTGGTCATGATCTCGTTGATCAGGCGGGTCGCCTCGCGCAGCCACTCGGGAGCTCCCTCCTCGAAGGCCCGGCGATGCCAGAAGGGCATGTTCGCCTGCGTGACCCCCCAATGGATCGGCGAGTTCCGCGGCTCGACCCCGGCGGCGATCCATTGGCTGAAGTACACCTGGAACTTGCCGGTCAGCCGGCGCGAATAGATGATCTCCTCGCGGCCGAAGTTGAGGTGCACGAAGACGCCGACGGCGCGCCAGTACTCGCGCACCAGCTCGGTGACGTCGCCGAGGCCCCACTGGGAGGTGATGTCGATCGTCAGCTCGAAGCGGCGGCCGTCGGGAAACTCGAGGAACCCGTCGCCGTCGGCGTCGCGGTAGCCGGCGCGGGCGAGCAACGCCCGGGCCTGCGCCGGGTCGTATTCCGCGTTCCGGGCGAAGTCCTCCGGCGAGTAGTAGGGCGTGGCCGAGCTGAACGCGAAGCCGCCGGGGTGCAGCATGCCGAGAAAGACGATGCTGCTGATCTCGCGGCGGTTGATGGCCAGCGACAGCGCGCGGCGAACGTCGAGCTGGCGGAACGCCGCCCGCAGCTCGGGATCCTCCGCATCCCAGTTCAGGTAGAAGGCCGGCCCGGGCTCCGGCTGCCGGGAATAGATCCGGTAGCGCCCCGTCTCGAGCTGCGCCAGGAGCGACGGCACCGCGTCCATGCGGATGTTGCGCCCGATGAGGTCGATCTCCCCGTTGGTGAACTTGAGCAGCGTCACCTGCGGGTCGGGAATCGAGGTGTAGGCCACGCGGTCCGCGTACGGCAGCTGGTGGCCGGCGGTGTCGACCTTCCAGAAATAAGGATTCCGCTCGAACACCACCTGCTGGCCGCGGACCCAGCGCACCGGTACCCAGGCGCCCAGCTTGGGCACGCCCGGCCGGTACAGCTGGTTCTGGTCCGTGGTCTCCTCCTTCAGCTCGCGGTAGGTCGCCTGCGGGTTGTACCGCGGGTGGAAGCGCGCGTAGTGGTGCTTCGCCATCACGAACTCGTAGTGGCAGAGCCGGCGCAGCAGCATGCCCATCGCGCGCTCGCAGGTGATCTCGAGTGTCAGATCGTCGACCTTCCGCATCCGGACCGGGTGCCCCTCGATGACCCAGTCGCGGTTGGGCACGCCCATCTTGTAGGCGTTCTGGTCCATCATCAGGTCGTCGTACCAGAAAACGATGTCGTCCGCAGTGAACGGCACGCCATCCGACCACCGCAGCCCCGGACGCAGGTGGAACACCGCCCGCCGCCCGTCGTCGCTCATCGTGTAGCTCTCGGCCAGGTTCAGCTCGATCCGGCCGGCGAACGGCCGGGAGTGGCTGAGCAGGTTCTCATTCATGGTGGCGCGGATCGTCGACAGGTCGGCGAACTCCGTCGCCATGTCGCGCCGGATCGTGCCGCCATAGCTGCCGATCTCCTCGAGCGGCTGCAGGACCAGTGGCCGCAGCGGCAGACGCTCCGCAACCGGCGGCAGCTTCCCGGCCGCCACCCGTTCGGCCAGCAGCGGCGCCTCCTGAAAGCGCCGCTCCGCGAGGATCGCGGGGTCGAGCGTGGACGGCGCGCGGCTGACCGGCGCGGACGCGCGGACGGCGGACGCGTTCGCCGCCGCCGGCGCGAGGTCGCGGGGCAGGCAGCCGGCGAGGCCGGCCGCGGCGGCGGCCAGGGCGAGGCGGAAACAGAGGGCGGCCAGGGGCATGACGGGCGGGCGGCGGCGTTCAGTTCCGCACGAACCAGGAGTAGGCTCCCGGCCCGTGGCGCAAGAGCATTTGCCGGCCCAGGTCCCGCAGCCGCGCGATCCGGGGCGCGGACGACGCCTCGGCCGCGAGGTTCACCATCTCCCCGGGGTCCGCCGCGAGGTCGTACAGCTCGTCGAGGTCGTCGCGGTTGCGCACGTACTTCCAGTCGCCGTCGCGGACCATCAGGTGCGCGGCCAGCCCCGACTCGTCGTCGGTCCGGCCCTTCTGCGCCGCGGGGCTGCAGAGCTCGGCGAACACCGGTTGCGGCTCCGGCTCGCGCCCGGCGCGCAGCGCCGCGGCCAGGCTGCGGCCGTCGATGTCCGCCAGCGGCGGCGCGCCGGCGAGGTCCAGCAGCGTCGGCGCCAGGTCGACGCCGGCCAGCGGGGTGCGCACGCGCTGCCCGGCCCGGACCCGCCCCGGCAGCGACACCAGGCACGGCACGCGCACCGACGGCTCGTAGAACTTGTTCTTCGCCAGCAGGCCGTGCTCGCCGAGCATCTCGCCGTGGTCGCTGATGAACGCGAGGAGCGTGTTGTCCAGCCGGCCCGCGCGCTCGAGGTGCGCGACGATCCGCCCCACCTCGCGGTCGACGTGGGTCAGCAGCGCGTAGTAGTGCGCCAGCAGCCGCCGGAACGCGGCCCGGTCGACGGGCACCGGGAGCCGGTAGGGCGCCTCCGTCTGGTAGCGGGGCTTGCCCGCCAGCGGGTCGTCGAGGTTCGGCGGCAGCGGCAGCTCGGCGGGGGGATAGAGGGCGAGGAGGTCCCGCGGAGGCGCGATGATCGGGTGCGGGTCCTTGACGCTGAGGAAGAGGAACGCCGGCTCCGGCCCGCCGCCGTGGCGCTCGAGGAAGGCGAGGCCGCGGTCGACCGTCCACGTCGTCCGCTGCTGCCGGAGGTCGTCGCAGGTCGTGTAGACGCAGCGCCCGAAGCCGGGCTCCTCCACGACCCGGGCGGTCATCGCGGGATCCTTGCGGTCGTAGACGTTCGGCAATCCCTGGGCCCGCACGTAGTCGTAGAAGCGGTCGGGCCGGCCCGCGCCCTGGTAGCGGTAGGTCTCCCACCCGTCCTCAAACCCGTGCTGGGGCCGGTGGTCGTCGCCGAGGTGCCACGGGCCCACGATCCCGCAGCGGTAGCCGGCGCGCTTGAACGCGTCGCCGAGCGTGGGCACCGCCGGATCCATCTGCGCGCCGGGCCGGCCCGCCTTGGAGCCGTAGTTCCGCAGCTGGCCGTGCGCGTGCGGGTAGCGCCCGGTCAGCCAGCTGCCGCGCGCGGGCGAGCACAGGGGCGAGGCGCAGTAGGCGTTGACGAACGCGGCGCCCCGCGCCGCGAGGGCGTCGAGGTGCGGGGTGCGGACCACGGGATGGCCGAGGAAGCCGAGGCAGTCGGGCCGCCACTGGTCGCACATGATGAGGATGACGTCGGGGGGTCGCATGGTTCCGGGAAGCCCGCGGTGGTCGGGGCGTCACTCGACCGGGGTGCGGAACGAGAACAGCCCCATGTTGCGGAGCTCGAAGCGCAGGTACACGGGCCGGCCCTGCAGCGGCGAGAGGTCCGGGCTGCCGTTCCAGGCCACGAGCGCGTCGGAGCCGTTGAGGTCGTTGGCCTTGCCCTTCAGCCCGCCGCACTCGGCGAGGGAGAAGCCGGGATAGGCCGGCGCGAAGCCGGCGTGGCCGCCGAGCGGCGGGTGGCGCAGGACCTCGACCCGGAGCGAGCGGGTCTGCCGGGCCTGGCGGAAGTGGATCGAGTTCACGCGCAGCCGGTTGCCCTCGAGCAGGAATTCCTTGGTGATCAGGTAGGCCGGCTCGTCGTCCGCCCACTGCATCGCGAACCGGTTCGCCTGGGCCATCGCGATGCCGACGCCCGACTGCCCGCTCCACTCATACTGCCCCTTCGAGCAGCCCTGGTAATAAAACAGGAGGTTGGGCCCGTGCACGACGGGGCCGAGCGTCGAGACCCGCATGATCTGGCCGGCATCCCAGTCGCCCTCGCGTCCGCGCGGGATGAACGGTTCCCCCGTATGGAAGCGCTCCCAGCGCACGCCGTCGACGCTTGAGGCGAGGTGCACGTTCTTCGTCGCGGTCGGACCGTCCCCGTCCATGGCCACATACAGCATCAGGAAGTGGCTCCCGCAGCGGAAGACGCTGAACGCGTCGTAGTCGGCGACCTCCCCCTCGCCGGGATAGAGGCACGTCCGCGGGTAGCTCCAGGTGCGGAAGTCGCGCGTGGTCATGACCGCGATCCGGCGGGAGCTGTGCCGGCCCTGCGGGTAAAACCCGGGCACCGGCTCCTGCGGCTGGCGCCCGGTCGCGTGCATGCTGCGGGGGCGGCAGTAGAGCAGCCAGCGCCCGCGGGCCGGGTCGTGCACCATCAGGTTCAGCGTGTCGCTGTTGTAGTCGAGGATGTGCCGGTCGCCGTCGAGCGTCCACCGCAGGCCGTCGGGCGAGACGGCGAGGCTCACGCCCCGGCGCACCTTGCCGTCGATGAACCGGGCCAGGTAGGTGACCATCTTGTAGCGCCGCGCCGGATCCGGGTCGGCCTCGTCGCGGATCACCTGGTCCGACATCGCGCCGTGGCGCCCCTCGTCCTCGGGGCACGAGCCGGTGAAGATCACGTTGGTGGGGCCGTAGGTCCGGGACGGCACCAGGTCGAGGCGCGGCTTCACCCACTCGAAGCCGTCGTCGCTCTCGGCGTAGGCGACGCATTTGCGCGGCAGGTCGTCGCCGGTGTCCATGACGAACTTCGCGCAGTTGTACCACATCCGGTATTTGCCCAGCGCGGGATCCCACATCACCTGCGGCCCCGCCACGAGCCCGCCCTCCCAGGGTTTGTTCCGCGCGAGGACGGGGTTGCCGATGTATTTCTCGGGCCGGACCAGCCGGCGCGTCAGGCGCCAGCGGTCCTCGACCAGCGCGTCGTCGAGCAGCAGCTGGTGGCCGGTGCCGATGCGGAGGGGTTCACCGTCATGGTAGGAGTCGCTCATAAGGCGGCGCCGCGCCGGCGCGCGGCAGGGGAAGGGGTCGGGAAAGGCATCGCGGGGGCGGGTCGCGGGGTGACGACCGCGAAGTTGCCGGGCGCCCCGCCCCGCCGGCAATCCTTCGCGATGCACGTCGTTGCATGGCCCGCGTCGTCCCGTCTCACGCCCGCCGCCGGGCGCGCGAGCGGGGATCGCGCACGAGGCGGCCGCTGTGGAGCACGCCGCGCAGCGCGCGGTCGCGCCACGCGGCCGAGGCGTCGTCGTAGCGCACGACCGGGTCGAGGCGGGTCACCAGCACCGACGCGCGGTGCCGGCGCAGGCGGCCGGCGACGAGGCCGTCGGGCCGGGCGACGAAAGCGGGCCAGCAGGAGATCCGCCGCGTGGTGTTGGTGGCGCTGATCCAGCAGTGGTTGCTCGCGGCCGCGGCCTGCACCGTGGCCGGGACGATGACGCCGAGGATCCGGCCCTTGGTCCGGTAGCGGGCCGCGGTGGAATGCCCGTTGTGGAACGAGTGGAGCAGCAGGTCGACCCCTAGCCGCCGGTAGGCGCGGTAGAGCTCCGGGTAGCGGAAGTCGTGGCAGATCAGCACGCCGCACCGGAACCCGCGCACGCGGAAGGTCACGAAATGATCCCCGGGCGTGAAATGCCGCAGGTCGCCCCTCGCGCGGCCCGGCCGGCCCGTGCAGAAGCGCTTGTCGTAGCGGTCGACGATCCGGCCGCGGGCATCGATCACATACAGGCAGTTGTGCGGCCGGTGGCGGCCGGTGAGGCGGTGGCTGGAGCCGAGCACCACCCAGATCCGGAGCCGGCGCGCGAGTTCCCGCACGGCCCGTAGCTGCTCCGCGAGCACGGGCCAGGGATAACCGGCGAACGACGGGAACTCCACGCCTGCGTAGCCGGAAAGGGCGCACTCCGGGAAGTGCGCGAGGTGGGCGCCCCGGCGGCGCGCCTCCCGCAGCTGCGCGGCGATGTGCCGCCGGTTGACCGCGGGATCGCGGTCGACGGGGAACTGGCAGGTGGCGAGGACGAGGTCCACGGGCGGGAAACGGCACCGGCGATCAAGCCCGCCCGGCCCGCGGGCCGCGAGCGTAGAATTGCCGCCGGGCGCGGCGGAGCCGCGAGTCGGGCCGGGCCCGCGCGGCGGCCACGGCGGCGAGGTCGACGTCGGCGACCGCATACGGCGGCCGCCGGCCCGTGCGGCGCAGCGCGAGGCCGCCGTCGAGCGTGGTCACGAGCGAGATCCGCGGGTGGGCGAACGCGATCGGCGTCTCGTTCTCACGCGAGCGGACGCGGAGCATCCAGTCGTTGTATTCGCCCCAGCCGCCGTCGGCGGGGTTGAAGACGATGCGCGCCCCGCCAAGCGCCAGCCGCCGCATGGTCTCGGGCCAGTGCCGATCGTTGCAGATCATGATCCCGAACCGGCCGAAGTCCGCGCGGAAGGTCGGGAACCGCCGGCCGGCGACGAAGACCGGCGTCTTGTTCGAGACCTTGTCGTAGGCGCCCGCCAGGCGCCCCCGGCGGTCGAGGACGAGGGCCGAGTTGGCCGCGCCGCCGCGGACGTGCCGCGTGCACCCGAGGATCACCCAGCACCGGTGCGCCCGGGCCCACGCCGCCACACCCCGCACAAGCGGCGACCGCGCCGGGTCGACGGCGTAGCGGCCGATGGTGCGCCGGGTGACCCTGGGCTCGGTGACGACATAGCCGTCGAGGAAGCACTCGGAGGTCACGACCACGTCCGGCCGCCGCCGGGCGAGCGCCCGCAGCACCGCGAGCAGGCGGCGGTAGTTGGCCGCGAGGTCACCCTTGGCCGGCCGGAACCGGACCAGGGCCACGCGGAGGCGGGAACTCTTCGGCCGGGCCATCGGCGTCATCCCTGGTCGGCGCGATCGACGCACCACTGGTACACGCCCGGGCCGGTGTGCCGGAGCATGGCGCGGATCAGCTCGCGCAGCTCCCGGAGGCGCCGGGACTGGCCCGGATCGGCCGCGAGGTTGCGGCGCTCGTCGGGGTCGTCGGGGAGGTGGTAGAGCTCGTCGCGGTCGAACCGGCTCCAGATGTACTTCCAGTCCTCGTGGCGCACCATCACGTGGCCGCCCAGGCCGGCGCGGTCCGGCGTCTGGCCGAAGTGCACCTCCTGCGTCGCGAGCTCGGCGAAGACGGCGGCCGCCAGCGGCTCCCGCCCGGCGCGCAGCGCGGGGGCGAGGTTGCGGCCGTCGATCCGCTCCGGCGCGGGCACGCCGGCGAGACCGAGCAGGGTCGGCGCAAGGTCGACGCCGCCGAGCGGCGTGCGTACGCGCCGGCCCCCGGGCACGCCGCGGGGCCAGGAGACGATGCAGGGCACGCGGACCGCCGGCTCGTAGAAGCGCCGCTTGCCGACGAAGCCCTTCGCGCCGAGCATCTCGCCGTGGTCGCTGATGAAGGCGATCACCGTGTCGTCGCGCAGGCCCGCGCGCTCCAGCGCCGCCACGAGCCGCCCCACCTCGCGGTCGATGTGGGTCAGGACCGCGAAATAATGCGCCACCAGGTCCTGGAAGTTCTCGGAGGAGACGTCGGCCGGCAGCCGCTCGCGCGCCCGCTCGTGGTAGGCGGGCAGCGTGCCGTCGGGATTCGCCCACGGCTCCGGCCGCGGCATCCGCTCCCGGGGGTAGAGCGCCAGCAGCTCCGGCGGCGCGACCACGGGGGGGTGCGGGTCCTTGACGCTGAGGAAGAGGAAGAAAGGCCGCGGGTCGGCGGCCGCGGCGGCGACGAACTCGCAGCCGCGGTCGACGGTCCAGGTGGTGCGCTGCTGCCGCGGGTCCGACAGCACCGTGTACACCATCTTCTCCGCCGTGGACGGGAGCTTCATCCCCCGCCGCACGCTCTTGTCGTAGAGGTTGGGCACCCCGGCGGCGGCGAAATACTCCTTGAGCCGGTCGGGCCGGCCCGGGCCCTGGTAGTTGCAGGTCAGCCAGCTCTCCTCGAAGCCGTGCTGCGGCACGTGGTCGTGCCCGAGGTGCCACGGGCCCACGATGCCGCAGCGGTAGCCGGCGGACTTGAAGGAGTCGCCGAGGGTGACGCACTCGGGCCGCAGCTCGCACGGGAAGCCGGCCTTTTCGCCGTAGTTGACGTATTGGCCGTGGGCGTGCGGGTAGAGCCCGGTCAGCCAGCTGGCCCGCGCCGGCGAGCAGACCGGCGAGGCGCAGTAGGCGTTCTCGAACAGCACGCCCCGCGCGGCCAGCGCGTCGAGGTGCGGCGTGCGCACCAGCGGGTGCCCGAGCACGCCGAGGCAGTCGGGGCGCCACTGGTCGCACATGATCAGGATCACGTGCGGCCGCGCAGGTTGGCGGGGCGAGGGGGTCGTCATCACACGGGACGGCGCCCCCGCCTCACTCGACCGGGGTGCGGAACCCGAACAGGCCCATGTTCCGCAGCTCGAACCGCAGGTAGACGGGCTGGCCGCGGAGGGCGCTGAGGTCGGCCTGGCCGCGCCAGGTCACCAGCGCCTCCACGCCGTTCTCCTTCACCACGTCGCAGTCGGCGAGGGAGAAGCCCTCGCAGGCGGTCTTGAAGCCCTTGTGGCCGCCGAGGGGCGGGTGGCGCACGATCGCGACCTTAAGCGAGTGCTCGACGTCCTTCGACTTCGGATACCACAGGTTCAGGCGCAGCCGGTTGCCCTCGAGGATGAACTCGCGCGTGATCAGCCACGCCGGCTCGTCGCCGGCCCACTGCATCACGAACCGGTCGGCCTGGGTGGTCACCACGCCGTAGGCGGTGGTCCCCTGCCACAGGTGCTGGCCCTGCTCGGCGCCCTGGTAGTAGATGTAGAGCTTGTTCCCCACCCGTACGGGCGGGGCCGACGAGATCCGCGCGATCTGCCCGGCGTCGAAGTCGCCGGGACGCCCGCGCGGGATGAACGGCGCGCGCGAGTGGAACCGCGTCCAGTGGAAGCCGTCGACGCTCGAGGCCAGCCGCACGTCCTTGGTGCCGTCCTGGTCGTCGTCCATTGCCGTGTACAGCATGATGAAATGGCTGCCGCACCGGAAAACGCTCGTGGCGTCGTAGTCGGGCGCGTCGCGCTCGTCGGGATAGAGGCAGGTCCGCGGGTAGGACCACTGGACGAAGTCCTTGCTGGTCATGACCGACACGCGGCGCGAGTGGTGGCGGCCGGCCGGGTGGAAGCCGGGCGTCGGCTGGTGCGGCGAAAGCCCGGAGGCGTGCATCGCCTTCGGCCGCACGTAGAGGAGCCAGCGCTGCTGCTGCGGATCGTAGGTGCAGTTGTTCGAGGTGTCGCTGTTGTAGTCGAGGATGTGGCGGTCACTCGCGAGCTTCCAGCGGATGCCGTCGGGCGAGACGGCCAGGTTCACGCCGCGCGTGTACGGGCTCTTGTCGAGATCCTTGTCGGCGAACCGGAACGCCGTGCGGCCCGCGTCCACGCCGGAGTCGGGGCGGGCCTCGTAGGTGAGCATCTTGTAGCGCCGCGCCGGGTCCGGGTCGGCGGCGTCGATGAAGACCTGGTCGCACACGGCGCCGTAGCGCGCGGGATCGCCGGGGAAGCTGCCGGTGTAGACGATGTTCGTGCGCCGGTGCTCGCCGTACGGATGGAGGTCGAAGAGCGGCTTCTCCCAGTTGATGCCGTCGCTGCTCTCCGCGTACAGGACGTATTTCCGCTGCAGGTCGTGGTGGCGGTAGTCGGAGTTGAGCAGGCTCCCGTACCACATGCGAAACTTCCCGTAGGCCTGGTCCCAGAGCACGACCGGGACGTTGAAGTAGTCGCCCTCCCAGGGCTGGTCGATCACGACGACGGGATTGCGCGGGTGGCGCTGCGGCGGGTGGATCCGCCGGGTCAGGCGCCAGCGGTCCTCGACCAGGGCGTCATCGATGAGGAGCTGGGGGCCGGTGCCGAGCCGCAGCGGCTCGCCGTAGTAGTAGGGCGTGTTCATCGGGGTGCCCCAAGCTGCGAGCGCGGTTCCGGCCCCGCGAGTCCCCGGGGATGCACCCGTTGCGCACCGCGCCGCCGCGGCGGCTACCGCTCGAGCGGGGTGCGGAACGAGAACAGGCCCATGTTCCGCATCTCGAAGCGCAGGTAGACGGGCTGGCCCAGCAGCGGCGTGAGGTCGGCCTGGCCGCGCCAGGTCACGACCCAGTCCATCGCGTTCTCGAGCCGCTCGTCGCAGTCCGCCAGCCCGAAGCCCTCGCACTCGGTGCGGAAGCCCGCGTGGCCGCCGAGCGGCGGCCGCCGCAGGATCGCGACCCGCAGGCGGTGCAGGCAGTCCTTGGACTTCCGGTAATAGGTGTTCAGCCGCAGCCGGTTGCCCTCGAGGATGAACTCGCGCGTGATCAGGAACCCGGGCTCGTCGCCGGCGGCCTGCATCACGAACCGGTCCGGCTTCAGCCGCACGAGGCCGATGCCGCCCTCGCCGTGCCAGTCGAACTGCCCCTTGGTGGCGCCGGTGTAGTAGCAGTGCAGGTCGCTCCCGTAGCGCACGGGCGGGTTCGTCGCGGGCCGCATGATCTGCCCGGCATCCCAGCTCCCGGCGGGGCCGCGGGCGATGAAGGGAGCCCGGGTGTGGAAGCGCTCCCAGCGCCGGCCGTCGGGGCTCGACGCAAGCTTCAGCTCCTTGGTCGCGTCGGTGTCGCCCTGCATCGCGACGTAGAGCATGAGGAAGTGGCTGCCGCAGCGGAACACCGACAGCGCGTCGTAGTCGGGCGTGTCGTGCTCGTCGGGATAGAAGCAGGTGCGCGGATACGACCAGGTGCGGAAGTCGCGGCTGGTCATGACCGCCAGCCGGCGCGAGGTGTGCCGGCCGCCGGGATGGCCGGGTGTGACGTACTCCTTCCACTGCAGCCCGGTCGCGTGCATCACCTTCGGCCGGCAGTAGAGCAGCCAGTGCCCGGCGACCGGGTCGAAGACGACGTGGTTGGTGAAGTCGCTGTTGTAGTCGAGGATCGGCGCCGCGCCGTCGAGGCGCCACGCGACGCCGTCGGGCGACACCACGAGGTTGACGCCGCGGCGCGGCTTGCCGCCGACGAGGCGGGACTCGTAGCAGATCATCTTGTAGCGCCGCGCCGGGTCGGGGTCGGCCTCGTCGCGGAACACCTGGGAGACCATCGCGTAGGGGTCGCCCGGGCACGCGCTGCGGTAGACGACGTTGGTCCGGCGGTGCCGGCCGACCGGGTAGCGGTCGGAAAGCGGCTTCACCCAGTTCACGCCATCCTCGCTCTCCGCGTAGCAGACGCAGGTGCGGCCCGTGCCCTCGGGCAGCTCGCCGAAGGGGAAATACGCGCAGTACCACATCCGGAAGCGGTCGCGGGACTCGTCGAAGAACACCGTCACGCCCGAGATCACCCCGCCCTCCCACGGGCGGTCGCAGATGAGCACCGGGTTGCGCACGTGCTTGTCGGGGGGGCAGAGCTCGCGCGTCAGGCGCCAGCGGTCCTCGACCAGCGTGTCGTCGAGCAGGAGCTGGCTGCCCGGGGCGAGGCGCAGCGGCTGGCCCTCGAAATAGTCGCCGGCCGCGGGCGGCGGGACCGGCGCGGGGGCGGCGGCCGCCGGGCGGGCGCGGCGCGGGCGGGCGGGCGGGCGGCGCTTCATGCTCCCTCCTGGACGGGGGTGCCGCGCGACCGCAGGAAATCCGCCACGCTCTGGACGCCGAGCCGCGGGCTCGTCAGCACCGGCACCCGGGTCGGCCCGAGCTCGGGAAGGATGGCCACCATGCTGCCCTGGGCGCAGACGACCACGTCGACCCGGTCGACGAGGCCCCGGATCGCCTCGAGGACCATGCGGTTGTGCCGCGGGCGGTCGCCGGCGACGAGCACGTCGAAGGCGCCGGCCACCAGCACGCGGGTCAGCTCGATTTCGCGGCCCAGCCGGCGCGCCGTGGCCTCGACGAGACGGCAGGTCGGCCCGAGCGTGGTCTCGAGCGTCGCGACCACGCCGATGCGGCGGCCGGTCGCGCAGGCGACCTCGGCCATGCGCTGGTCGACCTTGATCACCGGGACCCCGACCACCTGGGCCGCGAGGTCGGCGGCCTCGCCGACCGAAGAGCACTGGTTGAAGATGACGTCCGCGCCGGCGAGCTCGGCCGCCTTGTAATACTCGCACAGGCGGCTGCGGACCCGCGGCGTCACGCCGCCGTGGGCCAGCACCTCGGGCAGCAGGCTGTCGTCGACCGTGTGCCGCACGGTGACGCCGGGCGCGAGTTCGCGAAAGAGGGCCGTGAGGTCCTGGTGGGAAACGAAGCTCGTGTGCACGACGTGCACGACGGGCGGGCGGGGGGTGGGGTCCGGAGGCATGGGCGGGCGCCGGAGGCGGCGCACCAGTGTATCGTTCGGCGCGCCGCGGGGCTTTCGAGACCGCAAGGGTGCACGCCGTTGCATGAACGCGTGCTCGCGCGCCGCGGCCCGGCGCCGCTTTGGTGAGGCCGTTTTCCCCAACCGCCCTCCCCCCGCGATGAAGATCCACCGCACGATCCAGGGGCTGCTCGCCGAGACCGGCGAAGGCTTCCGTCAGCTGCCCGCCGAACTCACGCTCGACGCCCTTTTCTCGGACGCCGACCCGGCCGCCCGGCTCCGCGCCGCGCTCCCCGCGGCCCGGCCGGTCCCGCCGCCGGCGGCACCGGGCCTCGCGCCGATCGGGTCGCAGGAGGTGTGGGCGGCCGGCGTCACCTACCTGCGCAGCCGCACCGCGCGCATGGACGAGTCGAAGGCGAGCGGCGGCGCGATCTTCTACGACAAGGTCTACGAGGCCGCGCGCCCCGAGCTCTTCTTCAAGGCGCCCGCCTACCGCGTGGTCGGGCCCGGCGAGCCGGTGCGGATCCGGCGCGACTCGCGCTGGAACGTGCCCGAGCCGGAGCTCACCCTGGCGATCAACGCGCACGGGCGGATCTTCGGCTACACCATCGGCAACGACATGAGCTCGCGCGACATCGAGGGGGAGAACCCGCTCTACCTCCCGCAGGCGAAGGTCTACGACGGCGCGGCGGCGCTCGGGCCGTGCCTGCTCGTCGGCGACCCGCTGCCGCCCACGACGGCGATCGGGCTGGAGATCCGCCGCGCCGGCCGCACCGCCTTCCAGGGCGCAACCGACTTGGGAAAGATCAAGCGGCCGCTGCCCTCCCTCGCCGAGTACCTCTTCCGCGAGACCAGCTTCCCCCGCGGGTGCTACCTCATGACGGGCACCGGCGTGTGCCCGCCCGACGAGTTCACGCTGCAGTCGGGCGACGAAATCCTCATCACCCTCGCCCCGATCGGCGTCCTGGCCAACCGCGTGGCCTGACGGCCTCCCCCCATGGTCCGCCGCCCGTCCCGCCTCCTGCTGACGCTCGCCCTCGCGGTTCCCGGCGCGGCCCCCGGGGGCGTGTTGCACCTCGACACGACGCCGGCGACCCACGTCCTCTTCCTCGACCTGCTCGAGGTCGAGAACCTGGAAAACGCAGAGCTCGTCGTCGAGGCCGCGGCCAAACATCCCGCCAGCCCTGTGCTGCCGCTCGGGGACCTCTACGACTGGGACGCGCTGCAGGCCCGCCCGTGGGGCGGCACTCTGCTCTACGACCGCGAAGAACGACTCTTCAAGTGCTGGTATGTCGGTATCGGGCATTCGCGGGACCTCCGCGACCTCCGCGGCGGCTATGCGACCAGCCGCGACGGCATCGCGTGGGAGAAACCGCGCCTGGGTCTCCACGAGTTCGGCGGCGGCCGGGACAACAACATCGTGCACCCCTCGGGCGACCTCCGCGTCGTCAAGGATCCTGCCGAGCCCGACCCGACGCGCCGCTACCAGATGCTGTCGGCGCGGGCGGGCACGGCGGGCAAGTTCGGCGAGACCTACTTTCCCTTCTATTCTTCCGACGGGATCCACTGGACCCCGGGGCCGGACGTCCAGATCTCGCCGCACATTGAGATCCATCAGATCCTGTTCGACCCCCTCGAGCGCGACCCGCGGCGCCGGATCAAGACCTACGGGAAGCTCGGCAAGCAGAAGGCCAGCAAGCCCGGCCCCGCCGTGGTGCGAAAGATCGCCGTCGGCCTCGGCCCCGACATCGAGCACCAGGAACCGAGCCCGGCCAATCCCATCCTCGACCCCGACGACGGCCTCGAGCACGAGCTGCATTTCGCCTCGGTGTTTCCGTATCGCGGGTATTACCTGATGCTCTACAATTACAACCGGTACGCCGACTACCACGACCAGGGGCTCTGGGGCCGCTTTGTCGGCGACGTGCGCCTGGCCGTCAGCCGGGACGGCGAACACTTCCGGCGGGTCAACGCCCATCAGCCAGTGATCCGCCGGGGCGAGCGCGGCACGTGGGACAGCGGGTTTCTGGTCATGGCCAATGCCGTCGACCACGACGGCCGCGTCTACCTCTACTACAGCGCCGGAGACGAGAGCTGGGGCTCGTGGCCCGCCGACAACGCCAAGCCCGGGCGGCCCACCACGCGGACCCTCGGCGGTTTCTCCCGTTCCGCACAGATGGGCCTCGCGTTGCTGCCGGCGGACGGCTTCACCCACCTCCGGGCGCGCGACGGTTACGGCCCGGGCATCGCCACGACCGTGCCGATCGAAGTCCGTGATCCGGCGCGCGCCTCGCTGCGCCTCGCGCTCGGCGGCGGGATGCCTTACCGCAACTGGGTCGAGGTCGAGGTGCTCGACGCTGCAACCGGCCGCCCGCTCCCCGGCTTCACGCGCACGGACTGCGTCGACCTCGCCGGCGACGGCGCCAGCCTGCCGGTCGAGTGGGCCGGCGGACGCACGACGCTTGCCGACGTGGGCGTGCCGACGATCCGGCTGCGCTTCCACCTCTTCGGCGAAGCCCGGCTGCGGTCGTTCCACTTTGCCGGCCCACCCTGACTCCCTTTTCCCATTTCGGCCATGAACTACGTGCCCAAGTTCCAGAAGGTCCTCAACCAGCTGCACCGGGAGGTGGCGCGCGGCCAGCCCGGCGACCGCCTGCCCAGCGTCCGCGCGCTGATGACCCGGTTCCGCGTGAGCCAGTCCGCCATCGAGCGCAGCGTCGACGAGCTCGTCCGCCTCGGGCTGGTGCGGCGCGTCCGGGGCAGCGGCATGTACATCGCCGGCGCCGCGGCGCCCAAGAGCCGGCTGCTCGGCCTCTACACCGACAGCGAGGTCGCGCCCCACTCCAACGCGCTCTTCATCGAGGGCGTCCGCGCCACCGCCGAGGCGCACGGCTTCCAGGTGGCCGACTTCGGGCCGCGCAACCTGTTCGACAACCGGCGCAGCGTGCTCGCCTCGCTCGACGAGCTGGGCCTGGCCGGGATCGTCGCCGCGTTCTCCAGCGCCAGCTACTTCCAGCTCGAAAGCGACCAGCTCCTCGAGGCTTTCCAGCGGCTGCGCGTCCCGATCGTCACCTGCCTGCCGATCGCGGCGCTGCCGGCCGACGCGGTGATGCCCGACCACGTACAGGCGTTCCAGCGGCTCGGCGCGCGCCTGCGCCACCGCGTCAAGGGACCGGTCCGCTTCCTCGGCCACAACGGCATCCCCTCGCTCGCCCGCCTGCACGGGCTGCGGCTCGGGCTGGGGCCCGAGGTCCGGCTCGAGGTGGAGATGGTCGACCACTTCAACGGCACCAGCGTCTACGACCGCGTCCGCGACCTGGTGCGCGACGACTGGGAGGGCAACCTCGTCATCGGCGTCCCGCCTGATCAGGCGGGCGTGATCGAGGCGCTGCGCGACGGCCCCTGGCGCCGCGGCTCGGCCGCGGAGCTGAGCATCACGCTGGAGGAGGGTGAGCTGCTGCCGCCCGGGATCGTGGCCAACCTGATCCGCCGCCCGAGCCGCCGGCTCGGCGCCACGTCGACCGAGCTGCTGCTGCGCCGGATCCGCGGCTTCCGCGGCGATCCGATGCGAATCATCGTGCCCCACGGGCTCAGCTTTCACCGATGACGACCCAGCCGACCTCCGTCAAAATCGCCTACCTCGGCGGCGGCAGCCGCTACTGGGCCCGCGGACTCATGGCCGAGCTGGCGCAGACCCCGCGACTGACGGGCCACATCGACCTTTACGACCTCGACCACCGCGCCGCGGCCCGGAACGTCGCGGTCGGGGCGGCCGTCTTCGGCCGGCCCGAGGCCCGCACCCGCTTCACGGTGCGCGCGACGCGGCGCCTGGCCGACGCCCTGCGCGGCGCGGACTTCGTCGTCTGCTCGATCGAGCCCGGCCCGGTGCGCCTGCGGCACGCCGACCTCGTGATCCCCGCCCGCCACGGCATTCTCCAGCCCGTGGGCGACACGACCGGACCCGGCGGCATCCTGCGGGCGCTGCGCGCCATCCCGACCTTCCGGGAGTTCGGCGCCGCGATCGCCGCGCACTGCCCGCGGGCGTGGGTGATCAACTACACCAACCCGATGACGCTCTGCACGGCCGCGCTGC
Source organism: Opitutaceae bacterium (assembly GCA_016795545.1). GTDB lineage: Bacteria > Verrucomicrobiota > Verrucomicrobiia > Opitutales > Opitutaceae > Lacunisphaera. Next base: position 17,353 of record JAEUGX010000107.1, read on the forward strand.
GCAGCGCGGCGCCCGGGCTGCGCGCGCTGGGCTGCTGCCACGAGGTCTTCCACACCCAGAGCCGGCTGGCGGGGCTGGTGGCGGAGTGGTTCGGGGTCCCGCGGCCGCCGCGGCAGGAGATCCGGGTCGACCTCTCGGGCGTCAACCACTTCACCTGGGTCACCGCCGCCACCTGGCGCGGCCGCGACCTGCTCGGCCCGCTGCGGCGGACGGTCGACGCCGCGGGCTTCTTCCGCTTCCGCGCCGCGTTCGCCCGCCGGAACCGGGCGCAGGAGCGCTGGTTCACCAGCGCCGGGCTGATCGCGTGCGACCTCTTCCGCCGCTTCGGCGCGCTCGGCGCGGCCGGCGACCGGCACCTGGCGGAGTTCGTGCCGTGGTACCTGGGCAGCGAGGCCGAGCTGCTGCGGTGGGGCGCGGTGCTCACGCCCTATTCCTGGCGGCTGCGGCGCACACGGCTCAAGGACCTCCCCCCGGAGCACTACGCACGCACGCCGCTGGCCCCGACCGACGAGGAGGGCGTGGTGCAGATGGAGGCCCTGCTCGGCCTCGGCGATCTCGACACCAACGTCAACCTGCCCAACACCGGCCAGGCGCCCGACCTGCCGCTCGGGGCGGTGGTCGAGACCAATGCCCAGTTCCGCCGCGGCCGGCTGACGCCGCTGCCCGCGCGCCCGCTGCCGGCCGGGGCCCGCGCGCTGGTGCGCCGCGTGATGGATGTCCAGCAGCTCACGCTCGCCGCGGCCCTGGCGCGCGACGTCGACCTCGCGTTCCAGGCCGTGCTCGCCGACCCGCTGGTCCGGCTCTCCCCCGACGAGGCCTGGCGCATGTTCCGGGCCATGCTGCGCGCGACGCGCGCCGCGCTGCCGGGCTGGCGCATCCCGTGACGGCCGCCGCAACCGGGATCCGTCCATGACCCTCCTCCAGATCGCGGGCGGCGTGGCGCTGATTCTCTTCGGCGTCCGGTTCCTGCGCAAGGGGCTCGAGCGGATGCTGAGCCACCGCCTCTACGACTGGCTCGAGCACCAGGCCAGCCACCCGGCCCGTGCCGCCCTGGCCGGCGCCGCATTCGGCGCCATCGCGCCCTCTTCCACGGCCCAGGTGCTGATCGCCCTGCAGCTCCTGCGCACGGGCAAGATCCCGCCGGCGGCCAGCCTGGGCTTCCTGCTCGGCGCCAACCTCGGCACGACGGTCACGGTGCAGCTGATCGCGCTGCGGCTCTACGACTACTACCCAGTCCTCCTGGTGGCCGGCCTCCTCCTGTTCCAGGCAACGCGGCGCGAGCTCCTGCGTGGGATCGGCCAGGCGGTCCTGGGCATGGGCTTCATCTTCCTCGGCATGGAGATCATCGGCACGGCGGCGGCGGCCCTGGCCGGCAATCCCGACTTCACCACGGTGCTGGGCGTGCTGACGCACTACCGCACCCTCGTCCTGCTCTTCGCCGCGGGGGCCACGTTCGCCCTGCAAAGCTCGACCGCGACGATCGGCCTCGCGCTCGCGGTCGCCGGCGCGGGCCCGGGCCTGCAGCTCGTGCTCCCGGTGGTGCTGGGCGCGAACCTCGGGACCGGGCTCACCGCCCTGGCCGCCGGCTTCGGCACGCTCGAGGGGCGGCGCCTGGCCGCGGCCACCGTGCTGGTCAAGGGCGCCGGGCTCCTGCTCGCGCTGCCCGCGCTGGACGCGCTCGAGGCCTGGCTGGCCGGCATGCCGGGCTCGCTGGCGCGGCACGGGGCCAACTTCCACACCTGTTTCAACCTCGCGACCACGGCGGCGGGCGTGGCGCTGGCGCGGCCCGTCGAGCGCTTGCTGCGCCTGACGCTGCGCCCCGTGCCCGCGGGGCCGGGGGGGCCGGACACCCACCTCGACCCCGACGCGCTGCGCTCGCCGCCGTTCGCGCTCGCGAACGCGGCCCGCGAGACGCTGCGCGAGGCCGACGCGGTGAAGCAGATGCTCGCGGGCGCCTGGCAGGCCGTGCAGGCCCGCGATCCGCAGCTGGCGGCGGCGGTGCAGCGGCAGGACGACCGGATCGACGAGCTCAACGCGGCGATCAAGGCCTACCTCAGCCAGATCCCGCCCGGCGCCCTGAGCCCGCGCGACCAGCAGATCCGCTTCGGCCTGCTCAACTTCTCGAGCCAGCTGGAGTCCATCGGGGACATCGTCGACAAGTCGCTCTGCGGCGCCGTGCGCGATCACGCCGAGGAGCGCCTGCCCCTGGCCCCCGGCGACCAGGAGGCCCTCGACGAGCTCTACCGGCGCGTCCTCCGGCGCCTGGACGCCGCCATCGGCGTGCTCGCCGCCCGCGACGCCGCGCTGGCCCGGCAGTTCCTCGCCGAGGGCGACGCCCTCAAGGAGTGGTGCCTCGGCGTCCAGCAGCGGCACTTCGCCAACCTCGCGCCGGATGACCCGCGAGCGCTCGCCGCCAGCACCCGCTTCCTCGACACCTTCAACGTGCTGCGGCGGATCAGCGGGCAGGTGAACACCATCGGGCACACCTTCGTGCTGGCCTGAAGCGCGCCCCCGGCAGTTAGGAGGAAAAGGCTCCGAGCCGAGAGTGCGGGCACCAGCAGCCCGCATCGCAAGGCGACCGGAATTCCGGTGCCCCGTCCGGCGGCGGGAACCCCGAACCCGCGGACCTCCCCCTGCGGAAACCGACTCTTGGCTCTCGCGTCGCTCAGCTCTCGACTGCAAGGGTTCATAGGAAACGGCCCTATGTCACGTAATACGTGACATAGGGCCGGGGGCGGGCGCCGGGAGAGGGGTGGAGGCGAGGTCTTTCCCGCTCCTTTTTTCCCGCCATCGTCGGTGGGGCCGGCGGCGGCGCCCGGGTCAGCGGGCCGCGACGGGGCCCGCCCACGGAATAACCACCGTGTAGACCTCTTGCCCGAGGTGGTCGACGAAGCGGCCGCGGAACTCGTCGCGCGTCAGCACCACCGACAGGAACCCGCCGACGTCGCCGAGACTGAAGATCGTGCGCGCGTCGCGCGCGGTCTGGCGCACCTTCGACCCGGCGCCGGAGCAGAAGAAGTCGAGGCCGTCCACCCGGAGGTGCTCGAGGTCGTGCTCGTGCCCGTTCAGGTAGATCCGGGCGCCGTACTTCAGCATCAGCGGCTTCACCCGCTCGACCAGCTCGGGGGTGTCACCGTGCTTGGGGCTGCAGGAATAGATGGGGTGGTGCCCGGCGACGATCTTCCAGCGGGCCGTCGACTTTTTCAGCTCGGCCTCGAGCCACGCCATCTGGAGATCGGGGTCCTGGGTGAGCACGTCCGTATATTCCGACGGATCGGCGCGCACCCGCCGGAGGAGCGGCGTCGTGTCGATCATGAAGAACTGGACCGTGTTATCCGCGTCGAGGCGGCGGGTGAAGGTGTAGTACCGCGCCGGCATTTTCCACCGCGGGCTGAAGAGCGGGTAGTCGAGCTGCGCCTGCACGCTGCCGTGGTAGTCGTGATTGCCGAGCAGCACGTACCAAGGAATCTGCAGCGAGGCCGCGGTGTAGACGTCCTCGAAGCTCGAACGCCACTGGCGCGCCTCGACGGAGGGCACGCCGTCGTTGTAGAAGTTGTCGCCCAGGGCGACCACGAACTGGCTGCGCTCCGCCGCCGCCGTGCGCCCCATCTGGGCGGCCACGGGCAGCTGGAAGGCGGTGCCGTCGCGCCCCCAGTCGCCGACCGCGAGGAAGCGCACGCTGCCGTCGCCCGCGGGGGCCTGGCCGCACAGGGCGGCCGGGAGCGCGAGCAGGGCGGCGGCGAGCGCGGAGCGGAGGAAATGACGCCGCGTGGTCAGGGAGGTCGGGGGGAGCATGGGGTCAGGGAGTAAGATCCGGGGGTGGGTTGGCGAGCACGCTTTCCGCGTAGCGGAGCTGGCCGGTGAGGCCGTCGTAGAATTGGACCAGCACCTGCGGCCGCGGGTACGTGATCCAGCGCATGCCGCCGTCCGCGCCCGGATTGCCGAAGATGTTGTTCACCTGCACCACGGCATAGCCCGGGCTGTAGCGCTGGAGCCGGGGCACGTCCGGCAGCAGGTGGGTGGACCAGCGGATGTCGACGTCCCGGTCGAGCGAGCGGTAGCGCCCGTTGGGCGGCGGGTTGCCGGCATCGGCCGAGACCGTCAGCATAGAGTTGCGCGGTGCCGCCGCAAACTCCCAGAGCCGGTCCGCGATCCGGACGGCGAAGGAGTGGTGCAGGTCGCCGGTGAGCAGCAGCACGGGCTTCCCCAGCGACTCCCAGAACGCGAGCATCTCCGCCCGCTCGGCGCCGGCGGCCGACCACGCGTCGTTCTCATTCTCCTGCTCGGCGTTCTTGGGGAAGGCCTCCAGGTGCGGCAGCATCACGGACACGGACGACACCACGAAGAGGAAGTCGGCGTCGCTGCGCCGCATGCCCTCCTGCAGCCACCGCTTCTGCCGGGCCCCGAGGAACTCGACCGCCGGGTCGAACGGCTGGCCCCGGTCGTGCCGTTGGCGGTAGCTGCGCGTGTCGAGGAGGAAGAACTCGCAGTTTCCCACCCGGAAGCTCGTGTACTGGGGACGGCCGATGGAGTAGCATCCCGTGCCGGTGGCGCGCGCGGCGGGGCGGATCCGCAGGCGCTGGTCGTCGAGGACCTCCGTGATGGCGTAGACACCCGCGTTGGGATCGCCGCCCACGGAGTCGTACTTGTCCTCGTTGATCGCGGCCGTGGGCTCGTTCCAGAGCACCATCAGGCGCTCGAAGTTCTCCGGGTGGAGCTGGCGAAAGCGCCCGTCCGGGTCGACGAGGATGTCGCTGCCCGCCTCGAACCGGGCGCGGCCGAAGACGATGGCGTCGTCGTGCCAGCGCGGGTTGGCGCCGCCGAGGTAGTCGGACCAGCCGCGGATGCCGATGTCGCGGAAGACCGCCCGGCGGTCGCGCAGCCCGACGTTGCCGGCGCCGACGACGTCCCCGAGGAGCTCGTGGTCGTCGAAGGTGTAGACCGCCGGAATCTGCCGGTGAAACGCGCGGAGGTTGGCCGAGCGCTCCAGGTAGACCTTGTAGTTCTGCCAGACGCCGGTGATGACCGGGGCGGCGCGCAGGACCGGCGGCGCCGCGTCCGGGGCGAGCAGTTGCCCCGCAAGCCAGGCTGCGGCCGGGTAGTCGCGCTGCTCCTCGTAGATCCAGTCGCCGTTCTGGATGCTGAAGGCGATCTGGCCCCGATGCCGGTCCAGGACGGTGCGCATCGCGGGCATCTCCGCCGCCATCCCGCGGTCCTGGGCGTTGCAGGCGCCGACCTCGAAGGCGAAGTTGAACCGGCCCGCTGGGTTGTGCCGCGGGTCGCGGTAAGTGTCCGCATTCGGCAGCGTCCGGAACGAGCCGCGCAGCTCCGCGCTCGCCCGCGCCGTCCGCGGCCCGCGCACCTCGTAGTAGTAGAGCGTGTCCGGGCGCAGGCCGGAGAGATCCACCCACCCGGCGTTGTCGTGATCGAGCTCCGTGGGCGGGGACGCCGCCACCTCGACCAGGCGGTCGGGATCGGTGCCGTACGCCACCGCCACCGGCGCGGGGCGCGACGTGCGCACCCAGACGCCGACGCTGGTGTCCGTCAGCCGCCCGAGCATCGGCCCGTGCGTCACCTCGGGCGGCGGCGGCCGCTCCTGCGCCGGCAGCGCCGCCGGGAGGAGCAGCAGCGCGCTGAGCAGGAGGGTGCCGAGGGGCCGGCCGGCCCGGCGCCGGGCCGATTCCGTCCCAGGAGGGCTGGGCCGCGACGGAAGCATCAGAAGTTCCAGCCGACGCCGGCGACGTAGTTGACGCCCATGTACTCGTTGGCCGGCCCGTTGAAGGCGACGATGTTGGGTTGGCCGCGGTAGATGCGGATCGGCTCGTTGGTGATGTTACGAACCTCGACGTAGAACTTCCAGTGGTTCGGGGTGCGGTAGCTCGCCTTGAAGTCGTAGGTATCCCGCTTCTCGAAGTAGTCGTCCTCGTCGATCGTCGGCCCGACGGTCGTGATGAAGTCGTCCTGGAAATGGTAACCCAGGCGCGCCTCGAAGCCGTACTTCTGGTAATAGAGCTGTAGGTTGCGCACCGTGTCGGACTGGCCGAAGAACGTCACCGGCGCGGTGCGGGTCAGCGGCAGCACCTCGGAGTCGCCGATCATGTAGTTGGCGGCGACGCCGAAGCCGTCGAAAGGCGACGGCAGGAACGTGAAGTTCTGCTGGTAGGTGAACTCGACGCCGGCGGTGTGGCCGGGCTTGGCGTTCAGCTTGGTCGTGCGCGTGAGCGTCTCGTAGGTGCGGCCGCCGAACACCACGTTGCGCTGCACGTCCTGGTAGGTGTAGACGGCGTTGGTGATGTCCTTGTAGAAGATGCCGACCGAGATGACGCCCGAGAACGGCAGGTAATAATCGGCGGACAGGTCGTAGTTGATGGATTCGTAGGGCTTGAGGTCGGGGTTGCCGATGTCGAGCGAACCCTCGAAGAGCCCGTTGCCGTTGGCGTCGTCATACGAGAGGATCGACTTCGGCGAGGCATCCACGTAGTCGGGGCGGCCCAGGGTCCAGCTGATGCCGCCGCGGAAGAGCAGGTTCGCCCCGCGCGCGTAACGGAACTGGACGTTCGGGAGCACGCTGTCGTATTCCGTGGCGCCGACGATCGGCTCGAGCACGACCGTGCTGCCGCGCTGCGCATAGGTGTCGGAGTTCACCGAGGTCTCGGTGCGCTCCCAGCGCACGCCGCCGATGAACTTGAGATTCGGCGTGTAGTCGACGTCCGCCATGAGGTAGCCGGCGTAGATGTCCTCCTCCAGCCGATAGTCGTCCTCGCTGGCGCCGCTCAGGGAGGGGTTGAGCGCGAACACCCAGACGTCGTTCTGGTGCGCCACGTAGCCCGGGAACGCGGGGCGGGTGGCCTGGTACCAGGCGAGGGCGTTCTCGAGATCGAGCGTGGGTCCGTACTTGTAGCGGCCGTCGAGCGAGGCGCCGAAGTCCTGGTAGCTGGCGTAGTCGACGCCGAGCTGGCCGGTGGCGCCGCTCGGCGTCTCGGCCCAGGTCGGGCGCGGCCGGGCGCGGGTGTCGTAGCGCAGCGACTCCTCGTCGTTCACCTTGCGGCGCTTGAGCGCCTTGGCGCCGACCTTCACCTTGGCCGGCTTGCCGAGGACCTCGCGCCTCCAGGTCAGGTCGAGCTTCGCCGTGCGGGCCTTCTCGTAGACGTTGGCGCGGTTGTCCTGGATGCGGAAGATGCTCCAGAGCGACTTGTCCGTCGGCCACTGGTTCGCGCCGAGGTTGCTGAGGCTGAACTGCGGGAAATACGGGACCGACAGCTCGTAGCGGACCGGCAGGCCGGCGAGGCCGCGCGAGTCGAAGATGTACTCGTAGGGCTGCCACTCGGTGCCCTTGGTGTAGGTGGCCGACGCCGCGAGCGTGACGTTCTCGGTGAGCGGCATCTCGCCGCCGACGACCGCCTGGGTGACCTCGCGCTCGAAGTAGCCCTTGCGCGCCAGGCTCGCCCAGTTGCCCGTCGCGGTGCCGAAGAAGTCGCCCTGCGTCACGAACGGCCCCGTGAAGTCGATGCGATTCTCCGCCCGGTAATAGGCGTTCTCGTCGGTGGTATGGTAGACGCGGAGGTAGAGCTTGCGGTTCTCCGCCGGCCGGAACTCGAGGTTCCCGGTGAGGCCGCCGCGCTGGCGGGTGCCGGTGATCGCCGGCAGCCGGATGCGGTCCGGCGCGAGGTCGGACAGCTTCTCCGGGCGGACGCCGGGCGTGTCGGGCAGGTAGCGCGCCTGGATGTTGTTGCTCTTGTAGTCGAAGGTCTGGTCGTTCGCCGACAGGTAGAGCCCCCAGCGCCGGCCCTCGCCGAAGCGGTCGGCGAAATTGAGGTTCCAGTTGTAGGCATTCCCCTTCGCCACCATGTCATTCAGCGTCAGCTCGGCGGTGCCGTAGATGGTGCGTCGGTTCCAGTCGAAGCCCGTCGGGGTGATGATGTTGATCGTGCCGCCGATGGAGTTGCCGTCCATGTCGGGCGTCACCGTCTTGATGACCTCCAGCTGCGCGGCCGAGGCCGTGCTGAGCACGTCGAGCGGCGCCGCGCGGCTCGGGAAGCGCACGCCGGAGCCGCCCGCGCCGGTGGTCGAGGAAGCCGCGAGGGTCTCGCCGTTCATCGTCACGAGATTCAAGCCGGAATCAACACCGCGGATGTTCACCAGCCGGCCCTCGCCTCCGCCCGAGACGATCGAGACGCCGGTCAGGCGGCTCAGCGCGTCGGCCACGTTCTTGTCCGGCATCGCGCCGATATCGCTCGCCGAAAGGACCGACTTCAGATTGCCGGACTCCTTCTGGCGTCCGAGGGCGTCCGCCAGGCTTTCGCGGATGCCGGAGACCACCACCTTGTCGAGCACGACCGGCGCCTCGGTCGGGAGCGCCGGCGCCTGCTCCGGCGACCGGGTAGTGGAGCTGGAGGCCGCCTGCTGGGCCTGCGCCGGCAAGGCCGCGGCCAAGGCCAGCATGAGCAAGGGACGGACTACGTCGCTGATCAACGGACGAAAACGGCGCCGAAGGGGACGCCGGGAGGTAACCAGAGTTCGGCTTTGCATGGGTTTTGTGGGGTTAGCAGCATTCGAATCTAGCAAAATAAACGAGGATAATCTTCGTTACTTTTCTGTGACGAGACTGCCTGATTTAGTGGGGTATAACGCTATCTCTATAACTTACAGATTAGCGAATTAGGGGTAATTCGTGATCCAATCCTTATCGTCGATTAAAACAGGATATTCGAATATAATAGGAGTCAGTCAAGCATTCGCTTTCTCCGGGTGGAAATCTCTCCGCGTCACCTCTCGATCCGGGAGGAAAAACCGTCGATCCCGTGGAGGGCGGCGAGGGGGGAGGGGTTCATGGTGATGGGCCGCAGCCCGGGCAGGTGCGGGCGAAGTGCCCCGGGCCGACCTCCCGCAGGGCCGGGGCCACTGCGGCGCAGGCCGCCGTCGCGCTCGGGC
>JAEUGX010000001.1 GCA_016795545.1 Opitutaceae bacterium
TCCGATCGGGCCCTCGGGGCCGCCCCAGTAGATGTTGGCGCCCACGTGGGGCGCGCGGGCGATGGCCGCCGGCGTGACGTCGCCGCCGTTGATGATGACGAGGTCGACATGGCCGTCGCCGTTGAGGTCGGACAGGCTCGACTTGAGGCCGCCGAGGTTGGGGATCTCCACCTTGTCGTCCGGGGAAAAGCCCTTTTCCCCGCCCCAGTAGAGCAGCGCCGGCACGGCCGCATCGAGCGTGTAGGACATGCTGTTGGCGATGACCGCCACCGGCGGGCTGTCCGGCGTGACCCGGGTGATCACTGCCTCCTGCGCGCCCTCGGTCGGCACGGGGCGGCCCTCAGCCGGGAGGCGACGGCTGCCGTCGCCGAAGTACACCCGCGACGAGGCCTGCATGGTCACATCGCCCTGGTGCACGGACACCAGCAGGTCGCCGTGGCCGTCGGCGTTCAGGTCGCCGATCGTGGCGGAGATCGCGTTCAGCACCTTGAGCGAGGCCGCGCCCCGGACGTCGACGCCGTCCGCCGTGCCCCAGAGGATTTCGACCGGCGCCACGTGGCTGGCGCGGGTCAGCTCGGTGCGGAAGACCAGCTTCAGGTTCGTCAGGACCAGGTCCGGGAACGCATCGTCATCGAGCCGGCCCACCGCCAGGTGCGTGGCGGGCCGGGCCGGGATCGCCCGGATTTCGCCCGCCGTGGCGCCCGGGCCGACGCGGAAGACCAGGTCGGAGTCCGTGCCGATCCACAGGACATCCCCCGCCCCGCCGGTCCCGGGCTGCACCGCGAGGCACTGTACCTTCACCGGCGCGGACCCCGCCGCCGGCGACAGCGGCAGCGGGACGCGGCGGACGACCGCCACGCCCTTCCCGGCGGCGTCGGGTCCGAGGTAGTGGAGCTCGCCCGCCGCCGTCAGCACCACCGCGGGGTGTTCCCGGCGGGCGCCAAACCCGCCGGTCGCCAGCTCGAGGGCGCCGGCGACGCCCAGCTCGTGGTACTGTCCGAGGTACGGCCCCTCCGCGCCGCCCCAGTAGGTGCGCACGATGCGGCCCGCGGGCTGGCCGAAGAGCCAGCCCTCGCTGTTCAGCGTGACGATGTCGGGCCAGCCGTCGCCGTTCAGGTCGCCGACGGCGACGCGCGCCTTCGGCAGCCAGCTGTCCTCGGCGCCGAACCCGCCGTTGACCGGCAGCTGGCGCGTGATCCGGGAGCTGCTCCAGCCGTCGGCCCGGCCCCAGGCGATGCGCAGCGAGGCGCGGTGGGCGTACTGCACGTTGGAAACGTTCGGCAGGAAGACCAGGTCCATGAACCCGTCGCGGTTGAGATCGGCCGGGACCACGCGGCTGCTGCCGTCCACCCGCAGCTCGTCGACCTGCAGCGCTCCGCCCGCGCCGGCCCTCACGAGGGCGGCGGGCAGCGCGTAGTACATGTCGTGCCCGCTGTTCGACAGGAGGTCGATCCGGCCGTCGCCGTCCACGTCGTAGCGGCGGATCGTCTCGATCGCGCCGTGCCGGTTCACCTGCAGGTTCTGTCCCGCATTGCCGAGAGTGCCGGCGCGGAATTCCGGCCCGCGGTCGGTCCAGGTTTTGGCCGCCAGTCCGGAGGGAAGCACGGTCACCAGGCCCGCCAGGCAGGCCGACCACCGACGTAAGGCACGAAACGGAAGATTCATGGGTAAAGGATTGCGAACGGCCGCCGGGTTGCCACTTGGCCCGGCCACCTAACGGCACCGCTGCTTGGAGCAACCAGACCCGGCAACCGGGGTCAAGGCGCGGCGCTTGGTCAGCCGGGCTGACCAAGCCGTGTCTGTCATATCCCCGCCCGATTCTGCCGGGGCGGCTTGCCCGGATGCAGGTTTCGGCTTCAAGTCGACGCCCCGGTGCACGCCTCCCCCACCCTGCCATCACCACCGATCCCACGCCCATGATCCGCCGCCCCCGTCCGTCCCTCCTCTCCATCTCCACGTCCCCTGGCCTCTGCGCGCTTCTGCTCGGCCTCGTGCTGCTCCCCGCGGCCGCGCCGGCTTTCGCCCGGGTCGAGCCCGTGCCCGCGTCCGCGCGGGCGGAGGCGAGCCCGGTCTTCCGGCTGCGCGCGGACGGGCAGCCGGTGTTCGCCGAGAAGTTCAAGGACATGCATTACGCCTGGTTCTCCTTTTCCGGGCGCGCGGCGATCGAGGTGGAGGTCAACGGCCCGATCCAGAGCTTCGCGGTCAGCCCCCGCGCCGCCGCGATTCCGGCCCGGGCGGAGGGATCGGTTCTCCGGCTCGAGCTCGACCGGCCGCGGCAACTGGTGATCACCGTCAACGGCGAGCGGCTGTTCGTCTTCGCGGACGCCCTCGACGAGTCCGCCCCGCGGCCCGGCGCGCCGGGGGTGACCAGCGTCGGGGACCTCGGCATCGACGCGACCGGCGCCACGCTCGAGACCGCGCGTCTGCAGGCGGCGATCGACCGGGTGGCGGCGGAGCGCGGCACGCTTTACTTCCCGCCCGGGGTGTACCTCACGGGAACGCTCGAGCTGAAGAGCAACCTCACCCTCTACCTCGCGGGCGGCGCCCTGCTGCTGGGCTCCACCAACGCGGAGGACTATCCCGTCGACGGCGGCGACGACTCGTGGCGGCCGGCCTTCGACCCGGTGACCTGGACGACCCCGCAGGGCGTCGACGTGGTGGGCAGCCGAACCATGGCCTACCGCCGCCTCATCTTCGTCAACGGCGCCACCAACGTCCGCGTCGCCGGCCGCGGCACCATCGACGGCCGGGGCAAGCTCGCGCGCACCACCACCAGCCGCCCGATGCTCGTGCACATCCGGAGCTCCGCGCACGTGGTGTTCGAGGGCGTGACGCTCCGCGACCCGGCGATGTTCAACACCCACATCCTCGATTCCGACCACGTCACCTACCGCGGCGTGAAGCTCCTCAACGACACGACCGTGCCCAACACCGACGGCTTCGACCCCGACGGTTCGGCCGACATCCTGGCCGAGGATTGTTTCATGATCGGGAGCGACGACACCATCGCCATCAAGTCGAGCGGGCAGGGCGGGCTGCTCCGCGACGCCGAGCGGATCACCGTCCGCCGCTGCGTGTTCATCACGCGCACGTCGGCGATGAAGCTCGGCACCGAATCCCACGCCCCCTACCACCGCGACATCACGTTCGAGGACATCGACGTGGTCGAAGCCGACCGGGCCATCAACCTCTCCTGCATGGACGGCTCCCGCTACGAGAACATCCGGTTCATCAACATCCGCGTCGAAAACATCCTGGCCCGGACGCCGCACTCACGGGTCATCTCGGCCCAGGTGCGGAAGCGCTTCCCGCACAGCCGGGTCGGCCGCATGCGCGACATCCTCGTCCAGGACTTCTCCGTCGCCCAGGAGCTCCCCCATCCCCTCCGCTTCCTCGGCCTCGCCGAGGGCCAGGACATCCGCGGCCTGCGGTTCGTGAACTACTCCGTCGCCGGCCGGGTGCGGCTGGATGCGGCGGACGCCGGCCTCGCGACCAACGGCTTCGTTTCCGGGGTGGAGTTCAGCCGGTAACGTCCGCCGCGCCCTCGTGCCGTCGCCCGTCTCCCGGCGCGACGGTGGTGCGTCGGACCGCGCGGAATCTCAGGCATTGACGCCGCTTTTCGGCGGTCGTTTGATCGAACCCAATGCCCAACAAGCCCGTCGCTGCCTCGACCGTTAAATACAAGCGTATCGTCCTGAAGCTCAGCGGCGAGGTGTTGCGCGGCAAGGGGACGGAGCCGATCGACGCGGTGGTGCTGGAGCGCATGTGCGCGCAGGTGAAGGAAATCCACGACCTCGGGGTGCAGGTGTGCGTGGTCATCGGCGGCGGCAACATCTTCCGCGGCCTGCAGGGCGCCAAGCGCGGCGTCGACCGCACCACGGGCGACTACATGGGCATGCTGGCCACCGTCATCAACGGCCTCGCGATCATGGACTGCCTGGAGAAGATGGGCGTGCACACGCGCGTGCAGTCCGCGATCCCCATGAACCAGATCGCCGAGCCGTTCATCATGCGCCGCGCCATGCGGCATCTCGACAAGAAGCGCGTCGTCATCTTCGTCGCCGGCACGGGCAACCCGTATTTCTCGACCGACACCACCGCCGCCCTCCGCGCCTCGGAGCTGCACGCCGACATCATCATGAAGGCCACCAAGGTCGACGGCATCTACGACAAGGACCCGAAGAAGTTCCCGGACGCCGTGAAGTACGACAGCCTGACCTTCATCGACGCCCTCAAGCAGCGCCTGAACGTCATGGACTCCACCGCCTTCTCGCTCTGTCTCGACAACAACGTGCCGATCCTCGTCTTCAACCTCGACGAGGACCACGCCATCAAGGACGCCGTCCAGGGCAAGAAGATCGGCACGCTGGTGCATAATTAGTTGAGAGTTGGGTGACTAGGTGCTGGGATCCGGCTGCCTGCCTTCCACTCGCCTCCTGCCGGCCGCCACCGCCTGAGCCCTGACGGCCCCTTCCCCACTCTTCTCTTTTTCAAACCTCAACTCTCAACTGCTCCCGCCATGTCCCACCCCATCCTCAACGATGCCCAGGCGCGCATGAAGAAGTCGGTCGATCATACGCTGCACGAGTTCTCCACGATCCACACCGGCAAGGCGTCGCCCGCCATGGTGGAAAGCGTCCAGGTCGAGGCCTGGGGCGGCACGCAGCCGCTGAAGGCCTGCGCCGCCATCACCACGCCGGACGCCCGCCTCATCCAGGTCCAGCCCTGGGACAAGAGCCTGACCCGCGCCATCGAGAAGGCCCTCCAGCAGGCCAACATCGGGGTGAACCCGGTCGTCGACGGCAACGTCATCCGCCTGCCCTTCCCCGAGCTGTCGCGCGAGCGCCGGCTGGAGTTCGTCAAGACCGCCCACCGCCTCGCCGAGGAGGGCCGCGTCCACGTGCGGCACGTCCGCCGCGACGCGATGGAGGCCGTCAAGAAGGCCAAGAAGGAAGGCAAAATCTCCGAGGACGACGAGAAGCGGCTCGAGAAGGAGGTCCAGCAGGCCACCGACAAGGCGATCAAGGACATCGACACCCATCTCGCCAACAAGGAGAAGGAGCTGACGACGGTGTAGCCCCGGGCCGGCCGCGCGGGATGGCCGGTGCCGGACCGGGCTCACTTCCAGTGGTAGCGCACCCGGTACTTGACGACGGTCTCGCCGTCGGCGGGGACGGTCACGCGGAATTCGACGTTCTGGGCGTCGGTCTTCTCGAAGGCGTGCGATTTCGCCACGATCTCCCAGTTGACCCAGCGATACAGCCGCTCCGTCACCCGCACCTCAACCGGCTCGGCCTTGCGGTTGCGCAGCTTGATCTCGAACTCCTCCTCCAGCTGGTCTTGCCGGTTGTTCAGCACGTAGTCGACGCTCTTGCGCTCGCCGACCACGTCGAACGCGTCGCCCGTGTAGATCCGCACCAGCTCGTTCTTCGGCGTGTGGTCGATCGTGTTCTCGCCGGTGAACTCGAGCCGGCCGTCGGCGTCGTCGCGGCGGTAGAACCGCGTGCGCCCCTTCGGCAGCGGCTGGCCCAGGCCGTTGGCCTCGGTGTTGGGGAATTCCCGCATCACCCAGACCTTCGGGTTCGACTGGGTCCCGTATTCCCGCTGGTTGCGGATGGCCTCGGGATTCCAGTGCCGGAACTGCGGGGCGATGGCCGCGCCGTTGTAGATGTAGAGCTGCCGGGCCTGCACGCCCGTGGCCCGGATGAACTCCACCTGCTTGGTCTCGCGGTTGCGCAGCGTCGTCGGCCGCGCCAGCGAGTACAGGTGGAACTCGTCGAAGGCCTTCTCCGTCACCGCCGGCGCCGCCTCCTGGGCCGCCATCCGGTACATCGCGACGCCGCCCGCCGCCGTTTCCTCGTCCGGCTGCAGCTTGCTGACGTCGCCCGCCATCAGCTTGATGACCGCCTGGTCGAACTGCTTGCCGCTCTGGTTGTCGATGGTCACCCAGCCGATGAGGTCGAGCGTGTCGCCCTTCTCCGGGGCGATGAGGTTGTAGGACGCCGCCCAGCTCATGCCGCCCGTGACGTAGCTCAGCTCGGCGTCCACCCGCGCCGGCCGGTCCGACGAGAGCAGCCAGGTCAGCGTCGGCCGGAGGATCGAATCGTCGCCCAGCGCCGGGAACAGCGGCTCGCCCGGCAGGGAGAAGCGCAGCTGGCCGTCGACCTCGATGACGGGCTGGCCGGCCCCGTAGGTCCCGGCGCCCATCGCCTGCTGGCGGAGCGCGAAGCCCTGGCCGTAGCGGTCGGCGCCGGCGTAGTTCGGGGCGTAGCCGCTGCGGACCACCCGGCCCTTGACGATGAACTCCTTGCCGTTCTGGTCGCGATTCAGGAAGTCGAGCGTCCGGCCCTCGTTGAGCGAAAGCAGCAGCCCCTGCGAGATGGAGTCGGCGCGGTAGCTCTGCTCCAGGACCCGCAGCATCACGCGGCCCGCGGGGTCGCGCAGGACGACCGAATCGGGCTCGAGGTGCAGGGTGACGCCGGCGTAGGCCACGGAATTGACGCCGGCCTTGAGCTCGAGCGGCACCCGCTCGCGGACGACGGCGAAATTCTGGTTGTAGACCGTCAGGGCCGGCTGGGCGAGGGCGGAGCCGACGCAGGCCGCCGCGGCGGCCGAAAGCAGGAGAAGGCGCAGGGAATGCATGGCGGAGGGAAGCCTGACGCCCCGGAGACCGCCGGGCGAGCGGGTTGTTGCCGGGATCCGGGCGGGAAACGCCGCGGAACGGCGCCGGCGGCGCCTTTTCTTTTGCCATTCCGCCCCCGGGTCCTGTCTGCTGGCGGCCACCACCCATGGATTTTGTGCTCCACCGCGAAACGGCCGGCGGCCCGGCGGCGATCCCGCCCATCGACTTCAAGGCCTCGCTGAACGACGAGCAGTTCGCCGCCGTCACGGCGCCGCCCGGACCGATGCTGGTCCTGGCCGGCGCCGGTTCGGGCAAGACCCGCACGCTCACCTACCGGGTCGCCTACCTGCTGTCCCAGGGCGTCCGCGCCCACGAGATCCTGCTCCTGACCTTCACGAACAAGGCGGCCAAGGAGATGCTGCACCGCGTCGAGGACCTCACCGGCATTCCCGGGCACAAGTTCTGGGGCGGCACCTTCCACCACATCGGGCACAAGGTGCTGCGGATGTACGGCGAGGGCATCGGGCTGCCGCGGAGCTTCACGATCCTCGACGCCGACGAGGCCGACGGCTTCCTGCGCGACACGGTGGAGGAGTCGGACAAGACGTTCTTCAAGGACAAGGCGCACCCGCGGCCCGGCGTGCTGCACGAGATCATCAGCTTCTCCCGCAACACGCAGCGGCCCGTCGCCGACACGATCGCCCGCAGCTATCCCCAGCACGAGGAGATTACCGCCCGGGTCGCCGGGTTCGCCCAGGCCTACCGGGAACGCAAGCGGGCCCAGTGCGTCCTGGATTACGACGACCTGCTCGAGTACTGGCTCGAGCTGCTCAAGGCCTCGCCCGAGGTGCTGGCCTACCTCGCGCAGCGCTTCCGGCACGTGCTGGTCGACGAGTACCAGGACACCAACACGCTCCAGTCGCAGATCGTCGACCTCATGGGCGCGCACCACCGCGTGATGGCCGTCGGCGACGACGCGCAGTGCATCTACACCTGGCGCGGCGCCAACTTCGAGAACATCCTGACGTTCCCCGACCGCCATCCCGGCACCCAGATCTACCGCATCGAGACGAATTACCGGTCGACGCCCGAAATCCTCGCCTTCGCCAACGGCGTGCTCGCCGCCCAGCCGAAGGGCCGGCACTTCGACAAGGAGCTCAAGGCCGCCCGCCCTTCCGGCGAGCAGCCGTTCCTCGTGCAGACGATGGACTCGCGCGAGCAGGCCGCCTTCGTCTGCCAGCGGCTCAAGGGCCTGCACGACGAGGGCCGCTCGCTCGCCGACGTGGCCGTGCTCTACCGCGCCCACTTCCAGGCCCTCGACCTGCAGCTCGAGCTGTCCCGGCTCGGCATCCCCTACGTCATCACCAGCGGCGTCCGCTTCTTCGAGCAGGCCCACGTGCGCGACCTCGTCGCCATGCTGCGCTTCGTCTACAACCCCACCGACGTCATGGCCTGGCTGCGCGTCGCCGTGCTGCTGCCCAAGGTCGGCGACAAGGGCGCCCGCAAGCTCTACGACCTCGCCCTCGAGCGCGCCCGCGCCACGCAGAAGAACTACCTCGACGCCCTCGCCTCCCCCGAGGTCGCCGCCAAGGTCCCCGCCGGCGCCAAGGAGGAATGGCCCCGGCTTATGGCCTCGCTCCTACAGGTCGCCGACACGATGCGCCACCTCAAGCCCCACAACGCCGTCGAGGTCGCCCTCGACGGCTGGTACGGCGACTACGTGAAAGGAGCGTTCGCCAACTACGCTGCGCGCATGGACGACCTCAAGTCGCTGGTCGGCTTCGCCGGCCGCTACGAGGAGATGCAGGACCTGCTCGCCCAGATCGTCCTGCTCAACTCCGAGACTTCCGACCGCTCCGCCGATCCCGATGCCGACGCCCTGAAGCTCACCACCGTGCACCAGGCCAAGGGCCTCGAGTACGGCGTCGTCTTCCTGATCGGTCTCGCCGACGGCCAGTTCCCGCTCCGCCGGGCCATCGAGGCCGGCGACGTCGAGGAGGAGCGCCGGCTCTTCTACGTCGCCGTCACCCGCGCCAAGGACGAACTCTACCTCTGCTACCCCCGCGTGAACGCCAAGGGCGGACCCCAGATGCTCATGCCGCCCTCGCGCTTCATCCAGGAAACACCCGACACCCTCTACCAGTCGCTGCGCCTCAAACGCAGCTGGAACTGGTAGCCGCCCCCCCCGGCTCCACTCCGGCTTCCTCCGATCCCGGTTTCATTCCCGCGGCTATGCGCGAGCAATGCCCTGAACTGCTATTCAGGCCCTTCGCCACGGATTTTTCAGGTCAACAAGGTTTGGAAATCAGTCTCTTTTAGTAGACATTTAATGGGTTCCTAACGCCATAAAGCTGACTTTCTTACACCTCAATTATTGCAAACATATGTCCTTAAAAAGGCTATTCTCGCACCTTAATTCCGTTACCGTGCACCTATTATTAGGTTGTCGTTCGATTTCACGGCCGTAGCTTGCCGGCAACTTGGTAACCGCATCGACAAACATCGAAGGACTGGAAAGCGCGAGGCTGGCGAGCCTGCGCAGTTACGCCGTCCTCGATACACCGCCGGAAGACCAATTCAACCGCGTGGTATCCCAGGCGGTGCGGGTGTGCGAGGCACCGGCGGCGGCAATCGCGCTGGTGGATGAAAGCCGCTGCTGGTACAAGGCCCGGCTCGGGCTGGAGCGCACGCAGACGCCGGTGGAAAATTCGCTGTGCCGCCACGTGATCGGGAGCCGTTCGCCGTTCATCGTTCAGGACGCGCGCGTGGATCCGCGGTTCAACCATCATCCGCTCGTGTCCGCGGAGGGGCTATGCTTCTACGCCGGCGTGCCGCTGGTCAACCGCGACGGCCATTCGCTCGGCTCGCTCTGGGTCGCCGACCGGCGGCCGCGCGTGCTCACGGACATCCAGCTCGCGGTGCTCCAGGCGCTGGCAGGCGAGGTGGTCACCATGCTCGAGCCGCGCCGGTCCGGCAGCCGCTCGCCCTTCGAGGCCGGCGGGACCTCGTCCGCCCCGGGCCGCGTGCTGGTGGTGGATGACGACGAGCTCGTGCGCTCCTTTGTCGGCGAGGCGGCTCGTAGCCTGGGCTACGAGGTGTTCACCGCCGGCAACGGCGAGGAAGCGCTCGCCGCGCTCGACCGACGTCCCGAGGGTATCGACATCGTGCTGACGGACGTGAACATGCCCGTGATGGACGGCATCGTGCTGGCGCGGAAACTGAAGCTCCGGCCCGCGGCGCCAGCGATCGCAGTGATGAGCGCCCGTTTCGAGCCCTACATGCGCGCCGCGCTGCGCGACGAGGGCATCTCGCTGCTCATCAGCAAGCCGTTCTCACTCGAGGAACTCGACCTGCTCCTGCAGCAGGCCCGGCTCGTCACGCGCTGACGGCGCCGGCTCCGTCCTCCGGCGGAGCCCGGTTCCCCCGCTCGCGGCGCGGTTCGCGGCCATCTCCGGAGTTGCGCTGTCCGGCGACTTGGGCTCATTTGGGCGTTTCCATCCCATGTCCGCCAAAGTCGAAAACGTCGTCATCGTCGGCACCGGTTGCGCCGGCCTCACCGCTGCGATCTACACCGCGCGCGCCAACCTCCAACCGCTCGTGCTCGAGGGAATCCTGCCGGGCGGGCAGCTGACCACGACCTCCGAGGTCGAGAATTTTCCCGGATTTCCGGAGGGCATCGACGGCTTCCAGCTGATGCAGAACCTGCGCCAGCAGGCGGAAAAGTTCGGCACCCGCTATGAGAGCGGCTCGGTGACCGGCCTCGATGTCGCGCAGTGGCCCTACACCCTGAAGCTCGCCGACCGCGAGATCCGGGCCAAGACCGTGATCGTGGCCACGGGCGCCTCCCCGCGCCTGACGGGCATCCCCGGCGAGAAGGAGCTGTACGGCGGCAAGGGCGTGACGACCTGCGCGACCTGCGACGGGGCGTTTTACCGCCAGATGGACGTCGCCGTCATCGGCGGCGGCGACAGCGCCGCCGAGGAGGCCCTCTTCCTCACCCGCTTCGCCAGCAAGGTCTACCTCGTGCACCGCCGCGACACCCTGCGCGCCTCCAAGATCATGGCCGACCGCGCCACGTCGCACCCGAAGATCCAGCCGGTGTGGGACAGCGTGCCGGTGTCGATCGACGGCGTGGCGGAGGGCGCCGTGAGCGGCCTGCGCGTCCGCCACGTGAAGACGGGCGCCGAGTCGGTGCTCCCGGTGAAAGGCATCTTCGTCGCCATCGGCCACGTCCCGAACACCGCGCCGTTCACCGCCGCGGTCGACACCGACGAGCAGGGCTACTTCGTCACGACCGCGCACAGCCAGGTGAAGACCCGGACCCCGGGCGTCTACGTCGCCGGCGACTGCGCCGACCACCACTACCGCCAGGCCATCACCGCCGCCGGCATGGGCTGCCAGGCCGCGATCGAGGCCGAGCGCTGGCTCGCCGAAAAAGGCGGCTGAGCGATCCGGCCGCCGCGCTGGGCACACTGCAAAATAAAAACGCCGCCGGAACCGGTCCGGCGGCGCGAGGGGGAAAAGGATTCCGGCGCTTACTTCAGCACGGCGTCGTGGAATTCGAGCCAGCTGTCGAGATCGTTGAGCCGCACCGCATCGAGGATCTTGCCCTCGTCGGGAATGCCGTTGGGCCCGAGGATGCCCTTGCGGGTGGCCTCGTCGTGATTGTAGCCGCGGACCGCCGCGTTGTGCTTCTCCACGGTGGCCTTATCCAGCTTCACGCCGGGCTGCTGCTTGATCCAGGCCTCAAACTGAGGGTACGTCGGGCGCTTGTCCTTGAGGTAGGCCAGGACCGCGTCGCGCTTGAGGCCGAGCGCATCGAGGGTCATCTGATCGAAGCCCTTGCCGCAGCCGGGATAACGGGAATCGAGCTTGCCGCGGGCCTCGAGCGAGGCCTTGAGCCACAGGCGGGGAAGGTGCAGCACACCCAGCGGGCCAGCGACACCGGAACTGATAAGGGGAATGAAGGTAGCCATGATCAAACGGGGTTAAGGGTTGATGGAGTCGGATTTGGAAACGACCCGCGCCACCCTGCGGCAATGGTGCGGAAAATACAATCGGCTTTTGCAGGCACCGGAAAGTCCGGGGACCTGAGCGGTTTTTGGTAAAATTTTTTTAAGAACCGACCGGAGGTGCCGATCGCTCGGTTCCACGCCATGATCTCTCGTTTCTCCACCACGCCCTCCCTGCTCCTGCTGTGCCTGGGCAGCACCCTGTGCGGCCAGGCTTCCGGCCAGCCGGACAAGTCCGCCCGCAGCTTTTTCAACCGCACCCCGGAAGCCGAGCTCCGCGAGCTCAGCACCGACCGCCCCGACCTGACCGAAAGCCCGTACACCGTCGACGCCGGCTGGTGGCAGGTGGAAATGGACCTGGTCAGCCACGCGCGGGACCACGACACCGCCGCCGGCGCGGACACCCAGGTCTCCGCCCTCTCCCTGGCCCAGATCAACCTGAAGATCGGCCTCACCAACTCCATCGACCTCCAGACCGTCATCGCGAGCTACACCCGCGTGCGGACGACGGATCGCCTCACCGGCGACCGGGCCACGGTGTCGGGCTTCGGCGACGTGACTTCCCGCCTGAAGATCAACTGCTGGGGCAACGACGGCGGCGACAGCGCCTTCGCCCTCATGCCTTTCGTGAAGTGGCCCACCAACCGCCACGGGCTCGGCAACGATTCCGTGGAAGGCGGCCTCATCGTCCCCTACGCCCGTGAGCTGCCCGGCGGCTGGGGCATGGGAGTCATGACCGAGCTCGACCTCGTGCGCAACGTGGCCGACGAAGGCTACACCGCCGACTGGGTCAACACGATCACCTTCGGCCGCGACCTCGCCGGGAAACTTGGCGGCTACGTCGAGCTGGCCGCCACCTGCACGCGCGGCGCCGACCCCGTGACCTTCGACTGCGGCCTCACCTACGGCGCCACGCGCCACCTGCAATTCGACGTCGGCGCCAACCTCGGGCTCACCGACGCGGCCGAGGACCTGACCTTGTTCGCCGGCCTCAGCTTCCGCTTCTAACCCACGTCCCACCATGAAACTCACCGTCGGCCACAAAGTCTTCAGCGTCGCCCTCACCGCCGCCCTCATCCTCGCGGTGGTGCTGGCGGGCGCCTACCGCAAGTTCACCACCATCCGCGCCGCCAACGACCAGGTGCTCCTGCTGGCCAGCGCGCTGCAGACCCAGCAGTACGCCGACATGATGCACGACGCCCTGCGCGGCGACGCGACCGCCGCCATCCTGGCCGCGCAGCGCCAAGACGCCGCCCAGTCCGCCGAGGTCGCGCGCGACCAGGCCGACCACGCCGCCGAGATCCGGACGCGCATGGCGGAGAACCTCCGCCGGCCGCTCGGCGACACGATCCTCGCCAAGATCCGCGAGGTCGGCCGTCCGCTGGAAAACTACATCCGGATCACCACCGAGATGGTCGCGCGCGCGCAGCAGGACCCGGCCGCGGCCGCGGCCGGCTTCAGCACGCTGCAGGCTTCCTTCCATGAACTGGAGGAGGCCATGGCCCACCTGAGCGAGGCCATCGAGGCCGAGGCCACCCGGGCCAACGCCGCCGGCGCCGAGGCCTTCCGCTCTTTCGCGACCACCGTCGCCGCGTCGGCCGCGGCCGGCCTCGCGGTCCTGCTGGTGCTGGCATGGCTCGTCACCCGCAGCATCCCGCGCCCCTTCCTGTCGATCATCCGCGAGCTCCGCGCGGCCGCCGAGGCCAATGTCGGCTCCGCCACCCTCGTGGCGGAGAACAGCTCCGCCCTCGCCGAGGGCGCCTCCGAACAGGCCGCGTCCCTCGAGGAGACCAGCGCCTCGCTCGAGGAGATCTCCAGCATGACCAAGCGCAACGGCGACAGCGCCCAGCGCGCCAAGGAGCTCGCCCGCGAGACCCGCGGCGCGGCCGACGCCGGCACCGCGGATGTCGTGGCCATGAACCAGGCCATGGAGGCCATCAAGGCCTCGAGCGACGGCATCGCGAAGATCATCAAGACCATCGACGAGATCGCCTTCCAGACCAACATCCTCGCCCTCAACGCCGCCGTCGAGGCCGCCCGCGCCGGCGAGGCCGGCGCCGGTTTCGCCGTCGTCGCCGAGGAGGTCCGCGCGCTTGCCCAGCGCAGCGCCGTCGCCGCCCGCGAGACGGCCGGCAAGATCGAGGACTCCGTCACAAAGAGCCGCCACGGCGCCGAGGTCTGCGGCAAGGTCTCCACCCATCTCGAAAACATCGCCGCCAAGGCGCGCCAGGTCGACGAACTCGTCGCCGAGATCGCCCAGGCCTCCCTCGAGCAGACCCAGGGCATCCAGCAGGTGAACACCGCCGTGAGCCAGATGGACAAGGTCGTGCAGGCCAGCGCCGCCCGCGCCGAGGAAGGCGCCGGCGTCGCCCAGGAACTCACCGCCCGCTCCACCGCCCTCCGGCATTCGGTCGACGAGCTCAGCCGCGTCGTCGGCGGCACGACCCGTGCCCCCGCTGCCCCGACCGCGCAGCCGCGCTCCTCGGGCCAGCCCGCCGATCCCGCCCTCGCCGCAGCCTGACCGGCGGCCCGCCTAGCCCAGCACCGGGTGCCGCTCGTACCGGTGCCGGCACGGGTGGCCGCGCGCGATCCAGAATTCTCGCCGGTCGGGCCGGGCGTAGAAGCTGTCGATCGTCACCACGTGGCGTCCCGGAAGCGGATGCTGGCAGATGTTCAACCCCGGCGGCCGGCCGTGGTCGCACAGGATGGACTCGACCGTCCGGGGCCCGATGCGGCCGCGGTGCTTCCGCAGCAGCTCCGCCATCCGCCGGCCGCGCGACCGCGTGTTCTCCTTGAGATTGTCGGGCGGAATCCGCTGACGGCTGAACCGGCGCAGGGCCGCGGTCTCATAGTGGTTGGCCCGGCCGATGACATCCGCGCAGGGGACGACCTCCAGCCGGCCGCCGCCCGCCTCCAGCACCCAGACCTCGCCCGCCGCGTCGGCGAGGAAGAAGATGAAGCAGCCCGCGAACGGCGTGCGCTCGACGAGGTCGATGGCCTCGCGGCAGGTGCGCCGGGACAGCACGCCGGCGATCAGCGCGTAGGTCGGGATGCCGACCAGGGGCGCGACCTTCGGGCGGTAGCCGGCGGAGGTCCACATCAGCGCCAGGCCGTGCTCGTTGATGCCCGCCGCCGCCCACAGCCCGGGATACCCGTACGTGATCGTGGCCGGCATCGCATTGGTGCGCAGCCGCAGCAGGCCCGGCCACGGGGTCAGCGGCGAGGCCCAGTCCCAGTTCTGGCCGATGATCGCGCGGCCGTCCCGCGTGCCCGGCCCGGTCGCGCCCAGCGCGGTGCAGTGCTTGGAATGCACGATCTCCTCGTGGAGCAGGAGCAGCGTCGTCTCCGCCGGCGTCAGCCCGCTGCCTTCCGCCAGGCCCCGGACAAACTCGGCGACCGGCTTTTCCCAGCGCCCGAGTTCCTGCCAGCAGCACGCGGCGAGGCGCAGGCGCCAGCGGTTCGGCCGGACCTCCATCGTGAGCAGCGCCCGCATCGCCTCGGCCTGGACCTCCCCGTAGCCGCGACCACAGGCGCGCGGGGAGCCGCGGAACTCGGCGACGGGCAGGACGCTCTGCAGTTGGACAGCCAAGGGAAAAAGGGGAGCCGCCCGGGCCGGTTCACCAGAACATCCAGTAGACCGTGATCTCGCACGCCCCGTAGATGCCCAGCCAGAGCCAGACATTCTGGTACCAAGGCCGCCCCGCGCCCATGTGCTCGTTGGCTACCAGGGCGGGTTTCCAGACCAGCGGGGCCACGAGCTCCGGCTGCGGGGGCGGCGGGGTCGCCAGCGACACGATCACCACGCCGGCCATCACGATCACCTGGGCGATGAAGGCCGAGTACAGCCAGTGCAGCTCGATGCCCAGGGCCGGCGCGCCGAAGGCCACGCCGCACTGGATCACCAGCCCGCCGATGATGCCGAAGAGCGCGCCCGCGTAGTTGGCGCGCCGCCACAGCATGCCGACGAGGAACACCGCGACGAACGGCGTCGCCAGCATCGTGACGCTGGTCTGGAAGTAGGTGAAGATGCCGCCGAGGTCCGCGATGAACGGGCAGAGCAGGCTGGCGATCACCAGCGCCAGCACGGAGGCGATCCGGCCGACCCGCACCACCTCGCGGTCCCCGGCCTGCGGCCGCAGCGCCCGCTGGTAGATGCCGAGCGCGAAGATGGTGGCCGTGGAGTTGGCCAGGGCGCTGACCGTGGACATCACCGCCGCCAGAAAGCCCGCCAGGATGATCCCCCGCAGGCCATAGCCACTGGCAAAGGTCGAGAGCGCGAACGGGAACGCGTCATCCGGATTCTTCAGCGGCGGCGCGGCCTGGAGGTGGGTGACCCAGTGGTAGACGATGAATCCCAGGAAGCAGGTCACCAGCGGGCGGAAGAGGTTGATGAAGCCCGAGAACACGATGCCCATCAGCCCGTCCCACGTCGTGCGCGCCGCCAGCACCCGCTGCACCAGCACCTGGTTGCTCGCCGAGTAGAAGAGGAACACGCCGAAGGACCCGGCGACGAGCCCGAGGTAGGGCGCGACCGGGTCGCTGGGCGGGTGGTAGAGGTGAAAGCGCTCCGGGCTGGCCGCGACCATGGCCGGCCAGCCGCCGGGGATCCGGGCGAGCGCGACGAAGAAGAGCGTGATCCCGCCGCCCAGCAGCATCACACACTGCACGGCGTCGGTCCACATCACCGACGCCAGCCCGCCCTTCACCGCATAACCCGCGATCAGCGCGACCGTGCCCCACAGCACCAGGTAGAAATTCCAGCCCGTCAGCTGCGAGAGCACCAGCGTGCTCCCGTAGAGCACGGGCGTCTGGAAGACCACCACGTACGCGACCAGCATGACCCAGCTGTAGATGTCGCTGCACAGCGGCCCGAACCGCCGCGCGAGGTACTCGGGCACGGTCGCGATCCGGTTGCGCAGGTAGATCGGGAAGAAGAGGCCGAGCATGACGATGTAGGTGAGCAGCCCGTACAGCTCCCAGTTGGCGATGGCCATGCCGTCCCGGTACGCCGCCCCGACCGTGCCCACGATCTGCTCGCTCGACACGCTGGTCGAGACGAACGCCGTGCCGATGATCCACCAGGGGAGCCGCTTCGACGCGAGAAAGTAGTCCCCCGCGGTGTCCTGCCGCCCGCGCGCCGCCCACAGTCCGACCGCCACCGAGACGACCAGCGAGCCGCAGATGATCGCAAGATCGATTCCGCTCAGGGCAAATCCGGGGGCGCTCATGAGGATCCGCGCCGCTCAGGCGCCGGCCATCCGGTGCTGCTTGCCGCCGACCAGCGTCTTGGCCTTCGGCGTCGCGGACCGGAGCGCCGCCACCCAGTCCGGATCCTCCTCGGCATCGCCCGGCGGCACGCGGTGCCGCCCGACCATGCGGTCGATCACCATGTTTTGGTAGCGGTGCACCGGCTCCTCGAACCGGTAGCACATCCGCCCCCCGGGATAGGCGGCCGACTCCAGGCCGGCCTGCACGCGCTCGACCGCGGTGACGTCCTGCGCGTTCACCATCGTCCAGAACGAGAAGATATCGTCGATGCTCCGCTCCACCGCCGGGCCCGAACCGGCGTCCGGGTGCACCAGCAGGTCCGCGTACTCGACCGCCCGGTTGGTGCCGTCGGGCTTGAACACGAGCGTGAACAGGTGGTTCGGCAGCAGGAAGAGCGCGACGTTGGGGAAAATGAGGAACCAGTACGCGGTCTGGGCCTCCGCCGCGCTGAGCCCGGGCATGGGCGGCAGGTCCAGCTTCACCGTCTCATCGTCCTTCGACAGCGGGAAAGTGCACATGCCGGTGTAGAGGCCCGGCCCCTGCACGCGGTAGTGGTCGTTGAACCCGCTCACGTTGCACAGCTCCGGGTGCACCCACGGCAGGTGGTAGTACTCCATGAAGTTCTCCGCGATGAGCTTCCAGTTGCACTTGAGCGTCAGCGCCTGCCGCCGCACCAGCTTGAGGTCGGCCAACGGGTAGCGCGCGAGCCGGGCCGGCAGGTCGCCCAGCCACTCCGCCAGCGGCGTGGGCCGGGGCGAAAGGTTCAGGAACACGAAGCACCCCCAGGCATCCACCGTCACCGACAGGAGCGGATAATCCTCCTTCCGGAATCCCTTCGCTTCGCTCATGTCGAACTGCGCCTGCTGCTCCGGCGGCACGTCCAGCCCCTTGAAATAGGGCGTCCCGAGCAGCTTGCCGTCCAGCGCGTAACCCCAGGCATGGTAGGGGCAGCGGATCACGTCGTAGTTGCCGTCCTTGTCCACCAGCTGCGAGCCGCGGTGCCGGCAGACGTTGTGGAAGGCCCGCAGCCCGCCGCCGCGGTCGCGCGTGACCAGGAACGACTGGCCGGCGATGTTCGTGACGAACGTGTCGCCGGGCTGCGCCACCTGCGAGACGTAGCCGACGCAGACCCAGCCCCCCGACCAGATCCGCTCCTGCTCGAGGTGGTGGAACTCGGCCGAGCGGTAGGCGTCGGGAATGATGGTCGAGGCCAGCGTCACGGGCAGGCGCGTGGCCCGGTAGGTCTCCTCGCTCGTGTAGTCCGCGGACGACAGTTCACGCGGCCGCTGCGGATGGATCGGTTCCGGGTGGCAGGATGGATTCATGGTATCGCGATGAGTGACTCGTGGGCCGCCTGGGTCGTGGCCGATGGTGCCGCTACCCGCCCCGGCGGGGCCAGCCCGGTTCGCTGGTCAACTCACCGACCACACGGCCCCGCCTTGCCGTCCCGGCAGGTGCTGCAAGCTTTCCCATCACCATGGCTCGACACGACACCCGGCGGGGCGGGCTTTCAAGCCCGCAATGCGCGCCGTCGCCCGTTCCGGGCGGAAATCTCTGCCATAAACGGCTCCCCCCGGAGTTCGGAGTGGCCCCGGCCGCCGCGTCCCGCCTACCCTGGCGCCGGCCTTATCGCCGCCGCGTGCGCTCACGAGTTCCCACCCCGATGTCCGTCGTGCCCTGTTCATGAAAATCGAAGCCGTCGACTTCTTCTACCTGGCCATGCCGGTCATCACCACC
Source organism: Opitutaceae bacterium (assembly GCA_016795545.1). Lineage (GTDB taxonomy): Bacteria > Verrucomicrobiota > Verrucomicrobiia > Opitutales > Opitutaceae > Lacunisphaera. The sequence continues at coordinate 18,640 of JAEUGX010000001.1, forward strand.
GAAGCGGACGGCAGCCAGGACGCGCTGCTGGTGCGCGTGACCGCCAGCGGGGGACACGTCGGCTGGGGCGAGTGCGAGGCCTCGCCGCTGGTGTCGATCGCCGCGTTCGTCACGCCCAGGTCGCACGGCGTCTGCCGGCCGGTCGGCGACTCCGTGCTCGGCCAGACGCTCGACACGCCCGCGGACATCGCCCGCCTGTCCGCGCTGGTGGAATACCAGAGCATGGACCTGCTCCAGGCGCCGCACACCTGGTCGGGCGTCGAGATGGCGCTGTGGGACCTGCTGGGCCGCGCGCGGGGCGAGCCGGTCTGGCGGCTGCTCGGCTACGCGCGCTCGGAGCCCAAGCTGCCCTACGCCTCGGTGCTTTTCGGCGACAACCCGCAGGAAACCCTGGAGCGGGCGCGGACGTCGCGGCGCGAGGGCTTCACCGCGGGAAAATTCGGCTGGGGGCCGATCGGGCGGAAGTCGGCCCGGGACGACGCGGATCATTTCCAGGCCGCCCGCGAGGGCCTGGGACCGGACGGCATCCTGCTGGTCGACGTCGGCCAGATCTTCGGCGAGGACGTCGAGGCCGCCGCCGCCCGCCTGCCCGCCCTGGAGGCCGCCGGCGCGCTCTGGCTCGAGGAACCCTTCGGGGCGAACGCATATGACGCCTACGGCGCACTCGCGGCGCGCAGTCCGCAGGTGAAGCTCGCCGGAGGCGAGGGCGCGCACCACCCCGCCATGGCCCGGCATCTCATCGACCACGGCCGCGTGGGCTTCATCCAGATCGACTGCGGCCGCATCGGCGGCATCGGTCCCGCCAAGGCCGTGGCGGACCACGCGGCGCGGCGCGGCGTGACCTTCGTCAACCACACCTTCACGTCCCACCTGGCGCTCAGCGCCTCGCTCCAGCCCTTCGCCGGCCTGGCCGACCACCGGATCTGCGAGTTCCCCGCAAAGCCGAAGGCGCTCGCGCGGGACCTGACCCGCAACCACCTCGCCCGCGACGCCGCCGGCCGCCTCGCCGCCCCCGACGCGCCCGGGCTCGGCCTCGAGCCGGATCCCGCGGCGATCCGCCGGTACGGCGTCGACGTGGAGATCAAGGTCGGCGGCCGGCTGCTGTTCCAAAGCCCGCGCCACATCTGAAGCCATGGCCCCCGCCGTCCGCCTCCTGGAGCACCGCGCCGCCGTCGTGACCGGCGCCGCGCACGGCATCGGCCGCGCCATCGCCCTCCGCTTCGCGGCGGAGGGCGCCGCCGTGCTGGTGGGCGACATCGACGCCGCCGGCGCCGCCGCGGTGGCACACGAGATCACCACCGCCGGCGGCCGCGCGCTCGCAGCGGCCATGGACGTGAGCCAGGCCGGGCCGGTCGCGGACGCCATCGCCGCCGCCGTCCGCCAGTGGGGCCGGCTGGACGCCGTCGTGAACAACGCGGGGATCCCCCACGTCGACCGGCCCGACACCCTCGCCATCGACGACCTGCGCCGGGTCATGGCGGTCAACCTCGAGGGCGCGCTGCGCGTGACGCAGGCCGCCGCGCCCCACCTCGCCGCCCAGCCGGGCGCGGCCGTCGTCAACGTCGCCTCCGTCATGGGCTTCCGCGGCGCGCCGGGCGCCCTCGCCTACGCCACCTCGAAAGGCGCCCTCGTCAACCTCACGCGGGCGCTCGCCTGCGACCTCGCCCCGCTCGGCATCCGGGTGAACGCCGTGGCCCCGGGCTTCATCGAGGCCGGCATGGCGCGCCTGCCGGACGGGACCAGCGAGTACGAGACGGACTGGTTCAAGGAAGTCTACGTGAAACACGGCCGCATCCCCGTGCGCCGGCCCGGACAGCCCGAGGAGGTCGCCGGCCCCGTGGCGTTCCTCTGCTCGCCCGCCGCGAGCTACATCCACGGCCAGGTGCTGGTGATCGACGGCGGCATGACCGCCACCTTCTGATCCGCGCCGATCCCGGCCCGCCGCGGCCTTCCCGCATTTTGCAAGGCCGCGGCCGGCCGGGCCCCGCAATTCGCTACCGCCTGCCGCCGACCGCCCGCGGAGGCGATTCCCATCAATCTTCCGGTCAACGACTAACACCAGTCATCCGGCCGTGGCACAAACCGTGCGATGGCAGGAGGCACACTCCCGCCTCCCATGTTGGAAACCTTCGCCATCGTCCTCGTCCTCCTCTGGCTCCTCGGCCTGGTGAGTTCGTACACGCTCGGCGGATTCATCCACGTGCTGCTCGTGGTCGCGCTGATCAGCATCCTGATCCGCATCATTCGCGGCAACAAGCCCGTCGGCTGAAACACCCCTGCGGGAGATTCCCCACCCCACCGCCATGAACAAAGCCGTCTCCCTCGTGATCCTCCTCCTCGGCATCGCGCTCCTCGTCGCCGGGAACCATTCGCAGGAGTCGCTCTCCGCCGCGCCCAAGATCTCGCTGGGCGGCGCCTCGATCGACCGCGGGCTTTCGCTGACCGTGCTGGGCGTCGTCGGCACCATCGTCGGCGGCCTGTGCACGATGTTCCGCCGTCCCGAGGGGCCCGGCCACTGAGCGGTTTCTCGCCGCGGCGCGCCGCTCACCCCGCGCGCCGGAGGTCGAAATAGAATTCGACCTCGTCCGAGCCCGCGGGACTGTGCACCCCGACGCGGCCGCCGTGCAGCGCGGCGATCTCGCGGCAGATCGCCAGCCCCAGGCCGGTGCCCTCGGCGTTTTCCCCGGCCCGGCGGAAGAAAGGATCAAACACCTGCGCCTGCTCGGCCTCGCTGAACGGGCGCCCGTGGTTCACGACGCTGAAGCGCACATAGCCGTCGGCCCGCGGCAGCACCCGGAGCACGACGCGTCCGCCGGGCAGGCCGTACTTGCCGGCATTGGACAGAAAAT
>JAEUGX010000058.1 GCA_016795545.1 Opitutaceae bacterium
GCCCGCGCAGCGCCGCGCGGCGCTGTTCCCGGCCGGGGATCTGCATCAGGCCGTTGAACATGAACAGGGCGCCGTCGAACGGCTGGAAATCCGCGAGCCGGCTTTCCCCGAGCCGGGTGGCGTCGGCGGTGAGGAAGGCGAGCCCGGCGAGCCCCTGCTCGCGGGCCAGGTTCTGCGCCTGCTCGACGAGCTCGGCGGCGAAGTCGAAGCCGGTGATCGACGCGTAGCCCTCGTGCCGCAGCCCCACGGCGACCCGGCCGGCGCCGCAGCCGGCCTCGAGCAGCCGGGCCGACCGGTCGGGGAAGTGCCGGAGGATCATGACGCGCTCCGACTTCCAGAGTCCGATAAAATGCGCGGCGCGGGTGTAGTGCAGCACCGCGCTGATCGCGTTGAAGTCGGCTTGGACCGTGGCGCCGCTGACCTTCTCTAGTTTCTCCGCCATGTGGCGATGAACATGCCGTTGGCGTCCAGGTCCTGGGGCCAGAGGGTGGCGGCGACCGGCGGCGGGAGGCCGGAGGCGGGAGCGGCTCCGCCCGGGGGCAGGATGACGGGTGCGGGCTCGAGTTCGGGGTGGGACGAGGCCAAGGCCGCGGCCACGGCGGCGGTTTCGGCGCGGGTGAGGGTGCAGACGGCGTAGACCAGGCGTCCGCCGGGCTTGAGCGAGCCGGCGACGTGGCCGAGCAGCCGCGCCTGCACGGCGGCGAGCTCGCGGATGTCGAGAGGCTGGGTGGTCCAGCGGGCGTGGGGGTTGCGCTGCCAGGTGCCGATGCCGCTGCAGGGGGCGTCGACCAGGATGCCGTCGAATTTTGTCTTGGTCGGCAGCCGGGGGCCGCCGTCCCAGGCGGCGGCGCGGAAGTTGAACGCCTGCGCGCGGGCGGCGCGCTCCTTGAGGTGGGCGAGCCGGCGCACCGACCGGTCGCTGGCCCAGATCAGTCCCTGGTTGGCCATGAGGTCGGACAGGTGCAGGGTCTTGCCGCCCTCGCCGGCGCATGCGTCCCACCAGGTCTCGCCCGGCCGCGGGGCTGCCGCCAGGCCGACGAGCTGCGAGGCGAGGTCCTGGATCTCGAAGAGGCCGGAGCGGAACTCGGGCGTGAGGAACAGATCCTTGCGGCCCGCGTAGCGGAACGCGGAGCCGGAGAACCCGGTGGGGTGGCAGTCGCCCAGCCCGGCGGTGACGCGGGCCTCGTGTCCGCGCTTGATCCGGATCCAGAGCGTCGGCTCGCGCTGCAGCTGGCGGAGCCAGCCCGGCGGCAGGGAGTCCATCTCGTCCTTCAGCCAGTCGGGGACGGCGCGGGCGGCCAGGGCCTCGGGCTTGAAGGCGGCGGGATCGCGGTCGAACCGCGCCTGCAGGGCGAGGGCGGCCTCGAGCTGGGCCGGCAGCGAGTCGCGGGCGGCGAGCCAGCGCCACCAGCGGTAGTAAGTGAAGACGGCGCGGCTGACGGCGCGGCGCTCCTCCGGGGACGAAGCAAAGCGGCGGCGCGGCAGCAGTGCGCGCAGGGCGTCGTCGGCCCGCGCGCCGGCGGCGACGGCGCGCAGCACGCGGGTGGCTTGGCTGAGGGTGGCGGAGGCGGTCATCGGTCAGGGCGGCGGGGCCGGGGGCGCGTCGCGTAGGTAGCGGGCCAGGAAGGACTCGAGGCGGCGGTAATATTCGATCCGCTGCTTCCGCTCGGCCATGCCGTGGGTGCCGTCGGCCAGCAGGTAGGTTTCGTGGGGGATGTTCCGCTGGCGGAGGCTGGCGATGAGCCGCTTCGACTGGGCCACGGGCACGATCCGGTCCTCGCGGCCGTGGGCCACCAGCATGGGCACCTTGATGGCGTCGGCATGCGCCAGCGGCGAGATGGCGGTGAAGGCGTCGCGATCCTTGCCCGGCCGTCCGAGCTCGTCGATCAGCCGCTCATATTCGCCGGGGCGGCCGTCCGACCGCTTGGAGCGGATGAGCATCTCCCAGTCGAACACGCCCGCGAACGTGGCGGCGCAGCGGTACAGGTCCGGCTCGAAGGCCACCCCGGCGGCGGCGAGGAAACCGCCGAAGCTGCCCCCGATGATGGCCACGCGCTGGCCATCGATGACCTCAAAGCGGGCGGCGGAGCGGGTGGCGTCGGTGACGTCGTCGTGCATGCGACGGAAGGCGAAGCGGGATTCGGTGCTCACGGCCGGGGTGTAACCGGTCGAGCCGCGGTAGTTGGGCTGGAAGACGGCGTAGCCACGCGAGGCGAGAAACTGGACCAGGGGGTCGTACTGCCAGGTGTCGCGGACCCAGGGTCCGCCGTGGACCAGGACGACCAGCGGCACCCGGTGCTCCGTCGAGGCTTCGGCCGGCAGCGTCAGGTAGCCCTCGAGGCGCAGGCCGTCGCGCGTGCGGAAGGAGACGGGCTGCATCGGCCGCAGCGGCCGGCCGTCGAGCCAGGATGCCGTGACGGAGAGGGTGCCGACCGATCGCCGCTCGAGGTCGAGCAGCACGTGGCGCCCGGGGTCGTCGGGGCTCGCGACGTGGTAGACGAAACGCTTCTCGGCCTCGTCGAAATCGACCAGCGCGACCGTGCGCTCGGGATACCGTTCGGAGACCGTCGCGTGGGCGGCCCGGAACAGGTCGTCAAACCAGGCCGAGACCAGCGTCTTCTGGTGATAGGCCAGCCCGACGAGGTTGCCGGTGCGCGGCGAGAAATAGAGCCGGCAATTGCCCAGGTCGTAGTCGGGATCCAGCCAGACCGGGTCCTCGAGCGCACCGGTCACGGGGTCCAGGCGTTGCAGGACGAAGCCGGTTTCCGGCCGGTAGTGGGAGATCCAGAGGCGGCGGTTGTCAGGATCGATGCCGGCGACATCATAGCGGAGGAGGTCGAGCTTCACCGGATGCCACGTGCGGTTGTCCTG
>JAEUGX010000062.1 GCA_016795545.1 Opitutaceae bacterium
CGCGCGGGATCGTAGGAGCTCCGCACGCCGCCGCCCATCGACTCGTTGCCGAACTGCAGCCGCCCGGTCAGCAGCGTCATCCGCGCAGGCGCGCACCAGGTGCCGGTATAGGCATGCGAAAACCGGATCCCCCGCCGCGCGAGCGCATCGATGTGCGGCGTCTCCACCCAGTCCGGCGCCTCGGGATAACACCCCACCGTCCGGTGCGATTGGTCGTCCGTGTAAATCAGCAGGATGTTCGGCCGCACCGACGGCGCGGCCGCCGCGGCGCCGGCGAAAACGCAGGCCGCCAAGATCGGGAGAATTCCCGTCACCGCGTGGCCGGCCGCGCAGCGCATGTCTCGCGGAGCCGATGGCCCCGCCTCCAGCCAAATCGATGCAACTTCGCGGCCATGATCACGGTCGCGGTTTCTCCTCCAGGCCCAGTGCCGCCAGCACGCGGCTGGAGCACGCCGCCAGCGCCTCGGCGGCGGGCCAGCCCAGGAATCGCCGCACGTTGGCGAAGGCGGCGTCCATGGTCAGCGACGAGCCCGCGAAGTTCTCCTTGCCGGGCTCGCGCACCACGCCATCCGCCCCGACCTCCACTTCCAGCCGCCCGATGTGGAACCGCCCGGGAGGGGCGCCCGCCGCGGCCATGCAGTCGGTGGTGAAAAGGACGCGGGCGGGCGGCTTGGCCCGGACGAAGTTCCGCAGCACCGCCGGCGGGAGGTGGATGCCGTCGGGAATGAAGACCGCGTCCAGCTCGTCGCGCGCCAGCAGGCGCTGGATGATGTTGTCGTGACGGTGCAGCTGGATGGGCACGCCGTTGCCGAGGTGCGTGCACATGGTCAGGCCGGCGGCCACCGCCGCGTCGATCGCACGGTCGTCGGCGAGCGAATGCCCGATGGCCGTGCGCACGCCGCGGGCCGCGACGTGCCGGATGAACTCGGCCGCACCGGGCCATTCCGGGGCGAGCGTGATCAGCCGGATCGTGCCGCCGGACGCCCGCCACAACCGCTCGAACTCCCCGAGATCGGGCGCCTTCATCAGCTCCGGCGGATGCGCGCCGTGATAGCCGCGCTCGGGCGACATGTACGGGCCCTCGAGATGGTAGCCGGCGATCACGTCCGCAAAGCGGGAGTCCCGCCGCATCGCCTCCGTGCGCTCGAGCTTGGCGCACAGCGCGTCGATCCGGTCCGTCACCAGCGTGAACAGGATGCGCGTGCGGCGCGCCGCGAGGGCCGCCAGGGCCCGCTCCAGCTGCGCCGCGGTCAGATCCGGCTGCTGGAAGTCCACGCCCGCAAATCCGTTGACCTGCAGGTCGAAGAGCGGCGCGGGGACCGGGGGGGCCGGGGGAGTCGCATCAGACATGCCCCGACGTGTAGGCCCCGGCCGCCCGTTCGGCAAGGGCCGCGTTTGGTGGACGTGCACCAACCGGCGCGGATCGGGCGCCGCCGCCCACAATCCCCTTGCCGCGCGCCGGCGGCTGCGGTGACCTTGACGCTCATGAGTGTCCGCCAGATCGCCCAGCTCGCCGGCTTGTCGCCGTCGGCCGTTTCCCTGGCCCTGCGCGACAGCCCGAAGATCCCCGCGGCCACGCGCCGCCGCGTCCTGCGCCTGGCCCGGCGCCTCGGCTACCGGCCCAACGCCAAGGTGAACGAGCTGATGAGCCAGCTCCGTCTGAACCGCGTCCAGGAAACCCAGGCGTGCCTCGGCGTCATCTCGCTCTACGACGACCCCCAGCCCTGGAAAAAATCGCTCCACCTCTCGCGCATCCACGACCACATGGTCCGCCGCGCCGAGTTCTTCGGCTACCGGCTGGAGCCGCTGTGGCTGCGCGAGCCGGGCATGACCCCGCGCCGCTTCAGCGACATCCTCGACGCCCGCGGCATCCAGGGCCTGCTCTGCTTCGGCGGGCCGGACCTGAACCAGGAGCTGCCGCCCGAACTCGACCACTTCGCCATCGTGTCGCAGGGCCTGAGCATCAAGACCCCGATGCACCGCGTCATGAGCCACGTCTACAACGACATGTGGCGGGCCCTCGACCAGGTCTACCGGCTCGGCTACCGGCGTCCCGGCCTGGTGATCGGCCGGTACGAGGACATCCGCAGCGCCCACGCCCACTTCTGCGTCTACCTGGGCTGGTGCCAGTACACCCTCGGCGCGCCCACCGCCATCCCGGTGTTGCAGCTCGAGCGAGTCGAGGAGGAGCCGCTCATGCGCTGGCTCGGACACCACCGGCCCGACGTGCTGGTGTTCGTGCACTACTACGACGTGCTCCGGGAGTTCGACGCCGTGCTGCGCCGCCGCCGGCTCCGCGTGCCGCGGGACCTCGGGGTGGTGGTGATGAGCCAGATCCTCGAGGGCACCCGTTTCTCCGGCCTGCAGGAAAACCAGCGCCTGCTCGGCGACTGGTGCGTCGAGCTGCTCATGGCGCGCATCATGTCGCGCGACTTCGCCCGGCCCACCCACCCGCGCATCGAGATGGTCGAGCGCGAGTGGATCGAGGGCCGGACCCTGCGCCGGCAGGGAAAGTCAACGTCCACCTAAATTGCTTTCGCCGGCCCGCGGGACGCACCGCATGCTGCCCACCCTGCATGGCCACGCCAAGCGTCTCCGAATCCAAACTGGGCTGCGTCCGGGGCCTGACCGCCCTCCGCCGGGGTGATCCCGCCCCGCTGGCCGCCTGGATGCGCGCCCACCTCCTGGAGCACGTGATGCCCTTCTGGGAGCGCCACGCCTTCGACGAGCTGGGCGGGCTGGCCACCTGCATCGCCGACAACGGCCGCGTGCTCAGCGGCGACAAATGGCTCTGGAGCCAGTGGCGGGCCGTCTGGGTCTTCAGCCGCATCCACCGCAGCCTCGGCCATGATCCGCGCTGGCGGGAACGGGCGCGCCGCGTCATCGACTTCTGCGCGCGCACGGGCTGGGACGAAAAGGCCGGCGGGTGGGCCCTCCTGCTCGACCGCTCCGGCCGCATCCTGCGCGGCCAGGAAAGCATCTACTCCGACGGCTTCGCCATCTACGGCCTCGTCGAGTTTCACCAGGCCACCGGCGACCGCGCCGCCCTGGAGCTGGCGGTCAAGACCGCCGACGCGGCGCTCCGCCAGCTCGCCGGGCCCTATGACCGGATCCCGCATTTCCCCTACCCCATCCCGCCCGGCGCCAAACCCCACGGCCTGCCGATGATGTTCGCGCTGATCCTGGCCGAGCTGGGCGCGGTGACCGGGAATCCGAGGTACCGGAGCGCGGCCGCCGCCTTCGCCGACGAGGTCTTCCGCGATTTCTACCGCCGCGACCGCGACCTGGTGCTGGAGTTTGTCGGCACCGACGGCTCCGAATACCCGCGCCCGCAGGGCACCGCCGTGGTGCCCGGCCACGTGATCGAGGACATGTGGTTCCAGGTCCACGTGTGCGACCTCCTCCGGCGCGACCCCGCGCGCCTGGCCGAGGCCTTCCGCCTCACCCTACGCCACCTCGAGCTGGGCTGGGATTCGGCGCGCGGCGGCGGCCTCCTGCTGGCGGTCGACGCCGACGGCCGCGAGCCCGTGGGCTGGAAGTTCGCCGACAGCAAGCTCTGGTGGCCGCAGACCGAGGCGCTCTACGCGACCCTCCTCGGCTGGGAGCGGACCCGGCAGCCGGAGTTTCTCGACTGGTACGAGCGGGTGTGGCAGGTGTGTCTCGACCACTTCGTCGACTGGCAGCACGGCGAATGGCGCCAGAAGCTC
>JAEUGX010000073.1 GCA_016795545.1 Opitutaceae bacterium
CGACGTCTGCGCGGTCGACGGCAAGTTCGTCAAGAGCCTCCGTCCCGCGCAGCGGAAGCAGGCGCAGGTCATCGACGCCCGCGGGCTCGTGGTTTGCCCCGGCCTCGTCGACATCCACGTGCATTTCCGCGAGCCGGGGCAGACCCACAAGGAGACGATTCTCACCGGCTCGCACGCGGCCGCCGCGGGCGGGTTCACCACGGTGGTGTGCATGCCGAACACCTCGCCGCCGGCCGACAACGCGGGCACGGTGGAGCTGATCAAGAACGCCGCCCGCCAGGCGCCCATCCACGTCTATCCGACGGGCTGCATCACCGTCGGCATGAAGGGCCAGCAGCTGGCCCCGCACGGCTCGCTCAAGAAGGCCGGCGTCGTCGCCATCACCGACGACGGCCTGTGCGTGCAGAGCAACGAGCTCATGCGCCGCGCCGCCGAGTACGCGAAGATGTTCGACCTCCCGGTGCTCGACCACTGCCAGGACGAGTCGCTGACCAAGAACGCGGTGATGAACGAGGGCGACGTCTCCACCCGGCTCGGTCTGCGCGGCTGGCCGCACGCGGCGGAGGACATCATCGTGGCCCGCAACATCATCCTCTCCGCGTACTCCGGCGCCCACATCCACCTGCAGCACATCAGCTCCGCCATGTCGGTCGAGCTCGTGCGGCGCGCGAAGCGGGACGGCGTCCGGATCACGGCCGAGGCGACGCCCCACCACCTGGCGCTGACCGAGGAGGCGCTGGGCACGTACGACACGCACTACAAGATGAACCCGCCGTTGCGCACGGAAAAGGACCGGCGGGCGATCATCGCCGGGCTCCGGGACGGGACGCTCGACTGCATCGGCACCGACCACGCCCCGCACACGCCGGACGAGAAGGACCGCGAGTTCGACTACGCGCCCAACGGCATCACCGGGCTGGAGACCGCGCTGCCCGTCTGCCTCGACGTGCTGGTGCGCCGGAACCGGTTCAAGCTGCCTTTCCTGGTCGACCTGCTCACCCGCCGGCCGGCCGCGCTGCTGCACCTGCCCGCCGGCACCCTCGCCCCGGGTGCGGCGGCGGACGTCTGCGTGTTCGATCCCAACGAGGCCTGGCGCTACGACGCCCGGCAGGGCTTCAGCAAGTCGCTGAACTCCCCGTGGTCCGGCCAGGAGCTGCGCGGCCGGGTGAAGGCCACCGTGGTGGCCGGCCGCCTGGTGTACGACGGCGCCAGGATCGTGTGAGGAGGTCCGCGCCGGCGCCGGCGGCCGCCCCGGCGCGCCCGCTTTCGGATGGTTTTTGGGCGGCCGGCCGCCAAGACTGCCCGCCGCATCATGCCCGCTGAACCCGCGCAACAGGCCCTGGCCATCTTCGAGCTCTGCCTCCTGGCGGCGGGCGTGCTCCTGTTCGCCTGGATCGTCCTGCATCCCGCCGCCCGGCGGCGCTGGTTCGGGACCAACGCGCTCCGGACCTGGGAGGTCTCCGGGCCCGAGTTCGCGCTGCTGGGCGTGCTCGTCTTCCTGTGCGGCTTTCTCGGCCAGGCCGCCGCCCAGACGCTGCTCGGCGCCTGGATCAGCCGGCAGCCGGACCGCGACGGCCTGCAGCTGTTCGCCTACGGCGCCGCCTTCCACGGCGGCGCCCTGCTGGGGTGGCGGCTCTTCCCGGTGTGCCGCCGCCGCTGGCTGGCCGACTATGGCGCGCCGCTGCCCGCCGACCCGCCGGCAGCCGCGCTGCCCGCGGGACGCGTCGCGCGGTACGCGGCCGGCTCGCTGGTGGTGGCGCTGCCGCTGCTCGGGCTGATCAGCCTGGGCTGGACCTCGCTGCTCCGCGAGGCCGGGCTACCCGACGAGCCGCAGGACCTGATCGGGATCTTCGCCAACACCCGGTCGGCGGCCGTGATCGCGGGCATGTTCGTGGTCGCCTGCGTGATCGCCCCGCTCAACGAGGAGCTGATTTTCCGCGCCGGGCTCTACCGCTTCTGCCGCCAGCGGCTCGGCCGGGCCGCCTCCCTGCTGGTCAGCGGCACCCTGTTCGGCGCGCTGCACGCCAACTGGGCCGGGTTCCTGCCGCTCGCGGCGCTGGGCATGGGCCTGGCGCTCGTCTACGAGGCCACCGGTTCGATCCGCGTCCCCGTGCTGGTCCACGCCCTGTTCAACCTCAACACCGTGCTGGTCGTCCTGTCCGGGCTGCCGCAGGCGCTGCCGCCGTGAGCCCGTTCACCGCCATCCGCGCCGATTCCGCCCTCGCCCGCGGCGAGCGGCGGCTGATCGCCGACATCCGCGGCTGGCTCGGCCGCGCCTCGCCCCGCGCGCCGTTCGGCATCGGCGACGACTGCGCGGTGATCCCGCCGACCCGCCACCGCCAGCTGGTCACGACCGATCCCGTGATCTTCGGCCGCCATTTCGACGCCGGGGTATCCGCCCGCGACGTGGGCGCCAAGCTGCTGAAGCGCAACCTCAGCGACATCGCCGCCATGGGCGGCCGGCCCGTGGCCGCGGTCGTCTCGCTGGCGCTCGGCGCCGACGCGAGCGTGCGATGGCTGCGCGGCTTCTACCGCGGCCTGGCCGCCTGCGCACGGCGGCACCGCGTGCGCATCGTCGGCGGCGACATCACCCAGGGACCGGAGCGGTTCTTCGGGGCCTTCCTCACGCTGCACGGCGACTCCGCCGGCACGCGGGTCGTGACCCGCACCGGGGCGCGGCGCGGCGACCGGATCTATGTCACCGGCACGCTCGGCGGCAGCCTGCTCGGACACCATTACCGCTTCGCTCCGCGGCTGGCGGAGGGCGCCTGGCTGGCGCGGCGGCCCGAGGTGCGGGCGATGATGGACGTCAGCGACGGCCTGGCGAAGGACCTTTTCTCCCTGACGCCGCCCGGCCTGGCGCCCGCGCTCGTGGCGGCCGCGGTGCCCGTCAGCGCCGCCGCGCGCCGCCGGGCCCGGGTTTCGGGCCGGTCGCCGCTGGCGCACGCCATGGGCGACGGCGAGGACTACGAACTGCTGGTCGTCGTGCGGTCGGGCGCCGACCCCGGCCGGCTCGCCCGGGCCTGGCGCCGGCGCTTCCCCGGCGTGCGGCTGACGGAGATCGGGCGCTTCGTCCGCGCCGGCGCCGAGCCCGCCGGTGCGCTCCGTCCCGGCGACTTCCACGGTTATGAACACCTGCGCTGAGCCCGCCGCGTCCCGGCAGCCGTCCCCATGACCATCCTCGCACGGCTGGCCCAGGGCATCACGACCGGCTCCGCCGAGGAGACCCGCGCCGTCGCGGCGGAACTGGCCGGCGCGCTGCCGCCGGACGCGACGCTGGCGCTGCACGGCGACCTGGGCGTCGGCAAGACCACGTTCGTCCAGGGCCTCGCCCGCGGGCTCGGCGTCACCGACGCCGTCACCAGCCCCACCTTCGCCATTTACTCGATCCACCGCGGCCGGCCGACGACGCTCGTGCACCTCGACGCCTACCGCCTGGAGAACGAGCGCCAGATCGAGGCGCTGCTGCTCGAGGAATACCTCGCGTCGCCCTGGTGCCTGGCGGTCGAGTGGCCGGAGAAGACCGGCGCCTGGCTGCCGGCGAACGCGCTGCACCTGGAACTGTCGATCCGCGACGGCGGCCGCCACCACGTGCGCCTGCGGCCGGCCGGGATGCCGTCGCGTCCTGGACGTTGAGCGCGGAAGGCCGACTTCCGGGCCTCCGACTTTCCGACCTTTCCCTGCGAGCCCCGGCTCAGGAGGCCGGGGCTTCCGGCTTGGGATCCTCGGCGGCGGCCGGCGCGGGTTCGGGGGGGGCCTCGGCGGCGGGCGCCGGCTCCGGGAAATCGACGGGATCGTGTTCCTCGTCTCCCTCGGCCTTGCGGGCGCCCTGCGGGGCCATGGGCGGCGGGGCGAAGAGCTTGCCGTCGGAAAATTCGGTCACGTAGCCCTCCATGACGAGCCAGCGCAGGTCGTTGCCCATCTTGCGCAGCTTCTCGCCCTGCTCGGGGGGCAGTGCCGCGAAGGGCGACTGCGAGGGGGTGGCGCCCTCGGCCGCGGCGGGCGCCGCGGGGAGGTCGAACCCGAGAAAGGCCTTCGGCAGGTCCTTGACCGGCACCATCGGGTTCTTCTCGATGAAGTCAATCAGCGCGGTGATCGTCTCGGAGAAGACCTGGCCGGGCACGCGGAAGCGGCGCTTGACGGCGCAGACGTAGGAGACGCCGCGGGAGCCCTTCTTGAAGATGGTGAAATTCTCGCGGCGCAGGCGGCCGCGCAGGGCGTTGGCGGTGTCGAGCGGGAAGCGCCGCTGGCGCTCCACGTGGCCCTCGACGGCGCGGCGGATCTCGCCGGGCGGCAGCTTCTCGATCAGCTTGCCGTGAAAGCGGACGCTCTCGACCGCCCGCACGACCTTGTCGCGGGCGTTGGCCAGCAGGTGCAGGCGGGCGTCCTCGATGTTGTCGAAGGTGACGGGGGCCGGCGCCGCGGGCGCTTCCGCGGCCGGAGCCGCCTCCGCCGCCTCGGCGGGCGCGGCCACGGGCGGAGCCGAGCCGACCGGCGGGTTCGTCGGCGGGCGGGCGACGGGCGGCTTCCAGGTGTAGCGGACGGCCTTCTTCATCTTTTCCAGCCACTGCGCCGCCACCTCGGGCTCGCGCACGGACACGATGCTCTCCCGGAAACGCTCGAACGACATCCGGCCGAGCTTGGCCGCGTGGTGCTGCTGCAGGATCTGCTGGTAACGATGGTAGTTCGGCGGGCCGAGGAGCTCCCCGGTGATGCCGCACTTGTTGATGATCGGGAAATTCCCCTTCGGCGGGTCGACCTCGACCTCCTGCATGTCGAAGAAGGCGGCGAGGTTGTTGTTGATCACGTGCTGGATCGCGGCCTCCTCCGTGTCGAA
>JAEUGX010000088.1 GCA_016795545.1 Opitutaceae bacterium
GCGAGGTCGGCTGCGGCAAGACCACCCTCTGTCGCAAGTTCCTGAACGAGCTCGACCCCGGGCACTACGATTCCGCCCTGATCCTCAACCCGCGGCTCAACGAGACCCAGATGCTCCGGGCGATCCTCACCGAGCTGGGCGAGCCCAAGCTCGCCCAGGGCAAGAACGACCTCATCACCCAGATCAACCAGCTCCTGCTCGCCCGCATCGCGGCCGGCCGCGAGATCGTCCTCATCATCGACGAGGCCCAGAACCTTTCCTTCGAGGTCTTCGAGCAGGTCCGCCTCCTCTCGAACCTCGAGACCGACAAGCAGAAGCTCCTCCAGATCGTGCTCATGGGCCAGCCCGAGCTGAAGGAGAAGCTCGCGCGCGAGGAGCTCCGCCAGCTGCGGCAGCGTATCCTGGTGCATTACGAGCTGCAGCCGTTCAGCCGCGAGGAGATGGACCGCTACATCAGCCACCGCCTCACGGTCTCGGGCAGCATGGGCCGCCCCTACTTCACGAACTGGGCCCTCCGCCACATCTACCGGCGCAGCAAGGGAATTCCCCGCATCATCAACAATCTCTGCGACAAGGCGCTCCTCTCCGCCTATATTCGCGAGTCCGACGAGGTCGACTACTGGGACGCGCGCCGGGCGTCGCGCGACGTCGACCGGCTGCTGCAATGACCGCGCCCGCCACCTTCACCATCGACGCCGCCGCCCGGATCGCCGATAACGGCTGCCGCCACCACGCCCCATGAGCCTGATCAACGAAGCGCTGAAGAAGGCGCAGAAGCAGCGGACCGGCGAGAGCGCCCCGCTGCCGAGCGTGGGCGGCGTTCCGGCCGCCCGCATCGCCAAGCGCGGCAAACCCGCCGCCTTCCACACCGTCTTCATCCGCGCGGGCATCGGCGCCGCCATCGCCGTGGTCCTCGTCGTCGGCGGCCTCGTGGCCTACCGCCTCCTGCAGTCGCCGCCGGCCGTCGCCACCGCGCCCGCGGCCAACTCGGCGCCCGCCGCGACGCCGCAGGCCGCCGCGCCGGCCCCCGTCCCCGCGCCGGTCGCAACCGTCACGCCGCCGCCCAAGGCCGAGACGCCCGCGCCCGCGCCCACGGCCGCCGCCGCCTCGTTCACGGTCCCGGCGCCGGCTCCGGCCGCCCCGCCGGCGGAGGTCCACCCGGCGCCGAAGGCCGCCGCGACGCCCGCGGTCGTGTTCGAGACGCCCAAGCTCCCCGCGGCGCCGCCGCCCAAGATGTCCCCGCGCGCCGTCGCCTTCATCGAGAGCCTGCGCATCGCCGGCATCCGCACCTCCGCGACCGACAGCAAGGTCCTCATGAACGACCGGGTCTTCCGCATCGGCAACGTCGTCGAGCACGAACTCGGCATCAAGCTCACCGGCATCTCCTCCAGCTCCCTCACCTTCGAGGACGAACAGGGCGCCGCCTACGTCCGCCAGTTCTGATCCCCGGGCGGCCGCTCCCGGGCCGCGGGTTCAATACGCCGACTTCGGCGGGAAGAACACCTGCCAGAAGGTCTTCAGCGTGATCTGGAGATCCAGCCAGATCGACCAGTGCGCGATGTAGTAGAGGTCCAGCCGGATCCGCTCCTGGAGCTGCTCCGGCGTCCGGATCTCGCCCCGGAAACCCTCGCTCTGTGCCAGGCCCGTGATGCCGGGCTTCACCCAGTGCTTCGAACGGTAGGAGCGCACCTGCCGCTCGAATTCCTCGTCGAGCAGCGGCATCACCGGCCGCGGCCCGACGATGCTCATCTGCCCGGTCAGCACGTTGCAGAACTGCGGAAACTCGTCGAGGCTGTGCCGCCGCAGGAAATGCCCGAAGGGATACACCCGCCCGTCGCCGGCCCACGCCTGCCGGCTCTCGGCCTGCTCGTCCGGCGGGGCCACGTGCATCGAGCGGAACTTCAGCATCGGGAACTCCGTCCGCCGCTCGCCCGCGCGGGGCCGCACGTGCAGCAGCGGCCCCGGCGACTGCAGCCGCTGCGCGACCCAGACCACCAGCATCAGGGGCGGCAGCGCCAGCACCACCATCGGCAGCGCGACCAGGATGTCGAACGCCCGCTTCACCGCCCGGTTCAGCGGCTCCTCCAGCGGCTCGTCGTGGAGCGCGAAGAAATGGTGCCCGCCCTCGTCCACCGACACCACCGGATGCCCCAGGATCTCCTCCACCTGGTGGTGGATCAGCAGCCGGCAGCCGCAGGCCTGGCAGTGGGCCAGGATCTGCCGCGAAACCTCGGGTTTCTCCGGCAGCTCGAGCAGGATCACCTGCCCGATGGCCTTCTCCTCCAGCACGCGCGGCAGGTCCGCGACGACGCCGACATAAGGCGCCGCCGAGCCGGTCGGGGCGTCGGCCATGGCCGTCAGCGCGACAAAGCCCGCCGGCTCGACCCCGAGGTGCTGGCGCTGCGTCATCCACTCCTGCAGCCGGGCCAGCGATGCCGGACGGCCGACAAAGAGCGTCGGGATCCGCTCCCCCGAGCCGAACAGCAGCCCCGCGAGCAGCCGCGGCAGCGCCCGGTGCAGCCACACCAGCCCGAGCCAGCTGCCGACCAGGAAAGTGCCGAGGAAAAGACGGCTGATGCTGCGGTCCTGGGTGGCGAACATCATGGTGAACACCGCCAGGGCCATCAGCCCGACCTGCAGCGTCGCCAGCCCCGCCGCCTCCACGCCCGACAACCGCGTCAGGCGCGACTCCACCGCCCGGATGCGGCCGCTGCCCGCCAGCAGCCCGATCACGACACACAGGAAATACGGCAGCAGGTTCACCTCCCGGCTCAGGCGCACCACCGGCACGTACCGCATGATGAACTCCGCATACACCCAGAAGCAGACCGCCACGCACAGCAGCACGATGAGCCCGTGAAGCCGGACGAGTCCCCGATGGCGGTTGGTGATCATGGAAGAAGCGCGGACCCTAGCACCTCGCCGCGCCACCGCAAGCCCCCGCCGCCCCGTTCACACCGCGAGCTGCCGCAGCCAGTCGCGATGGGCGACGTGCCACGCCACGGACCGCCGGACGCCTTCCTCGAGCGTCACCTCCGGCCTCCACCCGAGCAGCCGGCCGGCTTTCGTGATGTCCGCCCACGTCGCGGCAATGTCCGCCTCGTGCAGCGGACGCGCCTCGATCTGCGCCTTCCGCCCCAGCTGGCCCTCGATCAGCCCGATCAGCGTCTGCAGGCTGACCGGGTTGCGGCCGCCGCCGAGGTTGATGACCTCGTAGCCCAGCGGCCGCAGCGCGAGCACCGTGCCCCGCGCGATGTCGTCGACGTAAGTGAAGTCGCGCGCCTGGCTGCCGTCGCCGAACAGCGTGATCGGCCGCCCCTCGTCGATCCACTTGATGAACCGCAGCGGCGCCATGTCGGGCCGTCCGGCGGGACCGAAGACCGTGAAGTAGCGCACCACGGAGAGGTCGAGCCCGTGCAGCCGGTGATAGCTGTGCGCGATCATCTCGGCGGCCTTCTTGGACGCCGCATACGGCGACTGCGGCGTGTTCACCGGCTGGTCCTCCGTGAACGGCAGCGGCGAACCGGTGTAAAGCGAGGAACTGGAGGCCAGCACCTGCTTCCGCACGCCGTGCTTCCGCTGGCATTCGAGGACGTTGAGCATCCCGGCGACGTTCGTGCTGAAATAGACCTGCGGCTGCTCCAGGCTGGCCCGCACCCCCGCCCGGGCCGCCAGGTTCAAGACCGCGTCGAAACGGTGGGCGCCGAACAGCGCGTCCAGCTCCGGCAGGTTCTCGATGTCGATCCGCCGGAACTCGAAGCGCCCCGCCGCATCGGCCAGCGGCTGCGCACCCGGCGCGAACGCCTCCCCGGGCCGCCACGCCCGGCCCAGCAGCCGCGACAGGCGGTAGTGCTTCAGCCGGACGTCGTAATAGTCGTTGAGATTGTCGATGCCGACCACCCGGTGCCCCGCCTCGAGCAGCAGCTCGCAGACGCGCGCGGCGATGAATCCGGCGGCTCCCGTGACGAGATAAGTGGACATGGCGAGGGTCGTCGGCCCGGCTCAGCCGGCCTCCGCGTCGGCCCGCGCCATCAGGCGCGCCACGTCGGCGCCGACCGTGCGCGGCGCCCAGCCCAGGCGTTCGCGCGCGGCGGCGGGATCCCCGACGAGCGCCGACGATTCGGCCGGACGGAAATAGCGGGGATCCACCCGCAGCACGACGCGCCCGTTGTCCGTCCGCCGGCCGACCTCGGCGACTCCGGAGCCCTCGAACACCAGCTCCAGGCCCAGCTCGGCGAACGCGGCCTGCGCGAACTCGCGCACCGTGCAGGTGCGACCCGTGGCCAGCACGAAATCGTCCGCCTGCCCGGCCTGCAGCATCCGCCACATCGCCTGCACGTATTCCGGCGCATATCCCCAGTCGCGACGCGCGTCGAGGTTGCCGAGGTGCAGCTCCTCCTGCCGGCCGGCGCGAATCCGGGCGGCGCTCAGGGAGATCTTGCGCGTGACGAAATTCTCGCCGCGGCGCGGCGACTCGTGATTGTAGGCGATCCCGCTGCACGCGAACAGGCCGTAGGCCTGCCGGTACACCCGGCAGAGCTGCGTGGCGAAGGCCTTGGCGCATCCGTAGGGGTTCACGGGCTCGACCGGGGTCGCCGCCGTCTGCGGCCCGGCCTTCGGCACCCCGAAGATCTCCGAGCTCGACGCATGGTAGAAGCGCACCGGCCGGTCCAGGTCGCGCACCACCTCCAGCAGGCCGAGCGTCGCCATCGCGTTGTCCTCGCACGTGACCTCCGGGATCTCGAAGCTCAGCCCCACGTGGCTCTGCCCGGCGAGGTGATAGATCTCGTCCGGGGCGACCTTCCGCAGCATCCGCCGGAGCGACGTCCGGTCGTTCAGGTCGCCGTAGTGCAGCACCAGCCGCTCCTCGCCCGGCGCGCCCGCCCGCAGGGGGTCGATGCGCGCGCGGTTGAACATGCTGGCGCGGCGGACCAGGCCGTGCACGCGGTAGCCCTCCGCGAGCAGAAGCTCCGCCAGGTAGGAGCCGTCTTGTCCGGTGATGCCGATGATGAGCGCGGTTTTCAAGCGATGGGTGGAAGAGGGGCGCCGACCATTAGTGCCGGCGCCGACGAATTCCCAAGGAAAAAATGCCGGCCGGCCCGGCCGCTACGCCAGCCATTGCTTCATCTGCGCCAGCGGCTTCGTGTTCAGCACGGCCGCCTTCGTCAACCAGCCCTTGCGCGCCACCCCGACGCCCAGCCGGTAGTAGGCCAGCTGCTCCGTGCGGTGCGCGTCGGGATTGATGCTCGTGAGCAGCCCCTTCGCGGCCGCCTTGCGCCAGAGCCGCCAGTCCATGTCGAGACGCCACGGGCTGGCATTCAGCTCGATCACCACGCCGCGCGCCACCGCCGCGTCCACGATCCGGTCCGCGTCCACCTCGTAGCCCTCGCGCTCCAGCAGCAGCCGGCCCGTCAGGTGGCCCAGCATCGTGACGTGCGGCTGCTCGATGGCCCGGATGATCCGCCGGGTCATGTCCTCCCGCCCCTGCCGGAACGCCGAGTGCACTGACACCACCACGTAATCCAGCTCCGCCCGCAGGTCCTCCGGGTAGTCGAGGCTGCCGTCGGGCAGGATGTCGCACTCGGTGCCGGCAAACACGTGGCACTGGAACCGGCCCGACGCGTTGAGCGCGCGGATGGCGGCGATCTGCTCCCGCAGCCGGGCCTCCGTCAGCCCGCGCGCCTGCACGCTCGACTTCGAGTGGTCCGCGATGCCGAGGTATTCCAGGCCCAGCGCCTGCGCGGCCGCGGTCATCTCCTCCAGCGTGTTGTGACCGTCCGACGCCGTCGTGTGGTTGTGGAACACCCCGCGGATGTCCGCCTCCTCGACCAGCTCCGGCAGCGTGCCCTGCTCCGCCGCCTCGATCTCGCCCAGGCCCTCGCGCAACTCGGGCGGGATGTAGGCCAGCCCGAGCTTCTGGAAGAGCGCGGCCTCCGACTTCACGGCCACCAGCGGCCCGGGCGGCCGCGGCGCGCCGGGCTCCGCCGACGGCCCGTGCTTGTGCTCGGCCGAGAACAGCCCCCACTCGCTCAGGCTCAGCCCGCGCGCCAGCGCGCGCTGCCGCAGCTGCACGTTGTGGTCCTTCGACCCGGTGAAATGATGCAGCGCCGACACGAACTGCGCCGGCGGCACGAGCCGCAGGTCGGCCTGGATGCCGGTCTCGAGCCGGACGCTGGCCTTGGTCTCGCCGTGGGCCGTGACCTCCCGCACCCCGGGCTGCGCCACGAACCAGTCGGCCACCGGCTTGGGGTCGTCCGTCGCCACCAGGAAATCCAGGTCCCCCACCGTCTCCAGCCGCCGCCGCAGGCTGCCCGCATGCTCCGCCTGCCGGACCTGGGGCAGGCGCCGCAGGCCCGCCAGGATCGGCTCCGCCGTCTCCCACGCCTCGGTCCACAGGTGCCGCCGGCCGTATTGCTCCCGGTTGCGGATGCCCTCGAGTATCTTCTCCTGCGTCTTCTCCCCGAAGCCCTCCAGCCCGGCCACCCGCCCTTGCGCGCAGGCCTGCTGCAGCGCCGCGATCGAATCGATCCCGAGCCGCTCGTGCAGCGCCTTCACCTTCTTGGGGCCCACCCCCGGGATCCGCAGCATCTCCACCAGCCCGGGGGGAATCGAGGCCTTGAGCTGGTCGTGGAATCCCAGGCGGCCCGTGGCCTTGAGCTCGGTGATCTTCTGCGCCAGCGCATCGCCGATGCCCTTCACCTCCTCGAGCGTGCCGGCGGCGATCCGCCGGTCGAGTTCCTCCTCGCTCATCGCCTCCACCAGCCGCGCCCCGGCCTGGTAGGCCCGGATCTTGAAGGGGTTCTCCCCCTTGAGTTCCAGCAGCGTGCCGATGTCGGTCAGGATGGCGGCGATCTCGATCTTGTTCACGCCGCCAGCAAAGCACGAAGCGCGCGGGAAGCAAAGTCTGTTGGCGCGGCCGACCTTCCGGCTGCAGGACTCCACCCCGCCTTCGAGTGGCTCAGCCAGGGCCCGGGGGCACCGCCCCGCGGAGCAGCTCCGTCACGGCGCTCAGCATCGCCTCGGCCGAGTACGGCTTGGGCAGGAACCGGCCGGTCGCCGCCGGCTGCCGGCGCGGGTCTGACTCGTTGGTCGAGCCGCTGACCAGCAGCAGCCGGATCGCCGGGTTGAGCGCGCTGACCACCTTCGCCAGGGCCCCGCCGTCGAGGTTGGGCATGTCGAGGTCGGAGATCACCAGGCGGATCTCGAGGCTGCGCGGGGCGAAGAGCGCCAGCGCCTCCGTGCCATCGCCCGCGGCCAGCACCCGGTAACCGTGCGCCACCAGCGTCGCGCAGGTGACCTCCCGCACGGCGGTGTCGTCGTCGACGACCAGGATCAGCTCCCCCTGGCCGCGGGGCACCGCGGCCGCGGCGGCCTCGTGCAGCACCGATTCGTCGCCGGGATCGGCGGGCAGCAGGATCTCGAAGCTCGTGCCCTGGCCGACCTGGGAGCGCAGCGTGATGACCCCGTCGTGGTCGTTGACGATGCCGCGGACCGTGGCCAGGCCGAGCCCGGTGCCCTGCCCCGCCCCCTTGGTCGTGAAGAAGGGCTCCCAGATCTTTTCGATGATGTCCGGCGGGATGCCCGTCCCCGTGTCGGCGATCTCGAGATACAGGAAGTTGCCGGCCCGCGCCCCGGGCACGGCCGCCGCCGCCACGTCGTCGAGCCGCCGGTTCTCCGCCCGCAGCGTGAGCGTGCCACCCTCGGGCATCGCGTCCCGGGCGTTCACACACAGGTTCAGCAGCACCTGATGCACCTGCGTCGGGTTCGCCTTCAGCGGCCAGAGCGCCCCCTCGATGCGGTCCTCGATCCGGATGTTCTTCGGGAACGTCTGCTGCACCACCCCGATCAGGTCGCGGATCAGGTGCCGGGGCTGCAGGATCTGCCGCGCGCCGGTGACGCCATGCACGAAGCCCAGGATCTGCTTCACCAGCCCGACGCCGCGCTGCGCGCTGTTCTCGATGCTGTTGAGCAGCTTTTGATCGCGCTCCTCCCGGTAGCGCATGCGCAGGAGCGGCATGCCCATGATCACCGGCGAAAGCACGTTGTTGAAGTCGTGCACGATGCCCGCGGCCAGCATGCCGATGTTCTCGAGCCGCTGCACCCGCAGCAGCTGCTCCGCCGCGACCCGCCGCTCCCGCTCGAGCTTGGCGTCGTTCAGCGCGCGCCGGATCGCGGGCACCAGCCGCTTCGGCCGGTCCTTGAGTACATAGTCCGACGCTCCCGCCTGCAGCGCCTGGATCGCCGTCTCCTCGCCGATGCTGCCCGAGAGAAAGATGAAGGGCACGTCCGGCTGGACTTCCCGCGCGTGCCGCAGGGCCTCGATGCCGGTGAAGTTCGGCAGGTTGAAATCCGACAGGATCAGGTCGCAGCCGCCGGCCTGCAGCGCGCGCAGGTAGGCATTCCGGTCCGCCACCACCTCGAACTCGCCGTCCGCCCACACCTCCAGGATCACGGACTGGGCTAGGTCCGCGTCACGGGGATTGTCTTCGAGATAGAGGATTTTCATCGAAAAAAAATCCGCGCCGCCGTGTCTGTGGCCCCAGAAACAGCAGCTCCTCCAGGTGATACTCCAACACCCCGGGGGATTCTCCCCATCTTTTCCGTGTCCTCCTTGATTGCAAGAACAGGAAGATGGATTTTATCGCCTCCCAGTGACAATTTGGTCTTTGCCGCAAACTTTCTCACGCGGCGAACGTATTCTGCCAGACTAAGTTCTTGTATCAGCCGCAAAGTGCTGACTCCATGCGCTACCGCGAGGGCCACGCGGCAGATGTATGCTGACTCGCCCTCGCGATGACTGCCGATTCCACGCCCGGACAGCCAAAGCCCTCCTGGCCTTGGTATTGCTCATGGGATCTTTTGCCGGGGCCCGGGCCGGCGCCACCCGCGCCGCCGACGACTCCCTTTACGACCTGAAGCGGATGAGCCTGGAGGAGCTCATGGCCATCGAGGTCACCTCCGTTTCCAAGCGGCCGGAAAAGCTCCTGGAAACCGCCTCCGCGATCCAGGTGATCACCAACGAGGAAATCCGGCGCTTCGGCGCGGCCAGCCTGCCCGAGGCCCTGCGTCTGGCGGGCAACCTGCAGGTGGCGCAGAAGGGCGGCCATGCCTGGGGCATCAGCGCCCGGGGCTTCAACACCGACCTGGCCAACAAGCTGCTCGTGATGATCGACGGACGCGCCGTCTACACCCCGCTTTATTCCGGCGTTTTCTGGGACCGCCAGGATTACCTGCTCGCCGATCTCGAACGGATCGAGGTGATCAGCGGCCCCGGCGGCACCCTCTGGGGCGCCAACGCCGTCAACGGGGTCATCAACATCATCAGCAAACCCGCGGCCGACACCTCCGGCCTCTACCTGGAGTCCGGCGGGGGCTCGCCGCTGCGCAGCTTCGTCGCCGCCCGCTACGGGGGACGCCTGGCCCCGGGGATCCACTTCCGGGTCTACGGAAAATATTCCGACCGCGACGGCGAGGCCTACGCGGACGGCCGCGATGCCCCCGACACCTCGCGCCTGGGCCAGGGGGGATTCCGCGTCGACGCCGCGCTGCCGGCGGATAACCAGCTGACCGTCCAGGGCGACGCGTACGGGCTCGACGAGGGCGTCCTGACCGGCGGCACCGCGCGGGTCACCGGCGGCAACCTGCTGGCCCGCTGGTCCCGCGTGCTTGCCGAGGGCTCCGAGGTCAGCCTGCAGGCCTACTACGACCGCACCCACCTGGAGCTGCCCGCGCCTCCGCTGGTGCTGAACGGCATCCTGTTCGCGCCTCCGGGCGTGCTGCGCGACGACCTCGACACCTACGACCTGGATTTCCAGCACCGCTTCCCCCTGGGCCGGCGCCACCGGGTCGTCTGGGGCCTGGGCTACCGCTTCACTCACGACGTGGTCGGCAATTCGCCGGCCCTCGGCTTCCTGCCGCCCACCCTCGACCAGGAGCTGTACAGCGGGTTCGTCCAGGACGAGATCCAGCTCGACTCCCGCCTCCGACTGACCCTCGGCGTCAAGCTCGAGCACCACGACTACACCGGCAGCGAGGTCCAGCCGGGGGTCCGGATCCAGTGGAATGCCGCCGCCGACCACCTCGTCTGGGCCGCCGTCTCGCGGGCGGTGCGCGCCCCCTCCCGCATCGACCGCGACGTCGCGCAGGCCTCGCCGCCTTACCTGCTGGTCCTGTCCGGCAGCCCCAACTTCCGTTCCGAAACGGTGGCGGTCTACGAGCTGGGCTGGCGGACGCAGCTCGCCGACCGCGCGACCCTCTCGGCCTCGGCGTTCTACAACGTCTACGATCACCTGCGCAGCACGAGCCTCACGCCCGCCACCATCCTGCCGTTCTTCTTCGCCAACCACCTCGAGGCCGAGACCTGGGGCCTGGAGCTCGCCGCCAGCTGCCAGCTGACCGCCGCCTGGCGGCTGTCCGCCGCCTACAACCTCCTGGAGCAGGACGTCCGCATCCAGCCGGGCCAGTTCGATCTCAACGACGCCCGCAACGAGACCGCCGATCCGCCGCAGCAGGTCGCGCTCCGGTCGTCGCTGAACCTGCCCCATCGCATCGAGTGGGATGCCGCGCTCCGCTGGGTGGACCGGCTCTCCACCAACAACGCGAGCACTCCCGGCACCGTGCCCAGCTACTTCGAGCTGGATGTCCGCCTGGGCTGGCAGGCCTCCGACCGGGTCGAGCTCTCCCTCGTCGGCCGGAACCTGCTCGATCGCCAGCATCCCGAGTACGGCTTCCCCTCCCCCGACCGCGTGGAGATCCGGCGCGGCATCCACGGCAAGGTCACATGGCGCTACTGAATCCAGGCCCGGTTCTCCGCCCGGGTCGGCGCTGGCGCGCGGCGTGCTGCCTCGCGCTCGGCCTGGCCTTCGGCGCCGGTCCCGCTCTCCCCGCCCCGCCCAGCCGCGAATACCAGGTCAAGGCGGTCTTCCTCTTCAACTTCGCCCAGTTCGTGGACTGGCCGCCCGCGGCCTTCCCCTCCGCCGGCAGCCCCCTCGTGATCGGCGTCCTGGGCGAGGACCCCTTCGGCGCCGCGCTCGACGACGCGGTGCGCGGTGAAACGGTCGCCTCCCGCCCGCTGGCCGTCCGCCGGTTCCGCCGCCCGGCGGACATCGCCGAATGCCACATCCTGTTCGTCAGCCGCCCCGCCTCCGCCCGCCTCGGCGAGGTCCTCGCCGCGCTCGACGGGCGCGCCGTGCTCACCGTGGGCGAGGCCGACGACTTCGCGGCCCGCGGCGGCATGATCCACTTCGTGACGGACAAAAGCCGGACCCGGCTCCGCATCAACCTCGACGCGGCCCGGAACGCCGGGCTCACCCTCAGCTCCAAACTGCTCCGCCCCGCGGAGATCGTCGCCACCGCCCGGAACGCGCCATGAAATTCTCGCTTCGCGATGTCCCGATCCGGCGCAAGCTGATGGGCGCGCTCCTGCTCACCAGCGTGACCGTGATGCTGCTCATGCGCGGGTCCTTCTTCACCTACGAATACCTGAACTTCCGGTCCAACACCGCCCGCCAGCTCGGCGTGATGGGCCGGATGATCGCCGCCAACAGCACCGCCGCCCTGGCCTTCGAGAACGAGCCCGACGCCCGGGAAATCCTGTCCGCGCTCCGCGTCGAGCCCCAGGTCACCGCCGCCGCCCTGTACACCGCGGACGGACGGCTCTTCACCTCCTTCGCGGCGCCGGACCGCGCCTCGCCGCTGCCGGCGTCGCCGGGCGAGACCGGCTTCCGCTTCACCGGCGCCCGGCTCGCCGGCTTCCAACCCGTGCTGAACGACCAGCGCCGGCTCGGCACGCTGTACCTCGAATACGACACCGGCCCCGTCATGCGCACTTGGCTGCGTGATTCCGTCACGATCGCCCTGGCCGTCATGGGCGTCGTGCTCGTCGTCGCCTACCTGCTCGCGCGGGCCCTGCAACGCCAGATCTCGGCGCCGATCGTCGACCTGGCCCGGACCGCCCAGGCGGTGTCCGAACGCGGGGACTACTCCGTCCGTGCCCTGCCCGCGGGCGGCGGGGAGATCCGGCAGCTGACCGACGCCTTCAACCAGATGCTGACCCAGATCGAGGCCCTGAACCGGGAGCTGGAACGGCGGGTCGCCGCCCGCACCGCCGAACTCGAGATCGCCAACAAGGAGCTCGAGGCGTTCTCCTACTCGGTCTCGCACGACCTCCGCGCCCCGCTCCGCCACATCGACGGCTTCGCGGGCCTGCTCGTGAAGGCCGACGGCGAGCGTGTCTCCGAACGCGGCCGGAAATACCTGGCCACCATCGCCAGCTCCGCCCGCCAGATGGGCACCCTCATCGACGACCTGCTTGTGTTTTCCCGCATGGGGCGCAGCGAGATGACGTTCCGCGACGTCGACCTCCGGCAGCTGGTCGACGAGGAGATCCGCACCCTCCAGGCCCAGAACCCGGACCGCCGCATCCGCTGGGACATCGGCCCGCTGCCCGTCGTGCCGGGCGACCGCCCGATGCTCCGGCAGGTGCTCGTCAACCTCCTCGCCAACGCCGTGAAGTACACCGGCCCGCGCGACCCGGCCGAGATCAGCGTCGGAGCCCGCCCGGACGGCGCCGGCAAGGTGGTCGTGCACGTGCGCGACAACGGCGTGGGCTTCGACATGCAGTACGCCGACAAGCTCTTCGGCGTCTTCCAGCGCCTGCACCGCGCCGAGGAGTTCGAGGGCACCGGCATCGGCCTCGCCAATGTCCGCCGCATCGTGTCCCGGCACGGCGGCGAGACCTGGGCCGAGGCCGCCGTCGGCGCCGGCGCCACCTTCTTCTTCAGCCTGCCCCTGTCCCGCCCCGCTCTTTCATGAAAACGCTCAAACGCATCCTCCTCGTCGAGGACAACCTCAAGGACGTCGACCTGACCCTCGCCGCGCTGGCCGACCACAATCTCGCCAACGAGGTCGTGGTCGCCCGCGACGGCGCCGAGGCGCTCGACTACCTCTACGCCCGCGGCGCCTTCGCCGGCCGCGACCCCGGCCCGCCCGCCGTCATGCTCCTCGACATCAAGATGCCCAAGGTCAACGGCCTCGAGGTGCTCCGCGCGATCAAGTCCGATCCCGCCCTCCGCACCCTGCCCGTGGTCATGCTCACCTCGTCGCGCGAGGAACCCGACCTGGCCGAAAGCTACTCCCTCGGGGCCAATGCCTACGTGGTCAAGCCGGTCGACTTCCTCCAGTTCGTCGAGGCGGTCAAGCAGCTCGGCGTCTTCTGGGCCGTGCTCAACGAGCCGCCGCCGGGCACCGCCCACCGCTAGGCCCGCGCGCTACGGCACCGCCGCCCGCACCACCGGCCAGCGATCGGACCGGAACGGCGCGGTCGGCAGGCCGGCGCCGTTGACCAGGTTGGGCCGGGCGGTCTCGTGCCAGCCGAAGCGGACCGCGACCGGCTCGGCCACCGCGGGACTCGACACCACCACCTTGTCCCCGGCCACCACCGCGTCCGCCGGGTGGAACTTCCGGTCGGACCCGGCCACGGCAAAGTCGGTGAGCGGCCCGCCGTCGCGGCTGCGCAGCCCGCCGCCCTGCGTGAACGCAACCTCCAGCTGGTTGCCCCCGATGCGCCGCACGCCGGCAAAGCGCGCGCTGTGCGCCGCGCTGTCCTTCCGGCCGTACGTCTCGGCCAGCGCGAGCCGCGCCAGCCGCCAACCCACGTCCTGCTTGTTGCTGGGATGGATGTCGGACGCGTCCCCCGCCAGGTCGGTGGTCACGACCATCCCCGTGCCGGGCACGTCCAGCGCCGCGGCCTGGGCCTCCCACAGGGCGGGCAGCGCCTCCACCGTGAGCGGGATCGCCGGGTTCTCGCGGCGCGAATACGCGAAGGGCGCCAGCTGCACGTAGTAGAACGGCGCCGCGGGCTGCTCCCACGCGCGGCGCCACGCCGCCACCAGCGCGCGCAGCTTCACCGCGTAGAGCTCGTGCTCGGCGTTCAGGCAGTTCGATTCCCCCTGGTACCAGAGGAAGCCGCGCAGGGTGTAGGGCGCGAACGGCGCCACCATGGATTGGTACAGCCTCGTCGCCTGGGTGGCGGCGACCGGCGGCAGGAACTCTTCCCGCTCCAGCCCGCGCAGCTCCGGCACCTCCCGGAAGACCTCGGGCGGCATCCACGCCTCGATCCGCGAGCTGCCGTGGCTCGAGTTGATGACCCCGACCGGCACGCCGAGCCGGGCGACCAGCTCCTCCGCGAAATGGTAGGCCACGGCCGAGAACTTCGTCCGCCGCAGCACCTCCGGGCCGGCGGGATGCCACGCCACCGTGCCGTCGCCGGGCTGCGCGACCCCGGCGCGCGGGAACTGGAACACGCGCAGCGTCGGGTGGTCCGAACGCGCCAGCACCGACTCGTAGTCGTCCGTCGGCGGCGTGTGCTTCCAGGGGCCGATCGGTTTCTCCATGTTCGACTGCCCGGAGCAGAACCACACCTCGCCGACCAATACGTCGCGGAAGGTCCGCACCTCCGTGCCGCGCACGGTCAGCGGGCGCGGCTCCGCGCTGGCCGCCAGCGGCGCGAGCGTCACCCGCCAGCGGCCGGCGGTGTCCGCCACCGCCTCCGCGCGGCGGCCGGCAAACTCCACCGTCACCCGCTCGCCCGGATCCGCCTCGCCCCACACCGCGACCGGAAGGTCGCGCTGCAGGACCATGTGGTCGCCGAAGACCGGAGGACAGCGGGGGGCGGCGGACGCCGCCGCGGCGGCCGCCAGAGCGAGACAGGAGAACAGGAGTTTCACGCGCCCATTCCTAGTCGTCCGGCGGCGCGCCTGGCAAGGCCGCCGGCCCGGCCGGCCGCCGGTCGCCCGACCGCACCGCCCGAATCACGCGGAATCACGCCCGTTTCCCGCACCGGCGCCGCCGGCCACGCCCCGCGGCGCGAGCCGCTCCAGCCCCGCCGCCGCCCCGAGCGTGACCAGCCACGCCGCCGGGCCGACCCACTGGGGATCCACGCCGGAGAACGTCACCGCCGTCCCCGCCGCCACCCCCGCCACAAGCCCCGCGATCAGCGGCGCGGGCCGCACCCGCACCTGCAGCAGCAGCAGCGTCACCACCGCGAGCAGCGGCCCCTGGAACGTGCTGAGGATCCGCAGCTGGATCTCGAACAGCGTGCCGAGCCGGTGCACCGCGCCGGCCACCAGCGTGGCCGCGGCGCCGATCGCCCCGCTGCTCCACCGGGCAAACCGCAGGAGCTCGGCGGGCGGCCGCGGACGGCCGAACCGGACCAGGAAATCGTTGGTCAGCGAGCCCGCCAGCGTGTTGATGCCGCTGGTCATCGCGCTCATGGTCCCCGCCAGGATCGAGGCCAGGAGCAGCCCGGAGATGCCCGGGGGCAGCTCGCGGGCGACGAAATAGGGCATCACCCGGTCCGCCGCCGCCGGCAGCCCCGGGTCGCGGTGGTGCGCATACCACACGGCGAGCAGCACGCCGATCCCGCAGAGCAGCAGCAGCGTGACCGCCGTCCCCGCCATGTTGATGGCGAACGACCGGCTGGCCCCGCCGGCGCTGCCCGTGGCCAGAAAGCGCTGCATGGCCATCTGGTCGGCGGTGTAGTTGTAGCCGTTGGTCACGATCCACCCGAGGAGGATCGCCCAGAACGTGAACGGCGCGGCGAGACCCGCCGAGAAATCCGCCACCGGCAGCCGCCCGGAACGCGTCAGCTCGGCCAGGGCCGGGCCGACCGGCACGGGGGACCGCAGCGCGATGAAGCCCACGACGAAGGCGATGCCGGCCATCATCACCAGGGTCTGCAGCGCGTCGGTGACGATGACGCCCCGCAGCCCGCCGAACACGGCGTAGACCGTGCAGCAGCACCCGACCGTGAGCGTGACCGGCCAGAACCACGACTGGTCCAGGCCGAGCAGGGTCAGCACCACCAGGGTCGGCGCATAGACCAGCGCGGCCATCCACCCGATGCGGAGCGCGACGAACATGACCGAGGCGGCCGTCCGCACCCGCGGCCCGAAATGCGCCTCCACCAGGTCGTAGGCGTGACGCACCGAACCGGCGAACAGCCGCGGAAAATACCAGCGGTGCAGCCCGTACCAGAGCAGCGGCAGCGTCGGCAGGACCACCAGGTACTTCCAGCCGTGCTGGTAGAAGATGCTCGGGATGGCCAGCAGGCTCAGGCCGCTGATGGGCGCGATGCTGACGCCGACGAAGAACGTGGCCAGCCGGCCGCGCATCCCGCGGCCGACCGCGAAGTAGTCGTCGATGTCGCGCTGGCTGCCGCGGCAGGCGATCCCCACCGCCACCGTGGCGGCGAGGTAGCCGGCGATGATCAGCCCGTCGATGACGTTGATCATGGCGGGGCGGAGGCTCCGGCCTCGGCCGGCACGCTAGCCTGCACGCGCGGCCTTCAGCAGGCTCCACCCGCCGACGTCCGGCGCGTCGCCGGTGTCGCCCGGAAGCAGCGCCGCCGCGTGCTGGGCCACCTTGCGAAACGCGGCCGCATACTCCGCGATCTCGGCGGGACGGTGATGCTTGAACCACGGGATCATGTACGTCTCCCGGCAGATCCGCTCCGCCACCGGCAGCGAGCCGGGCGGCTGCCGCAGGTCGCGGTCGGCGTTCACCAGCCGCGTCGGCTTGCCGTGGCCGTAGATGTCCGCGTCGTTGAATGCCGGGTGCACGTGCAGCGGCTTGTTGCAGCCGGGATACACCATGGTCACCCCCTCCGCCCGCACGGCCTCGCAGAAGCGCGAGACCGACAGCCCGCCGAGCTCCTCCCGGCGGTAGAGCCCGCGGGGCGCGTACCAGCCGCCCATGGTGCTGCCGGTCCGCTCGTCGACGCGGTGCGCCCGGAGGCCCGGCACGCCTTCCAGCAGGTCCCAGAAATGATTCATGGCCCGGCGGATCTCGGCGGCCCGGGCGTCGTAGTGCCGCAGCTGCACCCGGCCCATCGCGGAGCTCATCTGGTGCATCCGGTGCTTGAAGCCGCCCAGCGGCACCTCGGCGCAGGCCTTCAGGTACTCGGTCTGGATCGCGCCGGCATTGTAGCGCTCGTAATGCCCGAACGCCAGCGCCCGCTCGTAGATCTCCCGGTCGTTGGTCGTGATCATCCCGCCCTCCCCGATCGCAAACGCCTTGGCCGTCATCAGCGAGTAGCCCGCGACGTCGCCAAACGTGCCGAGCTTGCGGCCCTGGTATCGGCCGCCCTGCGCGTGCGACATATCCTCCACCACCCGGATCCGGTGCCGCCGGGCGATCGCCATGATGGCGTCCATGTCCGCCGGATGCCCGAGGTAGTGCACCACTACGATCGCCTTCGTCCGCGGCGTGACGTGGCGCTCGAGCCGCGCGGCATCGAGGCACAGGGTGTCGGGGTCGATGTCGGCGAACACTACCGTGGCCCCGAGCGTGAAGGCCGGGATCGCGGACGCCCAGATGGTCGTCGGGGTGCAGATGATCTCGTCGCCCACGCCGACTCCGACCCCGTAGAGCGATCCCAGGATCGAGGCGGTGCCGTTGTTGACCCCGAGCGCATGCTTCACGCCCATCCAGGCCGCGAACTCCTGCTCGAACTGCATGGTGATCGCCGTCCCGCTCATCTCCCGGCGGCGCAGCACGCCGAGCACCGCCTCCTCGTCCTCGGCGGTCACGATGGGCCACGTAAAAAGGTCGTCGGGCAGCCGCGTGACGGCCGGCGGGCCGCCGAACAGGGCCAGCGGCACAGCCGCAGTCTTCGTCGCAGGGGGCGGAAGGGTCGGTTTCATGAGGGAAAAACGGGGCGCTCAGGACTCGGCGGCGAGTTCGTTCCAGATGGCGGGATCGTCGATCGCCAGGGCTGCGAAGGCCTGGTCGACCTGCGCCGTCGTGCGCCCGCCGACGAGCACGGACGTGACCCCGGGCTGCCGCGCGGCCCAGGCCAGCGCCAGCTGCGTCGAGGTCAGCCCCGTCCGCGCCGCCACCGCCTCCAGGCGCGCCAGCCGGCGCCAGGCCTCGTCGTTGAAATAGATGTCCTGGTGAGCGGGCGCGATGCTGAACCGGCTGCCGGGCTCCACCCCCCGCCGGTGCTTGCCGGTGAGGAAGCCCGCCCCGAGGGGGCTGTACGTGACGATCGCCGCGTCCACCTCGGCGCACCGCCGGCGCACCTCATCGTCGACGTGCCGGACCGCGTAGTTCTGGTTGTTCTGCAGGAGCTGCAGCCGCGCCCCCCCGACTTCGGCCTGGAGCCCCACGACCCGCCCGAACTGCTCGGCGTTGAAGTTGCTCGCGCCGAGGGCGCCAACCCGGCCGGCCCGCACCTCCGCGTCCAACGCCGCCAACACCGGCGGCGCGGCGGCCTCGTCGGCCCACTTGTGGAAGAGCAGCGCGTCGAGGCGGTCCACCCCGAGCTTGCGCCGGCTCTGCTCGACCGTCGCCGCGATCAGCGCGGGCGTGAACGGCGGGTAGATCTTCGTCACGACCAGCACCGTGCCCGGCGCCGGCCGGCGCGACGCCAGCCAGTCCCCGATCATCTGCTCCGACTCGCCGCCGCCGTAGATCGCCGCCGTGTCGAAGTGATTGATCCCGCGCGCGACGGCGTGGTCCATCATGGCGAACGCCGCCTCGCGGCCGATCTCCCGGCCGAAGGTCGTGCAGCCCAGCCCGAAACGGCTGAGCCGCGCGCGCAGCGACGGGCGGTTCTCCGCGGGCGGGACGGGGGCGGAAGGAGGCGGGGACATGCGGGTCGGGAGGGAGGATTTACGGGCGGCCGCGGTCAAAGCCCGAGCAGGCGGCGGGCGTTCCCCGCCAGGATCTTTTCCCGGTCGGCCAGCGGCAGGTCGGCATGGTCGATGCGGCCGCGGTACATGCCGGGATGGTACAGGCAGGTGTCGGAGCCGAACAGGATCCGGTCGGACCCGATCTCGCCCACCGCCCATTCCACCAGGCCGGAGATCACGCTCTTGCCGCTGGAGGTGTCGACGTAGACGTTGCCGTGCCGGCACGCCTGGATCGCCCGGACCTGGTGCGTGATGTCGCCCACGTCCATGTGCCCGAGGTGCGCGAGGATGAGCCGCAGCTCCGGCAGGGCGTTGGCGAAGGGCACGAACTCCTCCGGCACGCTGTTCACGCCGCCGCTGTGCGTGAGCACCACCGCCCGGTGCTTCGCGGCGAACTCGAAGATTTCCCGCCCGTACTCCCGGATGGGATAAACGTTCTCCTCGGGATGAATCTTGATGCCGACACACCACGGCGCCTGCAGCATGTCCGCCGCCTGCGCGTAGGTCTCGGGCTGCCGCGGGTTGACGATCACCCACTGCCGCAGCCCCGGCGTCCGCGGCACCACGTCGAACGCCTCGCGGTTCCCGAGCACGGTGTCCGCCTTCCCCCGCGGCACGAGGCCGAGCAGCGGCGACACGATGGTCCACTCGATGTTGGCCGCGAGGGCCCGCCGGGCCACGGTGGCCGCATCGGCGCTCATGCAGTTGTTGTAGATCGGGTTCTCGGCGTTGGCGTTGCCCAGTTGGTGCAGGACACCGCCGATGGAGCTCCAGGTGCCGTAGTGGCCGTGGACGTCGATGGCCTTGACCGCCCGGATGTCGGCGGTGTCGGTTGCGCTGCTCATGGGGAAGAGGTGATGGCCGACGATGCGCCCGCCGCGCCGGCCCAGGCAAGATTTGACAGGGTGTCCGATCACCGGATATCCCGGCCCGTGATCTCGCCCCTGCCGCGCTCCCCCCTCGCCGCCCAGGCCGCCGACGCCCTGCGCGACGGCATCCGCCGCGGCGCCTGGGGCGACTCGCTGCCGCCCGAGAAGGTCCTGGCCCGGCAGCTGGGGATCGGGCGCTACTCGCTCCGCGCCGCCCTGGCCCGGCTGGTGCGGGACGGCGTGGTGGCCGTGCACAAGGGCCGCCGGGCCCGGATCCACCGCCGCCCCGTCGCCCGCGCCGGGGACGCCCGGCCCGAGCTGTGCCTGCTGACCTCCAGTTCGCCGGGCGCGCCCAGCCTGATCGGACATCACCTCCTGCTCGAGCTCCGGGCCGAGCTCGCGGGCCGGCAGATCGGCTGGACCGAGGAGGCCGACGCCCGCGTCGACCGCCCCCGGCCCGACGCGTACCTGCGGCAGCTGGTGGCCGGACGCCGCCACGCCTGCTGGCTGCTGGTCTCGGTCCCCGCCGCCGTCCAGCGCTGGTTCGCCCAGGCCGGCGTGCCCGTCCTCGTCGCCGGCAGCTGCCACGAGGGCGTCCGGCTGCCTTCCGTGGACATCGACTACCACGCGGTCGGCTGGCACGCGGCCGGTGCCCTCGCGCAGCGCGGACACCGGCGCGTCGCGGTCGTGCTGCCGTCGCGGCCGATGCCCGGCGACCTCGCCTGCCGCCGCGGGTTCGGCGCCTACCTCGCGCGCCGGCCGGCGCCGCTCTCCGTCATCGAGCTCGACGCGGGCCCGAACCCCGCCGCCCTCCAGCACCAGCTCGACCGCACCTTCGCCGGGCCGGACCGGCCGACCGCGGTCCTGACCCTGGTCCTCAAGGACGCGCTCGGCATCCTGTTCCACCTGCAGCGCCGGCGCCTGCAGGTGCCCGCCGACGTCTCGCTGCTGTCGGCCGAGAACAGCCCGCTGCTCGACCAGGGCCTGCCCGAGCTGGCCCGCTATTCCGTCTCCCCGCGCAAGCAGGCCCGGCGGATCGTGCGCTACACCCAGGCGCTCCTCGCGGGCAACCCCCTGCCGGCCCGGTCCAGCCTGATCACGCCCGCCTTCGTGCCCGGGTCGACGCTGGCGCCGCCCGGCGGCTGACCGCCCCGGCCGCCGTCAGCCCAGCGCCCGCCGCAGGTGCGGCTCGAGCCGCTCGGCCATCCGCATCGCCCCGAGATCGTTGGGGTGGACCCCGTCCGTCGTCGCCTCGCCGTCGTGCCCCAGCAGGTCGCGCGCCGAGAGCAGGTGCAGGTGCGGGTCGCCGCGGCGCCGGGCGTGGATCTCCCGGAGCAGCGGGTTGGTTACCCGGTATTCCTGCCGCAGCGGGATCAGGATCCCGCCCGGATACTCGAGGTTCTCGACCAGGACGATCGGGAGCGCAGGGTGCCGGGCCCGCAGCGTGTCCACCAGCGGACCGACGCGCGCCACCTCGTCGGGCCGCAGGTTGGGCATGCAGTCGAGCACGTACATCGCCGGATCCAGCCCGGCGAGCAGCTCCGCCATCTCCGGCTCCGCCTTGCCGTTCGACGAGAAGCCGAGGTTGACCACCGGCCGGTCCAGCCGCCGCCCGAGCAGCGCGGGATAGGCCAGGCCCGGGCGCGACACGCACGCGCCCTGCAGGATCGAGGTCCCGTAAAACACGAGCGGGCGCTCCCGGCGGACGACCGGCTCGAGGCGGCAGCCGCGCGGCACCCCGAGCTGCAGCGAACGCAGGCCGTTGTACAGCGGCAGGTACAGCAGGTACTCGCGCCGCGCCGGCGCCACGCGCTCGAACAGCACGCCCGCCGCCTCCACCCCGGCGTCCGGCCGCACCGCCGCCAGCCAGCGCCAGGCCCCGGCGTCGCGGAAATACAGGTCCAGCCCGCTCACGCCGCTCGCCGGCATGTGCGTCATGGCCAGCTGGCTCCGGCGCAGCGTCCAGCGCGCCCGCAGGGCGGGCGTGGCGCCTGCGAAGTGCACCGCGAGCCCCGCCGAGTCGCGGCTGAGGTCCCACACCGGGTCGCGCACGACGCCGCGCGCGCGGCGCGGCAGCCGGTCGTAGAATTCCTCGGTGTCGTCCCAGGCCCGGCCCTCGACCGCCAGCTCCCGGGCGTCGATCCAGGCCAGCTCCGCGACTGACGGCTCGTCCGGCATGCGTCCGCTCAGAGCGACTGCACCAGCCCGCGCATGTAGCCCAGGGCGTAGCCCCAGCCGCCGTAGGACTTCGGGTCGCCGGCGATCGCCGGCGTGTGGTCCGGCACCACCATCCGCGGGTAGCCGCTCTCGTGCAGCGCCCGCATGGCCGCGGCCATGTCGACCTGGCCCTCGTCCACGAACGTCTCCTCGTAGACCCGCGCCGGCACGGCGGTGCGTACGTTGCGGAAATGGACGTGGTTGATGCAGTCGCGCGCGGCGAAATACCGGATCAGCTCCACGACGTCGCCGTTCAGCTCGGCGGTCACGCCCGTGTCGAACGTGATGCCGTTCGCCGGGCTGGGCAGGAACTCGACCAGCCGCTTCCACTGCGCGATCGAGGCCGCCGGCTGCGTCACACCGCGGTAGGTCGGCACCGGCGGATCGTTGGGATGCAGCGCCAGCCGCACCCCGGCCTCCTCCGCCGCCGGGACCGCCGCCTGGAGGAAATAGCGCAGGTTCGCCCAGGTCTCCTCGTCGCTGCGCGGCCCGAGGACCGGCAGCGGCGACTGGTCCCGCACCCGTCCGTCGTCGAACGCACGGTAGGAGGCGCCGCCGCGTCCCGGCTTCTGGTACAGCCCCTCGACGTTGCGCAGGCTGAAGAAATTGTACTCGACGACCGGGATCCCGAGCCGCCCGGCGATCCGGATCGACTCGCGCACGTTCTCCAGGTCCCGGTCCCGCTCCGGCGTGCCGGCGATCGCGTTCGGAAACGCGTGCAGCATGAGGTTGCCGAGCCGCAGCCCGGCGTCCTCCACCCGGCGAATGACGCGCCGCACCTCCTCCTCCTTCCACGGGCCCGACGGGCCGCCGGGCGGGCCGCCGATGCCGCCCATCGCGCCGACCCGGCCCGGGACCGTCGTCGCGCGCATCAGCTCCTCGCCGAGCAGCGCGCCCTGGCTGGCCGGCAGCACGGCGGAAATCCACTCGATCCCGAGCTGCTTCACGAAGCGCAGCATCTCCTCCTCGAGCACGATGCCGAGATTCATGCCGAGGCGGATCGGGGACGGCGCCCGGCGTACGGGTGCTGCCGCGCGGACGGACGGCAGCGGCACCGCGGCGGCCCCGGCCGCCGCCAATGTGCCGCCGATGAACTGGCGGCGGGAGAGGCGATGCGTGCGTTTCATGGAAAATCCTGCCCGGGTTGCCGAAGCCTCAGCGCGCGGGTTCCCCCGCGTCCTCGGGGAGCAGCGGCTTGGTCGGGTCGATCTTCAGCCAGACCAGCGCGCTGAGCGCCGTCAGCGCGACGATCGGCACCAGCGGGGCGTCGTAGGAGCCGGTGGCCGACACGATGTAGCCGAAGACCACCACCGTCGCGAACGAGCCGAACTGGCCGGCCATGTTCATCGCGCCGGTGACGGCGCCGACATGCTTCCGGCCCACGTCGACGCACACGGCCCAGGCCACGGGGAGCATGAAGTCCGATCCCGCGTAGCCGAGCGCCAGGAACACGACGCTGAGCAGCTTGTTCTCGGTGAACAGCGTGGCGCCGATGAAGAAAGCCGACATCCCGAGGCCGCAGACGCCGACGAGCCGCCGGCCCCATTTCAACCCGAAGCGCCGCACCATCAGGTCGCCGGTGAAGCCGCCGAGCAGGTTGGCGCAGGCGCCGAACACGAAGGGCAGCCAGGACATGACCACCAGGTCCTTCGCCGTGTAGCCGCGGCCGTTCTGCAGGAAGACCGGCAGCCAGGACAGGTAGAAGAAGCCGGACCAGCAGTAGGCGTGATACATCAGCATGATCCACCACAGGTTCGGCTGCCTCAGCAGCCGGCGCCAGGGAGCCCGGTGTTCGGAAGGCCGGGATTGGGCGCCCTCCAGAATTTCCGCGACCTCCGCCGACGACACCTGCGGCTTCTCCGCGGGGTGGTCGCGGAACCACAGGTACCAGGCCACCGCCCAGACCAGTCCCACCGCGCCGAAGATGAAGAAGCTGGCGCGCCAGCCCAGGGCCTGCTGGATCGGGATCACCAGCACCGGGGTGAGCGCGCCGCCGGCGCGTGTCGCCATCCACATCACCCCCAGCGCCCGCGCGCGCTCGCCTCCGGGAAACCAGCGGGAAATCGCCGCGGAGATGTTGGGGAACGCGCCGGCTTCCCCGGCGCCGAAAAGGAATCGCACCACGAGCAGCTGCGTCCAGCTGAACACCGCGCCGGTCAGCGCCGTGAAGCCGGACCACCACACCACGATCCGGGTCAGCACCCGGCGCGGGCCGAGCCGGTCGCCCATCGCCCCGGTGGGCACCTCGAACAGCGCGTAGGAGATCGTGAACGCCCCGAGCACCCAGCCCCACTGGTCGGGACGGAGTCCGAGATCCTCCTGGATCGACTTGCCCGCGACCGCGATGCACACGCGGTCCACGTAGGTGATCACCGACAGGAACGACAGGAAGCCCAGCACGCGGTAGCGGTATTTCATGATCAGGGGCAGCCGGAAGGAATGGCCGGCACCACGGCGCCGGCGCGGGGATTCAGGGGCGGCAGGTTCATGGGGTCTCGTACACCGCTTCCAGCAGTCCCTTCAGGTAGGCGACGGACCAGGCCTGCACGACCGCGCGCTTCGGGTCGTGGAGCAGCATCGGCACGTGCGCGACCTCGACGGGACCCGTGTAGCCGACTCCCTTCAGGGCGCGGAGCACCTTGAGCATGCTCAGGTCGCCGCCGTCCATGAACTCCTCCGTGTAATTCGGGATCACGCCGCGCACGCCGCGCAGCTCGACGTGGCCGATCCGGCCCTGCGGGCCGAAATGGCGGATGTAGTCGAGCACGTCGATGCGCGCCTCCTGGATCGTGCCCTGGCAGAGCACGAGGCCGTTGTACGGGCTGGGCGCCAGGGCGAGAAACCGCTCCAGCCCGGCCAGGCTGTTCAGCACCTGGGTGACGCCCCAGAACTGCTCGACCGGCGGATCGTCGGGATGCAGGCCGAGCACGACGCCGGCCTCGTGCGCCGCGGGCACGCAGCGTCGCGCGAACCGCTCGATCCGCGCCCACATCTCGTCGGCCGAGACGCGGCCCGCGGGCTCCTCGGCGACCTGCAGCGCGCGCGCGTCGTCGTAGTTCAGCAGCACCGCGCCGCCGCGCCCCACCGGCAACCGCTGGTGCCCGGGCAGCGGCTTGCCGTAGCGGTTGAGGATCGCCCGGGACACGAGCAGGCTGTAGTTCAGGAACGGCACGCCGGCCTTGCCGAGCACCTGGAGGAGACGGCACATCCGGTCGAGGTCGTCGTCCGCCCCCGGCAGGCCGAGCAGCAGGTTGGACAGCGTCCGCTGGTCCAGGTGCACCGCGGCCAGCCGCAGGCCGTGGCCCTCGATCCGGCGGCGGATCGCGACGACCTCGTCGAGGTCGAGCGCGCCGCTCTGCTTGAACGAGGGGAAGTCCGTCGTAACCAGCAGCACGTGCTGCACACCGATCTGCTTCAGGTAGATGAAGCTGTCGTCCGTCAGGTCGTAGGCGCGCAGCGCCAGCCCCATCGCGGGCAGCCCCGCGACGTTGGCCGGCTGCGGCCGGGGCTCCGCCGCGGACAGCGGCGCGCGGCCGGCCGCACAGGCGGCCGCCGCCAGCAGCGACAGGCGCCCGGCTTGCGCGAGGAACTCGCGGCGGCCAGCGGCGCGCTCGGCTCGGGACGAAAGCGGGGCCGTGGCTCCGCGGGAATCAGCGTGGTCTGGATTCATGGGATGGCAGCAAGGAAAGCGGGCAGCGCGTCGACCGGTCGGGGTGCGGCGACTGTCGGAAAAAACTCGGCGAACGCCAGCCCGGAAGTCGACCCGGGCGCGGGACGACGCGTATCGTGGCGGGCAGGGAGAAGGGGCGCGGGCTCATGCGACGGCTTCAGGCGGCGACGCGCGGCGTCGCGGAGGCGGCCGCCCGGTAGCCGCGGGGCGTCATGCCCGTGAGCTGGCGGAAGGCGCGGTGAAAATGCGAGGTCTGCCCGTAGCCGACCTGCCGGGCGATGGCCTGCACGGTCAGGTCCGTGTGCCGCAGCAGGCGGCAGGCCGCGCGCACCCTCCCCTGGCGGGCGTATTGCGACGGCGAGCGGCCGAACACCTGGTGGAACAGCCGGCAGAGCTGCGCCACGGACACCCGGCAGCGCCGGGCCAGCTCGGCGACCGGAGCCGCCGTCCGCGGATCGCGCCGCAGGCGCCGGACCGCCGGCAGGATCCGCCGCAGGCGCGCGACATGGCGCCCCGCCGGCAGCAGCGCCGCGTCCGGCACCTGGTCCCGCACCAGCGCGATCAGCACCAGCGTCAGCAGCGCCCGCTGCCCCGCCGCCGCGCCCGCTCCGGAAGCCCGCCCGGCGTCCACGAGGTAGCGGCCCGGCGGCGCACCGGGCGGCAGCGGCAGCCGCGCCGGAAAATCCACCAGCTCGTCCAACTCGACCGCGCCGGAAATCCACGCCTGGTAGTCCGCCTGCGCCCAGGCCGCGTCGCCGTCGGGCGCCGCCAGCGCGAACGACTCGCCGCGCCGCACGTGCAGCAGCTCGCCGGCGGCGAGCGTGAACCGCCGCCCGCCGACGCGGCACTCCAGCCGCCCCGCCGTCACGTGCAGCAGCAGGCTCTGCCGCGCCGCGCCCGCCGGGACCGCGCCGCGCGCCGGCAAGCGCCCGAGCCCGGCGTGCACGGCGCCGACCGTCAGCTCGGCGAGAAACTCGTCCAGCGCGGGCCGGACGACGGCGGCCGGGGGGACGGGGGTTCCGGCCGCGCCGGAAGGCAGGGGGGACGGGGACGGCATCACGGGGTAGCGGCAATCTGCATCCGCCGCCTTGACGGACGAGCGCGCGTCTTCGAACATCGTTTCGTGAAACCGGCCGCCGTCGTGACCATGCGCACCGTCGCCGCGGCCCTGCAGGTCGCGACCTCCACCGTCTCGAAGGCCCTGCGCGACGACCCGACCATCTCCGCCGAGCGCCGCCGCGAGATCCAGCGGACGGCGAAGGTGATGGGCTATCAGCCCAACCCGCTCGTCGCCACGCTCATGGCCCAGCTGCACGCCCGCCGCCGGCGCAACGACCCCAACCACATCGCGTGGATCGACCTCTGGCCCAGCGAGGAGGAGGCCGCCCGGCTGCCGCTGCTCAAGCCGCTCCTGCGCGGCGCCCAGCGCCGCGCCGCCGAGCTCGGCTACGGCATCGAGGTACACCGCGTGATCCGCGAGGGCATCCCGGTCCACCGGCTGCGCCAGATCCTGATCGCCCGCTCCCAATGGGGCCTGATCATCCCGCCGGTGCCCGAAGGCGCGATGCACTACCCGCTCGACCTCCAGGGCCTGACCGCCGTCACCGTCGGCACCAGCCTGCATCACCCGCCGATGAACCGGGTGGCCCCGCATCTCTTCCAGGGCGGACAGCTGGCGTGCGCGCGCCTGTGGGCGAAGGGCTTTCGCCGCATCGGCCTCGTGCTGGGACCGCTGATCAGCGAACGCGTCGAGGGCCAGTGGCTGGGCGCCTACCTCGCGGCCCAGCGCAAGTGGCCGCGCGCCGGCCGGCTCCCCCCGCTGCTGGCGGGGCCCGGCGAGCCCGGGCGCTTCCGCCGCTGGTTCCGCCGCTGGCGGCCCGACGCCATCGTGCTGGCCGAGGACCACGTGGAGGCGTGGGCGGCCGAGGCGGCCCGCTCCGCCCGGCTCCGGCCGGCCACCGCGTGGCTGCTGCTCGAGGCCCGGCGCCGCAACCAGCAGGGCGTGGACTACCGCGGCGAGCGCATCGGCGCGGCGGCCGTGGAAATGGTCGTCGGCCAGATCCACCGCAACGAACGCGGCAGCCCGGAGCTCCCGAACACGCTCCTGATGGACGGCGTCTGGCGGGAGTGAGCCCGCCGCGGCCGGCGACCCTCAGTAAGTGGCCCGTCCGCCGGAGAGGTCGAAGGTGAAGCCGGTGGTGAAGCTGCAGGCGGGCGAGACGATGAACGCCGCCAGGTCGGCGAACTCCTGCCGCGTGCCGCACCGGGCCATCGGGATCCGGCTCGTCATGTAGTCGATCTGCGCCTGCGGCATCGTGTCGTGCATCTCCGTCAGGATCACCGCCGGGGCGACCGCGTTGACCGTGATGCCCGTGCCGGCGTACTCCTTGCCCTGGGATTTCGTGAGCCCGATCACGCCGGCCTTCGACGCCGAGTACGCCACCATGCCGGCGTTGCCCTCTTTGCCCGCGATCGACGCCACGTGCAGGATGCGGCCGTAGCGCTGCGCCAGCATCACGGGGAGGACCAGCTGGGACATGACCAGGCAGGAGCGGAGGTTCACGGCGATGACCCGGTCGAAGTCCGCGAGATCGACCTCGTGGCTC
This sequence comes from Opitutaceae bacterium, assembly GCA_016795545.1. Classification (GTDB taxonomy): domain Bacteria; phylum Verrucomicrobiota; class Verrucomicrobiia; order Opitutales; family Opitutaceae; genus Lacunisphaera. The sequence goes on from JAEUGX010000088.1 coordinate 28,055, forward strand.
TTCAGGTTGGTCTTGCCCGTGATGCCCGCCGCGTTGACCAGGATGTCGATCCGGCCCCAGCGCGCCTGCACGGCCTGCACGGCCGCGGCGCAGGGCGCGCGTTCGGTGACGTCGGCCGCCACCGCCATGGCCTCGCCGCCGAGGGACGCGGCGGCCGCCTGGGCCTTGGCGAGATCGAGGTCGAGCACCGCGACGCGGATGCCCGCCTTCACCAGGTGCGCGCACAGGGCGCGGCCGAGTCCGCCGGCGCCGCCGGTGATGATGGCCACTTGTTTGGAAGCTGCTTCAGGATTCATAGTGAGTTTCGCCGGACGGTCCGCACCGCGGCGTCCTGCCCGGCCGATGTGCTCGGGCGCCCCCCGGCTTGTCAACCGCGCAATACGTTCCGCGCCCCAATCGCGCGGAATCGCGCCCGGATCGATCATGCCCGCGTCCCGCGCCGCGGGCGCGGCGGGGCCGCCCGCGAAACGATGTTCGCAACTCCCGGCTCGTCACGCGCCCGAATGCTGCCGAAACCCGGGCCCTACCCTCGCCATGACGACACCCCCATCCCCCCACCGCCCCCTGACCCGCCGCCGCTTCGTCGGCGCCACGCTCGCCGCCGGCCTCGGGCTCGGCGCCCTCGGCGCCCGCGCCCTGGCCCAGACGCCCGCCCCGGCGTCCGCGGCGTCCCGGCCGGCCGGCCCCGTGCGCCTCCGCGGCATCGCCTGGAACCACTCGCGCGGCTTCACCCCCATGGTCGCCACCGGCCAGCGCTACGGCGAGCTGCATCCCGACGTCGAGATCGTCTGGGAGAAACGCTCCCTGCAGGCGTTCGCCGACGCCCCCATCCACAAGCTGGCCGAGACCTTCGACCTCCTCGTGATCGACCACCCCTTCGCCGGCTTCGCCGCGCAGGACCGGTCGGTGCTCGACCTGAACGTCCACGCGCGGCCCGGGCTGCTCGCCGACCACGCCGCGCACTCCGCGGGCCCGTCGCACGCGAGCTACGAGTTCGACGGCTACCGCTGCGCGCTGGCCATCGACGGCGCCACCCCGAGCAGCGGCTGGCGCGAGGACATCCTCGCCGCGCACGGGCAGCGTCCGCCGCAGACCTGGGAGGAGCTCCTCGAACTGGCCCGCGGGGGCTTCGTCGCCATCGCCGGCATCCCCGTGGACTGCCTGATGAACTTCTTCATGTTCTGCAATGCGCAGGGCGAGGAGCCCTGCGCCACGCGCGAGCGCATCGTCGGCGCCGACGCCGGCATCGCGGCGCTCGAGATGCACCGCGAGCTGACGCGCCTGCTGCCGGACGACACCTGGAAGCGCAACCCGATCCGGGTGTGGGACGCCCTCGGGCACAGCACGGGGCGGCTGGCCTACTGCCCCTTCGCCTACAGCTATTCCAACTACGCGCGCGCGGGCTACGCGCCGCACGCCCTGCGCTTCGGCGACCTGCCGCAGTACCGGGGCCGGCGGCTGCGGCCGACGCTCGGCGGCACGGGCATCGCGGTTTCAGCCCATAGCCCCCACCGGGACCTGGCGCTCGACTACGCGCAGTTCGTCGCCAGCGGCGAATGCCAGCGGACGCTCTACTTCGACAACGGCGGCCAGCCGGCGCACCGCGGCGCCTGGACCGACGCCGAGGTGAACCGGCGTGCGAACAACTTCTTCCGCGACACCCTGCCCGCCATGGACAATTCGTGGACGCGCCCGCGGTACTTCGGCTACATGCACCTCCAGGACCACGGCGGCGACGTCGTGCGCGACTACCTGACCGGCCAGCACACCGCCAAGGCCGCGCTTGACCGCCTGAACGAAATCTATCTCCACTCCCTGAAGCTGCACGCCTAGCCTTCCGCCGGCGCGCCGCGACCCGCCATGAAGCCTCCGTCCGCCCGCGCCCTCCCCCTCCTGCTGAGCATGATCGCCACCCTGGGGTCCGCGGCCGGCGGCGCGCTGGAGATCACCGAGGGCGTCGCCGCCCACCAGGTGCTCCAGCGCGACGCGGCGGGCTTTGCCCGCCCCCGGGTCGGCGGCACGGCAGCGGACGCCGCGGCCGGGGACATCTACGTGACCGTCGGCCAGGCCGGCCGCCCTGCCCCCGCGCTGGCCGGGGTCAGGGTCGGCACCGCGGCCGGCGGACGCTGGACGGCCGAGCTGCCGCCGTTGCCGACCGGGGGGCCCTACCGGCTGGACTTCCAGCTGCGCGACGCCGCCGGCCGGGTGCAGGCCGAAGCCGCCGTGGACGACATCCTCGTCGGCGACCTCTGGCTGCTCATCGGACAGTCGAACATGCAGGGCCAGGGCCGGCTGGCCGACGTCGAGCCGCCCGACCCCGCGGTGCGCCTCTTCGACCAGGCCGACACCTGGTCGGTCGCCGCGGAGCCGCTCCACCGGCCCCACGCGGCGCGCGACGAGGTCTACCGGAAGAAGACGAGCGAGGACACCCGCGCCCGCCGCAAGGGCGCGGGCCTGGGGCTGCCCTTCGCCAAGGAAATCCACCGCCACACCGGGGTCCCCATCGGGCTCGTCGCCTGCGCCCTCGGCGGCACCGCCATCGCCGAATGGGACCCGGCGCTGGCGCCCCTCGGCGGACAATCCCTCTACGGCGCGACGCTCCGCCGGGTGCGGGCCGCCGGCGGCCGGCTCAAGGGCGCGCTCTGGTACCAGGGCGAGGCCGACGCCCGCAACCCCGAGGCCGTGCCGCTTTATTTCGACCGCCTGCGGGACCTGATCGCCGCGCTGCGCCGCGACACCGGCCAGCCCGACCTGCCCTTCCACCTCGTGCAGCTCTGCCGGATGCTGGACTGGATCTATTTCGGCGCCGGCGGCAAGGCGCCGCCGGCCACGCTCGCGCAGCAGTGGCTCGACTTCCGCGAGGTCCAGCGGCAGGTCGCCGCGCAGACCCCGCACACGAGCCTGGTCGCCACGCTCGACCTGGATTTGGTCGATTCCATCCACCTCGACACGCCCAGCCTGCAGCGCCTCGGCCGGCGCCTGGCCAAGCAGGCGCTCCGCGCCGACTACGGGCTGGACCGCTGGCAGAGCGGGCCGCGGGATCCGGTCGTCCGCGGCGACTTCCCCGCCGGCCGGATCTACGTGCGCTTCGCCGGCGTCAACGGCCGACTCCACGCCGCCGGCCGGGTCGCCGGCTTCGAGCTGCGCCGGCCCGACGGCTCCCAGGTCGACGCCCTGTTCCGCGCCGACGTCGACCCGGCGCAGCCGGACCAGGTCGTGATCCAGGTCGACAGCGCGCTGCCCGCCGACGCCCGGCTGGTCTACGGCTGGGGCACCAATCCCTACGCCAATCTCGTGGACGACGCGGACCTCGCCGTCCCGGCGTTCGGCCCGCTGGCCCTCGGGCCGGCTTCCGGCCCTTAGCCTCCGCGGCGCGGCCGGTGGTTTTCGCTTCTGACCACTCCCGCATCCTTGTCACGCGCCGGTCGCCGGCATCCCATGCGGTCCGCCCAGCCATGCGCCCGTTCCGCCTCGTCCTCCTCCTGCTCGCCCTGGCCGGCGCCGGCGCGGCGCCGGCCGCCCCTGAGCCCGCGACCGGCGGCCTGGTCGTGCCGGCCGGCGGCCGCATCCGGCTGCTGGGCGACAGCATCGTCCGCGGCTACGGCTTCGGCAACTACACCGACCCTTCCCCGCTGCGCACGATCCAGGGCATCGCCCGGCTGCTGCTGGCGGACAACGTGCCGTACCCGGTGGACATCGACCGGCTGCCGCGCCTCTGGCAGGGCTTCAATCCCGACGGCACGCCGGTGACGATCGCCACGCTGGGCGACGAGGTGCGGGGCAGCCTGCGCAGCGGCGAGCTGCGGCCGGACGACTGGCTGGTCTACGAGGACGCGGGCGAGATCAACATGATCCAGCACCCGGCCCCGTGGCCCTCCGCCCGCGACATGTACGGCCGCAACCGGGCGGCCCTGCGCAGCCTGCTCGAGGCCGCCCGGGCGGCGGGCATGCAGGAGCGCGTGCTCCTCATGACGATGTTCGACTACCAGCCGAATCACGCCTGGTCGGAATGGGACGCGCCGCTTGACGATGGCGTGCACTCCGGCAACGACTCCATCCGGGACGAGGCCGCGGCCCAGGGCGCGCGCGTCGTCGACCTGAACCGCATCATGGACCGCGCCCACGACCACGTCACGGCCGCCGGCTGGGGGCGGATGGTCGGGCCGGACGGGATCCACCCCAACGTGTACGGCAACTACGTGATGGCGCTTTCGATCCTCGGCACGCTCGGGGCCGAGATCGGCTCCTGGAAGCTCGACCGCCTGCAGCGCCACTTCCTCCACCCCGCAGCCGGCGGCGACGTGGAGCGCGTGTGGGGCTTCACGCGCGATCCGTCCGACGACGAGCGGGTGCGGCTGCTCCGGGAGCTGCAGGCCATCGTGGTCGGCGAACTCTCCGGCCTGCCGACCGCGCGCCGGCTGACCGAGGGCGCCGCCCGGTTCGAGGGCGACCTCCTGGCCAACGAGGGGCCCTCCTGGGACGGGCGCGGGCACCTGTATTTTTCCGCCGCCGACCGGATCTCCCGCCGCGACCGCGAGGGCCGGGTCGAGGTCGTGCGGCGGTCCGCCGGCCGGCCCAACGGCACCCTGATCGACCCCCAGGGGCGGCTGGTCGTCTGCGAAGGCGGGGCGCGCCGGGTCATCCGGCTGGAGGCCGACGGCGGCGTCACCGTGCTGGCCGAGACCTGCGACGGCATGAAGCTCAACTCGCCCAACGACCTGGCGATCGACCCGCAGGGGCGGATCTACTTCACCGACCCGCGCTACGGCAACCGGGACACGATGGAGATGCGCGACGCCGCCGGCCAGGCGATCGACGGCGTCTACCGCATCGACGCGCCCGGACAGGTCGTGCGTGTGCTCACCCGCGAGGTCGAGCGGCCCAACGGCATCCTCATCCCGCCCGACGGCCGCGCGCTCTACGTCGCCGACCACAACATCCGGCCGGGCGGGTCCCGCAGGCTGTGGCGTTTCGACCTGCGCCCGGACGGCAGCGTGGATCCCGCCAGCCGCCGGCAGATCTTCGACTGGGGCGCCGAGCGCGGGCCCGACGGCTTCAAGCTCGACACCGCCGGCCGGCTGTACGTCGCCGCCGGCGGCAACCGGACCGTGCCCGGCCGCGAGATCTCGGACCGCTACAAGGGCGGCATCTACATCCTCTCGCCCGAGGGGGAACTGCTCGAGTTCGTGCCCGTGGCGCATCCGGTCACCAACTGCGCCTTCGGCGGCGACGACCTGCGCACGCTCTACATCACCGCCGCCGGCGCCCTCTGGAGCGTCCGCACCACCACGCCCGGGATCATCACCGCCGGGGGCGGCCGCCCGGCGCCGTAGGCGCGTCCGGCCGGCGCCCCTACTCCTGGAATTGGAAGGCGTAGAGGTCGGCGTCGCGCAGCACGAAACAAAGCCGCACCGGCCGGCCGGCGAGCGCGGCGAGGTCCGCCCCGGGGCCCCAGGCGACCGCGCGCTCGAGGGTGTCGCCGAAGAGCGGCGCGCAGTCTTCCCGCGCGAAACCCGGCAGCGCCCGGCCCGCCAGGTCCTGGATCTCCACCTGCACGCCGCCTGCGGCGGACGTCGCGAAGTTGAGCGTGAGCCGGCGGCCGGCGAAGCGCACGGGCCGGGTCACCACCTCGCCGCCCCGGTAGGGCGCCCAGACCGAGACGAAGCCGTCGAGGCGCAGGCTGTACCGGCGGGCCTCGCTGCTCGTGCCCGTCCAGTAGCTCTCGCTGCCGTAGAGGGAGAGCTCGGGCGGCGCGCCGGCCAGCGCGGAGGCGGTCTCCACCAGCGGCCATGAGAGGTAATTCTGGCCCGAGGTCCAGGTGCCCGGGCGCTCGATGCCCGGGCGGATGAAGGCCTCGTCCCAGCGCCGGAAGGTCACGCCGTCCCGCCCCGCCATGAACATGCCCTCGGTGAGCGCCGAGCCGAAACGCTCGCTGATCCCGGCGCGCAGCTCCCGGTCGGCCAGCTCCGGCAGGGCGCGCAGGGAGGCCGGCCACCGGCGGGTCCGGTCCGGCCCGGCCGGCGCGGTCGCCTCGGCCAGCGAGCCGCGCTGGAGCGGCTCCACGTAGCGGGAGGGGAAACCGACGTAAAGGTGCGGCGCGCGGGGGTAAGGCTGGACCTGGCTGGTGTAGAGGTGCTGCGGCGGCGACCCGGGATAGGCGAGGTCCGCGATCTCGTCCCAGTGCCGGAGATCGGCCGACGTCCCCGTGCGGAAGCCCCGCAGCCCGCCGAACCCCGCCGCGGGCCGGCCGGTGACCGGGTCGTAGTAGGCGCGCCAGTAGGCGCGGTAGCGCCCCCGCGCGGCGTCCCAGAACACCACGTTCTGGCCGTCAAACGAGCCCGCGGTCAGGATCGGCTCGGTCTGCAGCGGGCGCCAGTGGATGCCGTCCGGCGACTGGTAGGCCAGCAGCCCGCGGTAGGCGTCGCCCGGGACCAGGCCCAGCACGAAGGCCTTGTACCGGGCCTCGGGCGGGGCGGCGGGGTTGCCGTCCTTCATCACCGCGATCGCGGCCGGCTCGGTGGTCAGCGCGCCGAGCTGTTCCCGCTGGAAGAGGATGTTGTTCGCGCGCGAGCCGCCGAACTCGACGAGGCCGAGCGCGGGCTTGCGCCAGCGGGTGCCGTCGTCGCTCTCCGCGTAACAGCAGAAGCTGGGGGCCCGCTGGCGGCGCACCGGCGGCGCGCCGGGCGGGGCCGCCGGGTCGGGCTGCATCGCCACCATGGTCGTGCTGTAATACATCCGGTAGCGGTCGCCGTCCCGGAAGACGCTGTAATTGAGGCTGTGGTTGCCCTCCCAGGGGGCGTCGTGCACGAGCACGATCTCGCGCGGCTCCGGGTGATGGAGCCGGAGCTCCGCGCCGCCGGACAGCCGATCCACCAGGAAGCCGTCAGCGAACAGCTCGCGCCGCGTGCCCAGGTCGTACGCGGCGTCCGGAGCCGCCCAGGCGGCGGCGGCGAGCAGCCCGGCCAGCGCGGCCGCGTAGGACAGGAGGCGGGGAAAGGGAGGGAGGAGCATGCGGCGGAGTGAACGCGGGAGCGACGGAGGCGGGGTGACGGCGCCGCGGGGCGGACGCGGGGACGATTCGGCTCGATCCTCCGCCCGGCGGCAAGCCTGCGCACGAGGTTTGCATTTCTGACCACTAGAATTGGAATGCGCCCGGACCGGCGTCCTCGCTAAAAAACCCCGCGCCAAACCGCTTCCCCTTGCCGCCCCGCCCCCTCTTCACCCTCCGCCCCCTGCTCCTCGCCGGCGCCGCCCTCGCGCTGGCGGGCAACCTCGCCG
>JAEUGX010000096.1 GCA_016795545.1 Opitutaceae bacterium
ATTTCCCGCCGTGCGCCGGCGCCCTGTTCCTGGACAACGGCCTGATGCAGCTCCCCGGCCGGGAACCGCGCCGCGCGGCGCTGCGCGGGCTGCTCGGGCGGTGCCGCCCAGGCGCGCCGCTGCTCTTCACCACGCACGACCGCGACGATCCGAAGGAGGCCGCGGAATGGGCCCGCGAGGCCGCGCGCTGGGCCCGGGGCGAGCAGAATCCGCGGCTGCTGGAGTTCGGCGACCGTTACTTCACCGACGACAACGGCAACACGTTCATGCACCTGCCCGACCGGGCGGAGGTGCTCGCCGACCTCGCGGCCACCGGCTGGGCGCACGTCGAGGACGCCATGCGCGACGAGCTCGCCCGCGAGACGCCGAAGGTCCGGAACTTCTCCGACAACTGCCGCTTCTGGGCCGCCCGCCGCGCCTAGGCGTGGCCCGCCCCGGGCCGGGGCGGGATCCCCCGCCCTCATCCCGCGGCCAGCATCCCTTCCAGCCGGACCCGGACTCCGGGCCATTCCGCGGCGGTGATGCTGTACATGGCGGTGTTGCGCACGAAGCCGTCAAAGCGGGTCTGGTACTTGCGCAGGATGCCCTCGAAGGTGGCCCCCAGCCGCGCGATCGCCGCCCGCGAGCGCGCGTTGCGCTCGTCGGTCTTGAGCTGGACACGCTCGGCGCCGAGGGCCTCGAAGGCGTGCCGCAGCTGCAGGTACTTGGCCTCGGTGTTGACGGCGGTGCGCTGCGCCTCGGGTGCCAGCCAGGTGTGCCCGATCTCCAGCCCGCGGCTGCCGCGGCGGATGTCGAGGTAGCGGGTCGAGCCCACCAGCCGGCCGTCGCTCCGCCGCACCGTCGCCCAGGCCACCTCGCGCCCGGCCGCCTGCTCCGCCAGGGCCGCCTCGATCCAGGCGGCCGCGTCCGCCTCGCTGCCGAAAGGCGGGATGAGCATCCACTCCCAGATCCCGGGATCGCGCGCCGCCGCGTGGATCGCCGCGGCGTGACGCGCGGCCAGCGGCTCCAGCCGGACATGGCGGCCCTCGAGCACCAGCGGGCGGGGATCGAATGGCGGCGGCATGGCGGCAATCTCCCCCCTCGCCGCCTCCGCTCCAAGCTGAAATCAGGCGGCGACCGGCACAGTGGCCCTGCCGCCTTATAACCTGCTGTCGTACTTGCGCCGCCCCGGCGTACCGTCATCCTGCGGGCATGTCCTCGCTGCTCACCGACCGCGTCCTGCTGTGGTTCGGGGCCGTGCTGTACCTGGCCGGCTTCGTCACCGGCCTGGTCGCCCTCACGCGGCGCCAGTCGGCCGGAGGCCTCCGCACGATCCTGAACCTCCTGCTCGTCGGCGGCTGGGGCTTCCAGATGGCCGGGCTCTACGTGCGCGGCCTGGCGGTCGGCGGCTGCCCGCTCGGCAACAAGTTCGAGATCGTCCAGTTCGTCGCCTGGTCGGTGATGGTGCTTTATTTCTTCGTCGGGACCACCTTTCGCGGCAGCCTGCTGGGGCTCTTCACCGCCGGCTACGCGGCGCTGCTGGCGCTGGTGTCGCTGCTCCTGCCCGCCTGGGACCTCGACCGCGGCACCAAGATCTTCGGCCAGAACCCCTGGATCGAGCTGCACGCCGCCCTGGCGGTGTTCAGCTACGGCGTCTTCGGCCTGCTGGCCCTGACCGCCGTCATGCACCTGCTGCAGAACTGGAGCCTGAAGCACAAGCGCCTCAACGGCCTGTTCTGGTTCCTGCCCTCCGTGGTGCAGCTGGACCAGATCAACCACCGCCTGCTGGCGTTCGGAGTGCTGCTGCTGACGTTCTCGCTGGGCGTCGGCGCCGCCTGGTGGGTGCGCGACACCGCCTCCGTCGACCTGCCCAAGCTGGTCGTGACGGTCGGCGTGTGGTTCGCCTACCTCGTCGTCCTCGTGCTGCGGTGGCGGGCGTGGCTGGTCTCCGTGCGCTTCGCCTGGGTCTGCCTGGTCATGTTCGCGGTGGCCCTGCTGTCCCTGGGACCCGTGAATTCCAGCCGCCATCACCCGGTGGTCCTGACCCCCGAGCGCTGAACGATGGAGAACGTCCCCCCCGTGCTCTTCCTCCTCGGTGCGAGCCACCACACGGCTCCCCTCGCCGTCCGCGAGAAGCTCGCCCTCGACGACACCCGGGCCGCGGCGCTCGCCGAGCGGCTGCAGCGGACGCCGGGCGTGCGCGAGTTCGCGCTGCTCAACACCTGCAACCGCATGGAGATCTACGGCGTGGCCGAGGACCCGGTCGCCATCGCCGCGCTGCGGGAGGCCCTGTGCGCCACGACGGGTTGTCCGCCCGCCGAGTTCGACGCGGCCGGCTTCCTCCGGCAGAACCACGAGACGGTCTCCCACCTCTTCGCGGTGGCGTCCGGGCTCGATTCGCAGATCGTGGGCGAGACGGAGATCCTCGGCCAGGTGAAGGCCGCCTACGACGCCGCGCTGGCCCGCCAGTGGACGGGCCCGGTGCTCAACCGGGTTTTCCAGAAAACCTTCCAGGCGGCCAAGCACGTCCGCACGCACACCGGCATCGGCTCGGGCCAGATCAGCGTGGCCACCGTGGCCGTCGACCTCGCCGGCCGGATCTTCGGTGAACTCGCGTCCAGCCGCGTGCTCGTGGTCGGCGCCGGCGAGATCGGGCTGAAGACCGCGCAGGCTTTCCAAAGCCGGGGCGTGACCTCGATCACCGTCGCCAGCCGCACCCTCTCCAACGCCGAGGCCGCCGCCGCCCGCACCGGCGGCTGGGCCGCCAGCCTGGCGGAGCTGCCCGAGGCCGTCGTCGCCGCGGACATCGTCGCCAGCTCGACCTCGTCCCCGGGCCACGTCCTCACCGCCCCGCTGGTGGCCGCCGCGATGAAGCGGCGCGCCGCCCGGCCGCTCTTCCTCATCGACCTCGCGCTGCCCCGCGACATCGACCCCGGCACCGCCGCGCTGCCGAACGTGTTCCTCTACAACCTGGACGACCTCGCCAAGATCGCCGAGGAGAACCTCGCGCTCCGCGAAGCCGAGGTCGCCAAGTGCCGCGCCATCCTCGCCGAACGCACCGCCGCCCTCTGGCCCCAGGTCGCGCATTCGCTTCAAGGGAAGAAGTTTTAAGGCGTCAGGCTGAGCCCGACTCCGCACCCCCGTCCGCCCCCTGATTCTCCCCTCCCCTCAATTCGTTCCCTTCGCGCCTTTCGCGGGCCCGCCGCCTCGTTCCGCATCCCGGCAGGCGGCGATCTCGACCAGCACGTCGAAAAGTTGATCCGGCTTCACCGGCTTGGTGAGCGCAGCATCGAACAGGCCGCCATCCACCTCCCGGCGGCCCGGAGCCGACAACAGGATCAGCGGCAGCCCGGCCCGGCCGGCCTGGGCCCGCACGGCGCGGGCGAGTTCTCGCCCGTCACGATCGGGCAGGTCCGTGTCGAGCAGCACGACGTCAACCGGACGCTCCCCCGCCAGCCAGTCCAACGCCTGCGCCGCGGTCCCGATCTCCACCACCGCCATGCCCCACCGGCGGATCAGGTCGGCCAGGATCCGGCGGCCAGTGTCGTTGTCCTCGACGATCAGGGCGGTCTTGCCCTCCAGGCCGCGCACGGCCGGCGCAGCCGCGTCGGAGCCGGCCGTCACCTGCTGGAGCCGCAGCGTGAAGCTGAAGGTAGAGCCGTGGTCGGCGGCGCTCTCCACGCTGATGCGGCCGCCCATGAGCTCCACCAGGCGGTGGCAGATCGCGAGGCCCAGCCCCGTGCCGCCGAAGCGCCGCGTCGTGGAGGCATCGACCTGGCTGAACGGCTTGAAGAGGCGCTCCAGGTTTTCCGGCGAGATGCCGATGCCCGTGTCGCGCACGGAGAAAAGCAGGTCGACGGACGCGGGCGTCTGGGCGACCGGCTGCACGGTGACGACCACCTCGCCCCGGGCGGTGAACTTCACCGCGTTGCCGATCAGGTTGACGAGCACCTGGCGCAGGCGCGCGGCGTCGCCGCGGACCAGCGCGGGCACGTCCGGCGCGATCTCCCACAGCAGGTCGAGCTTCTTCTGCGCGGCCGTGGCCGCGAGCAGGTCCAGGGCCCCCTCGACGCAGTCGCGCAGGCTGAACTCGGCGTGCTCGAGCTCGAGCCGGCCGGACTCGATCTTCGAGAAGTCGAGGATGTCGTTGATGATCGTCAGCAGCGCCTGGCCGCTGTGCCGGATGGTCTCGACCGATTCGCGCTGCTCCGGGTTGAGCGGCGAATCCAGCAGCAGGCTGGCCATGCCGATGACCCCGTTCATGGGCGTGCGGATCTCGTGGCTCATCATGGCGAGGAACTGGCTCTTCGCCACATTGGCCTTCTCCGCCGCCTCCTTCGCCTCGCGCAGCTCGCCGGCCTGCTGCTTGTAGGCGGTGATGTCCAGCTGCAGCCCCATGAAGCCGGTGTGCACGCCGCGGGAGTCGCGGATCGGCTGGATCTCCAATTCCACCCAGACCCGCCGGCCGTCCTTGGCGTAATTCAGGATCTCGCCGACGAAGGGGCGCTGCACGCCCGCCGCCTGGTCGAACGCCACCAGCGTCTTCGGGTCGGTGCCCGGGCCGACCATGAAGTCGACCGGCCGGCGGCCCTTGATCTCGTCGAGCGTGTAGCCGAACAGGCGGGTGAAGCCCTCGTTGATCCACACCACGCGCCATTCCGTGTCGGAGAGGATCACCCCGTTGCCGGTGTGCCGGGCGACGAGGGCCAGCCGCCGGGCCTCCTCCTCGGCCTGGCGCAGGCCCGCGGTCATCGTCGCCGCCACCTTCAGCGCGCGGCGGCGCGACGTGACGAGCAGCCAGGTCAGGATGGTCGCCAGCGCGCTGAGCAGCAGCCCGGCCGGCAGCACCACCTGCGCGACGTTGCTGGCGTCCGCCGCGTCGAAATCCGGCCGCGTGCTGTAGCGGACCGTCCAGCGGCGGCCGAACAAATCCATGGCCTGGACCGAGTGGAAGGTGCGGTTCGCGACGTCGTGCTCGCCGACGGGTCCGCCCGCGCCGCCGCCCAGGTGGCCGTCGGCGTCGTACAAGAGCGCGTCCGCCGTCAGCACGTCGCCCTGGAAAACCTCGAAGTCGACCTGGCCCGCGACGATGTCCGAAACGTCCGCCAGCAGGTGGTCGATGCGGATCGGCGCGTACACCCAGCCGCGGATGGCGACGACCCGCTCCTCGCGCGTGGCGAGCGGCCGGCCCTTCTCGTAGACCGGGAGGAAAAGCAGGAATCCGGGCACGCCGCGGCCCTCGTAGTTGAGGAGGATGCGGCGGGAGAGGACCATCTCGCCGCTCGCGGCCGCCGTCTCCGCCGCGGTCTTGCGGGTGGTGCCGGAGCCGACGTCGAGGCCGAGGACCCCCGTGTTGCGCTCGCGCGGCTCGATGGCCGTCACCACGTAAAGCCACTCGTTGTTGCCCTGGCGCTCGACCACAAAATCCGGCACGCCCTCGCGGCGGATGCGGGCCTCGTAGGCCGGCAGGTCCACCCGCCGCACCCGCTCGGCATAACCCAGGCCGACCACCCCGCTGTCGAGCTGGGCGGCCGCCCGCCGCAGGTACACGGACCAGTCGACGGCCGTCACCTGGTCGCTGGCCTCGTGCAGCGCCGCGGCCCCGTGGAGCAGGTGCGCGGCGGTGTTGAAGCGCTGGCGGATGGTGACCCCGATCCGCTCGGTCAGACGCTCGAACCGCGCCTCGGCCGCCCGCTCCCGCTCGCGCGTCAGCAGCCACCAGCAACCGGCCGTCAGGGCGACCATGCCCACCAGCACCACCCACGGCAGCCAGTTCAGGCGGCGGCGCGCGGATTCCTGCATGGAAAGGGAAGCCATCGCCCGCAATTCCGGCGGGGCCGTCCCTTCAAGGCGATTCTATTTTAAGGCGCCCGCGGCACGATACGTCTTCAGCCGGACTCAGGCAGCCGAAGGAGTTGGTCACCGCGGGCCCGCGAAAAGGCGCGGCGGGAACGAATGGAGGAGAGGCACCCGAGAGGGGAAACCAGGAAGGTCGGAAGAACGTCGGTCAGGCTCAGCTCCCTCCTCTCTCGACTCATTCTCTCGCTCCTCCATTCGACCCTTGGGCGCGATTAGCGGGCCCACCTCAACCAAACTCGTCCGGAATGCGAGGCGTCGAGCCGCAGGCGTCCGCCTCCGCTGGGGATTACCCTTGCCCACCCTCCGCCAAACCGGCTCAGCCGGCTTCGCCCCGCCGGCGGGCGCGGGAGCGCTCGATCGCCGCCTGCAGCTCGGTGCTCTTGATCGGCTTGCTGATGTAGTCGTCCATGCCCGCCGCCAGGCAACGCTCCCGGTCCCCCTCCATGGCGTTGGCGGTCAGCGCGATGATCCACGGGCGCTTGGCCGGGTCGGGCCGCGTCTTCAACAATTCGCCGGCCGCCTCCAGTCCATCCATTTCCGGCATCTGCACATCCATGAGGATGATGTCGTAGGGCTGGCGCTCCACGGCGGCCAGGACCTCCAGCCCGTTGCCGGCGACGTCGGCGCGGTAGCCGAGCTTGGTCAGCATGTGCAAGGCCACGCGCTGGTTCACGGCGTTGTCCTCCGCGAGCAGGATGCGGTCGATGAAGCACGCCTCCAGCTCGGGCGGAGGCGCCGGCGCCGCGGACACCGGCGGGGCGCTGCCGCGGTCGCGCCAGAAGAGCTTGGCCAGCACGTCGAAGAGCTGCGAGGGCTTGACCGGCTTGGTCAGGTTGGCGGCAAAGAGATGCGCGGTATCCTCGTGGCGGCCGAGCGAGGACAGCAGCACCAGGGGCAGGTCGGCGGCCGGCCGCAGGCGGCGGATCTCCTGGGCCAGCATCACGCCGTCCATGCCGGGCATCTGCATGTCCAGGATCGCCACGTCGCAGGCCTCCCCGCGCCGCAGCAGCTCGAGGGCGTCCTCCGGACGCTCCAGCGCGATCGCCGTCATCTCCCACTTCCGCGCCAGGTCGGTGAGGATCCGGCGGTTCGTGGCATTGTCGTCCACCACCAGCAGGCGCCGGCCCTGGACGCTGGCCTTGGTGCCGCCGGTGTAGATCCGGGGCTTGCTCGGCACCACGCCGGCCCGGATCGTGAAGCTGAAAGTGGAGCCGCGCCCGAGTTCGCTCTCCACCCACATCCGGCCGCCCATCAGCTCGGCCAGCCGCCGGCTGATCGCCAGCCCGAGGCCGGTGCCGCCGAAGCGTCGCGTCGTCGACGCATCCACCTGGGTGAACGAGCGGAAGAGCCGGCTCATGGCCTCGGCGGGGATGCCGATGCCGGTGTCGCGCACGCTGAAGGTGACCTCGGTCGTGTCGCCCTCGGCGGGCTGGGCCCGGACGGTGAGCAGCACCTCGCCGCGCTCGGTGAACTTGACCGCGTTGCCCAGCAGGTTGACCAGCACCTGGCGCAGGCGCGTCGGGTCGCCGCGCAGGTTGGCGGGGGCGCCGTCGGCGAACTCGTAGAGCAGGTCGATGTGCTTCTCCGCCGCCTTCGGCGCGAGCAGGTCGAGCGCACCCTCCACGCACTCCTGCAGGGAGAAATCCGTCCGCTCCATCTCCAGCCGGCCCGACTCGATCTTCGAGAAGTCGAGGATGTCGTTGATGATGGTCAGGAGCGCCTCGCCGCTCTGGCGGATCGTCTCCGCGTATTCGCGCTGCTCCGTGGTGAGCCGCGAGTCGAGCAGCAGGCTGGTCATGCCGATCACGCCGTTCATGGGCGTGCGGATCTCGTGGCTCATCATCGCCAGGAACTGGCTCTTGGCGACGTTGGCCTGCTCGGCGACCTGCATGGCCGCGCGCAGCTCCTCCTGCGCCTGCTTCAGCTCGGTGATGTCGACCAGCGCGTTGAGCTCCTGCGTGGGTTCGCCGCCGACATCGCGGTACAGGCGCCGGAACAGCCGGACCCAGATCGTGCGCCCGTCGGGATGCAGGTAGCGCTTGTCGAGGGTGAACTGGTCGATCTCGCCGGCGCGCATCCGCCGCATGAGCTCGAGCTGGCGCTCGCGGTCCTCCGCCTGCGTGTGCCGGAGGTAGATTTCGACGGAGGCCTTGGCCAGCTCGGCCGGGACGCCGGTCAGCCGCACGTGTTCGGCGTTGACCATCCGCGTGGCGTCCTGGTCCGGCACGGACCACGAGAGGCCGACGGGCACCGAGTCGAAGATGAACCGGAACAGCGCCTCCTGGCGCGCGAGCCGGTCGGCGATGCTCCTCATCTCCGTCAGGTCGGCGATGGTCGAGACCTCCTGCAGGATCCGGCCGTCCGGGCCGCGGAAGACCTGCACGGTCAGCAGGCCCTTGACCTCGGTGCCGTCGAGCCGGAGGTAGCGTTTCTCCATGCTGAAGCGGTCGATCAGACCCTGCTCGATCCGGGCGTACTCGGCGGTCTGCTTGGCCCAGTCCTCGGGATGCGTGATGGCCCGGAACGACTCATTGGACCGGGCTTCCTCGCGGCTGAGCCCGGTGAGTTGGAGCACGGCGTCGTTGACCCAGGATTCCTGCACCTCGCCGTAGGAGGTCCAGCTGACGCCGACCGGCAGCGCGTTCAGGATGAAGCGCAGCAGCGTGGCCTGCTCGGCCAGGTCCTGCTCGGCCTCCTTGCGGCCGGTGATGTCGAGCAGCATCGACATGTAGCCCGTCGGCCGGCCGGCGGCATCCCTGAGCGGCTGGATCTCCAGCTCCATCCACCGTTTCTGCCCCGACCGGGTGTAGGTGAGCAGCTCGCCCTTGAACGGCCGGCCCGCGGCGTCGGCCTCGTCCATCGCCTCGAGCGTGGCCGGGTCCGTCTCCGGCCCGCGCAGGAAGGAGCTCGGCCGCCGGCCGACGATCTCCGGCAACTCGTACCCGAAGCGCCGGGTGAACCCCTCGTTGATCCACTCGATGCGCCACTCCGCGTCGGCGAGCACCACCGCGCTGGCCGTGCGGCTCGCCACCAGCGCCAGCCGGCGCGACTCCGCCTCGGCCCGGCGCAGGTCCGCGGTCATCCGGTCCGCCAAATCGAGCGCCCGCACGCGGCCGTTGACCAGCTGCTGCGTGACGAATGCCGCGAGCACCGTCGTGACCAGCCCCGCCCCCAGCACGCCCCAGCGCATCAGCGGATTGCCGACCGCCCGCAGTTCCGGCCGCTCGCTGGTCTGCAGCGTCCACTGCCGCCCGTAGAGCTCGAGCGTGTGCGCCTTCTGGAAGGCGCGGGCGGCGCCGGCCACCTTCGCGGACAGGTGGCCGTCGTCGTCGTAAAGCAGGTTCGGCGCCGCGGTCGAGTCGCCCTCGAACAGCTCGAAGTCGAGCAGCACCGCGGCGGCGTCGCCCAGCCCGGCCAGCAGCTCGTCGACCCGGATCGAGGCGTAGGTCCACCCGCGCAGGGCCGCCAGGCGCTGCTCCTCCGTCTCGAGGTGCGCGCCCTTGGCGTACACGGGCAGCAGCAGCAGGAACCCGGGAATCTCGCGGCCCTCGTAGTTGAGCCGGATCCGCGGCGAAAGAGTCATGGCGTTCAGCCGCGCGGCCTCCTCGGCCGCGGCCCGGCGGGTCCGGCCGGAGCCGATGTCGAGGCCGAGCACGCCGTTGTTGCGGTCGCGGGGCTCGATGCTGGTGACGACATAAAGCCACTCGTCCGCGCCGGCGCGCTCGACCTTGAAGTCCGGCCGCCCCTCGGCCCGCACGCGCGCCTCCAGGGCGTCGATCCCGGACCGCGGCACCCGCTCGATGTAGCCGAGGCCGACCACGCCGTAGTCGTAGTGCCCCACGATGGCGTTGAAGTAGTCGGACCACTCGAGCGTCGTCACCTCCAGGCTGGCGTTGGCGTGCGCCCGCGCGCCGTAGACGAGCTGCGCGGCCGTGTCCATGCGGCTGCGGAGGAGCCCGCGGAGCCGCTCCGACTGCCGTTCGAAGCGGATGGCGTCGACCCGGCCGACCGCCTGGCCGACGAGCCACCAGCCCAGCAGGGAAAAGAACGCCCCCACCCCCAGCACCAACAAGGAGGGAATCCACCGGCGCGCGCGGCGGCCGGCCGGCGGCGCCGGATCCGGGGTCGGAGGGGACGGAGGGGTGGCCATGGTGCGTGGAAGAGGCGCTCAGGCGCCGAGCTGGCGGGCCAGCCAGCCGGCCGCCGTGCCGGTGGCGGGCTGCGCGAGGAGGCCGCGGAGCCGGGCCAGCTGGTCCCGGGTGCGCTGCCGGCGGGCCGGATCGCCGCGGCATTCGCGCAGCTGCGCCGCCAGCGCGGCCGGGGTGGCCGCGCCCTGGATGAACTCGGGGTACATCGGCTCGCGCAGGAGCAGGTTGGCGATGCCGATGAACTCGACCTGCACCAGCCAGCGGGCGAACAGGTACGTGAGGGGGTTGGTCCGGTAGACGATGGCGCCAGGGATGCCGGCCAGCGCGCAATGCAGCGACATGGTGCCCGAGCTGGTCAGCACGGCCGATGCGGCCGTGCAGCCGCGGTTCTCGCGCAGCTCCACCCGCCCGGCGAGGGCCGGCCAACGCGCCAGCACGCCGCGGGCGACCGCCGCCACCTCGTTGCTCGGAAATAACACCACGGCCCTTACATCGGCATTTTCCGCGAAATATTCTGTAAATCCCCCCAGCAAAAGCGGCAGGATCCGCTCCACCGCCTGCACGCGGCTGCCCGGCAGCAGCAGCACGGGCCCCTGCGGGTCATGCCGCACGGGGGGCGCGTAGTCCGGCGCGAGGAAGGGATGGCCGACAAACTCGACCGGCAGCGCCGTGTCCGCATAACACGCGGGCTCGAACGGGAAGATGACCGCCAGGGCGTCGAGATCGCGCGCCATGGTGAACCGACGCCGGGCCTTCCAGGCCCAGATCTGCGGCGAGATGTAGTAGAGCAGCCGGACCGGGCCGCCGGCGCGGGCGGCGAGGCCCGCCTCCCGCAGCCGCGCGGCCAGGCGCAGGTTGAAGCCGGGATAGTCCACGAAGCAGACGGCGCGGGGACGGTGCCGCTCCACCCAGCGCGCCGTGGCCTCGAACAGCGACTTGAAGAAAGAGTAGTGCCGCAGCACCTCGACGAAGCCGACCACCGACGTGGCCGTCAGGTCGTGCAGGAGCTGCGCCCCCGCCGCGGCCAGCCCGGGCCCGCCGAGCGCGCAGACCGCCAGCTCCGGATGCGTCGCCCGCAGCTCGCGCACCACGCGCGCCGCATGCTCGTCGCCGGAGTGCTCGCCGGCGACCACCAGCACGTCCACCCGGCCCCCGGCGGGAGCCGGCAGCTCGGTCACCCGCGCTGGGCGCCAGGGCCCGACCGTGGCCGGGGCGGAAGGTTCACCCGCAGTCATGCGCCTCCCCGGGATTGAGCCGGCCCGCCGGCCGCGGCTCGGCCGCAAGCCAATCGGAGCGCGATCGTCCGCCTGTCATCGTCCGGTCCCTCAAGTCCGGCTCCCCGCCCGGCGGATCTGGTCGGTGACGGTGATGGCCACCTCGAGCGCCGACTTGCCCAGGGCCCCGCCGACCTTGGGTTGCCGGGCCCCGCGGACGCTCTCGATAAAATGCGCCAGCTCGATGGCCAGCGGCTCGCCTTTCTCGATCGGAATGTCGTGCACCGGGATCGAGCTGGCGTCGCCCGCCTTGGCCAGCCCGACCTTCAGCTTGAGGCCGTAGGCGATGATGTCGCTCTTCTTCACCAGATGCCCCTTCTGGTTCATGAAGTCCAGGGAGAGGTAGGCGTTGTCCTGGAACACGCGGATCTCGCGGTTCTTCTTCAGGCTCATGCGGGAGGCGCTCAGGTTGGCCACGCAGCCGTTCTCGAACTCGATGCGCGCGTTGGCGATGTCCTCGGTCTTGGAAAGCACGCAGATGCCGACGCTGTCGATCTTGCGGATCGGCGACTTCACGAGCGCGAGCACGATGCCGATGTCGTGGATCATGAGATCGAGCACGACGCCGACCTCGGTGCCGCGGGTCTGGTACGGGGCGAGGCGCTCGGTCGTGATGTACTGGGGCCTGCCCGTGTGCTTCTCCAGGTAGCTCATCACGGGATTGAAGTGCTCGACGTGCCCCACCTGCACGAGGCACCTCCGGCGCTGGGCGGCGGCCAGGACCTGTTCCGCCTCCTCGAGGCTGGCGCAAAGCGGCTTTTCGATCAGCAGGTGGCACCCCCGCTCGAGAAGCGGCAGCGCCACCTCGGCGTGGCGGTCGGTGGGCACGACGACGCTCACGGCCTCGCAGGCCTCGCCCAGCTGCG
Source organism: Opitutaceae bacterium (assembly GCA_016795545.1). GTDB lineage: Bacteria > Verrucomicrobiota > Verrucomicrobiia > Opitutales > Opitutaceae > Lacunisphaera. Next base: position 12,127 of record JAEUGX010000096.1, read on the forward strand.
CGAGGGTGTCGAACCGCCGGCAGCCGTGCTGGGCGCAGATCTCGGCCGCGCGGGCATCGTTCGTCTCGAAGATCCCCGTCAGCTCCGCCCCCGCCAGCGACGCATAGATGCGCGCATGATGCTGTCCCAGCGAGCCGACGCCGGCCACCCCGCACTTGATCCGGGAATTAGACATGGCCCGACCCTAGCACTCGAGGGACCGGCGGCCATTACAAAAGCGCGGCGACCCCTCCGCCGATTTTATTGGCGGGCCCACCTCGGCGTTTCCCACGGAGCACGCCCGCTCTCCTGAATTCCCCGTTCTCTCCGTACGCCGGCTCAGGATTGCTCCGTCATGCGCCCTTCGTGCAGCACGCCCTGGCGCCGCGTCCGGCCCGCGTGCGCCGGATGGTGCGTCACGAGCACGAGGGCGGCCTTTTCCTCGGCGCAGACCTCGAGCAGGAGGCTGACCACTTCGTCGCCGGTGCGCTCGTCGAGATTGCCGGTCGGCTCGTCGGCCAGGATGACGGCCGGGTGGTTCATCAGGGCGCGGGCGACGGCGACCCGCTGGCGCTCGCCGCCGGAGAGGTGCGCCGGCAGGTGGTGGCCGCGCGCGGCCAGCCCGACCCGGGCCAGCAGGGCGTCGGCCCGGGCGCGCTCGGCGGCACCGGCGCGGCCGGCGACGCGGGCGCCCATGAGGACGTTGGCCCGCGCGTCGAGTTCGGGAATCAGGTAGTAGGACTGGAAAACCATGCCCAGGAACCGCCCGCGGCGGGCGGTCAGCTCGGCCAGCGACAGCCGGTGGGCGGCCTCGCCGCCCCAGAACAGCTCGCCGCCGTCGGGCCGGTCGAGGCCGGCGAGCAGGTTGAGCAGGGTGCTCTTGCCGGACCCCGACTCGCCGCGGATGCTCACGCTCTCGCCGGCGTGCACCGCGAGGTCGACGCCCCGCAGGACCTCGAGCACCCGGTCGCCGCTGGGGTAGGTCTTGCGCAGGGCGCGGGCCTGGAGCACGGGGGCGGACATGGGCGGGTTCATTCGCTGCGCAGCGCCTCCACGGGACGCAGGCGCGCCGCCCGCCAGGCCGGGATCAGGCCGGCCAGGGTCGAGGCGGCGACGGAGAAGACGACGATGAACGCCACGTCCTTCGCCGCCGTGAACGCCGGCAGCTGGCTGAACTGGTAGAACTTGACGAAGACCTCCTCGCCCATCGTCAGCCGGGCGATCAGCTGGACGATCGCGTTGCGGAAGTGCAGCAGGCCGAAGCCCAGCGCCAGCCCGAGCGCGGTGCCGGCGAGCCCGATCAGCAGGCCCTGCGCGCAGAAGCAGGCGGCGACCTGCCGGGCCCGCCCGCCCATGGCCCCCAGCAGCCCGATCTCGCGGGTCTTGCGCACCACCGTCACGAGCAGCGAGCTGGTGATGGAGAAGGCCGCGACCACGATGATGAAAGTCAGCAGGAAGAAGATCATGTTCCGCTCGAAGGTGATCACGGCCTGGAAGTCGGCGTTGGCCTCGAACCAGGTCAGCGCCTGCGCCTCCGCGGGCAGCGCGGCGTTGAGCGCCGCCGCCGCCGCGTCCGGATCGGCCCCCGCCCGCAGCCGCAGGTTGTAGCCGTGGATCAGCGGCCCCAGCCCGTACAGGTCCTGCATCAGCCGCAGCGAGCAGATGACGGTGGAGCTGTCGAGCTGCTGGTGGTTGATCTGGAAGATCGCCGCCACCCGCACCTCCCGGGGCAGCAGCACCTCCTGCTGCTTCGCGCGCTCCGCCATCAGCGGCGTGTAGACGCTCACGGTGTCGCCCACCCGCACCCCCAGGCCGCGCGCCAGCAGCGAGCTCAGGACGACGGCATCGTCGTCCAGGTCGTCCAGCGACCCGGCGATCAGGTAGCGTTCGAGCGGGATGACCTGCCGGATGCGGTCGAGGTCGAAGCCCTGGATGGCCGGGAAGGCCGGCCGGCGCGCGTACTCCAGCATCACGACCCCCTGCGCGTAGGGCGCCGAGGCGGCCACCGCCGGCACCGCCGCGATCGCGCGCTCGATCGCGTCCGTCGCCGCGAACGGCCCCCGGCCCCGGATCTGCACCTCCCCCTGCGTGTCGATGATCATCCGCTGGATCTGGTGGCCGAAGCCGCCCATGACGCTGGTCGAGACCAGCATCAGCGCCACGCCCAGCCCCACGCCGGCGACCGAGATCAGCGTGAAGAACGGCAGCCGCCGCCCGCTCGGGAACAGCTGCTTGAGGGCCAGATAGAAATACCAGGGCATGGACCGGAAACGGCGCTACGTCAGCACGCTCGGCCGCGTTCCGCAACCCGCATTGCGCCGTCCCGTCAGCCGCCGCCGGGGCGGAGCGACGGGAAGAGGATGACGTCGCGGATGCTCTCCGCGCCGGTGAGGAGGATGCAGAGCCGGTCGATGCCCACGCCCATGCCGCCGGCCGGCGGCATGCCGTGCTCGAGGGCGAGCAGGAAGTCGGTGTCCATCTTTTGCTGCTCCTCGCCGACCTGCTTCTCGAACATCTCGCGCTGCACGAACGGGTCGTTCTGCTCGGAGTAGGCCGGGGCCACCTCCATGCCGCCGATCACCAGCTCGAACACGTCGATCAGGCCGGGATCCTGGGCGTTCAGCTTGGCGAGCGGGCAGAGCTCCTTGGGCAGGTGGGTGACGAAGGTCGGCTGGATCAGCGTCGGCTCGATCTTCTTGCCGAAGATCTCGTTCACGACCTCGTGGGTCTCCCAGCCGGGATGGACCTCGAGTCCGAGCTTCCCGGCCGCGGCGACGGCCGCCTCGCGGTATCCCGGGGTGCCGCGGAGCGCGCTGAGCCGGGAGCCCACGGCCTCGTCGATCAGGTCGAAGTACCGGACCTCGCGCCACGCGCCGGCGAAGTTGATGACCTGCCCGCTGGCCGCGTGCGCGATCTCCGTGGCGCCGATGACGTCGCGGCAGAGGTCGGCGAAGAGCGCGCGGATCAGCTCCATCATCCCGCGGAAGTCGCTGTAGGCCTGGTAGACCTCGAGCATGGTGAACTCGGGGTTGTGCTTCCGCGACACGCCCTCGTTGCGGAAGATGCGGCCGATCTCGAAGACGCGGTCGTAGCCGCCGACCAGCAGCCGCTTCAGCCGCAGCTCGAGCGCGATGCGCAGGTAGAAGTCCGCCCCCAGGGCGTTGTGGTGGGTCACGAACGGCCGTGCCGCGGCGCCGCCGGCGACCGCCTCCAGCACCGGGGTCTCGACCTCGAGGAATTTCCGCTCCGCCAGCGTGCGCCGGATGCTGGCCACGATCCGGCTGCGCAGCATCAGCCGCCGCCGCGACTCCGGGTTGACGATCAGGTCCAGGTAGCGCTGACGGTACACCTGCTCGGGGTCGGTCAGCCCGTGCCACTTCTCGGGCAGCGGGCGCAGCGCCTTCGCCACCAGCACGTACCGGTCGACGCGCACCGTGATCTCGCCGGACTTCGACTTGAAGAGCGTCCCCTCGGCCCCGATGATGTCGCCGAGGTCGAGCTTCTTGAACGCGGCGTACGCCTCGTCGCCGACGAGGTCCTTCTTCACGTAGAGCTGGATCTGGCCCTGCTGGTCGAGGATCTTGACGAACTGGCTCTTGCCCATGTCGCGGATGACCACCAGGCGGCCCGCCACCTTCACCGGCACGGCGTAGTCCTGGCCGTCCACGTAGGCCGCCAGCGCCTCCCCCGAGAAATGGGTCTGGGTCGCGTTCGCCTGGAACGGGTCGAAGCCCGCGGCGCGCAGGTCCTGCAGCTTCTTCAGCCGCACGGCATGCTGGTCATGGGTGATGTCCGGAGGGATTTCGCTCATGGAATAGGCCACGCTTGGCGCCGGAGGCCGCGGGCGCAAACGGAAAGTGGGCGCCGGCCGCCGACCGGGCTGGCCATCCCCCGCCCATCCCGTACCGTGCCCGCCATGAACTCCCTCATGCTCGCCATCGTCGCCAGCGCCGGACTGGGGGCGGTTATCGGCCTGATCCGGCAGTGGAGCGAGCAGGCCCAGGACCCGCAGGCCGAGGAGTTCAGCGGCGTGCGGACCTTCACCTTCTGGGGCGTGCTCGGGTGCGTCGCCGCCTTCCTCACCGACCGCTACGCGGCCGCCGTGCTGCCCGTGGTCGTGGCCGTCGTCGGCGTGCACTTCGCCCTGCGCGCGCGTCCCCGGCCGGGCGTCGCCGCCGGGGGCAGCACGACCTTCGCCGCCGCGCTGCTCACGCTCGCGGTCGGGGCGCTCGTCCAGTGGCAGCACCGTAAGGAGGCCGTGCTGGTCAGCGGGCTGGCGGTGGTGCTCCTCGGGCTCAAGCGCCCGATCCACGCCTGGACCCGCGCCTTCACCGAGGTCGACATCCGCGCGACCCTGCAGTTCGTCGCCATCACCGGCGTCATCCTGCCGCTGGTGCCGGACCGGTCGTTCGGCCCGTACGGGGCCTTCAACCCGTTCAACACCTGGCTGATGGTGGTGCTGATCTCGGGGGTCGGCTTCGCCGGCTACGTGGCCATGCGGCTGCTCGACGCGCGCGCGGGCATCGCGCTGACCAGCCTGCTGGGCGGGCTCGCCTCGAGCACCGCCACCACCCTCGCCTTCAGCCGCCGCAGCCGCGAGGACCCCGCCCAGTCCGTGCACTACGCCATGGCGGTCGGCATCGCGTGCACCGTCATGCTGCCCCGCGTGCTGATCGTGCTCGGGCTCATCAGCCCCGCGCTGTCCGCCCGCCTGGTCGTGCCCTTCGCGCTCATGGCCGGGCCCGGCGTCGCGTACGGCCTGTGGACCTGGTGGCGGCTGCGCGCCCGCGCGTGCACCCCGGAGCAGCCGGCCATCACCAATCCCCTCAGCCTCCTCACCGCCATCAAGTTCGCCCTGATCTACGCCGCGATCACCCTGCTGGTGAAGGCCGCCGCCGAGCTCGGCTACATCGCCCACGGCCTGCTGCCGCTGGCCTTCGTCTCGGGCCTGAGCGACGTCGACGCCGTCGCCCTGTCCGTGGCCGGCAATCTCTCGACCGGCGCCATCCTGCCCGCCCTGGCCGCCCAGGCGGTGGTCGTCGCCGCCATCAGCAATTCCATCCTCAAGGCCGGCCTGGCCGTCGCCTTCGGCTCCCCGGTCCTCCGCCGGCACGTCCTGCTCCTCATGCTCTTCATCATCGCGGCGGGCCTGGCCGGGGTCGCGCTGCTGCGGTAGGCGGGCGGCCGCGCAGCCGGACTCCTGCCGGTGGCCACGCCACCCTCCGGACGGATGGAAGATCGGGCCGGGGAAACTGACCCGCGAAATTCGCGAAGCAGCGCGAAAAGGGGCGCCTGGACTCTCCCCGACCTTCGCGCCCTTCCGTGCCCCTCGCGGTTCCCACGCTTTCCCCGTGGCCCTGCCCGGGAGGGCCGGGATCGGCCGTGGCTGGTCCTCTCTGGGCCTCAGCGGGCTCCCGCCGGCGGCAAGGGCGAAGGGGATCGCCGCTTCTCCCGCCCAAGTCAGGCGCGGGCCCGCGCGTAGTAGTTCAGCTTTTCCTCGTCGACCTCGATGCCGAGCCCGGGCGTGGTGGGCACCGTGACGTGCCCGTCCTTGATCTCGAGCGGCTTGGCCAGCAGGTTTTCGCGGAACGGATTCTCGACCTGGTCGAGCTCGAGCATCGGCGGCTCGGCCGCCCGGCCCCAGGAGGCGTCGGGCAGCAGCGAGACCAGGTGCGTCGAGGCCGCGATGACGATGCCGCCCGCCCAGCAGTGGGGCATGCACTGCACGCCCCAGAGTCGCGCCAGTTCGGCGACGAACAGGCACTCGCCGATGCCGCCGGCCAGGGCGACGTCGGGCTGCACGATGTCCATCACGCGCCGGGTCAGCGCCTCCTTGAACCGGCCGCGGGCGGTCAGGCCCTCGCAGGCGGCGATGGGGATGTCGAGCTTGGCGGCCAGCACCTCGTAGCCCGGGTAGTCCGGCGTGCATTGCGGCAGCGGCTCCTCGAACCAGTAAAACCCCTGCTGCTCCAGCTCCCGCCCCATGCGCATCGCCGTGCCCAGGGTGTAGGTGCCGTTGCCGTCGCCCATCAGCTTGACGTCCGGCCCGACCTCGCGCCGCACCGCCTTGATCGCCGCGAGGTCGCGCGGGATCTCCTGCCCGCCGATCCGCATCTTCAGCGCGCGGAACCCCTCCCCGACCAGCTGCGCCGCCTCGCGCGGGTAGTACTCGGCCGGATCCTCGCCCTCGATGTAGTTCATGGCGGAGGCGTACGCCATCACGCGCGAGCGCAGCCGGCCGCCGTAGAGCTCGGCCACCGGCAGGCCCAGGGCCTTGCCGCGCAGGTCGTCGAGTGCGATCTCGACGCCGCCGAGGGCCAGGCCGTTGCCGAAATTCTGGCCCCACAGCTCGCGCCACAGCGCGCGGTGCTCCGTCGGGCTGCGCCCGAGCAGGATCGCCCCGTACTGCTCCTCGATGACCTGCCGGATGCCGGCGAACGCCACCGTCTCGCCCCAGCCCGAGACGCCCTCGTCGGTCTCGATCTTGATGATGAGCGTCGTGCGCGTGCGGTAATAGAAGTTGGCCGGCCCGGTGGGGCGCGACATCGGGTGCTGAAGGAGGTAGGTCTTGACGGCGGTGATCTTCATGGCGGGGGCGGGTGGACGGGAGGCGGGGATGGCGGGCGGGGGCGCGGCTCGGTCAGCCGGACACGAGGACGCCGGGGAAGCGCAGCTTGATGCCGTTCTCGCCCGTGGCCCCGACGATCTGCGCGCCGACGCGGTGGAAGCGCGTGTCGGCCAGGCCGACGGGCAGCTCGCCGGCGACCGCAACCTTGCCCGCGCCGTCGACGGCGAGGACCTGGGTGAGGAAACGGTCGGTGTAGCCGCCCACGACGAGCAGCCGGTCGCCGTCCGCCAGGCCGCACGCGCCGCGCAGCGGCTGCGGCAGCCGGCCGATGACGGACCACCGGTCCGCGCGCGGCTCGTAGGCCAGCACCTCGTCGAGGTTGACGACCTTGCCGTCGGCCACGGCGCAGCCGCCGGCCAGCAGGATGCGGCCGCCCACGACGCCGACCGCCGCGTTGAAGCGCGCCGGGCCGGGCAGCGGGGCGCGGGTTTCCCAGGCCGCGCCGGGCCGGGCGGCCCACACGGTCGCGGTGAGCGACGCGAACTCGGTCCAGGTGCCCGCCAGCCCGCCCAGCAGGTAGATCGTGCCGTCCACGACGGCCGCCACCGACGACCGGCGCGGGGCCGGCAGCGCCAGGCGCGGCAGCGTCGACCAGGCTCCGGCCCGGTAGGCGACGACCGAGGTCACGGCCGGTCCGTCCACGCCGCCGCCGAGGATGTAGAGCGTGTCGTCCACCACGACCGTCGGCGCGTCGCCGCGCGGCTGCGGCAGCGGGGCCAGCGGCTCCCAGCGGTTGCCGGCGACGTCGTAGGCGTCCACCCGGTCGCTCCAATACTTCTGGCCGTCGCTCCAGTAGGTGCCGCCGGCCACGATGAGCCGGCCGCCCAGGACTCCGGCCGCGCAGCCGGCGCGCGGCAGGGGCATCGGGGCGCCTTCGCGCCACAGGTTGAGAGGGTTTGGTTTCATGGTTGGGAATGGTGCGCTTCTCGCCGGCGCGCGGGGTCAGGCCGCCGCCGGCTTCTCCTTCCGCTTGAGGGCGGCGTTGACCAGCCAGAGCGTGACGCCGCAGAGCAGGACGCCGACGCCGGCCACCACGAGGATCATGGTGATGCCGATCTTCGCGTCGCGGAGCGCGCCGACGCCGTAGATGGCGAGGCCGCCGCAGATGGCGGTGAAGCAGTTGAGCACGCCCAGGGCGGTCGCGCGGTAGCGCGAGTCGACCACGAGGCAGATGATGGGCATCATGTTCGCGCCCAGGAAGCCCTCGGCGAGGCCCCACAGGACGAGGCTCAGGATGGTGAAGAAGATCAGATTGGAATAGCCGGTCATCCAGAACGCCGGCGCCGCCAGCAGGAACGCCATCGCGGGGATGATGATGCGGGCGCGCGGCTGGGTCGCGCTCCAGCGGTCGGACCAGAACCCGCCGATCAGCAGGCCGATCGTCTGGGTCACGTACACGTAGCCGAGCGCCGAGAAGCCCGCGGCCCCCTGCCCCAGCGAGAACTGCTCGCGCATGTGGGTGGGCATCCAGCCGATGATCATCCAGCCGACGGCGCCCTGGAGGCACCAGCAGCTGATGACATAATAGAACGGGCCCGTGCGGGCCAGGCTCACGACGGCGTCGAGGAAGCTGAGGTTCGTCGCCTGGTTCGCCTTCGCGACCGGCCCCTGGTGCTCCCGGGGCGCGTCGCGGAGGAAGAAGTAGAGCAGCAGGCCGAACGCGAGGTTCGGCAGGCCGATGACGGTGTAGGCGTAGCTCCAGCCGCGGTCCTCGGCCAGCCAGCCGCCGAGGCCGCCGATGGTCGAGCCGAAGATGAGGCCGGTCGTGTGGATGCCCGCGGCCAGCGCCCGCGTGGGCCCGCGGTGGAAGTCGATGATCAGCGCCACCGCCGCCGGGATGTAGAACGCCTCGCTCAGCCCGAGCAGCGCCCGCAGCAGCAGGAACTGCTCGAAAGTCTTCACGTAGGAGGTCAGCCAGGTGATGGTCGACCAGGCGAAGATGCTGCAGATGACGACGAGCCGCCGGCTGAAGCGGTCGGCGAAGAAGCCGCCGAACGGGCTGACGAAGGCGTACACCCACAGGAAGCCCGAGGTCAGGAGGCCGAACTGGGCCTCCGACATCGGGATCTCCTCCATGATGGAGCCGCGCATCGTGGTGAGCATCGTGCGCGTCAGGTAGTTGGAGCCGCCCGCGAGCCAGAGCAGCCCGACGGCGAGCCACGCCCCGGAGGGCAGGGCGCGGGCCGTCGGCCCGGATCCCGGTGCGGTGTTGGTGGTGGTCATGGCAGCGGAGGCGGAGGGTTCAGAAGCCGAGGCGCTTGTTGGCCTGGTTGAGCAGCGGCCGCCCCTCGTGGAAGCGGCGCAGGTTTTCGGTGAACAGCCCGATCATCGCGGGCCAGAAGCCTTCGTACGCGCCGGCCAGGTGCGGGGTCATGATCAGGTTCGGCGTGTCGAAGAAGACGTGGTCCGGCGGCGGCGGCTCCTGGGTGTAGCAGTCGACGGCCGCGCCGGCGAGGTGGCCGGAGCGGAGCGCTTCGGCCAGGGCGGACTCCACGACGATGCCGCCGCGGGAGATGAGGACCAGCCGCGCGCCCCGGGGGAGCAGGGCCAGCTCGGCGGCGCCGATCATGCCGGCGGTGTGCGGCGTCAGCGGGACCGCCACCACCACGACGTCGCACAGCGGGAGCATCTCCCGCAGCTGCGCCGGCGCGAACCACCGGGACGGCAGCTCGCCCTCGGGATCGCCGGTGCCGGGCCAGTAGTTGTAGCCCTCGTCCCGGCGGCCGGCCGGGTCGAGCGCGACGATGTTCATGCCCAGCGCGTGCAGCTGGCGGGCGCACTCGCGCCCGATGCTGCCGTAGCCGAGGATGCCCGCCGTGGCGCCCCGCAGCAGCGAGCCGCGCAGGGCCCACCGGTCCGCCGGCCAGCGCCGCGCGGCCTGGCTGGCCGCGAGCGCCGGCAACTGGTGCACGAGCATGAGCAGCGTGCCCGTGACGAACTGCGCGATCGGCACGCCGTGCAGGCCGCTCGAGGTCGTCACCGGAATGTTCGTCCGCGCCACCGGGTGCTGCGTGATCTGGTTGGCCCCGGCCGACACCAGCTGGATCCACTCCAGCCGCGGGCAGGCCGCCAGGTCGGGGGGCAGCGCCAGGTCCGTCACCAGGATGTGCGTGCCGGCGAGCTCGGCCGGGACGCCGGCCGGCGCGCCGCCCAGCTCGACGATCTCGACGCCCGGGCAGGCGAGCTCGAGGCCCCGCCGTTCCGCGGGGCTGAGGCGGTGGGGAATGTCGCGGTTAAAGAGGATGCGCCGCGGGGTCGCGGACGGGCGGGAGGCGGTCATGCCGGGCTTCAGGTGAGGTTGACGAAACGGCCGTCGCGGGAGGAGGTCATCATGCCCAGGCAGATCGCGAGCCCGGCGCGGCCGTCCGCGCCCGTCGCCACGTCCGACGGCCGGCCGTGGATGCGGTCGACGAACGACGCGATCTGGTCGTTGAAGGCCTTCATGCGCCCGATCTTGAACGCCGACTCCGGGTCGTCCGCCATCACGGGCGGCTGGGTGGAGAGCAGGCGCCAGCCCTGCTCGCGGTCGGTGACGTGCAGGTCGCCGAAGCCGTCCATGTTGAGGCTCGCCTTGCTGCCGAGGATGACCAGACGGGCCATCTCGCCGTGGAAGTCGCCGTGCGAAGCGATGGTGGTGTGGGTCGAGCAGATGGCGCCGTTGGAGAACTCCATGATGCCCACCGTCGTGTCCTCGATCGCCCGCTCCGGCGTGTACGTCCGGCAGAAGCCCGCGACGCGGACCACCTCGGCGCCCGTGGCCCAGCGCATGGCGTCGACCCCGTGCGGCAGGCCGTCGATCACGAACCCGACGGCCTCGGGCTGGTTGACCCAGCCCATCTTGTTGCCGCCGAAGTTGCCGGCGTTGGCCAGCTGCCGGAACATCGAGAACTGCATGCTCTGGATGCGGCCGAGGGCGCCGGACTGCACCAGCGCGCGCACCTTCGGCAGGTTCACGCGGAAGCGGAGGTTGTGCGCCACGCCCGTGGCCAGGCCGCGCCGGGCGGCGGCCGCCAGCATCCGGTCGCAGTCCTCCACCTTCGTCGCCATGGGTTTCTCGATCAGCACGTGCTTGCCGTGCTCGAGCGCGAGCATGACCTCGTCGACGTGGGTGTGGTGCGGCGTGGTGATGACGATCGCGTCGATGTCGCGGCGCTGCATCAGCCCGGCGAGCGTGGGCTCGTGGGCGGCGCCGCAGCGGGCGGCGAGCGCGGGGGCGCGGGTGCCGCCCCAGATGGCGACGAGCTCGGCGATGTCGGGGTTCTGCAGGATGGCCTCGGCATGGGTGCGACCCATGTAGCCGGAGCCGGTGATACCAAAGCGGATTTTTTTCATGACGGAAGCGGAGGGGGAGGCGGGAGGGGGGTGCGGGTGAAAAAAAAGGGGGGCGTCAGGTCCAGAGGACCGAGCGGTTGATCGCCGCGAGGTTCCGGCAGCCGAGCAGGGCCATGGCCATGAGCAGCTCCTGACGGAGGATCTTGACCACGTGGGCCACGCCCTCGGCCCCGCCGACGGCCAGGCCGTAGACGTAGGGCCGGCCGATCTGGACCGCGGCGGCGCCGAGGGCGAGGGCCTTCACGACGTCGGTGCCGCGCCGGATCCCGCCGTCGACGATGACGGGCACACGTCCGGCGACCTGGTCCGCGACCCGCGGCAGGGCCTCGATGGTCGCCGGCTGCGTGTCGAGGCAGCGGCCGCCGTGGTTGGAGACGATGATGCCGTCGGCCCCCAGCTTGAGGCCGGTCTCGGCGTCGCCGGGATGCATCACGCCCTTCAGCAGGACGGGCATCCGGGTGAGCCCCCGGATCCACTCGATGTCGCGCCACAGCATCACCGCCGGCCGGACGACGTCGAGCGTGGCGAAGCTGGCCGGCTCCTTGATGCCCACGTAGTGCGGGTGACCGACGCCGGGCGGCAGCACGAGCTTGTGGCGGTTCTGGCGGTTGCGCGGGCCGTCCAGGGGGCTGTCGACCGTGACGCAGAGGGCCTTGGCGCCCGCGGCCTCGACCCGCTCGACCAGGGCGCGGGCGAGGCCGCGGTCCTTGGCGACGTAGAGCTGGAACCACAGCGGCTCGGTCGCGGCCCGCGCGACGTCCTCGACGCCGGTGTTGGCGCCGCTGCTGAGCACCATGGTGGCCCCCACCTGGTTGGCGCCGCGCACCGTGGCCATCTCGCCCTCGGGGTGGACGAGACGGTGGTTGGCGGTCGGCGCCAACAGGATGGGCAGCCGGTGGTGGTGACCGAAAAGGGTCGTCCCGCAGTCGAGGTCGTTGATGTCCGCGAGCACGCGCTGCTGCAGCCGGATGTCGCGGTACTTGTCGCGGTTCCACTGCAGGGTGAGCTCGTCCGCGGCGCCGCCGGCGAGGAAGTCGCGGACCGGCGGCGGCATCACCGCCAGCGCGGCGCGCTCGACGTCGTCGAGGCAGAGCAGTTCGGCGAGGGCGGGCGGAGTCACGGGAGAGGCGGGGTCGGGAGCGGGGGGCGGGGGCGCGGATCGGAGCGCGCTAACGCCCAGGGCGCCGGCGCCGAGCGTGGCGAGGAAGCGTTTGCGGTTCATGGCGGGGGGTCATTGCAGGTTTTTCAGGTAGGCGATCAGGTCGGCGCGCTGGGCCGGGTCCGGCAGTCCGGGATAAGGCATGGCGTTGCCGGGCACCCGCGCCTGCGGGTCGGCCAGGAAGGCGTCGAGGGTCGCGTCGTCCCAGGTGAGCCGGGAGTTCTTCAGGGCGCGGCTGTAGCGGAAGCCGGGCACCGTGCCGGCCCGCCGGCCGGCCACGCCCTCCAGCGCCGGGCCCGTCTTCACCATCGGGCCGGGCCCGTGGCACGCGGCGCAGGCCGCGTACACCTTCTGCCCCCGGACCGGGTCGGGCGCGGCATCCCGGGATTCGGCGAACGCGGCGAGCGGCGGGGTGACGGCGAGGAGGAGGAGGACTTTTTTCATGCGGCGTGGATTCAGGAAAGGCGGCCGGGACGCGCGACGTAGCGCGCCAGGTCGTCGCCGAGGCGGAGCGCCAGGGCGCCCACGGGACCGGTGGGGTTGTGGCCCGAGTTGTGGGGGAAGACGGAGGCGCCCACGACAAAGAGGTTCTCGGCGTCCCAGTGCTGGAGCCGCGGCGACACGACGCTCGCGGCCGGATCCGCGCCCATGATCGTGCCGCCGGTGACATGCGAACCCTGGTAGAAGCGGGTGTCGAACGGCGCGGCGCGGGACACCACCGGGCCGACGGGCGTCGCGCCCATGGCGACCGCGATCCGCCGCGACTGCTCGGTGCAGTAGGCCGACACGCGGCGCTCGTTCTCGCGGAAGTCGAAGGTCATCCGGACCAGCGGCTGGCCGAAGGCGTCCGTGTAGTCGGGGTCGAGGTCGAGGTAGTTCTCCCGGTGCGGGTAGCAGCTGCCCTGGGCGCCGATCGCGCAGGTGTGCGCATACCAGTCGGCGTTGGCCTGCTTCCAGCGCGTGCCCCAGCGCGGGGTGCCGGGCGGCGTGCGCCGGACGGAGATCGGGCGGCCGGACGCCACGTTGACGCCGATGTAGCCGCCGCCGAGGAAGCCGAGGCCGGAGTGGTCGAAGTTGTCGTCGTTGAACTCGTCGATGAGCGTCCCCGTGCAGCCGGCCGCCAGGAACGGGTTGAGCCAGCGGCCCGGGAAGAACAGCGCGATGCCGGAGTTCGCCTGGTAGCAGAAGTTGCGGCCGACCACGCCGGCGCCCGTCGCCGGGTCGTACGGGCGGCCGATGCCGCCCGTCAGCAGCAGCTTGGTGTTGGTCATCGTGAACGCGGCCAGCACCACCGCCCCGCCGGGCTGCAGGTATTCCTGGCCGCTGAGCAGGTCGAGGTAGCGCACGCCGCGCACCCGGCCCGACGCCCGGTCGTGCTCCAGCCCGAGCACGTGGCAGTGCCGCCGCAGCGTGAACCGCGGCTGGCGCTCGAGCCACGGGTAGAGCAGGACGTCCGGCGTGCCCTTGGCGTTGGCCTCGCAGATGAAGCGCTCGCAATGCCCGCAGTACTGGCAGGCGCCGAGCGTCATGCCGTCGGGGTTCACGTAGGCGTCCGGCGAGTTGGCCGCGGGCGACGGGTACGGGTGGTAGCCGAACTCGCGCTCGACCGTCTGCTGGAAGATCAGGCCGGCCTCGGTGATCTCGAGCGGGCGCTGCGGGTACTCGTTCTGCCGCGGGGCCTCGAAGGGGTTGCCGCCCGGCTGGAGCCGGCCGCGCAGGTTGCCGGCCTTGCCGGCGATGCCGAAAAGCTTCTCGAACAGGTCGTGGTAGGGCTCCAGCTCGTCGTAGGTGACGCCCCAGTCCTGCAGCGGCATGTCGGCCGGGATCGCGCCGCGGCCGTAGCGCTGCTCGTAGCGCGAGCGCAGGACGAGGTTGTAGTCGTTCCAGCGGAAGGTCTGGCCGCCCCAGTGGTTGCCGGCCCCGCCCACCCCGGTGCCGGGCAGGAAGGCGTTCAGGCGGCGCATGGGCCGCGCCAGCTCCGTCCGCGCCCGGCGCTGCGTGTAGGTCTCGCCCGCGGCGTCCTGCATCAGCCCGTGGCGGACGTCCCACCGGAGCTCGTCGCGCTGCGTCGGGATCCGGCCCTCGGGCCCGTGCCGGTAGTCGCCGCCGCGCTCGAGCACGAGGGTCTCGACCCCCTGCTGGGCGAGCTGGCGCGCCACGAGCCCCGCGGCCAGGCCGCCCCCGACGATCACGACGCTCTTTTCCGGCAGGACTTTCATCGCGGCGGCCGGCTCAGCTGAAGTCCTCGATCGACTTCGGTTGCCGCGCGCCCGGGAAGGGCTTGCCGCGGTACTTGACCATGTTGAGGCCGTTGACCGCCGGGAGGCCCGGATAGCCCAGCATCTTCCAGAAGACCTTGTCGCGGTTGCCGCCGTAGATCGGATCGGCGAAGCACGCCTGGACGAACAGCGGGTAGACCAGCTCGTTGAACCACTCCGCCAGCGGGAAACCCGCCGCGTCCTCGCGGCCGTCGGCGACGGCCTGCAGCATCGGGTCGCCCTCCTCCGGGGTCAGCTCGGCGAAGCGCCGCTGGTGCCGCCGCAGGCAGGCCGCGTCGGCCGCCTGCGCGCCGGCCTTGAAGAACTGCTCGGGCGTGAGCGGCAGCTGATAGCCGTCCTCGGGCCGGCCCGGCCGGAACGGGCCGCGCAGGTACAGGCGCTCGCCCTTGCCGTAGGCGCCGGCCAGCTGCCGGTCGATGAAGTGGGCCAGCCCGCAGTCGACGCCGCGCGGCGTAAGCTCGTCCGCCGGACACATCACGTCCACCATCGCCTCCACCAGGGCGGCCTCGTCCGGACTGAACGAGAGGTAGCCGACCGGCGCGACCGGCGCGTCGGCCGCGGGCTCGGCGGCGGCGCGGGCCGGCAGCGTCGCCGCACCCGCCATCAGGGCCGCGGAGCGGAGGAAGTCGCGGCGGCCGGGTTGGGAGGGATTCTGGTCAGGCATGGGAAAGCGGGGTCAGGCCTCAGGCCGTGGGCGGAACGCCGGTCAGCAGCCGGGTGACCTGGTCCAGGCGGTCGGCGTAGGCCGACAACCGCTCGGCGACAATCCGCGCGTAGCGCTCCGCGTCGTCCCAGCGGCGCTCTTCGATGGCCTCGCGGAGGCCAGGCACGGTCTTGACGCCGTAGCCGGTCTGGAGGCCGGGCGCGTATATCATGTGCCGGTACCACGGGCGGCCCGGCAGGCCCGCCGGATCGGTCAGCGCGAGCTCGGCGCCGCGCAGCAGCTCCGCGAGCTCGTCCTGGGCGGCAGCGCCGGCCGGCAGCCCGGCCTCGAGCGCGCGTGCGAGCGCCGCGTCGCAGGCGCGCGCGCTGGCCTGCAGGCGCTCCGCCGCGCTTCCCAGCGGGGCGAAGTCCAGGAACGGCACCGGCCCCTCGAGCGGCGGCGGCACGTAGGCCTCGGCCGGGTCCGCGGCGGAGGCGAATGCGCCGGAGGCGACCAGCCGGTTGGCGCGGTCGGTTTTTTCCCGCATCCCGTCGACCAGCGTCCGCAGCTCGGTGATGTAGCCGCCGACCGTGTCGGCCATGATCGCGTAAGTGAACGGCGGCACGTCGGCGTCAGCCAGCCGGAGCACCACGCGTCCGATCGTCTGCGACAACGCGACGCCGTAGTGGGAGCCGGGATCCCCGAACCGGCGATAATGGTCGAAAGAGTCGTAGGCGGAGTGGTAGCAGCCCGCGACCTGGTCCTCGCCGCCGTATTCCAGGCTGAGGACGGGGATGCCCACGTGGTCGAGGAAGGCGGTGAAGTCGGTGCCGGAGCCGAGCGGCACGAGAGGCACGGTCGGCTCGGTCGCCGCGAACCGGGCCACGGCCCGCTGCTCGTCGGTGGCGCCCTTGCGCTCGCCGTCGATCAGCAGCTTGGCGCGCAGGCGCTCGAGCGCGGACATCGGCAGCTGGGGATCGCGCACGGCGCCGGCCGCCTCGGCGACCAGCACCTGCAGCGACGGGCTGCCGCCCGCCCGCAGGAAGCCGCGGGTGTTGGTGTCGGAATTGACGTAGGCCACCGCCTTGCGCCGCAGTTCGTCGGCATGCTCCTCGGCCCACTCGGTGGAGCCCACGAGTCCGGGTTCCTCGGCATCCCAGCTCGCGTAGACGATCGTGCGCCGCGGGCGCCAGCCCGCGCGGACCAGGGCGCCGAGGGCCTTGGCCTCGGCCATCATGGCCGCGTGGCCCGAAAGCGGATCCCAGGCGCCGAACACCCAGGCGTCGCGGTGATTGCCGCGCAGCACCCACTGGTCGGGCTGGCCGGCGCCGGGCAGCCGGGCGATGACGTTGTGGATCGGCTTCAGGCTCCAGTCGGAGCGGATCACCATCCGCGCCTTCGCCGGGCCGGGGCCGAGATGGTAGGTCAGAGGCAGGCCGCCGCGCCAGTCGGCGGGCGCGACCGGGCCGCCGAGCGCCGCGAGCAGCGGCTGGGCGTCGCCGTAGGAAATCGGCATGACCGGGATCCGCAGGACGGTCGGGGCCTCGGCCAGCGGCAGCCGGGCCGCGTGCTCGGTGGCGCCGCGGCCGGGCGTGAGCGGATCGCCGGGATACACCGGCATGTCCAGCACCGAGCCGCGCTGGACGCCGTCGGCGGGACGGAAGCCGCCCGCGGGGTAGGTGTCGCCGGCGCCGTAGCCGTCGTCCCGCGGGTCCGAGTAAATGAGGCAGCCGACCGCGCCGCGCTCGTGGGCGAGCTTCGGCTTCAGGCCGCGCCAGCCGCCGCCGTAGCGGACGATGACGATGCGGCCCCGGACGTCGATGCCGCGCCGCTCGAGCTCGCGGTAGTCGTCGGGCATGCCGTAGTTGACGTAGACCAGCTCGGCGGTGACGTCGCCGTCGGCGCCGTAGACGTTGTAGGGCGGCAGCGCGTCCGCGGTGCGTCCCGACGTCCGGTCGCCCGGGACGGGCGGCTCGTGGAGGCGGGCGGTGAAGGCCGTCGGGGCCACGAGCTCCAGCCGCAGCTCGAGCGGCGTGGGGTAGAGAACGTGAAAAGTCTCGATGCGCGCCTCCCAGCCCCATTCCTGGAACTGGGCGAGGGTCCGCTCGGCGTTGCGCCGGTTGTGCGGGGAGCCCACGTGGTTGGGCTCGGCCGACATGTCCTCGATCCAAGCCGCGTAATCGGCGCGGTCGAGACCGGCGTCGAAACGCCGCTCGAGCGCGAGCTGACCCTCGGTCCGGTCGGGGCGGAAGCCCTGCAGAGGCGCGGCGACGACGGGAGCCGCCAGGGCCGCGAGGAAGGAGGCTAGCAAGGCCAGGCCGGATCGCATCAGCGGAAATGGTGAAGGGTGAAGTCGGGAGGAATCGCCCGACACCCGGCCGGAACCCCGGCGAGGGGTCCGCGGCCGGCGGATGGGCCGCGTCCTCCCCGGGCCGCGACGGCGCCGGGAAGGAGCGGGGGAAAGAGGAGGCCTTCCGGTCTCCGATCAGAACTTGTACTTCGCGGACAGCGTGAAGTTCCGGGGCAGGCTCGGGTCGACAAGGTAGGCGGCATTAATACCGACCGCATAGGTCTCGTCGAGCAGGTTGTCGCACTGCAGGCGGAACGTCCAATGCTTGTTCAGCGCATAGTTGGCGAAGACGCCGACCAGCGTGCCCGGCTCGACCTTCATGAACGTGGGCTTGGTCACGCCCACCGGGAAGGTCAGGCCGGCCGTGGAAACCACGCGACCGTTGATCCGCGAGATGCCGCCGCCGAACGAGAAGCCCTTGAGGGAGGTCGACGAGCGGAAGTCGTAGCGGGTGAACAGGCTCCAGGACTGCGTGTAGGAGTCGTCCACCGGCTGGCCGTTCTGGTCCTCGACCGTGCCGTCATACAGGGTGCCGACGAGCTGCCATTCGGGCGTGATCTGCCAGGAAATGTCGGCGTCGAAGCCCTTCTGGCTCAGGAGGCCGACCGGGATCACGTAGGGGGAGCCGTCGGGCAGCGTGCCGCCGAAGACCGTGAGACCGGTGGTCTCGAGGTCGAAGGCCGCGATCGTCGACGACAGCTTGCCGCCGAAGAGGTCGAACTTCACGCCCGCCTCCTTGCCCTTGCCGGTCGCGGGGGGAACGACGCCGCCGTTGGCGAGCTTGGACGTGGTGGGCGGCAGCGAGGTGTTGGCCTGGACCGCGTAGATGGCGACCCCCTTCACCGGCTTGAACACGAGGCCGTAGCGGTGCAGCGGTTCGAACGACTTGGCGATCTGCGCGACCGCGGGGCGGACCGTGATGTCGAGGTTGTTCGAGGTCTCGTTGCTGTAGAGCGAGTAGCCGCCCACCAGCGAGAGCCGGTCCGGCAGGACGTCGATCACCTGCTGCAGGTAGAAGTTGCCCAGGTCGGACCGCACGCGCGAACGCGTGCTCGGAATGCCCGTGTAGGCGTCGTAGGGCTTGACCGGCAGCGTGTTGACGCTCGGGTTGTCGAGCGGGCGCACGATGCGGGCCGCCGTGATGCCGTTGTAGAAGTCATTGTTCACCCAGAGCTTCGTCACCGACTCCTGGATCGTGAAGACGCCGCCGAAGGTGCTCTGGTTCGGCACGCCGAACAGGGTGTACTTGCCGTTGAAGTCCATCGACACCGAGTAGTGGTCGAGGTCGATCTGGTTGCGGCGGTTGAAGTAGCTGATGGTGCGGTCGACGTAGTTCACGCCGCCGATGGGGAGCACGATCGAGCCGTGGCGCCGGAGCAGGTTGTAGTCGAGGCCGACCTTGACCTCCCAGTTCGTCGAGAACGAGTGGGCCAGCTGCGCGCGCACGCCCTCGTGCACGTGCGTCTCCATCGCGCCCGGAGGCAGGTTGATCATGTCGCGGCCGTTGCCCGTGAAGACCTTGCCGTCCGGCGTGAAGACTCCCGTCGGATTCGAGGGGCGCTTGATCTCGTTGTAGTCAAAGGCAAGCAGCACGCTGGTGTCCTTGTTCTCCCACTGCAGCGAGGGGTGGAACACGATGCGGTCGTCCGTGGCGTTCTGCCAGTAGGAGTCGCCGCCCTGGTTCGCCGCCAGCACGCGGTAGCTCAGGGTGCCGTCGCCGACCTTCGCCAGCGGACCCGTCGAATCGAGCTCGGCCCGGTACAGGCCGTAGTCGGTCATCCGGAAGCTCAGCGTGTTCAGGGCGTTCGGCAGCGGCTTGCGGGTCGTCTTGTTGATGACTCCGGTCAGCGCCGTGTTCGGGTAGAGCAGCGCCGCGGGCCCGCGGATGATCGTGTACGAGTCGATGAAGAGCGGGTCCATGAAGATCGTGCGGTCGATCTGGCCGTCGATCAGCGCGTAGGTGACACCCGTGTTGCTGCCGCGCAGCGAAAACGCCTCGGAGCGGTACTTCGGGATCGCACCGCCGTAGATGATGATGTCCGAAGTGTCGTAACCGCCGATATCCTCGATCATGTCGCGCGTCACCACCGTGATGGCCTGCGGAATGTCGATCAGCTGCTGCTTCGTCTTGAAGGGGGTCGCGGTGTTGGCGATGTAGCCTTTGTCCTGCGTCGACGAAACGCGGAACACCGACAGCTCGAGCACCTCACCCTCCTTGGCAGGGGCGGAAGGTTCGGGAGCCGCAACTTGGGCCAGGACGGGGACAGAGGCAGCGAACAACGCCGCACACGTGGCAAACAGCCGCCGCGAGGCCGCGGAGGCAGTCAGTAGGGAGTTCATTGGGTTTGGTTTGGTACTAACAAGTTGGTTGAACAACCGATCAGTGTATACAGGCCAATACGTTAGTGTATACGTGTCAATCCCTTTTCCCAATTCGCGGCGGAGAAAATCCGAGAAACGCGGTTTTATTGCGGGCAAACACTCGAAGTATATTACTAAATACTTATATAATAATTATATATGAAATAACAGACCGTCCCTGGCTCGCCGTTTGAAACTTGCGAATTGGCTCGCGCATCTCCTGAATACCCATACTCTTGTATACATAATGAAACTGATTGTCTTCATTTCTCGTGCTGATGTCGCGATTGCCGATGGCCGTGTCGGCAGCGCCTGATTCGCACGAGGGTGCATTCGCGGGATTTTTCCGGTGACGAATCGCGCCAATTCCTGAAACCTAATCGTGAAACCATGAAATTCGTCCAGCAGTTGAACCCAAGCGACTCAAAGCTCGCCGCCAGTCTGGCGGACTTTGTCCCGGCGGAGGTGTACGACATCCACACCCACCCCTACCACCCCGACCATTTCGGGCCGCAGGCGTGGCCCTTTCTCCGCGAGTTCGGAACGCAGGGCTGCGCCGAGCACCGGGCGGCGCTGCAGCGCTACATGCCGTCGGCGACCATTCACGGACTTTACTTCGGCATGCCGCACCCGACGGCGAACCGGCCGGCGATCAACGCCTGGCTGGCCGACGAGGTTCGCACGCGGGGCACCGCGCTCAGCCGCGGTCTCCTGCTCGTCGCCCCGGGTGACAACCGGGAAGAGGTGGCCGCGGCCCTGCGCTCCGGGCGCTTCTGCGGCATCAAGGTCTACCACTGCTACTCGGGCCGGCCCGACACGATGAACGCGCTGGTGGAGGAATTTGCTCCCGAGTGGATGTGGGAGATTCTCCACGAGGTGCGCGGCGTGCTGCTGCTGCACATTGTGCGCGACGGGGCCATCGACGACGACGCCAACCAGCAGTCGCTGCGCCGCCTGTGCCGCGCCTACCCGAAGATGACCCTCATCCTCGCGCACATTGCGCGGAGCTTCAACTACCGCAACGCCCGCCACGGCCTGGGCGCGGTGGCCGACCTCGAAAACGCCGTGGTCGACACCTCCGCCATCTGCGAATCCGAGGCCTTCCGCGCCGCCCTGCGCATCCTGGGTCCCCGACGCGTGCTGTGGGGCTCCGACTTCGCCGTCAGCGAGCTGCGCGGACGCTGCGTCACCACGGGGCGACTGTTCTTCTGGCTGCACCCGGAGCTCATCCGCGCCGACTACCAGGCGCCGAGCACGACCGACATCACGCTGGTCGGCATCGAGTCCCTGCTCTGCCTGCGCGAGGCCTGCGAGGACAGCGGGCTGACCCAGGGCGACATCGAGGACATCTTCCGTCGCAACGCCCTCCGGGTGCTGGCGCCCCACCTCCCCTCCTCCGCCCGGTCATGAACGCGCTGCGCGCCCCGGCCTTCACCCCCCTCGGCTCGAGCCGCCTCGAGGCCGTGCCCGACTGGCCGCGCCTCCCGTCCGGCCTGGTCCTCGACCGGGTCGTCGGCGTGGCCCTCGACTCGCGCGAACGTGTCTACGTGGCCCACCGCGGCGATCGCCCGCTGCTGCGCTTCCACGCCGACGGCCGGTTCGACCGCGAGATCGGCGCCGACCTCCAGCGCAAGACCATCGCCTACGACCTGCGCGGCCCGGTGCCGGTGCCGATCGCCGAGCGCTACTGGCTGCACGGGCTCCACGTCGACCCCTGGGACAATGTCTGGATCACCGACGTGAGCCGTCACCTCGTGCTCAAGTTCGACCCGGAGGACCGGCACCTGCTGACGCTCGGCGTCGACGGCGAGTCGGGCTGCGACGCCCGGCGCTTCTTCCAGCCGACCCACATCTGCGTGCTGCCCACCGGCGAGTACTTCATCACCGACGGCTACGGCAACTCGCGGGTCGCCAAGTTCGCCGCCGACGGCCGCCTGCTCCTGGAATGGGGCCGCCGCGGCACCGAACCGGGCGAGTTCCACACGCCGCACGTCATCACGCTCGGGGCCGACGGACTGCTCTACGTTTCCGACCGCGA
>JAEUGX010000013.1 GCA_016795545.1 Opitutaceae bacterium
TCCGTGGGCCACGGCGTGCCCGCCGGCTCCCACCGGCAGGCCGCCAGCTGGATCAGGTGCTTACTGTCCGCGGAGGAAAAGTGAGCCGGGCTGGTTTCAGCGAGAGCCCCCGCTGAAAGCCGGAGTTTGCAACCGGGAACACGCGCGCCGGCCGGAGCGCCTCACTTGCGTCCCGTGGAGGCCCGCCAGACCGGTTCGACGGGGATCTCCACCTTCAGCGGCGGCAGTCCGGGCTGCTCGAGCTGGCGCAGGAGCAGCCGGCTGGCCTCGCGGCCGAGTTCGCGCCGCTCCACGCCGGCGACGGACAAGGGCGGATCGAAATAGTCGGAGATGTCGTAATCGCCCACGCCGACAACGGCCACATCCGCCGGGATCCCGAGGCGGCGCCCCTTGAGGGCCTGATAGGCGCCCAGGGCAAGTCCATCCGTCACGGCATAGAGTCCGTCTATCCGCCCCCCCTTCTGCAGGAAACGGGTCATGGCCTCGTGCGCCGCCTTCTCCGACAGGTTGTCGGCCACGATCTCCTGTGGCGGCCGGCCCAGCTGGCCGCTGACGGCCTTGATGAAGCTGTTGGTGCGGTCCTGTGTCGTCTGGGTCAGCGGATTGCCCCGCAGCACCGCCAGGGACCGCCGCCGGCTGCCCAGCAGCATGCCCGCGGCACGGCCGCCCGCCTCCGGGTCCTCGACCACGCAGGAATAGCGCGGAATCGCGCGGTTGATCAGCACCACGGGGAAAGGCAGGTGCGCGCGGTTGAGGAACTGGTCGTCTTCCGGCGTCGTGTTGGCGATGATGGCGGCGTTGAAATGGTCGCCGGTCAGCAGCCCGGGCATGGCCTGGAGCTGGCCGGCGGAGAACATCTCGACGAGGACCGAGAACGCCATGCCCGCGGCGCCCTTCCCCCGGCCGCTGACCGACTGGCGCAGTTCCATGATCAGGTTGCTCACCAGGTTGAGCGGGGCCTCGTAGCTGGTGACGAACGCGAGCACGATGTTGTGGTTCGGCCCGGTGCCGCTGCGCAGGCGGCGCGCGCTGATGTTCGGCAGGTAGCCGAGCTTCATCGCCACCGCGCGGATCTTCTCCACCGTTTCCTGGGAAATGCGGCGCTCCACGTGCCGATTGCTGAGCACGGACGAGACCGCCCCGATGGAGACGCCGGCCTGGTCGGCGACGTTCTTGACGGTCACACGGCCGCCGGCTTTACGCGAGGATTTGGGCATGAAGACGAGGGGAAGCTGGGGAGGGATCGGGTCGCCCGGGGCAGCCCGGTCGCAACCAAGTCTCAGCCAACAGCATGTTTGGCCTGGAAACAACGATTTTGCGCCCTACCGAAAGCCACGCCCATCCGCGCACGCCTTCCACGTTATCGGTTCTCGCCGCCCGCAGCACTTACGCCCGAAAAAACCTCGCGTCTCGCGAACACCCTTGAACTCCGGTGCCACCAAAAGCCTGCCCACCACCCGCCCGACCACCCGACGCGAACCCAATGCCGATGTCACGTAATACGTGACATCGGCATTGGGATTGTGCCGGGTAGTCACCGGGCGGGCACACGCGAGGCGGTGGTGTCCTGCTGGCGCCTGGTTGGCCCGGCCGCGGAGGCTTTTCCCTCCCTTCACTTGCCCGGGGGCAGATCCTGGGCGCCGGCCAATCCCGGCCCGCCGGCCGCGACGTAGCCCAGGCTGGCACCCGATGCATCGGGACTCACCCAGAACGAATAGATTCCGCCCCGGGTGAGATGGAACCGGAAGCGCACCGGCTGGCCCGCCAGCGTGCCCAGATCCTCCGCGCCGCGCCAGCGTACCGGCAGCTTGGTGCCGTCGCCGCGGACAGGCTCGCAGTTCGCGGCGGTGAACGGCCCGATGGGCCGGCCGTCGCGGCCGATCACCTCCACCCGCAACTCGCCGCCCTCGGTGTTGAGGTTCACGAAAAGATTCCGGCCACGGAAGGTCACCGGCCGGGTCGTCAGCACCCCCGGTCCGCTCAGAGCATCCATCGACGCGAACCCGTCGCGGCGCAGGAAGAACAGGCCCGTGCTGGTGCCGCCGCGCTGATCGGTGCGGCTCCAGCGCCGGCCGCTGGCATAGAAATACAGGCGGTCGCCCACGATGAGGCAGCCGCCGCCGGCGGACTGCACGTTGCCCCAGTTCCACGCGCCGTCGGTCTCGTCGACGCCGATGAAGGTGCGGCGGTCCGGCCGGTCCCAATGGTAGCCGTCGCGGCTGTAGCCCAGCACGATGTCGTTTCGCTTGTGGATCCCGAGCTGCTTCGCGTCCTCGTTCTCGGGCCCCTTGAGGATGCTGAAAAAGCCGAGTATCAAGCTCTCGTAGGCCACGGCGTCCAGGTTGTAGAGCTGGGGGACGAAGTCGGGGAATTTCGGATGCCGTTCGTCGCGGCGGTCGGCCCGAACCCAGGGGTGGCGCTCCAGCGTGGCGAGCCCCTTGGCCGGCTCCGGGTGCTCGTGATACAGGCGCGCCCGCACGCCCTCGAAGGCGGGATCGTTGCGGGTCGTGTTGCGCATGCTGAAAACCCAGACCCGGCGGAAGGGGTTGTAGAACGCCGTGTGCCGGTCACCGATCCGCGGCAGCCCGCCGGTCGTCCCCGCCAGGTCGGACCAATGGATGCCGTCCGCGGACCAGTGCAGGCTGAAGCCGAAGGCGAACTTCCGCTTGTCCCAGTCCGCGATCTTGGGCATCCGGTGATTGCGCATCAGCACGAACCGCTTCTCCGGGTTGGTCGTGAAATGATCGAGCCAGACAATCGACGAGTCCCGCGGCGCCTCGAGCACGATGTTGGTCCCCGGCACCACATCGAACTCGGGTTTCTCCCACTGCAGGCCGTCCCGTGACAACGCCAGGGCGGTGCGGTACAGCGGCGGCGCGCCGGCGATCGGGTTTTTCGCCGCATCCGCCCGGGCAACCTCCGGATCCGGCGGAATGACGTACCACATCTTGAAGTAATTGTCCTTCGGGTCGAACCAGACCCCATCGCTGAAAGGAGCAGCCGACCCGCCGGTGGGACTCATCTCCCAGGGGCGATCGGGCTGGAGCACCGGATTGCCCTCATAGGGCGTGGCGTGATGGAAGGAGCGGGTGAGGGTCGTCGACTCAACCAGGAAATCGTCCACGAAGAGCTGCCGGCCCGTGTCGATGGGGAGCAATGCCGGCGGATGCTCCAAGTAAGGAACGGCCATCGGCTCGTCGGTCAGCTCACCCTGGTCCGGGGGCCAGACCGGCGGCAGCTGGATGCCGTTGGGGAGGACCTCGCCCGGCTTCGCGGCGGCGCGGGTGGCGGGCGGACCGGCCAGCGGCAGCAGGGCGCAAACCCAAAGGAGGGCGAGAAGGGAGGCAGGCTGCAGGCGAGGGTTATGCATAAGTGATTTTCTTTGCCGCGCCACCGATCGGGCGGCGGCGCCCGCCCGCGAAGCCCGCGGTTGGGCATGCCTGCTTCCCGCGGGTGCGGTGGTGAGGCTGGGGGGCATTTACGCTGGTTGAAGTTTTCATGCTATTCCGCCGCCGATTCGGCGACGATCCGGCGGTAGACGGCCCTGGCGTGGTCGTACGCCTGCCGGGCCGCGGCCTTCTCGGTGTCCGCGTAGAAGCGCTCCTTGCGGTTCCACACCGCGTCGACGCCGTCGAGGCACCACTGCGCGCTCCGGCGCGAGGCCCGGATCGGCTTTCCCTCCACGAGCACAAACACGGGGTTGGTGTGGGACGACCCGAGGATGCGCACGGCCACCCAGCTGCTGTACGCGACGGGGACGGCGAACTCCAGGTCGCGCAGCTCCCCGTCGGCCTCGATTTCCCGCCGGGCCACCGGCTGGCCGTTGACGACGACCTCCACCGGCACGCGGCGCGTGCCCGCCACCCGCGCCCGCTCGAGGTGCCAGAAATAGGGCCGCACCCGCGTCTCGTAGGCGGGCTTCCGCGTGCGCGTCAGCGCACTCGGCGGCGGCGTGAGTTCCGTCTGGGAGCGGGCGATCTCCCAGCCGAGATTTGCTTCCGCGGCGGCCGGATCGAGCCGGGCCGCCACCTTGACGCGCACGCGCACGGTCGCCGGCCGCTCCAGCCGCACCTCGCCCGCGTCGCCGCCCGCCCGCGTGTCGCCGACCCGGAAATCGATCAGGTGGCTGCTTCCCTCCGTGACGTAGCTCCGACCCTCCGCGAGGCCCTGGCACCAGGCGTCGTAGGTGAGCGGGCCGTCGACGCGGACATACGTGCGGCCGTAGCCCACGCGGTCGCCGCTCAGGCAGGGAAAATCCGTCTCGCCGGCCGCCCGCGGCCGGAAGCCGCAGTTGAGCGTGTGATACCACATCGTGAGCTCGTTCACATACGGCGTGTTGCCGACCGCGATGAAGTCCACGGCCGGCACCGGGCGGCCGTCGGGGCCCGGCACCTCGTGGGTGAGGTTGACGAGGTACTCGACGGCGCCGGTGCCGTCGAACGTCGGGATCTCGTAAAACGGCAGGCTGGTCGCGTAGGTCGCCGTCTGGTTCCGCATCTCGCCCGCGATCTGCAGGCCGCCGCCGGAATGCGGACTGCCCGTGACCGCGCCCTGGCGCTTGGCCCACCGCAGGATCGTGAGCCCGAGGGTGGGCCAGCCCTCGACGCCGGCGCTGCCCGGGTAGTGCTGGTCCCGCAGGCGGAGCAGGCAGAGGTGCCCGGTGCGGTAGGAGCCGAACCCGGACACCTCGAGGTCGTACCGCAGGATGTGTCCCGGGGCGGCCGCGGGATCGTCCTGGCCGCTGAAAAATTTCCTCTGGAAATCGAAGCCCGGTCCCCAGGTGAGCACGGCGCCGACCTTCAGGTCCTCGCCCGCGAGCTGGCGGGCGATGTCGGCCGGGTAGACCCCGAGCGACGGGGTCGTGTAATGCGCGCAGCCGGCGCCGTGGATGTGGTGGTCGCCGGAGACATAGCCGAAGGCGGCCGGGTCGATCCAGCGCCGGACCTGGAACGCGAGGGTCTGGGGGTCGGGGCCGATCGTGACCTCGCGGTTCTCGGGCACCGACTCGGGGCCGCGGCGGAACTCGATCCGGTAGCGTCCCGGCGCCAGCGCCAGGCTTTCCCCGTCGGCGCGGTAGACCTGGGGCTGGAAGAAGAAATCCGGCGCGAGGCGCTTGAACGGCGACGGGTAGAGCCGGTCAGCGGCGTCGCGGACGAGGAACGCCCCGGTCGCGGGCCGGCCCAGCTCGTCCTTCACCGCGAGAGTCACGGCGGTGGCCGCCGCGCAGCGGAAAGTGACGGCGAGTTCGCCCCGGAAGCCCAGGTCCTGCGCGTCCTGGCCGGCGTCGAACCCCAGGACCGCCGCGCGCCGCCCGGCATCGCGCGCGCGGAGGCAGAGGATCGCGTATTCCACGCGGGCCCCGTCCAGGCGCGGGGTCATGGGCCGCTGTCCGTAGAGTTCGAGGTCGAGCCAGCGTTCGCGGACGCGCGCGGCGGCCTCGGCCGGGTCGGCCGGCGGCGTACCGCCGTTGATCGGGCGGGCGTCGTCCCACGGGGCGCAGTATTCCTTGTCGTAGACCATGCCGCCCTGCGGGCTGGAGACCCGCAGCGGGCCGGTCCAGGCCGCCTCGTTGTGCACCTTGACGAGGAACGCGGTCCACCCGCCCTGGAGGAGTTCCGGCGCCGCCGGGCCCGGTTCGACCTTCACGCGCGACTCCGGATTGAGGTGCACGAGGGCGAAGCAACGCGGGTCGAGCGTGGCCTGGATCTCGGCGGCGGCCGCCGCCGCGTCCGGCAGCAGCCGGGCGCGCTCGAGCCGCGCCCGCTCGACGGCGGTCAGCGGCGCGCCGAGCAGCTCGAGCGCGTCGGCGACCCGTGCCGCGTTGACCGAGAGGGGCTGCCACTCGGCATCGGGCAACACGGGCAGCGGCGCCTCCGCCCCGAGGCGGGAAACCCCGAGTCCGGCGAGGGCCAGCGCGACCGCCGCACGCAGCCCGCGGGTGAGGCGGCAGGCAGGCAGCAAAGACGGGCGGCAGCGCGGCGGCACGGTGTGGGAGCGAATCGGCAGTGGGCGGAGCGGGGGTGGCGGCGGGCGGCAAGCAAAAGGGCGGGGCCGGATATCCGTCCCCGCCCGAGAAACCTCGCCGAGTCGCCGGCTTAGAAGTGGAACGTCGCGGAGAACTTGAACGTCCGACCGACAGCCATGTCCAGCGATCCGGCGCCGTCGCCGCCGTCCACGTAACGCTTGTCGGAGAGGTTGTCGCAGTTGACGGCCAGGTCCAGGCGCTTGTTCCAGGTATAGGACACGAACGCGGTGCTCGTGGTGAAGGCCGGGGCGCGGAAGGCGACGGTCTGCCCGGACGCGTTCGCCATCGGGAAGTCGTCCTTGTGGTAGAGTCCGCCGCCGATCTTCAGGCCCGTGAGGCCGCCGGTGGAGAACAGCTGCGTGGCGAACAGGCTCCACATCTTGTTCGACACACCGTTGGGGACCGCGCCGGCCGTGTTCTTGGAGTCGCCGTCGTAGTAGGTCAGGATGAACTGCGTGCGTCCCATCGGATTTTTCAGGCCGATGCCGATGTCCGCTTCCCAGCCCTGGTTCGTCTCGCGGCCTTCCTGGCCCACGCCGGGGGTGCCGTCGGGCTGGATGTAGTTGAGCGTCACGTTCGTGCGGTCCATGTCGAAGAAGACGATGCTGCCGAAGAGGACGCCGTTGGAGGTCTCGGCCTTGGCTCCGATCTCCTTGTTCTCCGTGAACGACGGATCGAGGATCTGGCCCGAGCGCGGCCCGCCGACGAAGACCTGGTTGAAGAACGAGACCGACTCGGAGTGGCTGTAGTACAGGCTGGCCCAGGGCGCGGGCTTGAACACGGCGCCGTAGCGCTTCACGAACGCGCGGTCGACCTGCTGGGTGGTGGTGGCGTTGGTGAGGCGGTTGAACACCCAGTTGTTGACGCCGTTCCAACCATAACCACCGACGAGGATGAGGCGGCCCTCGAGGGTCGTGGCCTGCTCCTGCGCGAAGATCGCGCCGTCGTAGGTGCGCTGGATCTGGTCGTTGACCGAGCCGCCCGTCGTGGCGATGCCGCGGGTGTAGGTGGGGATCGGGGTGTTGTAGACCGGGTTGAAGACGTTGATCGGCGCGAGCACGACGTTGTCAAAGCGCGTCTTCAGGCGCTGGAGCTTGCCGACGCCGCCGAAGGTGAACTTGTGGGAAACGGGGCCGGTATCGAAGGTCTTCAGGATGTCGGCCTGCACGGCGATGACGCGCTCCTTGCCGGTGCGGTCCTGGAAGGTGCGGTTGACCAGACCCGTCGCGGCCGGCACGCGGGCGATCAGCACGTTGAGGTAGTCGAAGTTCTGCTCGCTGCCGTTGACCAGGAAGCGCGACTGCAGCGTCGGGCTCAGGGCGACCGTGAGCGCCGCGTAGGCGTTCTGGGTCCAGCGCGGCGAGTCCTGCCACGGTTCGCCGCCGCTGAACTCGGGCGAGATGGCCATCAGCTGGCCCTGCGCGTCGACCGTCTCCTTCGAGATGGTCTGGTTCAGGTAGTAGTAGTTGTAGTACACCTCGAGCGAGGCGGTGTCGGAGATCTTGTATTTCGAGAACAGGCTGAAAAACTGATCTTCAATGCTGTCGAGGTTGCGCTTGTGGTCCGAGTTGGTGAGCGCGACCGTGGCCCGGTAGCTCAAGCCGCTGTCGCCCAGCGGACCGGAGGTCGCGGCCTCGCCGCGGTAGAGGTTGAAGGAACCGAGGGTGCCCTTGACGTAGGACTCCGTCTTCGCCGTCGGTTGCTTGGACAGATAATTGACGACACCGCCGGCGCCGCCGTCGAGGCCGAAGAGGAGGGCCGAGGGGCCCTTCAGCACCTCGATGCGGTCGACGTCGTACATCGGCGTGTTGTAGAGGCCGCGGGAGCGAATGCCGTTCCGGAGGAATGAATTGCCGCCGACGCGGAAGCCGCGGATGAACGTGTCGTTCGACAAGGCCTCGCGCTTGTTGATGCCGCTGACGGCGTACTTGAACGCATCGATGCCGTTGTCGAGGCCGAGGTCGTTCAGGAATTCGCTGTTCACGATCTGGATGCTCTGCGGGATATTCACCAGCCGCTCGTTGCTGCGGGTGCCCATCAGCGTGTTCTTGGAGAAATAGCCCTCGTCTCCCTGGGAAGAGACCCGGAAGGGAGTCAGCTCCAGCGTCTCCTCCTTCGACGGTTCGGGAGCGGCGGTGGAAGTGGTTTGGGCCACGGCGGGCAAAGCGAGCAGGAGCGTCGCGCAGAGCGCGCCCAGGCATCGCTTGGGGTTCAGGACATTGACGGAGTGAGTAGGCATGGCGTTTTGGGTTTTGTCTTGGGCAAACAAAATTACGGGGTCAGGTTCACGTATGCGGCCACCGCCGGACGGCGGCGAAACGTATGTTGGTAGACGTTGACCAGGGCGCACGGGCGGGGGCGGGAGCGGGGTGGAGTTGGGTGATGGCGCGCGGGCACCGACGTTTGCCGCCAGACCGGGAAAACGGCGCGGCGGCAGGACGGACTACAGGGGCAAGCGGGGCGGCCGGGAGCGCCGTCCAGCGGGGTGACAAACGGACTCCAGGAAGTAGCTAAAACGTTTTTACAGGCAAGCCCAAACCTTCCGCGGTGCGGCCGGGCCTCAGCGGGGCGCGAGGTGAGCGCGGAAGAACTCGAGCGCGGCGGCGTCGATCGCGGCCCGGGCCTCGGGCGACCAGAACGAGCCGTGGTCGGCTTCAGGGTCGGTGATCAGGCGGTGCTCCACCCCTTGGCGGCGGAATTCCGCGGCCATCAGCCGGGAGTTCTCGGCCGGCACATCGGTGTCCTTGAGGCCGTGGATCAGCAGGGTCGGAGGATAGTCGGGGGTGACGTTCCGCAGCGGCATGTAGGGGTAGAATTTCTCCGGCTCGCGCTTCGGATCCCAGCCCGTGGCCTCGCGCGGCCAGATGCCCTGCTGGCGGCAGTACATGTAGAAGTTGGCGCCGCCCTCGCCCGGCCGGTCCGCCTTGTTCGCGACCGGGGGACCGGAAACGAGGCTGTAGGCCGTCTCGCGGGTAAGGAAGAGCTTCTGATGTCGGGGCCAGCGGCTCGGCTCGCTGTACCAGGCGCCGATAAGGTCGCCGTAGCCCCAGTAGCTGACGAGGGCGCGCGGCCGCGGGTGGATGCGGTAGCCGGCGACCAGCGTGAGGTAGCCGCCGGCCGAGCTGCCTGCCACCACGATGCGCTCGGGGTCGGCGCGGAACAGGCCGGGGCCCTGCTCGCGGATCCAGCGGAAAGCGTCCTCCACGTCCGTGATGATCGCGGGCAGCTTGGTTTCCGGGGCCAGCCGGTAGTCGATCGACACGACGACCGCGCCGTCGGCCAGCATGCTCCGCTTCAGGCGGTGATCCGGCTCGAGTTCGCGGCTGCCGCTCATCAGCGCGCCGCCGTGGATCCAGACCAGCACGGGCCGGGGACCGGCGAAGCCGTCCGGCTCGTAGACGTCGGCCTTGATGGCCAGGCTGCCGACCTGCTTGTAGGTGTAGGTGGTCATCTTCTCACCGGCCGCGGCCGCCAGGGCCGCCAGTCCGGCGGCAACGCC
The DNA here is from genome assembly GCA_016795545.1 of Opitutaceae bacterium. Taxonomy (GTDB): domain Bacteria; phylum Verrucomicrobiota; class Verrucomicrobiia; order Opitutales; family Opitutaceae; genus Lacunisphaera. The sequence continues at coordinate 9,525 of JAEUGX010000013.1, forward strand.
GAGGGCGCCCAGGCGCGGCAGCAGTTTTGCGATCATCATGGGGAATACCGGGGTTGCGTCCCCGCGGGCGGCACGGCCGGCTCCGGGACGGACGCGATCCATAGGTAAATGGTTTTAGCGTGCAAGCGCTTTCGCCTCGGCGTGCCCGGCGCGCGCGCGTTCACGCCGCCCCGCCGAGGCGGCGCCAGCGCTCCCGATATTCGTCGCGCGCGCGCACGGCGTCCTCCCAGACGTCGGGGAAGCAGGCCAGCCCGTAACCCCCGCGGACGCGGGGCCCAAACTCGGGGCAGGCGTAGAAGACGTCGCCGGGCCCGGCGTGGCGGAGCATGGCCGCGAACAAGGCGTCGACGAACTCGAGGTATTCGCGGAACTCCGGACCGAGCCCGCCGCGACCGTCGGTTGCGGGCACCTGCGCGTGGTGGCCGTTGAAGGGGCGGAGATGCACCTGGCGCACGGGGGGGATCCAGTCCGCGTCGGCCAGCAGCTCGCCGGCGAAGGGCGGGACGACATGCTTGACGACCGCGAAGTGGGAGTAGTCGAGGCAGAAGCGGGGCGGCGCGCCGGCGGCCTCGCGGAATATCCGCGCGATCTCCCGAATCTTCTCGGGGGTCTCGGTCGCCGTGTCGCGATGCAGCTCGAGGTCGATGTCCAGCCCCAGTTCCGGCGCGAGCCGCGTCATGGCCAGCCACACGCGCGCGGCCTCCGCGGGCGGCGTATCGTGGTGGCAGAGCTGCACGTTGATCCGCCGCGGCCGCCAGGCCACCGCCTGCCGCAGCTGGGCCGCGTAGTCGTCGCCGTCCGCGTCGATGGTCAGCACGTAGTCCAGGCCCAGCTCCGCGCAGAGTGCCGGCGCCTCCGGGACGAACCGGCCGCCGACGGCGGTGAAGCCGCGGCGCTTCACCTCTGCGAACTTGCGGGCGGGCGGCCATTCTTCCCCCGCCGAGGGGTACTCGCGCAAGGTCCAGAGGCCGGCGAAAAATTTCAGGGTCGGGGGCACGGGCGGAACCAACTTCCACCGGTGCCAGCGTCCGGGTCAACCGGATTTGGGCCCGTGCGCCGAGACCGCTTGCCCGCGGCGCGCGGCGGCGCCAGGCTGCCGGCCGTGTCTCCCCCGCCCCTCCGTTTCGCCATCGCGTCGCCCGGTCGCTGGGGCCGCAAGCTGCTGGACGCCGCGCGGGCGTCGCCCTGGCTGCGGCTGGCCGGCGTCAGCAGCCGCACGCCCGCCACGGCCGCCGCGGTCGCGGCGGAATACGGCGGCCGCGCCTACGGCTCCTACGCAGAGCTGCTGGCCGACCCGGCGGTCGAGGCGGTGATCCTGCCGACGCCGCACTTCCTGCACCAAGCGCAGGCGACCGCGGCGATGCAGGCGGGGAAGCATGTGTTCGTCGAGAAGCCCATGGCGACCACCGTGCCGGAGGCCGAGGCCATGCTGCGCTGTGCGCGGGAGACGGGCCGCGTGCTTGCGGTCGGGCACCAGGGCCGCCACACGGGCGGCATCCGGCGAGTGCGGGCGATGATCGCGGACGGCGATTTCGGGGAGATCGCCGCCGTCGTGGTCGTGCAGGGATATCCGCTCCTGCAATACCGGGCCGCCGGCGACTGGCGGACGGGGCCCCAGGCCCCGCCCGGCGGCCAGCTCGACGAGTTGGGGGTCCACTATTTCGACGTGCTGCAGTTCCTCTTCGGCCCGGTTCGGCGGGTCGCCGGCCTCGTCCAGCGCCCCGCACCGTCGGAACCGCCGACGACCGCGGTGGCGGCCCTGCATTTCGACGGCGGCATCATCGCCAGCTACACCACCTACGCCAGCTCCGTGGGCACCAGCCGCCTGATCATCTTCGGCAGCAAGGGCGCGCTGGAAATGAACCGCATGGGCGAGGGCGAATGCACCTGGCAGCCGGTGTGCGACCTGGCCCGGGCGCGGAGCGGCGGGCTCCCGCCCGTGCCGCGGCAATTCGAGGGCCCGCACCTGTCCACCACCGCGCTCACGGCCGAGCTCGAGGATTTCGCCCGCGCCGTGCGCGAGGGCCGGCCGCCGGCGGTCGGAGCGGCGGAGTCCCTGTCGACGCTGCGTATCGCCCGGGCCGTGATGGAGGCCAGCGCCACCGGGCGGACCATCGAACTGTGATGGCCGGACGAGCGCGCGGCGGCGTCACGGGACCCCCGACCGTTATTTGCCGAAGCGGTAATCCGGCAGCCAGACGTAGCTGACCGTGGCGTTCTCGGGGTCGACGCGCGGCCGCCTCACCCGGGGCGCGGGCAGCTGCGACAGAAAGGTAGGGAAAGCGGTGCGGTCCGGATTCTCCCGCCAGATATCCGTGCTCCTGATCCCCGCGGCGCCCTGGCGGGGGGAGGTCCATCCGATCAGCGATCCCGCAAAAATCAGCGCTTCGGCCTGCTGGTCGTAGATCCAGAGCTCGAAGCCCTTGCCCGCGGAGCGGAAGAGCGGCTGGCCGATGGCCGCCACCGTCTCCTCCGGGGTCATCTTGAGCCGAAGCCGCGCCCAGTCCTCGCCGGCCCGCGCGACGGCGGGGGCGCAGGGCAGGAGGCCAAGCAGCAGGAGGAGGGGCAGACGCATGCCTGGGGTTAAATCGGCCCGCCGGCCGGAAAGTTTAATTCCGGCACCCGTGCCGGCAGGGCGCCGTTTTCCGCATTGTCGGGACCGCGCCGCCTGATCATAGTCAAGGCATGGCAGAGCGCAGAATCGAGGAAGAGCCCCTAACCACCGGCGAGTGGTTCCTCACCCTGCTGCTGCTCGGCCTGCCGGTGATCGGCATCGTGATGTATTTCGTATGGGCCTTCGGTTCCGGCAACGTCAGCCGGCGCAACTTCTGCCGCGCCGCGCTGCTGTGGTGCCTGATCCTGTTCGGCGTCGCGTTCGTGGCCTTGGTGACCTTCCTCGTGCTGGGCGGCACCCTGGCCGCGTTGCTCGGGCAGTCGGCATACCGCTGACCCGGCCCGCGCGCGCGCCGGGCTACCGGGCGCCGGACGGGCCGACGACCCGCACCGACATGCGCGCCAGCCGCTGGTAATCGCGCCACTCCTCGCGCACCGGCCACCAATCATAGAGGTAGATCTCGAGCGGGCGCCACATCGCGACCCAGCCCACGATGATCAGGCTTTCCTGGAGGACGCGGATGATCGTCCCGTCGTCCAGCCGGCTCATGATGCGGCTGAGCAGGAGGCACAGCGCGAGGAACGCGAACCCGATCAGGGAACTGCGGCGCCCAAGGCGCATCAGGCGGCGGAATTCATGGTGCTTCATCTCGGCCCGCGTCAGGAAATAGTGGCGCACGGCCTCGCCCGTGTCGTCGGCGCGGGCCGGGTCGGGTTCCGTGGCCAGCGTGATGACCAACTCGAGCTCCCGGCCGCCGTGCAGCTCGCGGGCCCAGCTGACGATAAATTCCTCGGCATCCGCATCGAGATCCCGCTCGCGGAAAGGCGACGGGTCCATGGAGTTGAACAGCTGGGCGAGCTCGCGCAGCTGCAGGTTGATTCGGGCCAAGGAAGCGGTCGGCATGGGGACGTCCAAGTCCGCGGAGTTTCGGCACGCTCCTCCCTGAACGCAAACCCCGACGCCGGGAGCCCGCCCGCAGCGCGTTCAGCCCGCGCCAGACAGCCGCGACATCCGCTCCGGCAAAAAAAAGCCCACCGCGAGGGTGGGCTTGGCAAGGCTCCCGGCCAGACCGATCACCGGGACATTCCCGGAACCGACGTTGGCCGCGCGCACTCGCAAAAGAGGAAATTGACCACACATGCAAAAGCCTTGCGCATGCCAATCATCACCGCTGGTGGCCTATCCTCTCACTATCAGTGGCTAACATTCAAATATCCGTTTTTCCCAGGTCGGGGATCTGACAGCAATTTGTCATGGTTACCGACACCTTGTTAACAAAAGCGACAGTAACGGGGTCGGGGCTCATTCCTCCGCAGCGACGTGGTGGCAGCCCTTGCTGACGGGATTGAGGGAAGCGGCGTGCACGACCAGCAGGGCGGTCTGGACGGCGTTGCGCAGTTCGATCAGCTCGCGCGTGGGCCGGCAATCCCGGTAGAAGACTTGGATGTCCTCGCGGAGCTCGAGCAGGATGCGTCGGGCCCGGGCGAGGCGGCGCGGCGAGCGGATGATGCCCGCGTAATTCCACATGGTGGTCTGGATCTGCTGCATGTCCTGCCGCACCAGCATGGGGTCGGCGGACTTCGCGGGACTCGTCCACTCGCGCGGCGTCGGCAACGGGGTCTGCCCCGCGGAATCCGCCAGTTCGGCCGCATCGGCCCGGGCGGCGGCGCGGGCCGAAACGAGGCACTCGAGCAGCGACGTGCTCGCCAGGCGGTTGGCCCCGTGGAGCCCGGTGCAGGCGGTCTCGCCGATCGCGCGGAGGTGCCGGACATTGGTGCGTCCGGCCAGGTCCGCGTGCACCCCGCCGCAGGAGAAATGGGCCGCGGGCACCACCGGGACCGGCTCGCGGGTGATGTCGACGCCTCCGGCCAGGCAGCGCTCGTGGATGCCGGGGAAGCGCTCGCGCACGAAGCGGGCGGCGAGCGCCGACAAGTCGAGGTAGACACACGCCTCGCCGGTGTTGGCCAGGTGATGCTTGATGGCTCGCGCCACGACATCGCGCGGCGCGAGCGAGCCGAGCGGGTGCACGCCGTCCATGAACCGGCGGCCCCGCGCGTCCACCAGGACCGCGCCCTCGCCCCGCAGCGCCTCGGTGATCAGGAAGCGCGAGGTGCCGGGCTTGTAGAAGACGGTCGGGTGGAACTGGACGTATTCGAGGTCGATCAGGCGCGCGCCCACCCGGTAGGCCATGGCGACGCCGTGCCCGACGCTGCCCGGCTGGTTGGTCGTGTGCTGGAAGATGCCCCCGAGTCCGCCCGTGGCCAGCACGGTCCGGCGGGCGACCAGTGCGATCACCTCGCCCGTGGCGGTGTCGAGGGCGTAGCTGCCGAAGCACGTCAGCGGCTGGTAGCGGTCGCGCGGCTCCACCGAGTTGTGCGACAGCGTGAGCAGGTCGATGGCGGCGTACCCCGTGCGCCGCGTGATGCCCGGGGTGGCGCCGACGCCGCGGACCACCGCCGCCATGATCGCATGGCCGGTGGCGTCCTTGGCGTGGATGATGCGGCGCTCGTGGTGCCCACCCTCGCGCGCCAGGTCGAGCCCTCCCTGGGCGTCGCGGTCAAATCCGACCTGCAGCTGGTCGAGGAGCAGTTCCTTGACCGCCGCCGGCCCCTCGCGCACCAGCTGCGCGACGGCCGCCGGGTTGGCCGTGCCGTCGCTGGCCTCCATGATGTCGCGCGTCAGCCCGGCCGGGTCCGGGCTGGTGTCGTAGATGATGCCGCCCTGCGCCCAGTCGCTGTTGGCCTGGAGCGGGTCGCCCAGCGAGAGCAGCTCGACGCTGAGCCCCGCGCGCGCCGCCTGGAGCGCGTAGGCCGAGCCGGCCAGGCCGGCGCCGAGCACGAGGCAGTCGGTGGACACGATCCTCATGCGCGGAAGGCGGCGGGCGCGCGGACGCGCCGCGGCAGCGGGAGATCGGGATGGGCGTTCATTCAGCGGCCAATCGTCAGGCTGAGGTCGGCGGCGGGGGCCGAGTGCGTGAGGGCGCCGACGCTGATGACCGCGACTCCGGGCTGGGCGTAGTCGCGCAGCGTCGCGAGGGACACGCCTCCCGAGACCTCGACGCCGGCGCGTCCGGCGATGACCGCCACCGCCGCCCGCACCTGCGCCGGCGACATGTTGTCGAGGAGGATGACTTCGGCGCCGGCCCGGCAGGCCGCGCGGACCTCGGCGAGCGTACCCGCCTCAACCTCGACCTTCGCGAGGTGCGGCGCCGCGGCGCGGCAGAGGGCCACCGCCCGCGCCAGCGAGCCGGCGGCGGCGATGTGGTTGTCCTTGATCAGGACATGCTCGCCCAGCGACGAGCGGTGATTGGCGCAGCCGCCGGTGCGCACCGCGTATTTCTCGAGGGCGCGCCAGCCCGGCGTGGTCTTGCGGGTGTCGACGACCCGCACCCCGGTGCCGCGCACCGCGTCGGCGTACCGGCGCGCCTGCGTGGCAATGCCGCTGAGACGCTGCAGGAAATTGAGCGCCGTGCGTTCGGCGGTGAGCAGGGCGACCGTCGGACCCGCGACCCGCAGCACGGCCCGGCCCCGCCGGATCCGGTCGCCGTCCTTCGCCAGGAGGACCACCCGGAGGGCCGGATCCACCCGGGCGAAGACCCGGGCGGCAACCTCGAGGCCGCACACCACGAGGTCTTGCCGGGCCTCGATCACAGCGCGGCGGCGGTGGCGGGGGCCGAAGACGGCGCGGCTGGTGACATCGCCGAGGCCGGCGTCCTCCTCGAGGGCAAGGTCGATCAGGTGGTCGGTGCGGGGTGACATAGGGAAAATCGGTCGCCCACGGGGGCGCGCATGCCGGCTGGAGCGCGTCACGCCGGGGTCAGCTCGAACATGCGCTCGAGGCCGCGCGCGGCGCGGAGGCGGACGTCCTCGTCGAGCGTGATGACCTGGTCGGGCCGCGGCTGGCGCAGGACATCCCGGATCTTTTCCAGCGAGTTCAGCTTCATGTACGGGCAAAGCCGGCAGCCGCCGATGAAGCGCTTCTCCGGGTCCTCGACCTGCAGCCGGCCCACGAGCCCGCACTCCGTGAGCATGAGGAAATAGGGGGCCGCGGTCTGCTTGACGTACTTCATCATTCCCCCGGTGCTGCCGACGTAGTCAGCGGCGGCGGCCACTTCGGCGGTGCACTCCGGGTGGGCCACGACCTTCAGGCCCGGGAAGCGCGCGCGCGCGGCGGCGATGTCGGCGGGGGTGAACTGGTCGTGGACGATGCAGGTGCCGTCGGACGCGATGATCTCCTTGTCGACGCCGCGCCGCCGCAATTCGGCGCGCACGTTTTCCGCCATCAACCGGTCCGGGACGAACAGCACGCGGCGTTCGGGAAGGCGGGCGACGATGTCGTAGACGTTGCCGGAGGTGACGCAGACGTCGGATTCCGCCTTCACCTCGGCGGTGCTGTTGATGTAGCACGCGACGGCGGCGTCGGGGTAAAGCGCCTTGAGCCGGCGGACGTCCGCGCCGGTGATCGAGTCGGCCAGGGAGCACCCCGAACCACGGTCGGGCACGACCACCACGGCGGCGGGCGAGAGGATCTTCGCGGTCTCGGCCATGAACACGACCCCGGCGAACACGATCTTCCGGGCGCGCGAGTCGCGCGCCTTCAGGCTCAGGTAGTAGGAGTCGCCTTTGGCGTCGCCCACGCCGTAGATAATCTCCGGCTCGACGTAGGAATGGGTGAGGATCACCGCGTCCTGCTCGCGCTTGAGCCGGTTGATCTCGAGCGTCAGCGGGGCGAGGCCGCGGCAGGCGGCGTAGTCCCAGCGCCGGCCCGGCTCGCAGTCGACGGACAGCAGGGCGCGGAACAGGCGGTCGGCCTCGGCGTCGAGTTCGGCGGGGGTAAAGACGGGCGGTGCGGCGGTGGTCACGGGGCCAGGGGAGGAATTTTCGCGCGCGGTGCAATCAAACTCGCCCGCGGCCTCAAGCGCCGGCCCGCGGCCCGGCGGGCGCGGGCTCCTCCCGGTTCATGGCCTCTGCGTGGCGGAGTCCCCAGAGCACGAGTTCCGGCACGATCTCGTCAAAGAGCCCCTCCCCCTCGAACATCCGGGCGAAGCCCCCGGTGCCGATGATGCGCGGCTGGACGTGCGGGAAGGCCTCCCGGCGCAGCGCCTCGAGGATGTGGCGGATGGCGCCGATGTGGCCGTGGAAAAGGCCGGACTGGATGCTTTCAATGGTCGTCCGGCCGAGCGCCGCCTCCGGCCGGGCGATCTCGACCCGCGGGAGCTTGGCGGTGTGCCCGGCCAGGGCGGCCGCGGAGACGCCCACGCCGGGCAGGATCACGCCGCCCAGGTAGTCGGCCGCCGCCGTCACCACGTCGAGCGTCGTGGCCGTGCCGCAGTCCACGACCAGCAGGTCCTTGCCGGGATGCCGCAGCATGGCCGCGACGGCGCCGGCGATGCGGTCCGCGCCGACCTCGTGCGGGTTGCGGTAGCGCACCTTGAGGCCGGTCTTCACCCCGGCCTGGAGCACGAAGGGTTCGCGCCCGAAGTACTTGCTGCAGGCGCCGCGGAGCGCGTGCAGGGCCGCCGGGACGACCGAGCAGATGGCGGTGCGGCGCACCGCGCGCGGGTCGACGCCGTTCTCCCGCAGCACCGCGGTGAAGAAGATCCCGAGCTCGTCGGCCGAATCGGTCGGGTGCGTGGATTTGCGGAACTGGCAGCGGAGGCGTTCGCCTTCGAAGACTCCGCCGTGGATCTGGGTGTTGCCTACGTCGAGACAGAGCAGCATGGCGTCAGGGGTTGAGGGAAGGGGCGGGCGCCGCGGCCAGGAGGGCCTGCTCCAGGCGGGCGGCGAGGTCCTGGCGGGTGGCGCAGTGGACCGGCGGCGCCGCGTCGGGCCCGTGGATGGCGGCGGGGAACTCCCCGCCCGGCATCCGGTGGGACAGGTCGTTGTGCACGACCAGATCGGCGCCGGAGCGCAGGAACAGCGCCTCGACCGCCGCCTCGGCCTCGGCCGGGCCGGCGCCGTGGGTGAGCTTGAACGCCACGATGCGCACGTCGGGATTCCGGCTGCGCGCCCGCAGGGAGTCGACCAGCTTGGGATTGGGCCGCAGGCGCAGCACGGGCGCGACGTCGGAGTCGAGCTTGCCGTCGCCGGCGGGCCGTGCCACGCCGCCGGCGACGATGGTGTCGATGGCGAAATCGCCGACGGCCGCCGCGTGGATCACGGCATCGAACGATTCCTGCGCCAGCCACCGCGCCAGCGCCGCATCGAGGTCGGCGAACGTGAAGAAGGTCTCCTCCCGCACCGGCGGGCGCGACGGCACCGCGGTCCGCGCGCGCAGGAGCACGACCGTGTGGCCGCGCCCGGCCAGGTGGTCCGCCAGTTCCGCGCCGGTCCGGCCGGTGCTGGTGTTGGTGAGGACCCGCACCCCGTCGAGCGGCTCGGAGGTGCCGCCGCTGGTCACCAGGATCCGCAGCCGCGGGCGCGGCGCCGCCGCATCGGGCGCGCCGTCGGGATGGAAGACGGGCCAGGTCCGACCCTCCTCCCCCGCCGCCGCCCCGGGTCCGGCGCCCAGCGCGGCCTCGACGGCGGCGACGATGTCCGCCGGTTCGGCGAGGCGGCCCGCGCCGTCCTCCCCGCAGGCGGTGCGCCCCTCCCCCACCGGCAGAAAGCGGACGCCCCACTCCCGGAGCCGATCGACGGCGGCGACGCACGCCGGATGGCTCCACATCTGCGGGTTCATCGCGGGCGCCACGAGCCAGGGCTTGCGCCGGTCATGGGCGAGGAACAGCGCGCCCGGAAGATCGTCGGCCAGGCCGGCGGCGAAACGGTTCAGCGTGTGGGCGGTGGCCGGGCACACCAGGACGAGGTCGGCCCAGCGCGTGAGCTGCACGTGCTCCAGGGCCGCGCCGGGCGCAAAAAGGTCCGACAGCACCGGCGCGCCGGTCAGGCCCTCCAGGGTGGCGGGGCCGACGAAACGCAGTGCGGACGGGGTCGCGACGGCGCGGACGCGGTGCCCCCGCCGCACGAGCTGCGACACGACCTCGCAGGCCTTGTAGGCGGCGATCGATCCCGTGAGCACGCAGAGGAGGTTAGAGCCGGACATTGTCGATCAGCCGCACGCCCTCGATTCGCACCGCCCCGAGCCGGACGCCCGCGCGGTCCTCGACATAATCCACCTCGAAGCCGGCCGCCTGGAGCGCCGGCACGGCCGCCGCGGCGCTGCCCGAGGCGCGCAGGATCTTGGCGAACTGCGGCGCCACGGCGCGGGCCGCGGGCGAAAGCCGGCGGTTGCGCGAGCTGAGGGCGAGGCCGTCGGCCTCCCGCACGGTGCGGCACGGCACGATCTCCACCGGGAGGAAGAGGGCCTCCACCATGCCGCGCACGAGCTGGAGCTGCTGCCAGTCCTTCTCCCCGAAATAGGCCCGCCGCGGCTGCACGAGGTGCAGGAGCTTCAGCACGACCGTCAACACGCCGTCGAAATGCCCCGGGCGGTGCGCGCCCTCGAGACGGCGGCTCAATTCGTACTCGGAGACCCGGTAGTGATAGCTGTCCGGATAGATCTCCTTCGCGGTCGGCACCAGCACGTAGTCGGCGAGGCCCGCGGCGACGGCCAGGTCGGATTCGAGGCTGCGCGGGTAGCGCACGAGGTCGTTGGGGTCGTCGAACTGGGTCGGGTTGACGAAGATGCTGAGGATAACGCGGGCATTCTCCTCGCGCGCGCGCTGCAGCAGGGTGCGGTGCCCGTCGTGGAGCGCGCCCATGGTCGGCACAAAGCCCACCGTCTGGCCCGTGAACCGGTCGCTCGCCCGCTTCTCGCGCCACTCCGCCAGGGAATCGCAGACCTTCACGCGAGGACCTCCTCGTGCGCGGGGAAGCGCGCCGCGCGGACGTCGCGCACGAAGGCGTTGACCGACTCGCGCACGATCTCATGCCCCTCCACGTAGCGCCGCGCGAACCGCGGCCGGAACTCGGCGTCCAGGCCGAGCAGGTCCGCCAGGACGAGCACCTGGCCGTCGGTGGCCGCGCCGGCGCCGATGCCGATCACCGGGATGGCAACCGCGCGGCTGGCTGCCGCCGCCAGTTCGGCCGGCACACATTCGAGCACGAGGGCGAAGGCGCCCAGCCGCTCGAGGGTCGCCGCGTCGGCCAGCAGCCGGGCGGCGGCCTCGGGGGTGCGACCCTGCACCCGGTGCCCGCCGAGCTGGTGCACGGACTGCGGGGTGAGCCCGAGATGGCCCATGACGGGAATGCCGCTTTCCACCAGGTGCGCGATGACGTCCTCGTGTCCCCGCAGCCCCTCGACCTTCACGGCCGAGGCACCGGCCCGCATCAGCTCGCCGGCGGCCAGCACGGCGGCGTCGCGGCCGGAGCGGGTGCTCAGGAAGGGCAGGTCGGCGACCACAAACACGTCCGGCGCGCCGCGCCGGACCGCCGCGGTGTGGGCGGCCATCATCGACGTCGTGGCATGCACGGTCGACGGATGCCCGTGCACGACCATGGCCACGCTGTCGCCGACCAGGATCGCGTCGGCGTCGGTGCCGGCGAGCAGGCGCGCCATCTGCGCGTCGTAGGCGGCGATCAAGACGATCGGTTGCTCCGCGCGCTTGGCGCGGGAAAAATCCAGGATGCTGTTCATTCCGCTCCGACGGTTTTTCCCGGGGAAGAACCGACAGGCAGCGGCGGCGCCGAGACGGCGCCAGGGCGGTGGAACTGTAGTGCTTGTCGCATGGCGATCAGGCCTCGATCCGGCGGGGGTTGGACTGGTAGGTGTCCGGTCGCGAGCGAGTTCGCGCCAGACAGCCGAGTGATTGGCCACTTCCGCCGCTTCTTCAACTAAAATACGCGTCGGCATGGCCGGACGCACCGGCGCAGCCCGGGGACTACGGATGGCAATTGCGGGCGCGCGCCCCCGTTTGCTGCCGCGCCGTTCGCGCGCCCAGCGCAGTCCCCGGCCCGGGACGGCCGGCGGCTGACGGCGATGCAAGCGGCGCGGCGAAGGGGATTTGCCGGCCGCGTTGACCGCGGAGCGGAGGCGCTTCCTGCCGGGCTGGGTCGGCCGCGGCAGCCTTCCCTTTTGACAGCGGGCCGGCGCCGGCGAGATTGGCCGCGTGCCGCTGCGGTACCTCACCATCGACTTCAACTCCTTCTTCGCCTCGGTGGAGCAGCAGGAGCGGCCGGAGCTGCGCGGCCGGCCGGTCGGGATCGTGCCGGTGCTGGCCGAGACGACGGGGTTCATCGCGGTCAGCCTCGAGGCGAAGGCGGCCGGGCTGAAGCGCAACCTGCGGGTGGCGGAAGGCCGCCGGCTATGCCCGGAAATCCGGATCGTGGAGGCGCGGCCCGAGACCTACATCGGCTATCACCGCCGGCTGCGGGACGCGATCGAGTCCTGCCTGCCGATCGAGAAGGTGCAGTCCATCGACGAGGTGACCTGCCGGCTGACCCCGCGGTTCGCCGGCCGAGCCGCCGCGGAAGCGGTGGCCCGGCGGATCAAGGCGCGGATTGCGGAGGAGGTCGGGCCGCTGCTGCGGAGTTCGATCGGCATCGCGTCGACCTGGCTGCTGGCGAAGGTGGCCTCGGACCTGCAGAAGCCCGACGGACTGGTGGTGCTGGAGGACGCGGACGTGCCGGCCAAGCTGCAGCACCTGCAGATCGAGGACATCAGCGGGATCGGCCCCAACCTGGGCCGGAGCCTGCGGGCGCGGGGCATCGACACCGTCGCCAAGCTGTACGCGGCCGACCTCCGGGTGTGGCGTGGGGTGTGGCGCGGGGTGGTCGGGGAGCGCATGCACCGCCTGCTGCACGGCGAGGACGTCCCCTTTCCCGCGGAGGAAAGCCGCCAGCTCGGCCACGGGCACGTGCTGCCGCCCAAGCTGCGGCACGCCGAGGCGGCGCGCGCGGTGCTGCACCGTCTGCTGCAGAAGGCGACGATGCGCCTGCGCCATGGCGGGCGTTATGCGCGCGGGCTGCGGGTGTCGGTCGACTTTACGGACGGCACGCACTGGAGCGACGACCTGCGGCTGACCGAGACCCAGGACACGATCGAGCTGACGCACGCGCTCAACCAGCTCTGGGAGCGGAGGCCGGCCGGCTGCCGCCGGCGCCCGCCGCTGCGCATCGGGGTGCTGCTGACGGACCTGCTGGCGATGCGGCAGCACACGCCCGACCTGTTCGCGTTGGAGAAGGAGCGGGCGCACGACCGGCTTTACTCGGCGGTCGACCACCTGAACAAGGTGCTGGGGAAGAACACCGTCTACTTCGGCGGCGCGCACGGCGCGACGCAGCACGCCCCCATGCGGATCGCCTTCACGCGCATCCCCGAGCCGGAGGTGGAGGAGATCGACCGCAGCTTCCAGGGGCGGCTGAAAAAGCCCGGCCGGCCCGCGCCGCCGGAGGCGGACGCGTGGTAGGCGGGCCGGGCCGCTAGGAGCCCGGCGCGTCCCGGCCCAGGATGATGCGGGCGCCGCGACGGTAGGTGAAGTAGGAATGCACCCAGCTCAGGAAGACCGAGAGCCGGTTGCGCAACCCGAGGAGAAAGATCAGGTGCACGCCCAGCCAGGCCACCCAGGCCGGCAGGCCGCTGAGGTGCAGCCGGCCGATCTGCGCGATGGCCTTGGAACGCCCGATCGTCGCCATGTTGCCCTTGTCATGGTAGGCAAACGCCTCGCGCTCCTCCGGACGCCGGGGGCCGACGGCGAGTTCGTAGGCCAGCAGCCGGGCCACATGCGCGCCGCCCTGCATGCCGCCCTGGCAGACGCCGGGGACGACCACCCCATTCCGGTCGGTGAGGGCGGCGAGGTCGCCCACCGCGAAGACCCGGGGATGCCCCGGGACGCTCAGGTCGGGCCGTACCTTGATGCGCCCGGCCCGGTCGAGCTCGACGCCGAGGGAACGGGTGACGGGGCTGGCGCCGACGCCGGCGGCCCAGACGATGTTGCCGGCGTGCAGCCGTGCACCGTCGAGTTCGACCTCGCCCGCGCGGATCGCGGTGACGCGGGTGTTGAGCCGCACCTCGACGCCCAGGTCCGCGAGCTGGCGCTGGGCGCTCGCGGACAAGTCCTCCGGGAAGGTCGCGAGGATCCGGGGTCCGCCCTCCACCAGGATGATGCGGGCCTGCCGCGGGTCGATGCGGTCGAAGTCGCGGTAGAGGACGGTGCGGGCCAGCTCCGCGAACGTGCCGGCCAGCTCGACGCCCGTCGGGCCGCCGCCGACCACGACCGTGGTCATGAGCTCCTGCCGGCGGGCCGGGTCGCTTTCCGCCTCGGCGCGCTCGTACGCCAGCAGCATGTTCCGCCGCAGCCGCACGGCGTCATCGAGCGTTTTCAAGCCCGGAGCGAAGGGTTCCCAGTCATCGTGGCCGAAATAGGTCGTCCGTCCCCCGAGGGCGATGACCAGGTAGTCGAAATCCAGGGTGCCGTGGTCGAGTTCCACGCGGCGCCCGGTGAGGTCGATGCCGCGCACCTCGGCCATGAGCACGGCCAGGTTCGGCTTGTCGCGTAGGATCGAGCGGATCGGCTGCGCGATGTCGGGTGCGGACAAGCCGGCCGTCGCCACCTGGTAGAGCAGCGGCTGGAAGAGGTGGTGATTCTGCCGGTCGACGACGGTGACGCGGGCGAGGTGGGAAGGAAACGCCTTGGCGAAGAACAGACCGCCGAAGCCGGCGCCGAGCACCACGACATGCGGCAGGGCGGAAGCGGGCGAACTCATAGGCAGGACACTAACCACCGCGGCCGCCGAGTAAACCTCGGGCGCGGCTATTTTCCGGGCTTCACTTCCCCGTCCGCTTGCTAATAGCTGTGGGGCGGCGGCCCCGGAGCCGCCCCACCCTCCTCCCATGCAGACCCCCACGGACATCCAGCTCATCGGCACCGAGGTCGCCATCCGCTGGGACGACGGCCGGGAGAGTTTCATCTCGTTCGCCACGCTCCGGGCCGCCTCGCCCAGTGCGCAGGTGCGCGGGGAGCGGGACATTTTCGGGCACCAGTACGGCGGCGAGGCGCCGCAGAATCACGTCGGAGTCGAGGTGACCGGCTGGGAGCGGATCGGCAACTACGCGATCCGGTTCGAGTTTAGCGACGGGCACCGGACCGGGCTTTACAGCTACGAGCTGCTGGCGGAGCTCGGGGAGCTGTCGCGGTAGACGCCGGCGCGGGCGATCCGGTCAGCGTCCGGCGACGACCCCGCGTTCGCTGCGTTCGACAAACCGGAGGAAGTGCTGGAAATCGGCGCTCTGGCCGAGCGGATGCGCGTGCATCTGCTCGAAGGCCTGGGTGCGGTTGTGGCCCGCGCGGTAGAAAACGCGGAAGGCCTGCTTGATCGCCTCGAGCCGATCGGGGGCGAAGCCGTTGCGCTCCAGCCCCACCTTGTTGATTGAGCGCGCGATGGCCGGGATGCCGTCCGCGATGATGTAGGGCGGCACGTCCTGGACGATCTTCGACATGGCCCCGACCATGGCGTAGGCGCCGATGCGGCAGAACTGGTGCACGCCGCATTTGGCGCCGAGGGCCACGTGGTCCTCGACGACGACATGGCCCGCCAGGCCGACGGAATTGCTGGCCACGATGTGGCTACCCAGCTGGCAGTCGTGGGCGACGTGGCTGTAGGCCAGGATCGTGTTGTCGTGGCCGAGCACGGTGAATTCGCCGTCCTTGGTGGCGCCGTGCACGCTGACGTACTCGCGGAAGACGTTGCGGTCCCCGATGCGGACGCCGGGATTGCCGCCGCGGTACTTGAGGTCCTGGGTCTTGGCGCCAATGCAGGCGAAGGGGAAGACCTCGCACTGGGCGCCCAGCGCGGTGTTGCCCTCGACGACGGCGTGATGATGCAGCACGGTGCCGGCCCCGAGGCGGACCTGCGCGCCGACGTAGGCGTAGGCGCCGATCACAACCTCTTCGCCCAGTTCGGCCCCGGGCTCAACGATGGCCGTGGCGTGGATTTGGCGGGGCATGGGCTAGTCGATCTCGCTGTTGTCCACGACGGCGAACATCAGGTCGGCCGACGACACCGCCTGCCCGTTGACCGAGCACTCGCCCTCGGCGCAGGCAATCGTGCCGCGCAGCTTGGTCATCTTGACCTTGATCAGAAGCTGGTCGCCAGGTCGGACCGGCTTGCGCCACTTGACCTTGTCGCAGCTCATGAACAGGGCGGTCTTGTTCTCGATGTTGGCCCGCCGCAGGAGCAGGATGCCGGCCGCCTGCGCCATCGCCTCCACCTGGAGAACCCCGGGCATGACCGGATTGCCGGGATAGTGGCCCTGAAAGAAAGGCTCGTTGATCGTGACATTCTTGATGGCGACGAGGTCGGTTTCGTTGATTTCGACGACACGGTCGATCATCACGAACGGGTAGCGGTGCGGCAACGTGTCGAGCACGCGCCGGATGTCGAGGGTGGTCTCCGTGGC